>NZ_VWWO01000001.1:2101839-2802452 GCF_011752935.1 Chitinophaga sp. Cy-1792
ACTTTAAGCCGAACTCGGATGTAGTTCAATTGCCTACATACGCTGTATCTCCAAGCTCTACGCACCAAGATTGGAGTAATGTTGGATTTGGAATTACTTATGGGTTTGGGTGGAAAGTAATGCCATCCCAAGGTTTATTTAAAACTTTAATATTTGGAGGAAGATCCCTTTATGGAAGAGATGTTGATCTTGATGGCCGTTTAACAAAACGGATAACGCCTTTAGCATTTATAGTTCCGGAGGAGTTGGCTTTTGTTGACTTTGAAGGAATCAATTTGGTAGCAAGTGGCCGAAGAATTCTAAAAACATTTAAATGGTCATCTAAATCAGTATCGCTTGCGGCGAAGGAAATTGCCAGTGGTAAATTAAGTATATTTGTAAAGACTAGAGCAGAAGCTGAAGAGCTTTTTTTAGGACTTTTTAATGGCGCTGGTTATAAAAATTCAAGTGCATTTAATGGGCCTGCGGCTAAGCAGTATTTTAATAGCAAAACCATGCATTATCACTGGGATGATGTATTTGATGAAACCGGCTGGCTGGTAAACCATTCTCGTAGTAATCCCCATGGAAATATTATGCATTTACAAGTTCATTTAGAAGATGGTGGCGTTTTAAGAATATTTTTTGAGTAATTTTTTATGACAAAGTTTCAACTTACGATTTATAATAGATTTAGAATGGGAGAGGTAATTGTTGCTGAAGCAAAGGCATCAATAGCTGGCTGTCGTCGATGGGTAGGCATACTGCGTTTACCTGAATATGAT
This sequence comes from Chitinophaga sp. Cy-1792, assembly GCF_011752935.1. NCBI lineage: Bacteria > Pseudomonadati > Bacteroidota > Chitinophagia > Chitinophagales > Chitinophagaceae > Chitinophaga > Chitinophaga sp. Cy-1792. Next base: position 2,102,604 of record NZ_VWWO01000001.1, read on the forward strand.
CACCTAAGACAGGTTCGTTATGAAAATAAATGGATTGTTTTAGAAAGAGAAATAAAAATAGGTGCAGGAATTGACTATGACATCGCAGATGAGGATATACTATTTTTGAAGAAATATTATGCAAATACGGAAGAGGAAATATATGATATTTTGAAAGTGATAGATATAGAGCCTTGTAAATTTACATATCCCTGGAAGGTTGATTATCCTATGTAATATTGATATGTAACAAAGCTAACAATAATATACCCGCAGCAATAGGGTGTGGGTGTGGAAGGCATGTAGTAGTTGCTCTAGGGTGAGAGTCCCAAATACGCTTTGCAGTTGGAAGCATTAGTTAATAGCAAGGGCCCATAGTAAGGTGGAATCTGAAGGCCGCTGGCGGCAACCATCTAAGCCGACGAACAGAAACTGTATACAAGGCGGAGTTATATATAACCACCTAAGTACAGCGGCCAAAATGGATGGAAAGTGTTACACTTACCCTGGAAGTCCCTGTTTGTTGCCGGAAGTCTGCTGAGCTCACAATAGAATGGAAATGAGCCACCTCCCGAAGTATAAGGATAAAGGTGGAAATCTCACACAAAACCTGAAGAGCTTCATAAGCTGCAACTGAAAATAATGCTAACTGCTTTATAGTATCTTTTTCATGCATGAATGAAAATCAAAGTACTCTTCTTCAATTACTTTTAAAATAAAAATCGCATCAGGGACTTCCTGTTGCGATTTTTATTTTAAGTTCACTGGGAAGATAAGTGTATATATGAACTAGTATGCATCAATTATTCCTATTTTGCGATGCCTGTTTGAAACCTATGGGATTATGAATACAATTTCAATTTTCTTATTCTACTTATTTTAGGTTGTAGTGCCCGATCAATTATAACAGCCAGGTCTGGATAATATGGTAATGACAGAGGAGACATTATAAAAAAAGAGCAGGAAGTGTTCTTCGATAACCTGGTGGTAACGCAGGCTGCAGGACAGGTACTGGAGGAAACGCACTATTATCCTTTTGGGTTGACAATGGCGGGGATAAGTTCGACGGTGTTGAAGGTGTGTAATTATCCTGAGAACCGTAAGAAGTATAATGGGATAGCGTATACGAGTGAATTAGACCTTGATATATGATGCGCAGTTTAGGAATCTTGATTCTCAGATTGGCAGGTGGAACCAGATAGATCCGAAGATAGATGAGATGGAGATGTGGTCTCCTTATGCCTCAAATTTCAACAACCCAATTAGATATAAAGACTTTTTAGGAGATGAGCCCGATGATGGTTTGTGGGGTAGGTTGCAACAGGCGGTAATAAATGTCAAAGATCAAATTATCTCTGCTGCTTTGGGGGCCGGAAATGCATACGTAACTAATCAATTTACGGCGGGTATAGGCCGCAAATACTTTAGTGAAACTGGGTTGACGGGAAATAATGCAATAGCCTACCAAATTGGCCAAAAAGGGGCAGATGCATATAGTACTATTCAAGGTGCCATTGAAGTTCTCGGTTCTGGAGTTGACGAAGTATTAACTGTAGGTGTAGCGACTCCTATTGCAGTTCCCGCATTAATCCATGGAACAGTTGCAACTGTAGTTTCTGTAAAAAATTTGGCTACACCGATTAAGTTTTCTGAAGGAGGTACCACTAAATCAGGAGGGAAATATACAGAACCTACTCTGCCATCAAAAACAGTGGCAGATAATGGGAAAGTAAAGGCAGAGCATTATACGAGAAGTGGAGATCATGGTCCTCCACACGTACATGTAAAGGGAGGGGGGCCAGAAACTAAAGTTGGGCAAAATGGAAAACCAACTGATGGATCTCCAGAGTTGACACCTACTCAACAAAAATTTGTAAATGAATTTAAATCAGATATTCGCAGTGCATTGAAAAAGATTGGGCGCTGGTATAACTATAATAGACAATAGACAATAAAAAAATAGTTTATGGAATTCGTTTGGCTTTTTAATGGAGAAATGGGGCGCTTTGCATCTGGGGTATTTACGGAATTAATACTTGCTGAAAATTGGATTAGGACCAATAAATTGACTGGCGTACTGACCCAATATCCAATTAATACTGGAGTTTATGATTGGGCAGTTAAAGAAGGGATGTTTCATGTAAAGAAGGAGGAACACACTACTTCATTGTTCATTGGTAAGTTTACATCAGCAGGTCAAGAGCATTATCATTATGAGAATGGAGAAAGAGATTGATGTGTACGGAAGATAAACAGATGTAATAAGTGCATAGTCTCACCTAACAGAAATCTATGGTGATAATGTTTCCAAATGAGTCTGTAAATTCAGGATGTTGTGTCCAGGTTATTGTGGCTTGTGTATGAAAGTGGCCTCCTTTCTTCAATATTTTTGCATAAAAAAGCCTTCCGCCAAAGCGGAAGGCCACAATATTCACGGATAGGAACTTCGTATTTTACATGGCAGGCGCACCTGTATTGTCTACTGTGATGGCCTCAACAACGCCATTGTTTATCAGGCGCACATTATAACGATCCATACCATTCATGGATTTTAACGGAGTAATATCATACAGGGCACTACCGTACTTGTTTTCAAAAGTACTGATTACATCCTGGGGTACATATGCTTCCGTTACAGGAAGGGCAGCTCTTGGGTACCAGTAACTGTTATCATTCATGTAAACATAATGACTGGCTTTACGTTCTTTTTTCTCTGCCTTCCTTTCTGCTCTGGCTTCTTTTTTCATTTCATGACGGCCGGAGTTAGCGTTCGCATGTGATGGGATCAAGCTTATTGTTGTAAATCCCATTCCAGCTGCGAATAAATAAACCATCACCTTTTTCATGATCATAAGATTTAGATGAATCGAATCTATTTACACCACAAATTTCCACTATTAGGTTGTTAAAATGAGCATTCTCAGGGGTTTTAACTAATTGGACTAAGGATGAAACTGATTGAAATTGATTGTATTACTGCGTTTTAACAGGGTAACAGTATGAGCGGTTAGCGCTAATTTTAACATTGTATAAATATTGTTTTGTAAGATGTGAGATAGAAATTCATCGGTAGAAATGTTAAATGCAAGTATATCCATCTAACTAAAAATCTATATCTTTAGCAGATATCTTAACCCTTTATAATAAGTGCAGGAGCATATTTGTTGACCAACTCCGAGATCAAAACAGATTCAATGATTCATTACATACCGACAGGAGATATCTTCCAGTTACCGGAAACAAAAAACTATGCACATGGCTGTAATTGTGCAGGTGCCATGGGAAAAGGCATTGCAGTCGCATTTAAGGAGAAATTTCCGGAAATGTATCTCAGCTATAAACAGCTTTGCAAAACGGGTAATTTTAAACCCGGAGACGTATTTACCTACAAATACCAGGACGGTTATGTATTTAACGTAGGTACACAGAAAAGCTGGACAACCCCGGCTACTTTAGATACTGTTACGCAGGGGCTTGATAAAATGATGAAAGAAGCAACTACGGCAGGCGTGGATAACATCGCATTACCAAGAATAGGCGCAGGTTTGGGAAAGCTGGACTGGGAAGAGGTAAAACGGGTTATTAATCATATTGGTGATGCATATCCGCATATTGATTTGTATGTTGTGGAGAATTATAGTTTAATATAAACACATGGTAAATAGAGCTGACATCGGTCTTTTTTTTGGTCTGATGGTGAAATGGGCTACACCGAAATGAATGCTGCCAGATATGGTCTAACATGAATTTTTACAATTATCTTTTTGCACATTTAACGTTTTTTGCCAAAAAATTTGGCTCCGGGGATGCCAGCTATTCCGGAAAGGTTTACATGGATATGTTTTTATTAATGGTATTGGCAGGTCCCATATGTTTTGGTGTGTTAATGGCAACATATTCCCTTATTGCAGCTTTGTCTGCATTTGGTGTATTAATGATAGCGGTTAGTATTTTTAATAAACGTTATTTTTATCGGAAACGCCGATATGAAGAAATATTAAAACACTATGAAACAGCATCCGTGGGAAAGCGTATAACAGGGATGATATTATCAGTCTTCTTAGTGCTTTTTTCCTTTACCCTGCCATTTTTGATTGTATATTTAATCATTGTCATTTTTAATATCCCGCATATTGAAGTTTAAAAATGGCTTGAGGTGAAGAGACTCGATGATTGGAGATGATCTGTTTAATAGTATTTTGTAGTTTATTCCCTTGCATCTTATCCAGTAGTGTAAAGCATCGGATATCTTTCATTTAATTTATTACCTTTTGTTTTCATCTACGTTTATAGCCAATCTCAAAATATTCCACTACTATGGTGTACAGGAAGTATTATTTATTTTATGTACCGGTAATTTCAATACTGTTAACCGCTTGTGGTAATAACGTCAGGAAGGAGAAAACTACGTGGAGAGTCGATACCATGTTGCCAACAGATAGTCATTCGCTGGTGAAAGTGGTAGAAGACTCCACTTCCAGGAACAGCCCGCCATTGCCGGCGCTCACACCAATGGGCGTTACCATGTATATACAGACAATTTTAGATTATAAAGATAGTACGGACAAATATCTGAAGTCCACGAAAAAGATTACCACCATCATTAAAGGATCTGCAGAAATGGGGGAGGCAATTGCCTACATTGCTGCTACGGATACCGTCAAATTACATGTGGTGTTTTATGGGGAGTTAGGGAAGTCGGTATATGAATTTTACCTGAAAGACGGAAAGGTGGTTTATTATACAGCTAAGGATATGCTATACAACCGACCAATATTTGAATCACACAAAGTTAAAGTGATAAAAACAACCTATGAGCAGTTTATTTTTCTTGAAGAAACGGTTGTACGCTGGTGGCACAATAATAAGCTGATGGAAGAGAAACCTGCCGATGATCCGCAGGGAGAGGATCCATTTAGTTTATATGATTTTGTTCAGGAGCAGATACAGGAGGAAAATGAGCAATGATAATTAAGTATTTAATGAGATATATTTTTTGCGGCATCCTGGTTGCCGGATTATTAGTTTCCTGTAATCACCTTATTCAGGGGAATGACCTCTCGGCTGCTGATATAAAGCGTATAGGTGCACTGGGTATTCTTGATAAAGATGAGCAGGTGATTAAATTCTATTCTGAATACAAGAAAAGCTATGCCGGGAACTTTTTTACAGAAAAACGAATTGCGATGTACTGGATCGATTCCAGAGACAGCACAAAGAACGTCATAAAAACTGCATTTTACAAGGATATAAAGTCGATGGATACTGTTTATAATGCAGGACTTACCTATTCCCCTTATATTCTGGTTACAATGAATAACGGCAGCAGTTTCAAGGTAAGTGTAGGTGGGGGGAGAAAAGAATTTAAGCTTTTCTATATGGATGTTTTGAAGAGTTGGAAGGGGAATCAGAGGGTCTTGTAAAGGAACTTAATGCTTGAAATAATTATCGGATGAAGAAGTGTTTAGTTTTAATCTTACTATTTGTTAGTAATTGCGTTTTAGGTCAGGCCGGTCATATAAAAGAGCCAGACTATGAAGGATATATATTCCCGGCGTCTTTCAAAAAAGTGGAAAAGTGGGTTTTTGAGGAAGCACGTGGTCGGTTTACGCCAACACCGGCTGAAATAGCGATAGTGGAGCGTATTGTAAAGTTACAATTGGAAGAGGAAGAAAAAACGTCAAGCTACAAATTGCATATTTGTGCCCATTTAAAAATGTATAAACGACAGTATGTTGGATTTTTTGATAAATCAGGACATAAAGTAATTTGGGTGAATGCGTTACTTTCAAATTACCCCTTTCCCCTTTCAAGCCAGATAATAGAGGTGGATGACGGTGGCGAGTCATTCTGGCAGATGTTAATTGATCTTAAAGAAAAAAAGGGATTTGGCTTTAGCATTAACAGTTTGGGCTAGTGTTATAATTAGTCTTAGAAATTATACCCCATCCTCAGTTTAATGGGATCAGTATTAGGTATATGTGAAGAATATAGGAAATCGAATAGTAGTGATACATCACCCTTTACTTTGGAACTTACCTTATATTTCTTTTTTATACCTATTAACCCGCCTGGTGTCCACTGCGCCAAGCCTGGTATAGCGCTCAGGGTAACCGGCTGGTAATTTTGTTCATAGCCACCATTCAGGAAGAAGGTGTTTTTCAGTTTCCAGTCTACAAAGGAGCGAAGGCCTATTCCCTCACTGCTGAAGGCGATGTGGTTAAACCCTTGTCCCATACCAAGCTTATAGGCGGCACCCAATCCGATAACCCCGTTTTTATGGAACTTATAACCAACCTGCCCTGCGATATCGCTGGTGGTAGGGTAAAAGCTGGTGTTACGCTGGAACTGTATATTTCCGCCATATTCAAGTCGTTGCAGGAATGTTTTGGATTTCATTTCATTAGGCTTGAAGTTGGGCATTTCGCCGGCATTGTCGAGTCCTGGGAAGTTCTTTTTAAGATCGTCCATTTTAGCGCGTGCTTCTGCCATGGAACTGCTGACCGCTGATGCGGCATTAGGGCCGCTTCCCAGGCGTTGCTGAATAAGGCGTTCTACCTGCGTGCGTGTCTGAAGCCCTGCAAGATCAGGAGTGGCGCTGCTTCCGCCTGCATCTATACCCATCAGACTTGCGAGGTAGCTGTGCTTCGCCATGAAATCTTTATAGGCAGGAACTTTTTGCGCCAGTTCAAGGGCTTTCTTCTCAATTTTCTTTTTATCACTGAAAGATTCCTTCAGTTCTTTCACCTGCTGACCATAGTAATAGGCTTCCTTGTTCATGCCCTGCAGACTCTTTGCCATATCTGGCATATTGCCCAGCTGGCCGTTGAGTAACTGTTTACGCTGCTGCATAAACGCTTTGGCTTCCTCCAATATGGCCAGTTTATCCTGAAGTGCTGTTACTGATTTCAGGCTGCCGTTCAATGCCGGGACTTTATCCGCAGAAATATTGGATTGCTTCAGGAAGCTGAGTGTATTGAAAAGAGAGTCTACACCTAAACTATTCCCCAGTAATTTCTTTCCCGGAATCTTATCTGTTTTGGCTTTCAGTTTATCTTTCAGCGCAGCAAACTGCTGTTCACTATCATTAAAGAGCTTTTGCGCATTAACTGAATCCAGTTTCGCCATACGCTTTTTCATCTGCTCCTCATAACGGGACATCTGGTTAAGGGCTTTCGCAGTGCGTTTGGTCAGCTGCCGGTTTAAGGCATCTGATTTTTTGGAAACAGTGCTGTAGTATTTGTTAGGGAGATCTATTGTTTTATTTACGATGCTGTCTTTTTGCGCCAGCACTTGCTCCTGAGCGTTGGCAGAAATAGCTATGACAGACAGACTTATTAGAATCAGGTATATGGGTCGCATGTGAAAAGTATCTAAAGTAACAGTACAACGGATGTTAGCAAATTTACGTAAAAATTTACAAGGTTAATTCCCGATATTGGATATGGATGATGACTGCCGGTGATTTTCCTTGATAACTTGATAGGATATACGTTTGAAAGCAGGTATCAAAATAAAATATAAGGAGGAAGAATAATGAATAACTATACCCTGGATGATATAAGTATTGATAACCAAAAAGGATATTTAGGCTTTAGTGCCTTTATTATAGTACTTTTCGGCGCCTGTTTTATCTTTGATTTTCATTTTTATGTGGGTCTTATCCTGGCAATAGTTATATTACTTTTATGGCTGGGATTTAAATTTTATGCAGACTTCTATAATGTGAAAATTCAGGAAAAGATGTTTGTGATTGAACATATTTTCAAACCTGTACAAAGATTAGATATCGATTTGTTTGATAGAATAGAAGGTATGCAAACGGTTTTCTGGTTGCCAGGAACTTCCTATTTTACTATCTGTTTCAAAGATGGAAGAAGATTTAATTTCTGCAGTATTAAATACAAAGGCTTTAAATACCAATTAACTAGTAAGGAAGAGATCAGTAAGAAACTCACAGCGGAGGTAGTTCACATGGTAAATAATTATTAAGGTATGTTATTGTTACTTACTAAGATATCAAACAGTATAAGTTGTGGTTAATTTCAATCAAAATAATAAGCAGATATATACACTGATGTGGCTACCGGCAGAAGATGAGATTATTTTTCGTGCGAAGGATGAAAGCCCGGTTGCTGCAAATGATAGTTTATATAGTCATCTTAAAAAACATATTCATCTACATCAGTGGAAAGTAAGATATACTGCGGCATACCGCCAATGGCTGGACAATGATAACAATGCTATTTATGATATCTCCAATGAAATTAATAAATCAATGATAGCAGCGTTGATTAAGTTAAATGAGGATTTGGAGACTAAAGCAGTATTTTTCTGGTTTGATATAGATAGATCAGTAACAGATGAATTTACCTGGAAGTGTTGTCCGGTTTCAGGAAAGAAATTAATTACGCTAGGTAAGGAATATACTAAAAAGAATGCCTTTGTATCACCGGATTATCCATTGATATTTCCGGATTATGTTAGCTTGTGATAGTATGTTGTTTATCGCAAAAGAAAACTCCTGCCAAATACTGGCAGGAGTTTTTTGTATCTGGGGTTAGGATATGGTCTGGTTAAAAACCTATATTCACCCCAAAGAAGAAGTTAAATCCTGCCATCGGGTAATAGTAATTATCTGGTTGTACTTTGCCATTTACATAGGTACCATAGGTACTTCCGTTAGGCTCGTAGAGATTATTAAAGATATTGTTCAGCATCAGTTGTACGCCCAGTTCACGGAACAGCGGCTGCGGAATGATATAGTTAAAACGCAGATCGCTGACGAAGTAAGGATTCAGGCTGCTGGCCTTGTTGCCGGTATTATCCATATACTGTCTGCTCACATATTTTCCTAACAGGTCTATATTCAGATTTTTGATAGGCTTCGCAGTAAACATATAACCACCTACGAAAGCAGGGGAGAAGGAAATATTGGTGTTACCGAATTCCAGCGTATGTGCGTCGTAGTTAGCATCGTAGTATACACCGCTGAAGTTAAGTACTTTATTCTGACTCAAGGCGGCATTAGCGCTGAAACTGAATACCTCATTGAATTTCACGTTTCCTTGTACTTCAACTCCCAGGCGATAGCTTTTAGGAATATTGGTACGTACATAGGCGCCTACGTCATTCAGCTTTCCTGTTTGTACTAACTGATTTTTGTAATTCATGTAGTATACATTGGCCTGTAAACTAGCTTTACGGCCGCTCCAGCTGTAACCGGCTTCGAGGTCGCGGAGCATTTCAGGCTTAGGCTCGTTGGCACCGATGTTGGATTCAAAGTCGGTGCGGTTAGGCTCTTTGTGACCTATTGCAAAGCTGGCGAATAAACGGTTAGCCGGATTGATGAAATAGTTCAGTCCTACTTTAGGATTGAAGAAGTTATAATTCACGTGTGGCTTGTAATCAGGTGCAGATTCAAAGCCATTCATGTTATAGCGCACGTTCCTGTATTGCATATCTGCAAAGGCTTGCAGCGCGCTGGTGATTTTATATTGTCCTTTCCAGTAGATGTTGAAATCATTTTTATCTGCCGGAAAACGGTTGTATTCATAATCTTTGTCGATGCCGGTGTATGCCCAGATTACTTTGTCGTAATGCTGGCCTTCATAGCGGTTCCAGCCACCACCCAGACTCCAGTTGAATTTTTCCGCTGTATAGTTCAGTGAGAAAATGCCGCCGTAGAAATAGTTGTCTAACCAGAGCTGACGGACTAAATCAGTAGTATCGATGGTAGCGCCATTGATGTGAACAGGTTGTAAGCCGTAATCCGCCAATGCCTGCTGGCCTTTGTATTCCTCATAGTAGCCACGGCCGCGGGTAAGGTGCCCGGCCACGTTGAAGTTAAAGTGGCTGTTGATTTCCTGGTTGAGGAATAACTGGTAATGGTCCTGTTGATAGTTATCTGTCTGATTATCGTAAGGAGCACCTGGTTTCTCTGTACCTGCGGGATTATAGGTGCGGTCTGTTTTTAGTAAGGCTTCCGGAACGCCATACCATGCCTGGTAAGTTTTTTCTTTACCAGAGAAGATATTTAAGCGGATAGCAGTTTTTTTGGAGATATATGCTGCGGAGGTATAAAACGATTTCAGGTCAGATGAAGCGCGGTCGATATATCCGTCAGAGGATATTCTGGAAAGACGTGCATCGATGGTGAAGTGGTCGTTGATCAGTCCGGAACCTGCTTTGACAGTATTTTTCCAGGAGTTGAAAGAACCAAAGCTGTTGCTGAGTTCTCCGTAGGCTTTGTCGTGGTACTCATTGGTGCTGAGGTTGAGTGTGGCACCGAAGGCGCCTGCGCCGTTGGTGGAAGTACCTACGCCACGTTGCAGTTCAATACTGCTGACAGAGCTGGCGAAGTCGGGCATGTTCACGAAGAAGGTTCCCTGTGATTCCGCATCATTGATAGGAATACCGTTTACGGTTACGTTGATGCGGGTGATATCAGAACCACGCACGCGCATATTCGTATAGCCGATACCGGTACCTGCGTCGGAGTTGGTCACTACGGCAGGGAGTTGGTTGAGCAGTATGGGCAGGTCCTGGCCAAGATTTTCTTTCTTGATTTCTTCAGCAGAAAGGGTGCTGTTGACGAAGGGAGAATTCTTCCCTGCGCGGAGGCTGCTGATCTCTACCTGTTTTACGAAGAGGCCGGTTTCTTCCAAAGAGAAATCGACTTTCGTATTGTCGTCGGCGTTAATGCTGACAGTATAAGGCTTAAATCCGATATAGCTGGCCTGCAGTTTATAATTGCCTTTCTTTTTCAGCTGAATGCTGAAGTGTCCTTTGTTATCGGTAAGTGATCCGTGTTGGTTGACAGATACGGATACTCCTTCTAGTGGCTGGCCGTTTGTTTTGTTTGTAACGGTACCGGTTACGACGGATTGCGCCTGTACGATACCTGCTGTACCCAGCAGTACCCACAACAGTAACTGTTTCATGTATAAGTATATATTTCTGTTTTTCACTTTCCTAACCAGCATTACCTGGTCCAGGTTCTTTGGGTGTGATCTCAGCCTGAAAGTAAGGCACCCCATGTGAAAACGGCAGTAAAGCCGATTTCCGTTACAAAGGTATGCAGGTATACACGAAAAAAATAAAATATTTTTTCCGGTTAGGATTTTTAGGTATTTTCAATGTCTTCCCTGTGTCATCGTCAATAATTTTTTTGTTAACCAATTAATCAGTTATTGAGATGATTAAACTTCAGTTGATTGGCCATTTGGGCCGTGATGCCATTGTACGTGAGGTAAATGGTGTTGCTGTTTTAAACTTTACCATTGCGGTGAATGAGCGTTTCAAGAACGCTGCCGGCATTTTACAGGAGCGTACTACCTGGGTGGACTGCAGCCTGTGGGAGCGCAATAATATGGCGCCTTATCTGCAACAGGGCACGATGGTATTCGTAGAAGGTGCTCCCCGGGTGGAGGGCTATATCAGTAATAATACTGGTGCTATCGGCGGTGCTTTGCGGCTAAAGGTGCTGCAGCTTCAGCTACTCAGCCGCAAGGACGAAGAACGTAAAAAGGTAGCCATCGCTACTACGCCGCCGGAGCTGGTGAGTGTTCCTGAACAGGAATTACCAGCCGATGATTTACCGTTCTGAGCGGTAAATTAACCCGCCTGATCCATTTCTGCATTATGGTATTTCAACTATTAATCAATTAGTTATGAAGATATTTTTTGATTTTATTCAAAAATATTTGGTGGCAATTGAAATTATCCTATCTTTGCACCCTCATTGCGAGGTAGAGCAGAGGTAGCTCGTCGGGCTCATAACCCGAAGGTCAGTGGTTCGAATCCGCTCCTCGCTACAAAAAAGAGAGCCTTCTCTACTCAGTAGAGAAGGCTTTTTTTATTGGTACAAGCGCTGCCTTTCCAGTTGGTGTTTGATGATCTCTTTATAGAGATGATAAAATAGAATAAGCGCCGAAGGCGCTATCTTTGCCTTTCAGCTCCTTGTAGGGCAATGTGTGAATTCACTCGGGGGAAACAATTTTTTAAATAGGGATATGATGCATAAAGCAGGTTTTGTAAATATTTTTGGTAAGCCCAATGCGGGAAAAAGTACGTTGTTAAACGCCATCATGGGCGAAAAACTTGCTATTATCTCGCCTAAAGTACAAACTACCAGACATCGTATTACAGGTGTACTCACCGAACCTGGCTACCAGATCGTATTTTCTGATACTCCTGGTATCATCGACCCTAAATATAAACTGCACGAGAAAATGATGGGTGCCGTGAAATCAGCGCTGGAAGATGCTGACGTAGCCCTCCTGATCATGGACTGTCGTGATAACCTCGAAGAAAATCTCGAACTCTTCAACTCGCTTAAATTAAAAGTACCCAGCATTCTTATCCTCAACAAAATGGATAATCTCTCTAAAGAAGAGATGGAACAGCTGGTAGCAAAATGTAACGAGTGGGGTAAAGCAAAAGCGGTAGTACCTATTGCCGCCAAACAGCAGAAAAACGTGAAAGAGCTGCTGGCTACAATCGTAGCAATGCTTCCTGAAGCGAACGCATTCTATCCGGAAGATACTTTAACGGATAAGTCTACACGCTTTTTTGTAGCAGAAATGATCCGTGAAAAAATCTTCCAGCTCTTCGAAGAAGAGATTCCTTATCATACTACAGTAATCGTTACGCAGTTCCAGGAAAAGGATACGCTGACAAAAATTACTGCTGAAATAATTGTTACCAGAGAATCACAGAAAGCCATCATCCTTGGAGAAAAAGGAAAGTCTATCCGTGAGATCGGTACCAGGGCCCGTCAGGATATTGAGAAATTCATTGAACGCAAAGTATTCCTCGAACTGTTTGTTAAAGTAAGAGGTAAATGGCGCGACAATGATCTCTTTTTGAAAGAATACGGGTATTAATCATTAATAAATTCCTGTGAGAGAAAACTGATGGTGATTTACGCGAAGCGACCACCGCGCGGAGCGCGGAACAAACCAAATCGTAACCGAAGGTTACGATTTATGAATTCGCAAAAATCTACTATTTAGTCAAGCTGGCAGGTGATTACGAAAATCATTTAATAAAATTATTATGGCAGGATTTACCATTGCTATTGTTGGACGTCCGAACGTGGGTAAGTCAACATTGTTTAACCGTTTATTGGAACAGCGTAAAGCTATCGTTGATGACCAGAGCGGTGTAACCCGTGATCGTCAGTACGGTATTGCAGACTGGAACGGCAAAACTTTTAACGTGATCGATACCGGTGGATTTGTTGCCGGCAGTGATGATGTTTTCGAACGCGAAATCCGCAAACAGGTGAAGATTGCTATGCAGGAAGCAAACCTGCTCATCTTCATGACGGATGTAACTACTGGTATTACTGACCTGGACAGCGAAGTGGCAGACTTGCTGCGTCGTAGCGCCAAACCGGTTTACCTGGTAGTAAATAAAGTAGATAACCAGCAACGTCAGCTGGAAGCAACAGAATTTTATAGTCTTGGCTTCGAAAATATATTCTTCCTCTCTTCTATGAGTGGAAGTGGTACCGGTGAGTTGTTGGATGATGTGGTTTCTCACATCACAGACGATATGGGTGAGGCTACTATGGAAAATGATATTCCTAAAATTGCCATCATTGGTCAGCCAAATGTGGGGAAATCTTCCCTGTTGAATGCACTGATTGGGGAAGAACGCAACATTGTGTCTGATATTGCCGGCACTACCCGCGATACCATCCACACACACTACAACATGTTCCAGAAAGAATTTATGTTGATAGATACTGCTGGTATCCGCCGCAAAACCAAGGTACAGGAGGATTTGGAGTTCTACTCTGTCATCCGTGCCATTAAAGCGCTGGATGAGGCAGATGTGGTAATGCTGTTGTTAGATGCTGAAAAAGGTATCACGGCACAGGATTTGAATATTTTCAGCCTGGCCGCAAGAAAAGGAAAAGGTATTGTGGTGCTGGTGAACAAGTGGGATCTCATGGAGAAAGCGACCAATACTGCCAGAGATTACGAAAAAGAGTTGAAAAACCGTCTTGCTCCATTCTCTGATGTGCCAATCATCTTTACTTCCGTAACTGAAAAGCAGCGTATTTTCAAAGCGATTGAAGTAGCCCTGGAAGTGTACGAGAACCGTACCCGTAAAATCCAGACTTCTAAGTTGAACGATGTGATGCTGAAAGCAATTGAAGCATACCATCCGCCGGTGGTTCGTGGTACGCCTATCCGTATCAAGTACGTAACGCAGATACCTACGCATACGCCAGCATTTGCGTTTTTCTGTAACCTCCCTGACGATGTCAAGGCGCCATACAGAAATTACCTGGAAAACCAGCTCCGTAGCCATTTCGACTTTAAAGGAGTGCCAATCAAGATCTTCTTCAGAAAGAAATAATATTGCAGTTGTAGGTATTAATATTTTGTAATTTGAATTTTATTAATACCTTTGCGCCGGTTTTAAAAAACTATAAACAACACAAAATGAAAAAAGTATTTGTATTCGCAATCGCTGCTGGTATGTTCTTCGTAGCTTGTAATGGTGGTAAATCTGCTTCTACTGACTCAACTGCTACTGCGCCAGTAGACACTATGGCTGCTGCTCCAGTTGCAACTCCAGCTGATTCTTCTGCTGCTGTTGACACTGCTGCTAAAGCTCCAGTTGCTGATTCTGCTGCTGTTGCTGCTCCAGCTGCTAAGTAAGAGATTATTTTATAATAATATCTTTCTTGCAAGAAATTGAGAAGTCCATCGCTAGTCGATGGACTTTTTAATTTGTACCATACACAAGATACATCCTCCTTTGTCGCTGCTAAGCGAAGCGTTCCCCGCCCCGGAGGGGCGGAACGAAAAAGCCGATAGCGAAGCTATCGGCTTAAAATAATATCAAATTTCCGCGCGAAGCGCGGCGGCTACCGCCGGGAAATAATCGATTTAATCCTCCAGCATACTGCTCAGGTTAGCTAACTCATCCTGCCTGTACCTGTCTTTATCCTCTTTAAAGCATTTCGCCAGCTCATCTATGAGCAACTGAATCACTCTTTTGTTAGACTGTGGCTTGAAATAACTAGGCACAGAAGGTACTGAAACCCTTTTCAGGTAGGTGTCTACATCCTGCTGGGTGTAGATCTGTCCCTGGATGGGATCTATAAAGAACAGTATCCTGTAGTCGTCTGGTTCTATTGGCTCCGAGAAATCCACGAAGGAGTCGAAATAGGCCAGTATGAACTGACGGGGAATATTAACGGCATATACCGGCAGATCGAGCATACTGCACAGTGCCTGGTAAATGATACCGTTGGTAAAAGGATTGCCTTTTTTAGACTCTATCACCTGGTTGATAAAGAACTGGTTCTTGCGCTGGTAGGAGACTTCTTCTCCTTTCAGGCCGAAATAGTTATATATCATGCTGTTCAGCACATTGATCTGTTCCAGTGGAGTCAGATAATTATTTAGTTCCAGCCAGATATTACGTTTGATACGTTCTATCTCTGTCATTACCTGGGTGGGCGACAAGTCAGGGAACTGATATTTGGCAATGAGAATGGCACCTTCCAGTAATTCCGGCATTTCCAGCTGACTCCAGGCGCGCAGGGCGCCTTGCAGGTCCTGGTAATGTACCCGGTGGATAAGCAGTTCTATTCGCTCCTGTATTGATTCCTCAACTGTATTCTCCCACAGGTTTTCCAGGTTAGGAATGATTTCCTTGCCATAGAGTAATATCTTATTGGCAACGGTATCAAAAACTTCCTGATCCGGATCATCCAACAGGTGGAACAAAGCGTTTATTTCTCTGTTTTCGCGCATGTCAACTGTGTAACAATGGTCAATCTCTCCGCCAGTATGTCCGGAGCCGAGGGTTACTCGGCTTTCTTCTTCCTTGGCGGAGCTTTCTTTTTAGGAGGATTGGCTTTCGCTTCTTCGATAATAGCTTTTGCTTCTTCTACCGTTATGTCGGCGGCCTGGTCTATCTTTTCCTTTGGAATTTTGAAATTCTTCAGGCCTTGTTTGATATATGGACCATAAGGACCTTTTAAAATCTGGATTTTTTCTTTTTCAAATACCTTGATGGTACGTTCGTCTTTGGCAGTGCGTTTTTCAACGATCAGCGGTGCGATTTCGTCCAGCTCAACGGTGTAAGGGTCCATTTCTTTTTTCAGGGAATAGAACTTCTTATCATGTTGTGCATAAGGACCGAATCTGCCGATGTTGATGATTACGTCTGAATCTTCGAACTGGCCGAGGTTACGAGGCAAACGGAATAATTCCATTGCATCTTCCAGGCTGATGGTTTCGATGCTCTGGGTAGGTTTCAGCTTGGCGAAGCGTGGTTTTTCCTCATCTTCTGCCTGACCGATCTGGATCATCGGGCCATAGCGGCCCATACGTGCCACGATTGGTTTGCCGGTAGATTCTTCTACACCCAGCTGGCGTTCTCCTTTTACGCGCTCGGCGTTTTCGAGGGTATTGGCCACATCTTTATGGAAAGGCTGGTAGAATTCTGCCAGCATATCGTTCCAAACCTTTTTACCATGGGCGATTTCATCGAATTCACCTTCAATCTTTGCAGTGAAACCGTAGTCCATTACAGAGTTGAAGTATTGGTTCAGGAAGTCGGTCACGATCATTCCAAGGTCTGTCGGGAACAATTTAGACTTTTCCGCTCCGGTATTTTCGCTGTCGGTATTTTTTGTGAGTTTATCTGCTTTCAGCGTCAGGATGCGGAATTCTCTTTTTATGCCTTCCTTGTCCCTTTTTTCCACGTATCCGCGTTTCTGGATGGTGGTAATGGTAGGTGCATAAGTAGATGGGCGGCCGATGCCAAGCTCTTCGAGCTTTTTCACGAGGCTGGCCTCTGTATATCTTGGTGCAGGACGGGAGAAACGCTCGGTAGCTTTCATTTCCTTCAGGTCCAGCGACTGTTTTACGGCCAGTGGAGGTAAGGAACCTTCCTGTGTATCGTCTTCATTGACATCTTCATCATCGTGGCTCTCCATATATACTTTGAGGAACCCGTCGAATTTCAGCACTTCACCACTGGCAGTCAGCTCTTCGTGGTTGGTGGAGATATCGATTTTTGCGATGGTTTTTTCCAGTTCAGCGTCCGACATCTGGCTGGCGATGGTACGCTTCCAGATGAGCTCATAGAGTTTGCGGGCATCGCTGTCGTCTACGGTGGTATTTTCCATGTAGGTAGGACGGATGGCCTCGTGCGCCTCCTGGGCGGACTCGTTTTTATTCTTGAACTTTCTGTACTGGTGGTATTTCTCTCCGTAATTACCTACGATCGCTTTCTGGATATCTCCGATCGCGGTATCAGACAGGTTGACAGAGTCCGTACGCATGTAGGTAATGTTACCGCTTTCGTAGAGTTTCTGTGCCAGCAACATGGTTTTGGATACGCTGTATCCCAGTTTGCGGCTGGCTTCCTGCTGCAGGGTGGAGGTGGTAAAAGGGGCAGCCGGGGATTTCTTTCCTGGCTTAACCTGGATATCCTTTACCGTATATGCGGCGCCTACACATTGTGTGAGGAATTTCTCCGCATCTTCGGCTGTTTTGAACTTGTTGGGGCCTTCAGCTTTGAAGGAAATGCTCTTACCGTTAATATCTTTACCGGTAAACCAGGCTTCTACTTTGAAGGTACTGGTGGCGTTGAAGGCATTGATTTCTCTTTCTCTTTCAACGATGAGGCGTACAGCCACAGACTGTACACGACCGGCGGAGAGCGAGTTACGCATGCTCATCTTACGCCAGAGAACAGGAGAAAGCTCAAAGCCTACGATTCTATCCAGTATACGGCGGGCCTGCTGTGCATTTACGCGGTCCATATCCAGCTTACGTGGATGTGCTACCGCATTTTCAATGGCAGGCTTGGTGATTTCGTGGAAAACAATACGTTTGGTATTTTTTGGATCAAGGCCTAAAACCTCACACAAATGCCATGAAATGGCTTCCCCCTCACGGTCCTCATCCGTTGCCAACCATACCTCGTCGGTATCTTTGGCCAGCTTCTTCAGGTCTTTTACAACCTTTTCCTTATCTTCCGGTATAACATATTTTGGCTTGAAGTTATTATCGATATCAATCCCCATGTCGTCCTTCTCCAGATCACGGATGTGACCAAAGCAGGATTTGACTTCAAAGTCCTTTCCCAGGATCTTTTCAATGGTTTTGGCCTTTGCTGGGGACTCAACTATAACTAAATTTTTTGCCATGTATGCTTCTTTAATATGCTGCTAAATACGCAATTTTTCGTAAAATAATAGCCTTACGAATTCTGCAAGTATAAAAAAGTACCTTGAAAATAAAAAATAAGGTATCATTAATACTTTAAATTCACTCGTAATGTAAGGAAAAAAACGACTACCACCGTAAACGCAGTATATTGGCGGTTTGAATCCCTCATTATCTACATTATAATTAAAAAAATAATAATGGATATTGTTATTATCGGAACGGGAAATATCGCTCACTGTTTCGGACACCTGCTGAAAATTCACGGACACCAGATTACGCAGATCATTGGAAGAAACCCCGATCGTGCTGCCGAATTGGCGGAAATGCTTCATGCTCCCTTTACGACCGATTTGCTGGATATTAATATGGAGGCAGACATGTACCTCCTGGCGGTATCAGACGCGGCGTATCCCATGTTAAATGACGAATTACGCCTGGGCCGCCGTATGGTTGCCCATACTGCCGGCGCCGTTCCGCTGAGTGCCATCTCCCGGATATCTTCCAACATCGGCGTAATATACCCGCTGCAATCTATACGTAAGGAAGTAAAAAATTACCCGCCTATACCGATTATGCTGGAGGCCAGTAATGATGATGTGCTCAAAAGACTACAGGCCCTGGCCCAGAGTATCGCCTCCAGGATCGAAGTGACAGATTCCCATCAACGCCTCCAATATCACCTGACAGCGGTATTGTGCAATAACTTCACCAACCACCTGATCGCAAGGGCCAAAGCCTACTGCGATCATGAACAGCTCGACTTCACCCTGCTGCAGCCCATCATACGGGAAACCTTCGACCGGCTGGAGAAATATCCCCCGGAGTCGGTACAGACAGGCCCGGCCATCCGCCAGGACGAAGCTACCATGGAGCTGCACCGGAACCTGCTGGCCAACGACGAATACCTCCAGCTGGTATACACCGTTCTGTCGGACAGCATCTATAACTTCCATGAAAAGCGATAGGGACAGTAGGTGCGTGTTAGTGCATTATTCGTATTTTCGCCACCGACTATGAACATATTATCACTTTTTAAGCCGGTAACCACCTTCGTACTGGATGTGGATGGTGTGCTGACAGATGGCACCCTGCAATTATTACCGGGAGGGGAAATGTCCCGCAGAATGAATATTAAGGATGGCTATGCCATGCAGCTGGCGGTTAAGAAAGGTTATCGCGTAGTGATTATTTCAGGTGGCAAATCTGAAAGTGTGGTCAGCCGGCTACAAGGCCTGGGCATTAAAGATATATATGTAGGCGTGCAGGATAAGAAAGAAAAACTGCAGGATTACGTATTTGAGAATGATCTTCGCTGGGATGAGATATTATATATGGGAGATGATATCCCCGATTATGCCCCTATGCAACTGGTAGCCCTGCCTACCTGTCCTGCAGATGCGGCGCCTGAAATTAAAAGTATTTCCAGGTATATCTCCCCGTTAGGCGGCGGACAGGGTTGTGTCAGAGATATTATGGAGAAGGTACTGAAGCTGAATGGCCACTGGCTGCTGGACGAAGGCATTGCTTCAAAATAACCTGTATCTCCCGACAAATTATATTAGAAAACAATTTATCCCATGAAGCTCTGGGCTGCATTTTTTAAATTAATCAGATATCCCAATCTGCTTTATATCGCCCTCACACAGTTTCTGTTGCAGTACTGTGTAGTAGCGCCTGTAATGCATAGTTACGGGGAGGAACCTTCCCTGTCTGTGGGTCAGTTCATATTGCTTTGCCTTTCTACGGTATTAATTGCTGCTGCCGGCTATATTATCAATGATTATTTTGATATTAATATAGATATCGTCAACAAGCCCGACAAAATGATATTGGATAAGGTGATCAGCCGTCGCTGGGCGATGGCCTGGCATACCATATTAAATATGACGGGCGTGTCGCTGGGCTTTATCGTTGCCTGGGGTACCGGCCAGATTTACCTGGGCTTCATCCAGGTGATCTGTTCCCTGTTGTTGTGGTTTTATTCTACCTCTTTCAAAAGACAGGCTTTAATCGGTAATGTGGTGACCTCCCTGCTCACAGCACTGGCAGTGGTAGTGGTAGGTTTCTACGAAAAGCAGATTTACCATAGCCTGGAAGCCATTATGGCTCCGGTAGGCCGCAAGCTGATACAGATCATTGGCGTATATGCCCTGTTTGCCTTTATCATTTCCATGGTCCGTGAAATCGTGAAAGACCTGGAAGATATGATCGGCGACAGCAAAGATGGTTGTCGCACCATCCCTATCATCTGGGGGGTGTTGGCCGCAAAACGCTTCTGTAACATATTACTGCTGGCTTTACAGGTAACCATTATTTTAGTAGAAATACGTGTATGGATGTTTGGCTGGTACCTGGCCATCGGCTACCTGCTGCTTTTCGTGCAGCTGCCATGTATCTATGTGTATATGCGATTAAAAGCCGCCAACACAGCAGCGGAGTACCATAAAGTGAGCTCACTGGTGAAACTGGTGATGCTGACGGGTATCTTATCTATGATCTTCTTTAAACTATTTCTATAAATGTATAATGGTGCGCCGGTGATACTGGCTTCACAATCTCCCAGAAGAAAACAATTACTGGAACAGGCGGGTATTCCGTTTACCATTAAGGTAGCTGATACCGACGAATCTTTTCCTGAAACCATGCCTATCCCGGAAATACCGGTATACATTGCACGTCAGAAGGCTGCGGTAATACAGGCATTGTCTGCCCCAACGGATACCATTGTAGCTGCTGATACGGTAGTGGTATTGGACGAGACCATTATAGGCAAGCCTAAAGACCGGGAAGATGCTATCCGCATACTGACTGCGCTTAGCGGAAGAGAGCATCGGGTAATCACCGGTGTGGTGATTGTCAGGGGAGATAAGGAAATTGCGTTTTCCAAAGAAACAGGTGTTTTCTTCAAACCGCTTACACAACCACAGATAGAATTCTATATAGATAATTACAAACCTTATGATAAAGCCGGCGCCTATGCTATCCAGGAATGGATCGGTGCCGTGGCGATTGATAAGATCGAAGGCTGCTTTTATAATGTCATGGGCTTGCCGGTGAGCAGGGTAGTAGAGGAACTGGAACGATTCTAATCCAATAGATTATAACAGCGGGTGTATCAAAAGCTTTTGGTACACCCGCTTTTTTTATGTCTGCATGTGTAAAAATACTGTCCGGAATTTTAGTATTTGTTAACCGTTTATTATATTAGATAGATAAGAACCCTCGACTTAAACCCTGAACAATGAAACGTATCTACCTGACCCTATGGCTACTGGCATGCCTGTATGTAGCTAATGCCCAAACTAAAAAAGTATTACTGATAGGTATCGATGGCACCCGCTGGGATGCTGTGCTGGCAGCCAATGCGCCTGCATTGGACTCGTTAATGACCAAATCAGTATTTACCCTGGATGGATTAACAGAAACACCCACCTGGAGTGCAGTGGGATGGAGCGCTATGCTCACCGGCGTATGGAGAGCCAAGCACGGCGTTTATGATAATACCTTTACCGGTGCGAACTTCAGCGCTTATCCGTCTTTCCTGCAAAGAGTAAAGACAGCGACGCCCTCGCGCAGAATTGTTTCTATCTGTCATTGGGCGCCTATCAACACCTATATCATAGACGGCATAGACCAGGAATCTAATCCCACTACTGACCTGGCCGTCAAGAATGCTGTAGTGGCTGAACTAACGACCAATAATCCGGATGTATTGTATATGCATTTCGATGACGTAGATGAAGCTGGCCATAGCTATGGCTTTTCGCCTACGGTGCCGCAATATGTAAGCGCTATTGAAGAAATAGATGGATATATTAAAGAGATCATGATAGCATTAAGAAGCCGTAGTACTTATGCCAATGAAGACTGGCTGGTGGCGGTTTCTACAGATCATGGCGGTAATATGGCCGGTCATGGAGGAAGTAGCCTGGAAGAGCGGAATATATTTGCCATCTGGTCTAACAGCAAATTTACACCGCAGCAGATCAGAAAAGATACGGTAAGCTTTAGCATGGCGGGCAGTTATCTCTCCTTAAGTAATGGCAGCTATCTTAAACCAGGAAGTAGTACTTATAACTTCGGCGCCTCGGCCGACTTTACCATAGAATGCCGGGTGAAACTAAACAGTGGTTTTGCCGGCGATCCCGCTATCATCAGTAATAAGAACTGGGCCAATGGTAAAAATAAGGGGTTTGTGCTGGCGGCAATAAATGGTAATTCCTGGAAGGTAAATGTGGGGGATAGCACCAATCGCGTAGATATGAGTGGTGGTATTATTGCTGATGGAAAGTGGCATCACCTGGCAGTTTCATTTGACAGGGATGGTTTAGTAAAGATGTATGAAGATGGGACGCTTATTAATAGTGCATCTATGGCAACAATAGGTGATATAAGTACCGCTTATCCACTTGCCATCGGCCAGGATGGTACGTTGGCCTATAGTAAGGTGATGGATGGAAATATTGCAGAAGTGCGTATATGGGATAAAGTGATCCCGGAAAGTGAGTTGATTACCTGGATGTCGAAACCGGTGACCAGTGCACATCCATCTTACAGTAGTCTGCACAGTTACTGGAAAGGAGCGGAAGGCACAGGTAGCAGCTGGACAGATTACGCCGTAGCAGGTAATAACGCCACTTTGTATGGTACACCAGTCTGGCAGGCGGCAGCAGTACCGCCACCGGCGTTGGTATTTGGCAGTGGCGCTTATGCCAGGCCGGCGAGTGGCACTGCTTATCAATTTGCAACAGGTAATTTTACGTTGGAATGCCGTGTTAAAACCAGCTCCTGGAGCGGTGATCCTGCTATCTTGTCTGACAAAAACTGGAACAGTGGTAATAACAAGGGATATATTCTGGCAGCCAGCAGTGGTGGGCAATGGAAAGCAAATATCAGCAATGGCACTACCCGTGCAGATGTTAATGGAGGTGTAATTGCAGATAATCAGTGGCATCATATTGCGGTTTCAGTAAATCGCGGTGGTTACATGCTCACTTATCAGGATGGCGTGAAGGTAGACAGTGTTTTACTGGCCGGCGTGACAGGAACTATTGCCAGTGGGCTGCCTTTTGCGATTGCACAAGATGGCACACTAACTTATGCTTATCCGTTTACAGGTAGTATTGCTGATATTCGTATATGGAGTACTGTTGTTTCCGGAGCAACCCTGAATACCTGGAAGAATATGGATGTTACCAGTGCTCATCCCAATTATAGTTCCCTGGCGGGTTACTGGAAAGCGCATGAAGGCAGCGGTAGTACGCTGACTGATGCCAGCAGCGCAGCAAATAATGCTGCTGTAACCAATCCAAACTGGCAGACAGGCGTGGCCCAGACAACGTTTGTCTATAATGTCTATACCAATACGCCCAGGCAGGTAGATATGGCTGTAAGCTGTCTGGATTATCTCGGTATTCCTGTCAATAGTAGCTGGGGACTGGATGGTAAAAGCTGGATACCTGCCACCAATGCGTTGAACACGGCTAAAATTGCAGCTACAGGCCTTGATCTGGCGGTAATACCCAATCCGGTAAGTGAAACTATTACCGTTCAGGTGAAGTCGGACAGGCAGCAAGCCAGTGAATGGGTGTTATATAATATGGCAAAACAGCCGGTGAAAAGCAAACATCAGCAGCTCAATAAGGGTGTGCAGACCGTAGAGATGGGCGTCGCTGATCTTTCGGCAGGGATGTATATCCTTCAATTGAAGGCGGCTGCAGGTAATGTAGTTGCTAAGGTGATGATTGTAAGATAATATTTCAGACGGAGCTGACTAAAAGGGTCGGCTTCGTTTTACTTCTTTATTGTAAATAAGCTACCCACCAGTATAAAGAAGAGGCCCAGCTGTGTATCATTGAAGCGTAGCCTCAGCTGCGCCAGCGCTTTCGCTTTATGTTCTTTTACGGTAAATACAGAAATCCCCAGTTTCTCAGCAATCTCATCGTTTTTAAGTCCTTCCAGGAAAATCATACGAAACACCTGCTGTCTTTTCTCCGGCAGTTTTTCTATTTCCAGGTAAATAGATTGGATCAGTTCTGACTGTATCATTCTTTGCAGAATGAGGTCTTCCCCTTTTTTATCATCCAGGTAAATCATTTCCTGCTGGAAATTATTATGCACTTTCTGATGGCGAAGGTGATTCAGGCAGGCGTTGCGCGTAGTAGTATAAAGAAATCCTTTAATGCTTTTAGGATGATCGAAATCAGATTTCCTGTTCCAGAGCTTTACGAATGCATCTTTCACGATATCTTCTGCATCTGCCATACTATCTAGTAGCTGGTTTGCAAAAAAACATAATGGCTTATAATACTCTTTGAAGAAAGTATTAAAAGCATCCGCTTCTCCTTGTTGGAACGAAGGTATAAGATCTGACAAAAGATCCTCTTGCATTGATTGCAGCTGATTTAGGTTGTTGTTTAGTTGTAGTGGGAAAAGCAGGCTAAGCTATATAATAAAGCGGAAATTTTATAGTCAGTATTAAAAAATTATTTTTTTTCTGTTAAGACTAGTTCATATCAGCGTGCATCGTGTTTTAATTTTTTAAACGAAACAGATGCTATGCTGATAAGGAGCAAACAAAAATATCTGCACTATGTGCTAATGTTGGCCATACCCTGTGTGGTGGCGTCTTGCGGCGAAGGGACGATTAAGAAGGGAAATCGAAAGGTAATGCCGGGAGCTTACCTGCCTGTGCCCGATATTCCAGGGCTTCCTAAGCCTGAATGTACCTATGCTACATCCGACGGACAGCAGGCCATTCCTTTCCGGATTACACAAGTCGATTATTCACTGGATGGTACCGTGAGCGGTTTTGAGCGGATATCTATTCCTAATGAGCGATTTGATTCTATCGCTTTTGATATGGCGGAAACCTACCGGCCAATGGCGGCCGCATTGCTGGACCATTGGGCAGCTACCAATAACAAGGGTATTATCATTGACCTGAGTCAGGGTAAGGATGCCGGTTTGGGCGTGCAGTACAGTGTACGGGCAGGTGATAGAAATGTGCCCGTGGTGATACTCTGGGATAACAGCGGCGCGGCAAGAGCTGGCGTGTATAAGCATATGATTGGCGCATTCCCGGGTATCAAAGAGATCAATACCAGGCAATCCGCTAAAATGGGCACTGAGGAGTGTTTTAAATAATAGGGTATTTATACCGCAATCATCAACAACGAATTCAAGTACATCTGCAATGAAACGCTATACTTATATATCCCTTGCCGCACTGATGGCATCATGTGCCGTATTCAAGGGTGGGCGCAAGAAAAAAGCGACGCCGGCACCCGCGGCCATTGCCGTGCCGGCAAAACCGGTCAGCAAAAATGGCGTTAAGCCATACGACCAGGTAATTACGAAAAACCTGGTAAGCACAAAAGGGTTGTTTACCGTACATACTACCAAAGAATTAGATACTACATTTTTTGAAATTCCTGCAAACCTGCTGGGACGCGATATACTGGCCGTGAGCCGTATTACCGGTAATCCAGCCCTGCTGAATATCTTCCCGGGAGAAGAACTGGATACCAAAGCTATCACGTTTGAAAAAGGTCCGAATGAAACCATTACACTTCGTGAAAAGTTGTATGTCTACAAGTCTGACTCTTCGAACGTGATGAGCCATGCAGTAGCAGATTTGATAGAAGCGGTGGCTTACACATTCCCAATAAAGGCATATGGTAAAGATTCTGCTTCTTTCGTATTGGATATGAGTAAATATATTGTTGAGCCGACAAGTATTTTCAATACTATCAGCGCCAATAAACTGAAAGACTCTATCGCACCTACGCTGACAAAAAATGTCCAGCTTACCCGCGAACACATATATCCAGAGAACATTGAGCTGGGTACCAGTAAGATATATGTGAATAAAAAAGACAACAACCAGGAATATAACCTGGAAGCAAATACCTCGCTGTTATTGTTACCTGAAAAACCAATGACGGCAAGGTACATAGACCCGCGCATCGGTTATTTCAATACCGGCTGGATAGAATTTGGCGACGATCAGCAACGTGCACAAAGCAGAAAAGTGGCACGTCGCTGGAGATTGGAGCCAAAGCCGGAAGATCTGGCCAGATATAATAATGGAGAACTGGTAGAACCGGCAAAGCAAATTGTTTATTATATCGATCCGGCTACGCCGAAAAAATGGCGGCCATACCTGATTAAAGGTGTCAATGACTGGCAGAAAGCATTCGAGCAAGCTGGTTTTAAAAATGCCATCGTTGCAAAAGAATGGCCGGAAGGCGATACTACTATGCATATGGATGATATACGCTATTCTTTCATTAACTATTTCCCTTCTGAAGTTGCCAACGCCTACGGCCCAAATATCATTGATCCACGCAGCGGTGAAATTATTCAGACGCACATCGGCTGGTATCATAATATCATGACAGTTCTCCGCAACTGGTACATGATACAGGCAGGCCCTAATGATCCGAAGGCGCAGCATGTAGTATTTGATGATGAGCTGATGGGACAGCTGATTCGCTTTGTATCCAGTCATGAAGTAGGTCATACGCTTGGCTTAATGCATAACTTCGGCAACAGCAGCATGACACCGGTCGATAGTCTGCGTAGCATTTCCTATCTCCGCAAGCATGGCCATACTGGCAGTATCATGGACTACGCACGTTTTAACTACGTAGCGCAGCCAGAAGATAATATCCCGCAGGAATTACTGTTCCCTCGTATTGGAGAATATGACCAGTGGGCAATTGAATGGGGATATAAGTATACCGGCAAAACAGCCGCAGAAGACAAAACATCTTTATTTAACCTGACTACTTCCAGACTGGCAAATAATCCTCGTTTATGGTTTGGCGAAGGTCAGCTCCGTAAGATAGATCCGCGCTGTCAGACGGAAGACCTGGGCGACGACGCTGCCAAAGCTGGTTCCTATGGCATCCTGAATCTGAAACGTGTGATGGAGCATTTACCTGAATGGACCTACGAAGAAGGTGCCAACCAGGATGCCATGACTGAAGTTTATCAGCAAATACAGGAACAGTTTTTCCGTTACATGAACCATGCACTGCAATACGTGGGTACGCTGACGTATACACCCAAACCCAGCAACGACACCACGATGGTGATGGAGCCGGTACCAGTTGCTAAACAGCTGGCTGTGCTGGAGTTTTACAACAAAGAATTATTTACTACACCTACCTGGTTGCTGAATCCTAAAGTAACCGATGTTGCCAACCGTCCAGCGGAATTGAATACCGAATTCATTGCCGACCTCCAGGCAAGGGTGCTGAATAGTCTGCTGGATTACGAGCATATGGTTTATCAACAAGCCAACTACGACCGCTTTGAGGGCAACTCTTTAGGAGTTGATAAGCTGGTATCCGTACTGCACAATGATATCTGGAAAGAGTTGAAGGGCAGTGACGTTAAAATGGACGGCTATCGCCGCGATTTGCAGAAAGTGTATGTAGGCGCCGTACTGGATGCCCTGACTGGCAAAAGAAGTGCAAACGGAGAATCAGATGTAAACTCCTTAATGCTGCTGGAAGTCAGTACGCTGAAGGCAGAGATCACGAAAGCCATACCACATGCAGCTGATCCGCTGAATAAAGCACACCTGGTATACCTGGCCGAGCGTATCGAAAAGTTCGAGCACAAGAACAAAGGTTAAGTTTTTTGAAAATGACTAGTTCAGTATCCTTAGCAGCGTGTTTAAGGATACTGACCACTGATAATGGAGGTTTATATGATATTAAAAGTATTTAAATATCCTGTTTTGTGTATAGCGGCGGCGCTGATACTGGTATCATGCGGCGAAGAGGAAAAGAAGGCCGGGCCTCGTAAGCGAATGCCGGCGGCTTATTTTCCATTAACGCCCGATAGCTGTTCTCTGGGGATGATGCAACAAAATAGTGCTTTCCCTTTTGACAAGCGTGTAGTAGATTTGTCCGCTGGCGATGTTACAACAACAACCTATTACCGGTTTGCCTTACCGGATACCATTTATGATGCGCTCGCATCTGGCATGGTAGAGAAATACCGGCACATGGCAAAACCTATGCTTGAACAGTGGCTGCAATCAGAAAGAAAAGGAATTCTCCTTGACTTATGTAGTAATGCCAATGAACTGCAGCAGGCAGATTACCTTATTCAGCTGGATAGTATCCGGGTACCATTGGAAATATACTGGGATGAACAAACTGCGACGCGTTCTGCCAGGTATTTGGACCTGATAAATACGATTCCCGGCGTGAAGGTAACTGCGCTGTAACCGGAAACAGCCTACCGGCATACTTTACATCCAACTGCCAATTCCCCATTTTAATTTCAACATCACCAAAGTAGAATTGTAATGAAACGCTATACGTATATTTCTCTTGCAACACTGATGGCCTCCTGTGCCGTGTTCAAGGGCAGCCATAAAAAACCGACCACCGCAGCAACTCCGGTTGCCGCCACACCAGTGAAACCAGTAGCAGGCCCTAACAAAAATGGTGTAAAACCATATGCATCGGTGATTACCAAGTCGCTGACCAAACAAGAGGGCATATTCACGCTGCTAACATCCAGGGATCTGGACAGCATTTACTTCGAAATCCCTGATAGCCTGATTGGCCGCGATTTTATGCTGGTAAACAGGTTGAAAAAAGCGCCCGTAGGTGCTGAGATTTATCCGGGAGAAGAACTGGATGCGGCGAATGTATATTTTGAAAAAGGTCCGGGTGAAACGCTGATTATGCGTTCTAACCTTGTAGCGGCAGCCGCTGATACGGCAGATATGATTCACAAGGCGGTAATCAGCGCTAACCAGAATCCTATCATTGCCACGCTGAAAATACTGGCGTATGGTAAAGATTCTGCCAGCTATGTAGTAGATGGACTGAAGTTCATAAAGGAACCAGCCAGCCCGGTCAACTATATCCGGAATAGTCCGCTGTTCAAAGTATCCGATCCTAAAACGCTGAAAGATATTTTTGTAGAGAAGGTAAAAGTTTACCCACTGAATATTACCATCGCACTGAATAAAAACGGTACTACAAAACCTACGCTGGGCGCTCCTGCCGGCGGTCCTGTTTCCTACAGCACTACCAGTTCCCTGATACTGCTGCCAAAAGTACCTATGCAACAACGTTTTAACGACGGCAGAGTGGGTTATTTCGGAGATATGGTGGTGGAGTATGGCGATAACCAGCAACGTGCTATATCGCGTGAATTTTCCTACCGCTGGAGATTGGAACCTAAACCTGAAGATGTAGAGAAATACAAAAGAGGCGAGCTGGTAGAGCCGATAAAACCAATCGTTTATTATATCGATCCTAATACGCCTAAAAAATGGCGGAAATACCTGATCATGGGTATTAACGACTGGCAGGTAGCTTTCGAGAAAGCTGGCTTCAAGAATGCTATTATGGCAAAAGAATGGCCGGAGAACGACAGCACCATGGATATGGATGATGTTCGTTATTCCTTCCTCAATTATTTTCCTTCAGAAAAAGCTAATGCATACGGTCCGAATATCCATGACCTGCGCAGTGGTGAAATCATACAGACGCATATTGGCTGGTATCACAACGTAATGGTACTGGTGCGTAACTGGTATATGATCCAGTGTGGTCCTAACGATCCGCAGGCACAACATCCGGTATTCAGTGATGAGTTAATGGGGCAGCTGATCCGCTTTGTATCCAGCCACGAAGTGGGCCATACGCTTGGCCTGGCGCATAACTTTGGTAGCAGCAGCACCGTACCGGTGGATAGCTTGCGCAGTATTAGTTTCCTGCGTCAGCATGGCCATACGCCAAGCATCATGGACTATGCACGTTTTGACTATGTAGCGCAACCGCAAGACCATATCCCGCAGGAACTGCTGTTCCCACGGATTGGCGATTACGATCAATGGGCTATTGAATGGGGTTACAAACAGGTTTTTGCTCCTTCCGCCGCAGAAGATAAAAAAATCATGGACAAGGAGGTTACTAAACGTCTGGCAGCTAACCCACGCCTCTGGTGGGGAGATGGTGAAACACGTACAGATGATCCTCGGAGCCAGTCGGAAGACCTGGGCGATGATGCAGCTAAAGCCAATACTTACGGTATCGAAAACCTGAAACGTGTTGTAGCAGCCCTGCCAGCATGGACCAAAGACGAAGCAACGCTGAATGTAACCATGAAAGAATTATACAAGGAGATTCAGCAGACTTACCAGCGTTATGTCAATCATGTTATCAGCAATGTAGGCGCCAGCAATTATACGATTCGTCCACAGGGAGATCCTGCACCATCCTTTGTACCGGTGCCTAAGGCTAAACAGCTGTCTGCCGTTAAATTCCTGAACGACCAGGTGTTTAAAACGCCTACCTGGCTGACGGATGCAAAGATTGTCAACAGAGTAGAAATGCCGGAAACAAAGAATTTCCTCAGCCTGATGCAGAGTAAAACGATGTCATCCTTGTATAGCATCGGCCGTCTGAATATGATCCTGAGTAACGAGCGTCGTTTTGGTGACAAAGCGATGGGACTGTCAGAATTCATTACTGCGGTACATGGCGGCGTTTGGAGCGATCTGAAACAGCCGGGCGTTAAAACAGACATCTACCGTCGTAATCTGCAGAAATCATATGTAGCTGCACTGAATAATATCGTGAGCTCTCCTGTAGCCGGAGATTCCGAAAGCGATGCTGTTTCTATGCTGAAAGTGGATGCCAAAGCGCTGAATGCTGAAGTGAAACTGGCGTTGACTAAAACAACAGACCCGCTTACAAAAGCCCATCTGGCAGACATCTCCGGCAGACTAGATAAAATGCTTTCTAACAAATAATAATCGATCAATCATTGTCAACACCATTATCCGATCTGGAACATATTGAAATCATGGAGCAGATAGCTGCGTTATTACTGCGTCAACTGGAAGGTAGCCTGACCGAAGAAGAGGCTATAACACTACAGGCATGGCTGGATCAGCAGTCTGCAGATGCCCGGGAGTTTTATGCAGGCATTACAACACAGGAAAGAATAGCCGCATCCCTGAACAATATGTACCAGATAGATGAAGCTGCAGCT
Source organism: Chitinophaga sp. Cy-1792 (assembly GCF_011752935.1). Classification (NCBI taxonomy): domain Bacteria; kingdom Pseudomonadati; phylum Bacteroidota; class Chitinophagia; order Chitinophagales; family Chitinophagaceae; genus Chitinophaga; species Chitinophaga sp. Cy-1792. The sequence continues at coordinate 2,133,830 of NZ_VWWO01000001.1, forward strand.
TTGGATGATGTGTGGAATCGTATGGGCGTAACCGTGGAGTCAACGGTAACGCCTGTGCGTTTCCTGTGGAAAAGATGGGTAGCCGCTGCTGCTGTTATTTCCGCGATAGTAACGACATCTGTATTAATTTTTTCTCATAAGCAAAACAAGAACCCTGAAACTCCAATGGCAGCGCGTTACGGCGGTGACGCATTGCCCGGAGGAGATAAAGCTACCCTGCAGCTGGCGGATGGTTCTGTAATTGTACTGGACAGCGCACACAATGGCGCACTGGCATTACAGGGCAATACCAACATCATCAAAAATGACTCAGGAACTATTTCCTACCAGGCAACAGGGAATGTAGCATCGGAAATTGCTTACAATAAAATCAATACTCCCCGCGGCGGACAGTTTAAACTGGTACTGCCAGACGGCACTAAGGTATGGTTGAACGCAGCCTCTTCACTGCGTTATCCAGCGGTATTTGCCGGCAACGACCGCACCGTGGAACTTTCGGGTGAAGCCTACTTTGAAGTGGCCCCCGATGCCAGCAAACGATTCAATGTTACTGTAGCAGTAGCCGATCATGCACCAATGAAGATTGAAGTACTCGGTACCAGCTTCGACATACAGGCTTATGCAGATGAACCAATTCACGAAGCTACCTTGCTGAGTGGTAAAATCCGTGTAGGTCGTGAAGCAGAAAGCGTACTACTCCATCCCGGACAACAAGCGCAATTATCAACAAGAAAACCAACTATTACTACCACATCTGCCAACGAAGAAGATGTACTCGCCTGGAAGAACGGACTGTTTAGTCTGCAAGACGCAACCATACAGGAAATTATGCGTCAGGTGAGCCGCTGGTATGATGTAGAAGTAGTGTACGAAGGAGATATTACCACACAGCAATTTATCGGTAAGATCCCGCGTAATACTAATTTATCCGATGTGTTAACTATTCTGGAATCTACCGGCTGGGTACACTTTAAGCTGGAAGGAAACAAATTAATTGTAAGGCCGTAACGGGCATTCATCTAAACGCTAAACGAAACATGTATCTTGAATCAACCAAAGGAAGGAAAGCGCTGTGGCAGCGGGCTTTAGGAGCCGCGCTGCTTTTATGTGCGCTCCCTTCGGCAGTAGTTGCACAAACAGTCAATCTTAGTTTGAAAAATGTGCCTATAGATAAGGCCTGTAAAGAGATAGAAAAACAGACCGGGTATTATTTTGTATATCCGAAAGATATTAACGCGAACGCATATCCGGTAAACCTGGAATTAAAGGATGAAGATGTAAAATCAGCGATTGGTAAAGTATTCCAGGGAACACCTTATGGATATACCGTTACCAATAAAGTAGTGTCTGTAAATACAGCACGTAAGATAGAGAAAGCAACTGCGGAAAAGGAAGTGGTAGATACCATAGCCATCAGTGGTTATGTTAGAGATGAAACGGGAAAGCCACTGGAGAATGCATCTGTGAGTTCTTCTCTTACAAAAAAGAGGGCACTCACGGACGCTAACGGTGCATATACACTCAAAGGTTTAAGACATGGAGAGGAACTGACTGTTTCTTATATAGGCTACCAGACGAGGAAGCTGAAAATGGCATTTGCCAATCAGCGTTTTTATTCATTTCAGATGGAGCTGGCCAGTAGTGAGCTGGATGGAGTAGTGGTAAAAGCATATGGTAAAACCAGTAAACGTTTGAATACTGGTAACATCGTATCTGTTTCTGGTAAGGAAATAGAAGATCAGCCACTACAGAATCCATTGCAGGCTTTAGAAGGGAAAGTGCCGGGATTGGTGGTCACCACCAATTATGCGAATCCTGCTGCAACCGTTCGTATGGAAATCAGAGGACGATCTACCATTAGTAATTCAATGTCTACTCAACCACTGATCATTATTGATGGTATACCGATGGTGATGGCAGATTATACGAAAGAGGCCCTAACGGGAACACCGCTTTCTTTAGGAATAGACCAATCAGGCATTGGGCCATCAGTAAGCTTGTTTTATGGGATCAATCCACGTGATATAGCCTCCATAGAAGTACTGAAAGATGCTGGTAGTACCGCTATCTATGGCAGCAGGGGGGCTAATGGTGTTATACTCATTACAACAAAAAAAGGAAAACCAGGACAGAATAAGTTTGATATTAGCTTAAGTGAAGGTATCACCACCGCCGCCGGGTTTAACGACTTTCTGAATACCACCGACTACATGCAGGTAAGGAGAGAGGCGCTGGCTGCCCATAACCTTACGCCAAGTGCTGTTACAAGTAACAGCGGTTTTGCCCCTGATATTATGCAATGGGATACCACAAAAAGTACTGACTGGAGTAGGTATTTCTTTAATGGTACCGGCAAAAAAACAACAGCAAATGTCTCATTAAGCGGTGCTTCTGCCAATCTTAACTATCGCCTTAGTGCCAACTATAACAGATCTAAAAGCATTAACAGTTTGTATGGCGGACTTGAATCTGGTGGTGTAAACTTTGCATTGGGAACTGGTAGTAAAAATAATAAACTCCATGTGGATTTTACGGGTTCAATGACTGTTTCGAAAAACGATCAGATAACAATGGGGGCAATACTTACAAGTGCACCTGATCAACCATTGCCAACAACTGCGACTGGTGCATTAAATATAGACGCCTTTAAAACTGTAATATATCCGTATGGTGTTTTGTTAAGAAAGGCCATCACAAAAGGGAACAATATTTTAGGTGGCATTAACCTTTCCTACACTATTATTGATGGTTTACAATTCACCATGAATACCGGGTATAATATGTCTGTCGGAAAATCATCATTGATTACCCAGCCATATGTAAGCTACCAGGATGGTGCATTGAGAACGACAACAGGATCTTCGTCCTGGGGTTTTACCAATAATGCGACGGTTAACCTTGATCCACGGCTCAGCTACACAAGGTCTATAGGTGACGGATCACTGACGGTAGCTGTAGGGGCCACTTATCAGGCAACACAAACCAGCTTTACCAATTTAATGGGAGGCGGTTATACGGACAAAGATCTCCAGAATTCCATCACTAATGCGAAATCAGTGACAAGTACTGACTATGCAGCACAATACAAATATGCCGGTGCTTATGCCACATTAGGCTATAACTATGGTAATAAATACCTGGTGGATGTTGCGGCCAGAAGAGACGGAAGCAGTCGGTTTGGATCAGGACACCAGTTTGGAAACTTTGGTTCTGTTGCCGCTGCCTGGATAGTATCTGAAGAACCCTGGGCCAGAAATGTATTACCTGAACAGGTAAGCAGTCTCAAGTTCAGAAGTAGTTACGGTGTTACTGGCTCAGATATGGTGGGAGATTATAAATTTATGACACAGTGGAGTGGACTTGCTCCAGGTTCTACCAATATAGCTATGACTCCCTATGAAGGTATTTCAGCAATGTTGCCACAAATTCAGGCAAATAAAGATTTTCACTGGCCATCAACTTATCAGTTCGAAGGTGCTATGGAAGCAACATTTTTAAAGGAACGCCTGTCATTAGATGTTGCCTGGTACAATAAAAGAAGTGTTGATCAATTATTGGATTACAGTACTTCTGCTACTACCGGATTTTCTACAGTACTCGCCAATATGCCGGCAGTAGTGGTGAACAGTGGTTGGGAATTCAGATTGGGCGGACAAATTATTAAGAAAAAAGATATTAACTGGTCGCTGTATTACAACACCAGCTTTGTCAATAACGTATTGAAACGATACGATGGTATTGAGAATTCGAATTATGTTTACAGGTATAAAGTTGGTGGCTCACTCGATGATATATATCTATATCACTTTCTCGGTATTGACCCTCAAACGGGGTTGGCAAAAGTAGAAGACTATGATAAAGATGGTAAGATTCAGGTATTTGATAATGTACCTTTAGGAACAGGAGATAAACGAATTGTACATACTACAAAGCCAACCTTTTATGGTGGTATCTCCACCATGCTTCAGATAAAATCATTCTCTTTGAGTGCCAATATAGATATCCGGAGATATTATGCCCAATTGCTTTATAACGGCAGCATGGGACTTCTTAATCAGAATGTTACCTACGATCAGTTCAATGGCCGTTGGAAAGGACCTGGAGATACTAACGCCAGGTATCCGAGAGCAATTATGGATTCGGAGGTCAACACTAACTTTTTTGGTGGATCTGATGCCAGCTACAAAATGCTTACCTTATTCAGATTGCAATCTGTTGTCTTGAGCTATGGCTTGCCATCATCCATTCTAAATACAGTGAGGATGAGGTCGGCCAGTATTTCACTGGCTGTTAACAATGCACTGTTGTTATCTAACTATAATGGAGTAGATCCTTCCACTTCACTTAGTACAGTACCCCAACGCGTGGTAAATATTGGTATTAACTGTACACTCTAATTTTTAAAGTTAAAAAGGATGATGATCAGAAAAAAAATTATCAGATCAATATATATTACAGGAACAGCGGGACTGATGTTAATGACGAGCTCCTGTAAAAAATTAATCGAAATAGACCGTCCCATCGGAAATATAAGTACAGAAGCAGTTTTTGAAACAGACGATAAAGCTGCTACTGCCATGGCTGGGGTATATTCCTATATGATTGACTATCCGGAGTCGCCTTCATTTTATAACAGCTCATTTGATGTATATGGACTGTTAATAGGTGATGATGGATACCTGCATGTTAAAGCAGAGGTAAACCCGCTGCTTCCTTTTTATAACAATCAGTTTCAGCCGACCGATGTATTATCATCTAGTTTATGGTCCAGCGCCTATAAGGTAATTTATGGCGCAAATGCTGTGCTGGAAGGTATCCAGGCTTCTACTTCCATGAAGTTAACGGAGGCTGCCCGTCGCCGGCTGAGCGGCCAGGCGCTGTTCTGCAGAGCTTATTCCTATTTCTATCTGGTGAATACTTTCGGAGGTGTACCCCTGGTAACCACTACAGATGTCACCCAGAATATCACTAAAGGTAAGTCACCTGCGGCAGATGTTTATAAGCAGATCGTTGAAGACCTGAAAAATGCCTGGGAGTTAATGCCCGCAGAGCCAGCCGCCGCTAAAACTCATCCGGATAAATATGCTGCCGCAGCGTTGCTGGCACGTACCTATGTTTATCAGAAAGATTGGGCTAATGCTGCTGCAATGGCTGATTCTGTAATTAATTCCGGAGAATTCACATTGCAGCCACTGGATAAGGTATTCAGAGGTGGCAGTAAAGAAGCTATCTGGACGCTACGCCAGGAAACCACAAGGAAAGACTACCTGGAAACAGAAATTGACTTTATACCATTCATGAATATCATGAATGCTGATATGGCAGCAGCATTGACAGATCCCGCTACGTTTGCGATAATAGACCAGATGGGATATGCATATCCGGCAGTTGGATTATCAAAATCCCTGTCGGATGCTTTTGAGGCGAAGGATCAGCGGAAAAAGGTCTGGATGTCTTATGTGCCTGTTCCGGATGTTGCTCCTTACGATGGTGTTCCTATTTATTTCTCTATAAAGGTAATGGCACTCGATGCGGCAGGAAAAGCACTGGATAGAGACGTAATGATGCTGCGTCTGGCAGAAACCTACCTGAATCGTGCAGAGGCAAATGCACACAATAATAAGCTGGCCGAAGCCATTGCAGATGTGAATATCATCCGCAGCAGAGCAGGTCTCCCTGCACTGGCAGCTGAATCACAGGAGCAGGTACTGGCAGCAGCTGCACAGGAACGTCGTGTGGAGCTCTTTGCTGAAGGCGGCCTCCGTTGGTTCGAAATGAAACGTACGGGTAAAGCAGTTGATATCTATGGCAGCCTGGCGGATAAACAACCCTGGTCGGAACATCAGCTGATATTGCCAATACCGGAAACAGAATTAGTAAATAATCCTGCTATTAAGCAAAACGAAGGCTATTAATCCTTATATAAATTCCACGCAAAGCCCTGTTGTTGTTAGTGTTCCCGGGAGAGCAATCTCCCGGGACCTTTTTTAAAAATAGTCAGATGGAAACATTTTTCAGATACGTCGCCGCAGAAACAGCGTTTAACCTTTTACGTTACTTTGTAATTGCAGGTATTATGTTTTACCTGTTCTATAAAGTTTTTGCAGGAAGATTTACAAAGAATAAAATCCAGCCTAAAAGATTTGCTGATAAAAAAGATTTTTTAAGAGAGATAGTACATTCTTCCATGTCCAGCGTCATCCTGGCACTGGTAGCAATTTTCGCGTTTACACCATGGATCAAGCCACATACTTTTATCTACATGGACCTCAACGATTATCCGATCTGGTGGATACCGCTGAGCGTAGGCCTTGCCCTGGTAGTACATGATACCTACTTCTACTGGATGCATCGCACGCTGCATCATCCTAAATTATTTAACATCACCCATTTATTACATCACAAATCTACCAATCCCAGCCCATGGACGGCTTATTCTTTCCATGTGCTGGAAGCCTTTGCTGAAGGTGGGGTAGTACTGGTGCTGGTATTTATTATGCCGATGCATCCCTTATCCCTGGCACTGTTTACCATCGTGGCGCTGATGATTAACGTATACGGACACCTGGGATATGAGATCATGCCTAAAGGTTTCAGGAAGTCATTTCTCTTTGAAATCCTGAATTCCTCTACCTACCATAACCTCCATCATGCAAAGTTTAAGGGTAATTACAGCCTTTATTTTCGTGTATGGGACCGCGTGATGGGAACGGAGCACCCCGACTATGTAAAGCATTACGATATTATCCAGGAGCGACGATTCGGTAAAGAGTAGCCATATATAACTGCTGATCAATGCAAAAAATCTTCTGTCGTAACAGGCAGGAGATTTTTTGTTTTCGGGCATTTCCTATACATTGTCGGTAGAAACCTATTATCCTATGTTCCTACTCTACGGCCGTATGACTGCCAAAATCACGAAGCATCCCGATCCGATTATCGCCTGTCCGAACGACAACCGGCATATGCTGAATGTCGTCATTCATCAGCTTTATTTTCATGTTTTTTTTATTCCATTCTTTCCAGCTGGCCCAACAGAAGTATTCGTGAAATGCAGCATATGTGAAAAGACTTACCGCAACAAAAAGGTTACCGCTGCATATAGTAAGGTGAAGCATTTCTGGTATCTTTTTACGGGGCTTTTCCTGGTTGTACTATTCTTCCTGGCGGTAGGAATAGCAAAGCTGTTTTTCTGAGTCCGGACAAGTTAAAGCTATATTCTCATTTGTTTTAAATATACTATCCTATGCATTTTATCCTTGGCGTGCGCACCGCGGAGATTGAAAAGTATGCTGATCCTGTTCTTTACTGCCCGGACAATGACGAGCATTTACTGGAAGTGATTATCCAGCAACAGTATTTTCATGTTTTCTTCATTCCTTTTTTTCCTATTGGTCCTACGGATGTATGGCTACGCTGTAATAGCTGTATTGAAACTTATTATAACCCTGAAATAGAAGATATCTATAAGGACCCTAAATATCACTGGTTCCTGTTTCTGGGGCCGATTATTATAGTAGGATCTATCGTGCTGCTGGGACTGATTGCCGCGATCGTTGCCTTGTGTTCATCTTCCAGTCCTGTGTAGGCTGATACCACTGCTTTAGACCATTTTCTGGAGTTATCCGGCTATAATGGCAATTTTTATAAATAAATACGGCGCAGAAAACTGCGCCGTCGAGATGGTTGGTTCCGCTTTGCGGAAATGCATTGCGGTTGGTGTTTGATCAATTTTGCTTATGAGAAAACTTTTAACAATAAAAGTTCCGGACTACTATTCGAGAACCAGCAGGTTCACGTCTTTATTTTTAAGCCACTGTGCATCTTTCAGTTTCTGCAGGTTGATAGTACCCACCACATAACGATATTCTGCTGACTCATACTTTTCTTCAATGCTGAAGAATTCGTGGAGATCTACCTGGTCAGGTGTTTTATAACGCAGATAGATTTTCAGTTTAACATCGTTGGTAAATGCCGGCTGATTGTTTTGTTTGATTTTTTTGTATTCGTAGCGATAGTTGTACAGCAGCGCGGAAATGTCTGACAGTACAGCGCTACCGGTAGCGGTACCACCGGCGCCTTTACCTACAAAGAACTGTTTATCGGTAAATGCAGATTCCAGTAAGATACCATTGTATTCGTTGTATACATCGTATAACAGGTTGTGCTCTTTCACGAGGTGTGGCAGCACGAAGGCAAAGACATTACCGTTGTTCCGGCGGCAATGGCCAATGAGTTTGATCGTAGAATTACGTTGTCTGGCGAACTGGATATCGAAATCGTTCAGGTGGTGTATACCGAAGTTGAATACTTCTTCCGGTTTAACGAAAGTACCGAACGCGTGTAATAACAGGATGACAATTTTGAATTTAGGATCGTAGCCTTCGATGTCGAGGGTTGGATCTGTTTCTGCGAAGCCCAGGTCCTGCGCTTGTTGCAGGGCGGTTTCGAAGCTCAGGTTTTCTTCGAATATTTTGGTAAGGATATAGTTCGTAGATCCGTTACAGATACCTTCTACTGCATTGAGCAGATCGTTGTCGTAGTATTCTTCCAGGTTACGGATGATAGGAATACTTGCACAGCTGGAGGCTTCGTACAGGAATGGAACTTTATTTTCTGCCTGTAACTGGTAAAGAGAAGCGAGGTTTTCAGCAATCATTCTTTTGCTGGCGCTTACTACAGCTTTACCGTTACGCAGGGCGGTGCTTACGATTTCAAATGCTGCTTCAGTATCATTGATAAGTTCTACCACTACGTCAATGGTAGGATCTTCCAGAATTTCATTTTTATCAGTAGTGAAATAACTGCTGTCGATTGGTCTTGATTTGTTAGGGTCTTTAATACAGATTTTTTTGATTCTTGCATTAATACCTTTTGTTCTGTTCAATACTTCGTACAGGCCTTGTCCTACACAACCGAATCCGAAGATTCCTAAATTGATGATCTTATTTTCCATACTTTTTCAATCATTGTGCGGTCATCAATGAGCTGTAGCAGCCGATGTTCCGCGCTTTTATTGTAAAACAGTTATTTGTTTGCCGGCAGGAGAGTTGAGTCTGTCCAGTGCCTGTTTCAGATCGTTGATCAGGTCTTCTGCGTCTTCGATGCCTACAGACAGTCGGATACAGGAGTCCTGCAGACCTGTTTTTTTCCGGAAATCTTCCGGTATGTTGCGATGCGTCATGGTGGCAGGGTGTGCCAGCATACTTTTCACGCCGCCAAAGCTTTCTGCGAGTTTAAACAGTTTTGTTGCGTTGACGATACGGATCGCATTTTTGATGTTATCAGCCTTTAGTGAGAAGCTAACGAGTCCGCCATAATTTTTTTGTTGTTTCCTGGCAATATGGTGGTTTTTATGGGTGGCGAGCCCTGGATAGTACACCTTATCAATTGCCGGATGTGTGCTCAGCCAGTTGGCTACGGCAGTGGCATTGGCACATTGTTTTTCCAGTCGCAGCCACAGCGTTTCTATTCCGCGGATAGTGAGCCATGCTTCGAATGGGCTGAGGATACTGCCGGAAATATTCTGGTTGTACCTCAGCTGATCTGCCAGTGCTTTGGAATTTACCACTACCAGTCCTGCAATTACATCACAATGTCCTGCCAGGTATTTGGAGGCGCTGTGAATCACGATATCGGCGCCGAGGGTGATAGGCTGCTGCAGCAACGGTGTGCTGAGGGTATTATCTACCACAAGGAGAATATCATGTTGTTTGGCGATCTTGCTGACAGATTTAATGTCAGTGATGCGCAGTGTAGGATTGGTGGGAGATTCCAGCCAGATAACACGTGTTTTTGGTGTGATCGCAGCGAGTACTTTATCCGTATTGCTGGTATCAACAAAGTTTACCTTAATACCGAATCTTTCGAACATGTGGTTGAAGATCTGGAAGATGCCTCCATAGGTATCTTCTACCGCCATGATTTCATCGCCGGTTTTCAGGAGTTTGAGAACAGCATCAATAGCCGACATGCCACTGGCAAACGCGAATCCGGCATAGCCTTCTTCGAGGTTACAGATCAGGTCTTCCAATACTTTCCTGGTAGGGTTGTTGGCCCTGGAAAATTCGAATCCCTTGTTGATGCCCGGCGATTCCTGCACAAACGTCGATGTCTGATAGATAGGTACTGAAATGGCACCTGTCAATTCATCTACCGGAATGCTGTGAATCAGTTGTGTTGCTGTTTTCATTGTCAGAACTGTTTTTAATGATTGTCAGAATATGGAAATAATATTCTGCAACTTTATCACTAAAATCTAACTTAAACAACCACAAATCCATGAAGGGTGTGAGAGAGAAGGGCACAAAAAAAGGCTCTTCCTTTTGTTGGAAGAGCCTTTCAAATATATTAAGGTGAAGATTAATCTCTGCCAACTTATCTTTCTCTCGATTTTACTCAAGAGCAGGAATTAGCACCATCTTCCTGACTTGCAATTCAGGAAAGGTTGCTAAGGCATCATCGGGCCAGACCCTCCGCCTTTCTGGATAAGTGATGTGTAAGAACTGGGTGCAAAGGTAACATCATCCGGATCAAATTTCCAAATCAGAACAAAATTTTTTTTTCTCACCTGATTATTTACCCGTTATTCTACTATATTTTTATATAAACCAACCATATCTATATGTCTGTTAACCCGTTGCTCTCCGAAGAGCTGTTCCAGTTTATCTGGCAGCATCGCCTGTACAATCATCAGGCGCTTAAAACAACTGATGGCGAAGCCATTACCGTACTACATCCGGGGATTCCCAACCATCAGGACGGCCCCGATTTTACCGCAGCTACTATTAGCGTGGGCGCTACCCGCTGGAGCGGAAATGTAGAATTACATCTCTGTAGCTCCGACTGGTACCGCCATGCGCATCACCACGACCCGCGGTATGCGAACATTATTCTGCATGTGGTCTTTTGCCACGATAAGCCCGGACTGCTGTTTCCTGCGCCCTGCCTGGAATTGCAACAGCATATCCCCAAACTGCTGTTGCAAAGGTATGCTGCACTCAAGCTCAGTGCCGGTTTTGTGCCCTGTCACAGCCAGGTGGCCCGGGTATCTCCGCTGCACTGGCTCTCCTGGCAGGAAAGGCTGCTGGCAGAGCGCTGGGAGCACAGGATGCGCCGTTGGACAACACTGCTTCAGAAGAATTGCAACGACTGGGAGGAACTTTGTTATCACTTGCTGGCAGAGGGTTTCGGACAGCCGCATAACAGTGGCCCCATGCTGGATGTGGTAAAGCACCTGCCACTAACACTGCTCCTGCGTTACCGCCATCATCCGGCCATGGTGGAAGCATTGCTGTTCGGGCAGGCGGGGCTGCTCCAGGCAACCTTTTCAGATGACTGGCCCAATGCCCTGCAGCGCGATTACCAATGGCTGAAACATAAGCATAACCTTATTCCTGTGCCGGCGCATAGTTGGAAATGGCTACGGATAAGGCCTTCGGCTTTTCCTACTGTCAGGCTGGCCACCTTTGCAGCCTTGTGGATACAGCGGCCCCGGCTGTTTGCAGCCCTGACAGAAGCCGGTAGCCTGGAGGAAATTAAGCAGCTGCTTTTCGTACAACCGTCGCCGTATTGGAAAACGCATTACCGCTTCGGACTGGAAGTAGATAACGCACATGGAATGGGGACACAGGCGCTGAATAGTATCATCATCAATGTGGTGCTGCCGCTGCGTTACTTCTATGGTAAAATGAAAGCTTCCGTTTACCTGCAGCAACAGTCGCTGGAATGGCTGGGAGCTATGCCCGCAGAGGAAAACAGGGTACTTGCAAGGTGGAAAGAAGCAGGAGTGGTCGCTAACAACGCAGTGGCTTCACAGGGTTTGTTACATTTGAAAAAATATTATTGTGATGAGTTGAGATGCCTGCATTGTATGGTAGGCGTGAAGTTGTTGGGAAGATGAGCTGGTGGGGCTGATCAGCAGATAACCAGGAACTGGTCAGCCTGCTTACAGATAATGACATAATTTATCAGCTGATTTTTCCATTTCAGAAAAAACTAATATTTTTAAAGCTTCTTAACCCTACGATCACGTTGAAAACACAACCCTTACGCCAGCATCGGAATTGTCTGAATTGTGGAAAACATGTAGCCGACAGGTACTGTAGCCATTGCGGACAAGAAAATGTAGCGCCACACGAAACCTTTGGACATCTTATTAAACACTTTGTATCAGATATTTTCCATTATGATTCAAGGTTTTTACTGACATTAAAATACCTCTTTACCAGACCTGGCTTTCTTTCCCGTGAACATCGCCTTGGAAAACGGGTAAGCTATGTGAATCCAATCAACTTATACCTGTTTACCTCATTCATATTATTCTTCATATATATGACATGGCTAAAGCAGATTACCGGATTACAAGAACACCATACGCAGGAAAATGGTAAGACGGAAGTCATAACACTAGGGCCTTTTAAAGAACTGACGCTGATGAAGCGAAAAGTCATGCCAGGTGTCGCGCAAAACGATTCCGCTTCCATCAGGAATTATGCGTTATTGGAACAGATAGAAACCGTAACTACGCAGGAGGAGTTTGATGCTATTAATCATCAGCTGCCTGATTCGCTACATTTTACCGGCCTGACAAAATTGCTTATCCAGACAGATGCTGCTGCTTTAAAGCATTATCATTCTCAGGAAGAAAGGGAGCGGGTTTATGAGGAAGGATATTATCATAACTTCCCCAAGATCATGTTCTTTTGTCTGCCGTTTTTTGCCTTATTCCTGAAAGTTGCATTTTACAGGAATAAGCAATGGCTATACGCAGATCATGCGATATTTACCTTGCACATACATGCATTTGTATTTATAGTGCTGGCTATTACCCTGCCTTTATTCTGGACTTTAGGCCGGTACCTGGATAACAGTTTGTTCCATTGGATTTTAGCGGGCTGTTTTACACTTTATTTAATCATCGCATTGCGTAGGAATTATGGCCAGCCAATATGGAAAAGCTGTGTGAAAGGCATCGCGTTATATGGCGCCTATATAGGGTTTGTAGGGTTAGCGTTGACGCTGACAGGTATTTTGATAAACGTTTATCATACTTATTTTTAGAAAGACATCCCACCATAAAAAAATCCCGTCTCTACGCAGTAGAGACGGGATTTTTTAGTTTAAAAAGCAGGAATTACCAGTTAAACACAATATTTTGTTTGATATCCGGATGGATGCTGTAGGCAACCGGGCAGGTATGCGCGGCTCTTTCCAGGATGGTTCTGGCTTTTTCGTCCAGTCCGTGGCCGGCAGGGAAATCAAAGGTAACATCGATGCCTGTGATGCGGCGTGGATCGGTGCCCATGATTTTCTGGATGCTTACTTTAGTGCCTTCGATATTCCACTGAGCATCGCGGGCCTTGATACCCATGATGGTGAGCATGCAGCTTCCCAGCGCGGTGGCAACTAAATCGGTAGGAGAGAACCTTTCGCCGAGGCCGTTGTTATCTACTGGGGCATCTGTTTCGATTACGGTGCCAGACTGCAGATGAGTTGCAGTAGTGCGTAACGATCCTGTATATACGATTTCTGATGTTTTCATGACGATGCTTTTGGTATTTTAGTGCAAGTTAAGCAATGTGAACAAACCATAAAATAACTGTATTTTTAATATTCGTAACATAACAATACCTTTAACCAAGCGTTTAATAATATATCAACAGCCCAATTACTGTGAAAAAATTATACTTGATCATCCTTATTTCAGCCATTTGCGGGACTGTGAAAGCCCAATCCACGTCTACGGGAACGTCATCTAACAATGAAAAATCCAAGGAACAGCGTAAGCTGAAGCGGATTAAGGTTTTCAAAGAACAAGAAGAAGGCGAGAATGTATTCCAGCGTGATTTCTCTCTCGGTGGTCGTCTGAATACCGACGGCTGGGGAGGTTTTTTTGAGCTGGGCTACCGTAAGAGCCGTAAGGTCGTTAATTACTTCCAGTTCGAATTTTCTGAAAAGAAGAGTGATAAGGAAGATAAACGTCAGGGATATGCCTTTACCAATATGGGCGTAACTTCCAGGCCTTATATCTATGGTAAGCAGAATAATTTCTACCCGGTAAAACTGGGGGTAGGGCAGCGTTACCTGATCGGGGGAAAAGCCAATAAGAACGGAGTAGAGGTGAGTGGTATTTATTATGGAGGCGTTTCTATCGGGCTGGTGAAACCTTATTACCTCAACGTGATGGTAGGCAATGACCAGGTGGCGGATATCCGCTATGATCCCAACGATCCCAATGCCAAGAACTTCCTGGACCCTAACGCTATTAACGGCGGTGGCGGTTTTGGTAAGGGATGGAGCGAGCTGAGTGTTATTCCCGGATTGCATGCCAAGCTGGGTATGCGCTTCGACTGGGCGCATTTCAATGAAGTGGTGAGTGCGCTGGAGGTTGGTGTCAACGGAGAATTTTATACCAAGAAGGTTCCAATCATGGTAAATGATTATAATAAGCAATTTTTATTTAATGCGTATCTGAGCATTCAATTCGGAAAACGCTGGAATAAGAGATAAGTATTACCTTTGTTTTTCTAAAGAAAGGAGTAAGCGATGCAAGAATTACCCGTAATAGCCGCCGAGCCAGCCACTGCCAGAGTGAAAAAGCCTGACTGGCTGCGTGTTAAATTGCCGATAGGAGAAAGCTACAAGCAGGTTAGAAACCTGGTAGATACCCATAAATTACATACCATCTGTGAAAGTGGCAACTGCCCTAATATGGGCGAATGCTGGGGAGCCGGAACGGCAACCTTCATGATCCTGGGCAATATATGCACCCGTAGCTGTGGCTTCTGCGCCGTAGCCACTGGTCGCCCTGACCCTGTAGATCATGATGAACCTCAACGTGTTGCAGAAGCGATCTACCTGATGAAGGTGAAACATGCCGTTATCACCTCTGTAGACCGCGACGAACTGAAAGATGGTGGCTCCATCGTTTGGGCAAACACCATCAAGGCAGTACGTGCCCTCAACCCGGATACCACCATGGAAACCCTGATCCCTGATTTTCGCGGTCAGTGGGAAAACCTTCAGCGTATCATTGATGTAGCACCTGAAATCGTATCCCATAACCTGGAAACCGTAGAACGCCTTACCAAGCAGGTACGTATCCAGGCTAAATATCACCGCAGCCTCGAAGTAATCCGCAGGCTCAAAGAAGGTGGCATGCGCACAAAAAGCGGTATCATGCTCGGCCTCGGTGAAACCAAGGAAGAAGTAGTACAAGCCATGCAGGACCTGTATGATAACGGCTGTGATGTAGTTACATTAGGCCAGTATCTTCAGCCAACTCCTAAGCACCTGCCGGTTGTTCGCTTCGTTCACCCGGATGAATTTGCAGAATTACGCGAGATAGGATATAACATCGGTTTAGACTACGTAGAGGCCGGACCGTTAGTTCGATCTTCTTATCATGCGGAAAAACATATTAACAGCGGTCGAAATAAAGGATGATCGGCCGCGAACTTCATGTAATTGTTAAAATCCACCCGACCGGGTGGATTTTTCTTTTTAGAATACTATCTTAGCGCCTCGTTAAAAATTAACCTGGTATACAAAAGCCCGTTGTTTACCTGAGATTTAAGTTGTTTTACCTGAGAACCTACCTGTTATCTGCAGCTGCACTGCATTTGTAAATACTATGCACTAAAATTATTCTGTCTCAGCGCCAGCACAATGGCCTGCGATATGATATGGACGATGAACTGGCTATAACTACTATGTATCTGCGTATATGCATCTACGTTATCCAACTTTTATTGTCTGAGATTGGAACAAAGAAGAACTGAATGTCAAAAGCCTTTTATGAAAAGAGCATTTTACCTGTTAGCTGTGTCGTGCGGATTATTATTTTCCGGCCAACTTCACGCACAGCAATCTAACGACCTACTGCCTTCGACAGCCACTCTGGAGGATTGTATCCGCTATGCGCTGAAACATCAGCCTGTACTGCATCAATCCGTTATTGATGAGGCGATCACCGACAGAACAGTAAAAAGTAAGCTGGCCGACTGGTACCCACAGGTATCTGTAGATGCAAACCTGCAGCACTACCTGGAATTACCTACCTCCATCTTCGGTGGGAATCCTACTAAAGTAGGCGTGGCCAACAACTCTGCTGCTACCTTCACACTAAACCAGAACCTGTTTACCCGCGATCTCCTGCTCGCCAGCAAAACAGCAAAGGAAGTGCGTACCCAAAGCCAGCAAAATACTACCCGCAGCCAGATAGATGTGGTGTCGGACGTTAGTAAAGCCTATTATGATGTGTTGCTTACACAGCAACAGATCAATGTGCTCAGCGAAGATATCCTCCGCCTCGAAAGATCGCTGAAAGATGCTTATAACCAGTATCAGAGCGGTGTAGTGGATAAAACCGACTACAAAAGAGCGACGATCTCTCTCAACAACGCAAAAGCACAACAGAAAGCTGCCATGGAATTACTCAGTTCCA
This sequence comes from Chitinophaga sp. Cy-1792, assembly GCF_011752935.1. Taxonomy (NCBI): domain Bacteria; kingdom Pseudomonadati; phylum Bacteroidota; class Chitinophagia; order Chitinophagales; family Chitinophagaceae; genus Chitinophaga; species Chitinophaga sp. Cy-1792. The sequence continues at coordinate 2,150,277 of NZ_VWWO01000001.1, forward strand.
AACAGGCTTACCTGAAACAACTACTCGGATATCCAACATCTTCCGCAGATATCCTCATCTCAGGCGATACCACTACCATGGTGGCTGAAGTAAACAACAGCGATACCAGTATCACCCCTGATTATCATAACAGGATAGAATACAAATTGCTGAAAACACAGGAAAGTCTGCTGGAAGCAAACGTACGCTATAACAAATGGGGATATCTGCCTACAGTATCTGCATTTGTTAACTATGCCTTTGCCTATCAGAACCAGGACTTCGGCAAACTCTATAATAACAATTATCCCAACTCCCTGCTGGGTTTAAAACTGAGCCTGCCTATTTTCCAGGGAGGAAAGCGTGTACACAACATCAAAATGGCAGAGTTACAGCTGGAACGTAACAAATGGGATTTTGAATCTTTGTCCAGCGCTGTAAATACGCAATATACACAGGCGATGGCAGCATATAGAAGTAACCTGAACGACTATATGACTTTAAAGGAAAACGTGGCGATGGCACAGGATGTATATAATCTGCTGCAGCTTCAATATAAGGAAGGCATTAAAACCTACCTCGATGTACTGATCTCTGAAACGGAACTGCGTACTGCTCAGCTGAGCTACTACAACGCGATGTACCAGGTACTGAGCAGTAAAATCGATCTGCAGAAAGCATTAGGAACCTTAACAGTAAATTATTAAATGGTAACCGGAACGGATATGAAAAAAATGAATCACCTTGTCTTTTTAAGCGCTGCCGGCGTTTTAGCCTTTACTGCCTGCAAAGGCCCTGAGCAAAAAGGCGCTCCTGTAATGCCCCCTACTGCGGTGAATATTACGGAGGCAACCGTGGCACCGGCCGTTTATTATGATAAGTACCCAGCTACCGTTGTAGCACTGAACCAGGTAGAACTTCGTTCTCAGGTTGCCGGATTTATTACCGGTATCTTCTTCCAGGAAGGAGAAGTAGTTCAGAAAGGTAAGACCCTCTATGAAATTGATCGCCGCAAATATGAAGCTGCGTACCAGCAGGCACAGGCAAGTGTGTCTAGCGCACAGGCGAACTACAACAAGGCTAAAAAAGATGACGACCGTTACAAACGCCTCGTAGAACAGGATGCGGTAGCACGTCAGATCGTTGATAACGCAGAGGCAGCCCTGGAAACCTCCCGCAGCTCACTCGCAGCTGCACAGGCTAGTCTGCTCGCTGCCCGTACGGACCTCGACTACTCGCTGATCAAAGCGCCTTTCACCGGCCGTATCGGTATTTCCCAGGTAAAACTCGGCGCACAGATCACCCCGGGATCTACCTTATTAAATACTATCTCCAGCGAAAACCCTATCGCCGTGGATTTCGTAATCCCTGAAAATGAAATCGGCCGCTACGCCGAAATGCAGGGTAAGTCGAAAGCTGGTGATACCACCTTCAGATTATCGCTCTCCGATGGTACTGCCTATAATCAGACAGGCCACCTCTTTGCGATCGATCGCGGTGTGGATAACCAGACGGCAACCATCAAAGTACGTATCCAGTTCAATAACCCGGATAACAGACTGAAAGCAGGCATGAGCTGTGTACTGAATGTACTCAACCAGGCTTCCGGCGACAGGCTCATTATCCCTTACAAAGCCATCACCGAACAGATGGGCGAATTCTTCGTGTTTGTAGCTAAAGACAGCATCGCAGAACAACGTAAAGTACACCTGGGCCCTAAAATGCGCGACCAGATTGTAATCATGGATGGTATACAGCAAGGCGAAAAGGTTATTACAGAAGGCTTCCAGCGCTTACGCGATGGCGGCAAGATTCAGATAGGCATCCCTGCTCCACCAGAAGCAGCAGCGAAGAAATAAGTTCACGAGACTCAACTTTAGAACATGATTGCAGATACTTTTATTAAAAGACCGGTAACAGCGATAGTAATTTCTATCGTACTGGTACTGGTGGGATTATTGGCGATGATGAACCTGCCGATCGGGCAGTATCCTGAAATCTCGCCCCCCACCGTACAGGTAACCGGTACCTATACCGGCGCCGATGCACAGACTGTTGAACAGACAGTAGCCACTCCCGTGGAAGTGCAGGTAAACGGTACACCAGGAATGACTTATATCTCTACCAACAACACCAGCTCTGGTCAGATGAGTATGACCGTGAACTTTGAAGTAGGTACAGATATCAATATCGCAGCGCTGGACGTGCAGAACCGTGTAGGTATCGCACAGCCAACCCTGCCACAGGAAGTGCAACGTTTAGGTCTGACCGTTAGAAAGCGTAACCCAAGCATCCTGATGCTGGTAGCGTTATACTCACCTAAAGGCACACACGATATTACCTTCCTCGACAACTATACCAACGTATATGTAAAAGATGCGTTGCTCCGTGCAAAAGGGGTGGGTGATATCTTCACCCGTGCGGATGACTTCTCCATGCGTATCTGGCTGCAGCCTGATAAACTGGCGCAGATGGGTGTTACCGCTGATGATATCAAAGCCGCACTCCAGGAACAGAACGCGCAGATCACCGCAGGTTCCGTAGGTGCACCTCCACAGCCAACCGGACAAACATTCGAATACAATATCTTCACCCAGGGCCGTTTACAGACGCCGGAAGAATTCGGAAATATCATCGTGAAAACACGCCCGAGCGATGGATCACTGGTATACCTGAAAGATGTAGCACGTATACAGCTGGGTAAATTCAACTATTCCGGTAATAACTTCGTAGATGGTAAACGTGCAGCTTATCTGCTCGTATACCAGGCGCCGGGTAGTAACGCGATTGAAACCGCTGCCAACGTAACCGCTGCCATGGAAGAGCTGAAGAAGTCTTTCCCTAGCGACGTAGAATACGTAGTACCTTTCGAATCCGTTTCCGTGGTGAAAGTATCCATCGAAGAGGTGGTACATACCCTCGTGGAAGCCCTGATCCTTGTGGTATTGGTGGTATTCCTCTTCCTGCAGAGCTGGAGGGCGACTATCATCCCTATCCTGGCGATTCCGGTATCTATTATTGCTACGTTTATCTTCTTCATACCACTCGGCTTTACCATCAACACCCTGACCCTCTTCGGTTTCGTACTGGCGATCGGTATCGTGGTGGATGATGCGATCGTGGTGGTGGAAGCGGTACAGCATAATATGGACCATGAGAAGATGTCGCCGAAGGATGCTACCATCCAGGCGATGAAAGAAATCTCCGGGCCGGTAATTGCGATTGCACTCATTCTGGCGGCAGTATTCGTACCAGTAGGATTTATCCCTGGTATCGTAGGTCGCCTGTATCAGCAGTTTGCGATCACTATTGCGATCTCTGTACTGATTTCTGCATTTGTGGCGCTATCGCTGACACCGGCATTATGTATGCTGATCCTGCGTCCGATGCACCTCAGCAAAGATTCCAAAGGGCTGAACAAATTCTTCTTTAAGTTTAACCGCTGGTTTGGACATACTACCAGCAGGTATTCTGTAGGGGTGAAGAAAAGTATCAAATGGTCCCGCTATGTGATGGTCATTTTGATATGCCTGTTCGTAGGTACGGTAATGTTATTCAAGTCCAAACCTTCCGGGTTTATTCCTACAGAAGATGACGGACGTATCATTATCACCTTCGACTTACCGGAATCTTCTTCCACAGAGCGCACGGTAGCAACTATGCAGAAGATGATGAAAGACATCCAGGAAACACCTGGTATCGCGCATTTCGCGGCACTGGGAGGTTTGAATGCGGTGAGCTTCGCTACCAAATCCAACAGTGGTACAATCTTCTGTCAGCTGAAACCATGGGACGAGCGTAAGCCTGATTCCCTGCATGTATTCGGACTGGTAGCCACCTTGCAGAAAAAACTGAGTAAGTATAAAGAAGCCAGTGTGGTAGTTATTCCGCCGCCGGCGATCCCTGGTCTGGGACAGACGGCAGGTTTCTCCTTTGTATTGCAACAGCGTGGCGCCGGTGATATCAAGGCTTTTGAAGGCGTGTTACAGAAATTCATCACCGCTGTTAACCAGCGTCCGGAAATTGCGAAGGCATTCTCCTTCTTTACCGCACGTACACCTGGTTACCAGCTGGATATCGATCGTGAAAAAGCGAAGAAGATGGGTGTGAAGATCTCTGATATTGCTTCTGCATTGCAGACCTATATGGGTTCTGCCTATGTAAACGATTTCACGATCTATGGCCGTAACTTCCGTGTAGTAACACAGGCGGATTCTTCTTACCGTGGCGACATCAAAAACCTGAGCCAGTTATTTGTTCGTAACGCGGCTGGTAGTATGGTGCCGCTGAGCGCACTCACTTCTTACAAAGTGATTGAAAACGCGCCGGTAATCTCCCACTATAACCTTTTCCGCTCTGCGGAGATCAACGGTAACCCTGCACCTGGCTACAGTTCCGGCGATGCGATTAATGCATTGAAGGAAGTAGCAGCGAAGGAATTACCAGCCGGTTATGGGTATGAATTCTCCGGATTGAGTAGAGAAGAGATTTTATCGGGTAGTAAAACAGTATACATCTTCATATTGTCTATTGTCTTTGTATTCCTCTTCCTGGCGGCGCTTTATGAGAGCTGGTCTGTACCGTTCTCCGTACTGCTGGCAGTACCTATTGGTGCCTTTGGTGCCATCACGGTGCTGACCTTCCTGCCTAAGCTGAGTAACAACGTATATGCGCAGATCGGTCTGATCACACTGATTGGACTTTCCGCGAAGAATGCGATCCTGATCGTAGAGTTTGCGAAAGAGCGTGTAGACAGAGGTATGGACGTGGTAACATCAGCCGTGGAAGCAGCGAAATTGCGTCTGCGTCCGATCGTGATGACCTCCATGGCCTTCCTGTTAGGTATTCTGCCGCTGGTGCTGGCATCCGGCGCTGGTGCGGAAGCCCGTAAAACAATGGGTTGGACCGTATTGGGTGGTATGTTTACTGCTACCTTCCTGGCGATCTTTATTGTACCGGTGCTGTTCGTGGTAATCACGAAACTGACCTATGGTAAAGAAAAGCTGGCTAAGATGAAAGAAAACTATCAGACAATTCCTGACCATGATGTTCAGGGGCATAGTTGATAATAACGGTTATATATAAACGAAAACGCCGTCTCTACCAGGTAGAGACGGCGTTTTCGTTTATGTGGCTATTTATGCTTTCAGTGTTGCCAGTTCTTTCCTGGAGAGCCATACCCATATGCGTATGGTGCGCCTGATATATCGTGGGTGCATACTGAATTCGGCTTTTGTTCTTTCGAACTGTGCTTTTGCTTCGGTATTGCGTCCTTGTTTTCTTAGCATAATGCCATAGTGGTACATGGCTTCCAGCGAATGGTGTACCTGGATGATCCGCTGATAGGCCTGTTCGGCTTTGTCTGCCTGTGCAGTGGCTTCCAGCGCCTGGGCGTACATCAGTTCATCAGCCACATTATTCATTCTTACCCCCGGCATTTTATTCAGCTTATCGAAACTGGCAATGCTGGCTGCATATTGCTGGTTCATAAACTGGAAACGGCTGAGTTGAAGCAGGATACCCTGATCGGAAGGGTAGGAGGTAGCGCAGGACTGTGCAAGGTCAACAGCTTTATCATAGTGCTTTTGACCGGCATAGGCTTCGGCGAGTTGCATCCTGTTGGTAACGGTGTCGGATAAACGCACCCGTTTTTCCCATTCGTTAATACGGCCGTTTGGAGATAGGAGCCGGAGCAGTTGCTGGCCGATATTACCGTTGGAGATGTCGGGCATGATCTCCATAAAAAAATAAATGGCTGCACCTATACCGGGCAGAAAGATGAGTAAATAGATGGCTTCGCGGTTGCCTGATTTTATAGCATGAACGATACAGGCTATGTTCAGCAGAATAACAAGATAATAATAATCACTCCAAAATGATAACATAGGTTTAAGGTCAATCAGGGGTTCTGTGGCTGATTGGCGTAAAAATAGGAAAAATTGAAATCTTTCGGGCGAAGTTATAATTTGACTGAAATGGATGAGTTGTGTTGTTTGGGGATTAATTTTTATGAAATTTTATTTTAAATAGATGGTGTTGATAAAACGTTTTAGTTAGGCGTCTTGACTAATTGTATTCTGATGCAAATTTTTTTCTGCATAAAAATTTTATAAAAAATTTGTTGAGAATATAAAATAGATATAGTTTAGCGATATAATTATCCCCGCTATAGTCTCAGTACTATAGTTCTGCTTCTACTGGAAGTGTTAAATTGGCCCTATGGTATTCGTATTATAGGTCTGCTCCTACTGGGAGCTTTTTTATTATCCCCGCTATAGTCTCAGCACTATAGTTCTGCTTCTACTGGAAGTGTTACATTGACCCTATAGTCTCCATAATATAGGTCTGCTCCTACTGGGAGCGTTTTTTACTTACAGACGGTTTGTTAACTTAATTCCATTGTTTGAATTTCACGAAATATGAAGAAGGTTACATTTTATGTGGATGGTTTTAACTTCTATTATGGCTTCAGATCGCATGCAGCGGCCAATCCTGTTTGGAAAGATTATTATTGGATAGATTTCGTCAAACTATTTTCCCATTTTGTTTTTTTGCATGAAGGACAGGAACTTAATAAGGTGAAATATTTCACAGCGCCTTCTGTTCATAAGGCTAACAGAGGAAAGCAAAATGCTTTATTTGGAGCGAATATAATTCTGAATGGTGATAAATTTGAGGTAATCAATGGGCATCACTCGGAAAAATTTGTTAACTGCAAAGCCCTATGCGGAAAGGTGTTTAAAGTCCTTGAAGAAAAATGTAGTGATATAAATCTAGCCTTGCATATACTACAGGATTGTATAGATGAATCAGTGGATGTTGTTGTAATTGTTACTGCGGATAGTGATCAGCTTTCCACCATTAAGGTGCTGAAGGAAAAATTCCCGAAAGTAAAAGTCAGGTTGTATTTCCCGCCAAATAGAACATCAATGAAGCTGAAATCTATGATCAAACCAGTGGTACACCTCGAAAATCACGAGGATAAATTCAAAAGTGCTATTATGCCTGCTGAAGTAAGAAATGAGAAAAAGAAGTATACAAGACCATCGGATTGGAGAAAAAGATCGATGATCAGGTAAACTTCTTTTCCTTCATTACCATGTAGGTATCTTTATAAAGATGCCTGTTTTTTATTCAATACATTTACCAGGTACATCACCAGGATAGAAAACGCAATCAGTATCAGGTAGCTGTAAGACAGATTGATCCCGTCTTTGGCTGGTAATGCATACGTGAGTACGTAGCTTAAAACAGATACAATCACATAACATAATCCTCCTGTTAATCCGCCGGCAATACCTGCATTTTTAGGAAATTTGGCCAGGCAATAGGTGAAGTAATTATTGTAGGTAAATCCTGCGCCTACATGTATCAGGAAGGCAAAAACAAGGATCAGGGCCAGCGGGCTCCAGAAATGCAACAGGGTCAGTAACGCAATGCCATATAAGAGTTGCAACGCTACATTGATGTTCATCTTTTTGGCGAAAGGCTTGTTGATAGTGCCTTTCCCTATAAAGCCACCCACCATCCAGGCGAATCCCAGCAGCAAACTGCAATATCCCGTTACTACCGGCGATAAACCATAATGGTGTTCAATGATAAACGGCCCGGACATATTATACGTCATTACCATGCTGTAACCCAATCCCAGCATGATAATGCCCAAAACAAAACTACCCGTTTTAAGCATGTCGGAATAGATGTTTACTATCTTGCTCAGGTGGAACGGAGTTGCATGTAGTAGCGTTTCTCCACTGAATATTATCTCCAGTACAAATAATACAGCCGCTATCAATCCCAAAAAATAAAAGTTGGATTCCCAACCAAAATTCACTTCCAGGTACCCACCTATGAAAGGTGCTACTATAGGGCCGGTAGACCAGATGATAGTAAACAGGCTGAGATAGTGCTTTAGCTTTTCTCCACTGAACAGGTCCACGAAAAAGGCGCGTTTGGCCACTACCATGGCCGCTATCGTGATACCATGTATTACCCGCATGGCATAAATTACATATATATTGTGCGTGCTGCCGATGATAATACAGGAGCAGCAGAATATCAGCATTGATACAAGTGATATACGGTAACGTCCGTAGCTGTCCAGCAGTCCGCCTACAAATAATTGTGAAACCCCGTAACTGATGAGAAAAAGACTGAGTGTAAGCTGTGCCTGGCTGCTACTGATACCAAGGGCTGCCGTCATACCGGGCAGAGAGGGAATGTAAATGTCGGTGGCAAACCCCGACATAGGAATCATGGCAAAGGCTAATAGTGTGGCTATTCCTATGTTCTTATCCTTAATTGATCGCAATTGTGTTGTGCTGTCTGTCATAATTTCCGTTTAGCGGTTCTTCGACAGCAAAATTGAGTCAATAAAAAATAAGAAATGTCATAATCCTATAATTTTGGTGGGATACGACGGCGGCCATCGTCATCGAATTCGTTGGTCAGCATCCATTCCGTATAGCCGGTGATATACAAAACCCCTACCACAACGGCTCCCACCGTGATATACATGAACCAGTCCGTCTGAGATGGAAAAATAAGCGCGCAACAAATACCAATTAATAATATGATAAACCCTACCCGCCGGGAAATCATGGCGGCATCTTTATTGGCAGCGTCCCACATTTCCTGGTTTCGTGTAGACAGGAACGTACGGTAGCCGTACCAGGTTTTTACGCTCTTAGGTGGAAAATGTAAGATAAGGTATCCCATCAGCAGGAATAACAAACCTCCGAATAATGCAGCATTGCAATAAGTACTGTGAAGAAATCTTACTATCATCGCTGTCAGTTTTTGGGTAACTATAAGTTACGAAAAAATTGTGGAAGAAGAACCGAAACGACAATAAAAAAGGTGGCCGCATTTAGCGACCACCTTTGAATGTTTATATTATATATTTTTAATTTTTGGTACTATCCACCGCAGCAGCCTGTTTCTTCTTTCCAAACAAGCCATTGATCACGTTTTTGGCAGATTCTCCCGCCGTTTTTCCCAGATTTTGTACACCATTGTTAGGCGTAGCTCCGGTAGAGTCTTTATGACCCAGCAGCTGATTTTTCAGTTCGTTTTTGGCTGCAGCCACTGCCTGGTTTTTCAGCTGATTCACTGTATCGCGAACAGTGCTCTTAATGGTATCTACTTTGTTTTTCACCAGTTCGGTAGCCTGAGATTTCAGGTTGTTGGTGCTTTCACGCAGGTCTGTTTTCAGTGATGGTTTCATGATATTACCACCCATGGCAATAGACAGGTGAACGCTGTCGCCCACATTAACAGGAATACCTTTGTTCTGTGCCTGTGCCGCGAGGTTGTTTACCAGCTGATTACCGGCGCTGCCCATGAGGCTGCGTGGCAAAGCCAGTTGCAGACTGTAGTCCAGCGACTGATCAAAACCATGACTACCGGCAATGTCCATACGAACGCCGTTCACAACTACTTTGAAAGGATTTACTTTCACGCGGCCGTTTTCGAATGCGAAGTAGTTTTTGATGTCGCGCAGTGAAATATCTTTCAGCTGGCTGATATTCAGGTTGCTGGCCAGCTGGTCTACCGGCGCAAACTGTTTCAGTACGCCTTCGATCAGCAGGAGGTTACCATCACCGGTAAGACTGTTGAGTTCCGGCATCATATCTTTTCCAAGCTTACCGTGCATAGTCAGCTGGGAAGTGATTTTACCGCTAAGGAACTTACCGATAGGCATCAGGCTTCTTACGGTATTGAATGCGTTGAAGGTCTGCTGAATATCTACGCGTTCTACATCATAGGAGAGATTGATATCCGGGTTGGTTTTGCTCGCTTTGGTGCTGTAGCTACCGTTGATGGCCATGGTACCCTGCAATGCGTCGGCTTTGAGCTGTTGCATGGTAACGGTTTCATCTTTCACGAGGAGGGCGCCGGTAACGTTGTTCATATCGATTTTGTCGTAATGAACTTTATCGACAATTGCGTGGAGTGCTACGTTCAGGTTGGCCGGTACCGGGAATGGTGCCGCGCCGGCAGCTGCTGAATCTTTCTTCGCTTCGGCAGCCGGAGCAGCCGCAGTGGTGCTGCTGGTGGCCATCCATTTGTCCAGGTTGATCTGGTCGGCTTTCAGGTTGAAGGTACCATCCAGTGCTTCATTCTTCAGCGTATAGGCGAGGAGGTTATTGACCTCTCCGTTTGCCTGGAAGTGAGAGCCCAGGTATTCGGCGTTCAGGTCTTTAACAGTTACATTTTTAGGATTGAACTGTAAAGCGAGATTATTCACTTTTACGCCATCAGGGTAGTCTTTACTTTTATACAGCATGTTGCTGAGGGCCAGGTTACCGGCAGCATAGAACTTATCGTACTGCTGTTTTTCGATGGCGCTCATATTTCCTTTGGCGCTGATATCTGCATCCAGTAAGCCTTGCAGGGCGGTGCCGGACTCCAGTTTCACATATTGAGGAATCTGGGCCAGGTCCAGTTTACCTTTGGCAGCTGCATCTACATACATATCGGATATAGGTGTTTTCACCAATACGCGTAAATCTAACGGTGTATTATCCATTTCCAGGTGGCCTCTGGACATGTCTACCACAGTATGGTCAGGAACGCCGTCAGGGTTGGTGATCTTCACGGCCAGTTGAATATTTTTCACTGGTTTAGGGAGATCGGGATATTGGAAGAAGCCGTCTGTTACGCCCAGGTTCAGCCCAAATGCAGGCATCTGCACAGGAGAATAATTACCTTTTACAAAACCATCAAAAGCAGCTTTACCGCTTGTTTTGATCTTATTGAAGTCGGTAGCATAGATGGCCGGTACCAGCGACAGCAGGTCTTTAAACTCGGTAGAAGGGCTTTTAAAGGTAAAGTCCATGCCATAGGTGCTGTCGTTTACCAGTTTAAATAATCCGGCGAAGTCGATGCCGAGGTTATTCAGACTGGCTTTGGCATTTTTCAGCGTATAGGTGCTGGTGTTATTATCGATTTGAATATCAGCATCCAGTTTGGTGACAACATGGCTTAAATAAGGAATGGGGCCATATTTAAAGGTAACGCCATCTGCATCGGTATGGGTGCTGAGGGTGAACTGGTCCTGGGTGAAATCCCCGGTGCCGTTGTGGTTGAGGCCATCAACTTCCATATACATGCCGCCCTGGCGGTCGTCGTAGCTGACAAAAGCATTTTCAATGCTGTATTTCTTCAGGCTAAGCGCAAACTTGCTTTTGGAGGTGTCAGCAGGCGTAGCAGCAGCGGTGTCTGGTTTGGTGATGTCCCAGTTGGCGTGGCCGTCTTTATCAACAATAGCGTGTATACGTGGCTGTACGAGCGCGATGTTATAGATATCCATTTTATCGCCTTTGATGACACTCATGAGGTTCAGTGCTACATCAATTTTCTGAACTGCGAGGAGGGTATCCTGTTCGAACTGGCCTTTACCAATTACTTTAAGGTCTTCCAGGCCAACAGCCAGGCGGGGGAAATGACGGATAAGGCTGATATCAACATCCTTGAAGTCGACACGGGCGTTCAATTGCTTATTGAGCTCCGTTTTCACCGTAGCCATGATTTTGTCCTTGAAAAAGTAAGGAATTGCAATAGCAGCCAGTATCAAGACAATGAATGTGATGCCCACAATTTTCAGTATCTTCTTGAGCATAGGTTTAAGTATTTTAAGATTGTGCGGTGAAATTACCTTATTTCGTAATTTTAAGGGCCATAGAATAAAATATTTTTTTTATATGACACCAGAAAGAAGGGAAAGGGTATTATCGGCATTGAACAAACGTCAGGGAAATCTGACCGTGATATTGGATGATGTGGAGGATCCGCATAATATTTCTGCGGTAATGCGGACATGTGATTCTGTTGGAATACAGGAGATTTTTGTAATAAAAACGAAATTACCGCGTCATAAGCGCTGGGGTTTCAGGAGTAGCAGTGGCGCCAACAAATGGGTGACGGTCCATCAGTTTGATAATATTCAGGATTGTGTGGCTGCCGTGCGCAGCAAATATGATAAAATATTAACGACTCACCTGGCGCAGGATGCGGTGAGTTTATATGATATTGATTTTACAGCGTCTATCGCCCTGGTATTCGGGAATGAGCAGAAGGGCGTCAGTGAGGAATTAATTGCTGTTTCAGATGGTAATTTTATTATCCCGCAGATGGGCATGATAAAATCACTGAATATCTCTGTAGCCTGTGCCGTAACAATTTATGAAGCCATGCGTCAGAAAATGCTGGCAGGACACTATAATCAGCCAGGTTTACCGGAAGCCGAATATAACGCGTTACTGGAGCAATGGGGATATGAAGAAGATTAAATAACAGATATATAGCAGCGCAGCTGACAGGTTGTGCTGCTCTCTATATGAGAAGGCCTGAACGGCTGCCCCGCCAAAATCTTATAGAAAGCCTTTGATCCCATTCAACAATTTGTAGCTTTGTGCTACGCATCAAATTATTATATCCAAAATCTTCAGGTGGTTTATGATGGTTCATCCTCTGGCAAACGAAGCGGAATTGCTGCACGCATTGCGGGCGGGAGATGAATCGGCGTTTACACAACTATACCTGTATTATAGTCCTGGCCTGTATACTGCTATTCTTAGCATGGCAAAAGATCCGGAAGCAGCACAGGAGATCGTCCAGGAAATCTTCTCCCTGATCTGGAAAAATAGAAAAGAGAGTGCTGATATTTCCAATTTCGCTGGTTACCTGGTAAAGGCAGGTCAGAACAGGATATTTAATTTCTTCAAGAAACTACAACTCGATAAAGAGAAGCTACAACAGTTTCGCCTATACGCTACTGCGCATTATTCACATATAGAAGAGGCCTTACATTACCAGGAAAGCAGTGCCATGCTGGAAGCAGCTTTAGATAAGTTAACACCGCAGCAGGCCAGAGTATACCGCCTGTGCCGGATCGATGGTTTTACCAACAGGGAAGCAGCGGAACAATTGGGGATATCCGTGTATACCGTAAAAGAATACCTGAAAGAAGCCAACAAAAAGGTACGTAGCTATTTCGATAATAATCCGGAACAGGTATTGATACTATTGATTTTGATACACTTAGGCAGATTGTAAAAAAAATTGCTGTTTCCTCCCCCTCTTTTTCTTTTTTCAAATGTCATTATAAGAGGATGAATCAACCAGAAAACAAAAATGACCTGTTTAACAGGCTGCTAAACGGCGCATGTAAACCAGAAGAGCTTCCTCTGTTAATTGAATGGCTGGGGTCGGGAGAGATGGACCCCGAAGCGGCCAGGATGGTACAGTCCTGTCTGGAAAGCATGCCTGTACCTGAAGCTGTAGATACGCAGGTGAGGGAGCAGCTGGCGGCATTACTGCCGGATATTCTCCGTGAAACGCCTGTTGTGCCAATGCCTGCGCGCAGGTACTCTATCCGCTGGGTCGCTGCTGCGGTTGCAATATCCTTTGTGGCAGGAAGTCTGTTGCTGCTGCATCATGGTAAGCATACTGTATCACTGGCAGATGTGAAACCCGGTAGCGATAAGGCTACACTGATAATGGCGGATGGCGCCGTGGTAACACTGGACAGCAGCGCTAAAACCATCCGGCAGGGATCGCAGCTAATCCGCCAGACAGCCGGTGAGCTGCAATATAATTCTGGTAATAACGGTAAAGGACAAAATTTACTGCAGACACCCAGAGGCGGCAGGTTTAAACTCCTGCTGCCCGATGGGAGCAAGGTATGGCTGAACGCTGCCTCTTCGTTACGGTACCCGGTAGCATTTAATGAAAAAGAGCGGGTGGTAAAACTGGAAGGGGAAGCATACTTTGAACCCACCGCCGATGCTGCTCATCCATTTATTGTGCAGTGCGGCAACGAAAGAATAGAAGTACTGGGAACAGCTTTTAATATTATGGCTTATGCAGATGAACCTGTGCGAAAAGTAACCCTGGTAACGGGTGCGGTAAAGGTTGTCACGCCTGCTGCGCAGGAAGTATTGAAGCCTTCCATGCAGGCAGTCCTGTCCGGAGGAGATATCCAGGTAAAGCAGGTAGATATACATAGTGCCACCGGTTGGAAAGATGGATTTATCGTTATGCAGAACGCCAGCGTACCCGAAATTATGCGCCAGATTGCAAGGTGGTATAACGTAGACGTACGTATGAAAAATGATAGAAAAGAAGCACATCTGTCGGGAGATATCCCCATGAGCTTAAGTCTTAAAGAAGTGCTGGAGATATTGGAAATGAGCGGAATAGATACAGAATACAGTGAGCAGACAGTAATAGTTAAATAATAGTAGCAATCATCAACCAACCATTAATTTTTTATCAACCATTGCAGAAATCTAAAGAAGAAAAAATGATCAATAAGTTATCAACCAGCAGGAAACGCTGACAGAGAAGGGAATCCACCAGCTTTAGTCCCACACATTGAACGTATTTCCAGGCAATAAAAAAGCCGAAAATGTTTGCAGCATTTTCGGCCGATGGCCTGGTTTTTTAATCAATCGGCGAGATTGTTATTTCTAACCAACCACATTCAAATCTATGCAATTAATTGTAAAAGGCAAAGCCGTGTCCATGCATAGCCAATGCGGGATGCGAGCCCATCGTACCAGACAAATTTGGCGAATAATGAAGCTGACAACTTTCTTTTTATTATGCATAGCCATGCATATTAGTGCTTCCAGCCTGGCCCAGCGTGTTACTATCCAGGCTAAAGGAGCAAAACTCGAAACCGTGTTCAATGAAATCAAAGCCCAGACAGGCTATACTTTCGTTTATAGGGATGAGTGGATGGCCGCCGCCAGAAAGGTAGATGTACAATTCCGCAATGCCCCTGTAAAAGAGGTGCTGGACAACTGTTTTAAAAACCAGCCATTTACCTACAGCATTACTAAAACAACCGTGGTTATCCGAAAAAAGGATGAACAGGCAGATTTGTCCGCACCTGCAGAACTGCCGCAGCAGGATGTTTACTTCAGGGGGCTTGTCACCGATGAAAAAGGAGAACCCATCCCGGGAGCAAGTGTGTCGCTGGATGGGGCTTCGAAAGGCACTGCCACCCGGCAGGATGGTACATTCGACCTGCGTTCTCAGAAAGATCCGGCTATTATAAAAATCAGTTCCCTGGGATACCAGGCGCAAACGCTGGAAGCCAGCAGCAAGAAGTTTCTGCGTATCATCATGAAAACAACAGACCAGAGCCTTAGCCAGGTAGTGGTAACGGGAATGGTTACACGCAACAAAAATTCTTTTTCCGGCGCTACTGCTGTTTATTCCGGTCAGCAGCTGAAAACTATTACCAATGGCAACGTAGTGCAGGCGCTCCGCACACTGGACCCTTCCTTCCTGGTGATGGAGAATAACCTGGCAGGAAGCAACCCCAATGTATTACCTACCATCGAGTTACGCGGCCAATCTGCCATCACCAATAATGCCTTGCGTGATCAGTTTTCCGGTGATCCCAATCAGCCACTGTTTATGGTGGATGGCTTCGAATCCAGCCTCCGGCAGGTGATGGACCTGGACATGAACCGTGTAGCCAGCATCACTATCCTGAAAGATGCAGCTTCTACTGCCATGTATGGTTCCCGCGCGGCTAACGGCGTAGTGGTGATTGAAACAATAAAAGCTGCACCAGGGAAAATCTTAGTAAACTATGTGGAAGATCTTTCCGTAGATGCTCCCGACCTGACCAGTTACAATATGATGACCGCTGCGGAAAAGCTGCAATATGAGGTGCTGGCAGGCAGATACCAGGCTACTGGCAAATGGGATTACGCAAAAGAACAATTCTCCTATTATGATTCCATGTATTCCCGCAGACTGCAGGATGTTACCAGGGGCGTGAATTCCTATTGGCTCAGCGATCCTGTTCGCACGGGCGTAACACAGCGCCATAGCCTGTATGCAGGTGGTGGCACCGGTGCCCTCACATTCGACGCCGGCGGTAGCTACAGAAACCTGCAAGGGGTAATGAAAGGCTCCGGCAGACAGGAATGGAGTGGCCGGCTAAACCTCAGCTATCGTGCCGGTAAAGTAAATATCAGCAATGTGACCCTGGTGAATGGCGCCAGATCACAGGAATCGCCCTATGGCGACTTTGCCGACTGGGTAAATACAAACCCCTATTATGAGAAAAAGCCAATGTCTGAGCCATACCTTGACCTTACCAGGGGAAAAGACTCTACCAACACCAATAATCTGTTAGTAAAAAATCCATTGTATGTAGTCGGACTCAATAACTATAACAAAAGCAAGAGTTATAATCTTGCTACCAACCTGCTGATCAACTACGATATTTCAAACGCTTTCCGCCTTCAGGGAGCTTTGCAATTAGCTGGTTCTAACTCATTGGGTGAGGTTTTTGTATCACCCAGAGATCTCTCTTTTGTTAAAACAGATATTGATAAACGAGGAACATACTCCAACAGCCTTATTACCGGTTTTAGCTATAACTCCTACCTGATGCTTACCTATTACCGGCTGCTGGGAAAACATATGATTAACCTGAATGCACGTACGGATATTTCTGAAAACAGAAACAGGCTCAGTGGGTACAACCTTACCGGCTTCCCCGCCTCCAGTGATGGTAACCCGCGATTTGCGTTTAACTATGCAGAAGGCAGTCAGCCTGCACTCAGCAGCAATGTAGCCCGCCGTAATAAGCTGCTGGCAACGGGTTCCTATTCGTACGACAACAGGTACAGTGTAGATGCGACAGTATCTTACGATGGCTCCACTGCTTTCGGGTCTGCCAATCAGTATTCCCCGTTCTATGCGCTGGGAGCACGCTGGAACCTTGCTAAAGAAAAATTCCTGAACACTACCTACATCAACCAATTGAGCCTGAGAGGAAATTTCGGTGTTACCGGTAACCAGAATTTCAGCTCCTTTAGTTCCCTCACTACCTACCAGTATGGTAAAACCAACTACCTGGATGCCTTTGGATTGTCGATGCTTACGTTGGGTAATGCCGATCTGAAATGGCAGAACAGCTATACAAGGGGCGCCGGTCTGGATCTGGCTATTCTTAATAACCGGTTGAAAGCAACGGTGGACATCTACACAAAAGTGACAAATCCACTGGTGATAGCTGTTTCGCTGCCTTCTTCCACAGGTTTGTCCAACTATCCGTTTAATGCGGGTAAACTCACGGTAAAAGGGCAGGAGTTCAGGGTATCCTATGAGGTAATCAGCAATCGCAAAGATGGAATTGTATGGTTGTTATCGGCCACCGGTAGTCACTATACATCTACCTATAGCGAGTTGGATAAATATCTCTATACCATCAACGATAAACTACGCCAGTCAAACAGTCTTGTACGCTATAAAGACGGGTATGCACCGGATGATATCTGGGCGGTACGCTCGCTGGGTATAGATCCTGCTACCGGTCGTGAAATTATGCTCACCAAAGACGGTAAGCAGACATTCGATTATAATTATGCCGATGTAGTGAAAGTAGGCAATAGCAGGCCCGATATTCAGGGCGTTCTCGGATCGGTGTTGAATATCAGGAACCTGCAGCTGCAGATGAGCTTCCGCTACATTGCAGGCCAGGATATCATGAATACCGCCCTCTTTAATAAGGTAGAGAATATTACGTATTCTATCATGTCTCAGAATAACCTCGACAAACGTGCCCTATACGAAAGATGGAAGAAACCGGGTGATGAAACCCAGTTCAAAGGTATTTCATTGTTGGATAAGAGCTATATCACTTCCAGATTTGTACAGGAAGAAAACACTTTTTCACTGGAATCAGCGAGCATCGGATATACTTTAAGAGATATGCAGTGGCTGAAAAAACTGAGTCTTTCCAATATAGGACTTACAGCACGTACCAATGAGTTATTCCGTATTTCCACCGTAAAGCGTGAAAGAGGTATAGATTACCCATTTGCCCGGACCTTCTCCTTTACGCTTTCTGCTAACTTCCTTTAATATTTATGAAGATGATAAAGTATTTATATAAAAGAAATATCTGGATGCTTATAGCTTGCCTTTCGCTGGTATCCTGTAAGAAATGGCTGGATATAAAACCGGAAGACAGGATTACGGAAACTGCTGCATTTGCCTCTGAAAGCGGGATGAGTGACGCCCTGACAGGCATATACACACAAATGACAGCTAAAACATTATATGGTCAGAACCTTACATTATCTGTGCTGGATTGTTTCGCACAGAACTACTGGGCTACAAATACCACTTCAAAATGGTACCAGTATACGGCCTTGAATGTAACAGATGTAGGCGTAGCATCTACATTACAGGGTATTTGGGAAAATGCCTATGTCGCTATTGCTAATCTGAATAATTTCCTGGCGAACGCGCGGAAAGCACCTGCTTCTTTTAATGCAGATCATGTTAGCCTGATGAAAGGAGAGGCCTTTGGATTGAGGGCTTATCTCTACCTCGATCTGTTGCGGATGTGGGGACCTGTTTATGGTACAGCAGATTCCCTGAAATCCGCTATCCCGGTATATACCAAAGTAGGGGTAGATATATCTGAGTATGTTCCTGCCAATCAGGTAATGAATCAAATCATGCAAGACCTGGACAGTGCTGTATATTACCTGGCAACAGATCCGGTAACAATTACCGGGTATACCAGCTATAACAATTTTCGTTTTAACCTGGTAGCTGCAAAAGCGCTGAGAGCGCGGGCGCTGCTGTACCGCGGTGATAAGGCGGCGGCCTATACACAGGCGAAGGAAGTGATTGGTTTTTCCAATAAGTTCCCATGGGTATTAAGAAGTGCTATCACAGCCACACCAGATAAACCAGACCGTTTATTTAGTACAGAAGTATTGTTTGGTTTGTATACCAAATCAATTTATAGTACTGCTACCGGTTTGTTCTCTGAAAATCTGGGAAATACAGGAATCCTGGCTGCCGGCCCGGATAATTTTCTGAACCAGGTATATGAATCTAACCTGGAAGATTACCGCTTTAGCTACCAGTGGGTGCAAAGCAATGGTGCCGTGACCTACAAAGTTTTGGTGAAGTATGCCGATTTGGTGGATAAGACAGCGAAGTGGTACTATATGGTGCCATTGATGCGTATGAGTGAGATGTATTATATCGCAGCAGAAACCGCGACAGATCCTGTGGAAGGACTGGGTTATCTCAACACGGTCATCGCCGCCAGGGGTATAACGAAAACCATCACCAATCCTGCATTGCTGGCAGCTGAAATTACAAAGGAATACAGGAAGGAATTCTACGGAGAAGGTCAGTTGTGGTATTACTATAAACGTAAAATGATGACAGACCTGCCTTCACCGAATGGGTCAGGTATGATCACTAAAATAGCCATCGGGAAATATGTATTCCCTTACCCGGATTCAGAGGTTGCTAATCGATAAACTGCCAAAAAAATATTTCAATATGAAGAAATTTAGTCTGCTGATTGTTGGCGTATTACTCATGCTGGCATCTTGCAAACAGAAAAACCTGGAATTGTTTAACCAGGAAAATGCAGGTAGTAATGTATACCTGAAAAAGCCTTTTGATATGGCTGTTGGTACTATGATACTGGATACTACGGGATTTGAGTTCTATGGACTGGGTTTTGTGCCGGCAAAGCAAACGGATACAGTTATTCGTTTAGTCGTAGCTGTTACCGGCAATGCGATGGCAACTGATCGTCATTACAAAATTGCGATAGATCCTGCCAGTACGATGAAGGGAGGGAAAGATTACGAATTTTTGAATGAACCGTTGATTCGTGCTAATCGCTATACCGATACGCTGAGCATCAAAGTGCATCGTACGCCTGCGATGAAAGATAGTAACCTGGTACTGACATTTTCGCTGGCAGCAACGCAGGAGCTGCAGGTAGAAATGCCTTATAAAAGAACATCAGCGACCGCTTACAGGGATTCTATCAGCTTGCTGAGATATTCGATGGTGGTAAACGATATCCCATCAAAGCCTTATCTCTGGACAAATCCGACTTACGCCAGCAATGCGCTTAATTATTTCGGGGCCTATAGTGCCGTGAAAGTGCAGCTCATGGTACAAGCTATGAATCTGAATATTGCTGATTTTACCATCATGCCTGCAGGTGGATTTTCTTTTTCGAATTTCGGTAACTGGAGCAAGTATTTCAGCTATTGGCTGGCAGTGGAAAAATCCAATGGTAACGTGTATTACGACGAATTCGGTGCACTTATAGAAATGGGTAAGTACGGTAAATAATATTTGTTGATTTTACAATTATTACAAGATGAAGATTAATTGCATTATAATATCTGCCATACTTTTGGCTGCCTGTTTGGTAACGGGTTGTTATAAAGATAAGGGCAACTATGATTATCACCCGATCAATGCGGCAGCGATCAGTAATATTCCGGATACGATCTATGTGCAAAACGGGGACTCTGTTCACATCAAGCCTGGTATATCGTTTTTACAGTCGCCGGATGATTCCAACTATACCTTTAAATGGGCGATAGTTGGGGGAGATAACCAGGGCAGTCCCACGAAAATTATGTCTACGGAAAAAAATCTGCATGGTACCATACCATTCAGTTTGGGTAATTATCCTGCGTTCTTCCAGATAAAGGAAAAATCTACCGGGATTACCTGGCAGAAGGCTTTTCGTATATACGTGCAGGGTGCCATAAAAAGCAAAGGCTGGCTGATATTCTCTGAAGTAAGTAACAATGCACGCTTAGACTTTTGGGAGGAAGATGTGAATAAGCCAGGAGTATACCCGGTTGTTTATCAGAACTTTACCAGCCGGCTTGCGGATCCAACGACATTAACACCATTTACATTACCTGGAAAGCCACGTAGTCTGGGTATTTACGGCACACGTTTCACCGCGTCAGAATCTGCCTCCAAGAACTGGATACTGTTAAGTACAGATGATCATACCGAAATGATCAATATTTCCGACGGTTTCATATGGAAAGCAACCAAGTATAATTTTAAAGTGAATACCTCCACAGGCAGGTATCCGGATAAGCCGGAATGGATTATCCCCCAGTATGGCGGACAGGCATATGCTTACCAGGATAAGAATTTCTTTGCCAACAGTTCTTTAGGTGTTCAGCCTTTTGGTGTGCCTGTGAATATTGTGAATGGATTACGTTTTGACGCGGCTCCATTTTTTGCAACGCAATACAGCAATGTTATTACAGGCATGGGCTTATTGTGGGACCTCACCAATAAGCGTTTCCTCCGGTATAATGGAGAGGGAGCTTCTACCTGTGCAGTAATTGCGGCCCCTGACAATGGTACCGGCTTCGATCCGAACAATATGGCCATGCAGCCACTCTGGATTGGCTATACGCCAGCCGCCAACGGACAAGGGATTTCCATGCTGAAAGATGCGGGAGGGAAGTTTTATCTGGCCAGATTCACCTGGAATAGCTCCAATAAAATTACACCATTATCGCTGGAAGAAGTTGACCTGACAGGTTTAAAAGATGCACAGCTGTTTGCAGTGGATGAGAATTACGGCTATCTTTTCTATGCCGTGGATAATAAGGTGTACCGTTACAATATGGATACACATGAGTTGATACTGTTTAAAGCGTATGCAGCCGGTATGAAAATTTCCATGTTGAAATCCCGGAGATGTTACTCCTTGCCGCCATGGGCTTTGGTATTGAAAAATACGACTATTACCAATTACAAAACATTGCTGGAACCTGCGCTGCTGGGTATTTTTGTGGGCGTATACAATCCTTCCAGCCCGGATAATTCCGGCGTAATGGATGTATTGCGTGTAACGAATAGCACTGCTCAGGCAACCTCTTACTATACGTTACTAGGTGGTGGGAAGATTGTAGATGCTGAGTATATTTATTATTGATTTTATACTATCCTGATACCCTATATTAACACAAAGGGCGCATCTGTACTGCAGGTGTGCCCTTTGTATTGTTGTCTTGTTTCTGTTAAATAATTGATTTTCCGCCTTGTAATAGTTTGGATGGCGAATTAACCTTTTGTTTGCATTTGTTCGTGTATCTTAAAAGAAACCAGATCGTACGGACATGCATATACGATTATTCTTTGCTGTAGCTGTATTGCTAATAGCCGGCTGTACCGGATCTTTTAGCAAAAAGAGTAGCAACAGGCACATAAATGATACTTCTTTCAGTGTGTATTCCGGATTTGTAAAAGATAGTTTTACGGTTACTATGGCTTTTCCGGATGATTATAATGCGGATAGTATACATCGCTATCCGGTGGTGTATGTATTGGATGCAAATCTTCATTTTAAGATATATGCCACCATAATGAAGCAGTACAGTGAGGTGGGGTTGATTCCGCCGGTGATACTGGTAGGAGTGGGGTATAAGGATTTCCAGACCATGGATTCACTGCGTAACCGGGATTATACTTATCCTGTAGCGATACCGGCATATGAGATGGCGGTAAGTGGTGGCGCAGATCAGTTTTTACGGTTTCTGGGTAATGAACTGATACCTGCTGTTAACAGCCAGCTTCGCTATAGTAACTCCAGGCGTGTACTGGTTGGACATTCGCTGGGAGGATATTTTGCAATGTTTGCATTGCAGCAGCAATTGGCTGGTGGAAAGCAGTTGTTTGATGATTTTATTGCGGCCAGTCCCTCACTTCATTACAACCATTATTATCTGCCGGTGCAACTTAAATCTAAAATACTGGATACCAGTTTTGCTGGTAGCTTGTATGTTACCTATGGCGGACTGGAAGATGCAGGGAACGCGGATGATACAACGCTGTTACCGGTAGCGGATGTATTAGCAGCCTTGAAAAAGAATCTGCAGTCAGTGCCTCATCTTGCCTGTAAAACGGCGGTCTATTCAGGCCTGGATCATATGGATACACAATTGCCGACGTTTATAAAGGGCTTACAGGAAATAGGAAGTAAATAATAACTATTGAGAACAATACCTGGACGGATTTTCTGGTGATGCCTTAGCCTTTACTGATTGGTTTTTATTGGAATTAGTCGCTGTCCTTTCATACGGTATTGGACATGCTGCATAATTACATAGTTATCTAATCGGGCTTCTGTTAAAACTTTCAGGGCGATTTTCGTGGTATTTTCAGGAATGGGAATTGTTGGAGAAGATACCCCATATTGATAGATGACCTTTACCAGGACGATTTTGCGTGGGGCCTCGCTATAATAGGCTCCGCCACCGGGGATACACCGTACAGAGTCGTTAAGTAGTACTTCGGGTGTTTTGTCTTGCCCCTGCAGGGTTTGTATGATTGCTACTGGTATGTCGTGAATATATTCTCCTGTAGTGGTGTCTGTCAGTATGACCGGTAAGTTATCGTTTTGGAATTTGCTGTTTAGTGTAAGTATGTGATGTTTTATTGTCCAGTTACCTTCGCTGTAAAGGTCGGTTGTGCAATCTGTTATGCATCTTTTATAGGTACCGTCTTGTCTGAGAATAAGGGATTCATAATCATAATGAACGGTTGCTTCGTATTTGCGTATGATATGGCTTTGTTTTTCGGCGCTGGTTCGCTTTGATTGCTTCAGTATGATAGGGGTGGCTACCTGGCTAAACGATAAAGCTGGCTCGCATAGATAGATGGTGAGTAGTAGTAAAGAATGGAGGAGGTATTTCCACTTCATTTTGTATAGGGTCTGTTACAAAGTGAAGATAATAAATAGTCATGTAAAAAAGTGAAAAGGCGTCTCTACATCAGTAGAGACGCCCTTTCTGTACTTACTTTTATAAACCCTCTTGTAATTAAGCGGAGCAGGTAACGCAACCTTCTTCCATTGTACAAACAGCACCTACCGGGATGTCGTCGATGGAGATATCTGCGCCTTTTGCAACAACAGGCTGTACTTGTTGTCCACCTTGTTTTTCAACGGTAAACTGTACGGCTTGTGCAGCGGCTTGTGTGCGCAGGTAGTACATACCGGTTTTCAGGCCTTTTTTCCATGCGTGGAAGTGCATAGAGGTGAGTTTACCGGTGGTTGGTGTATCTACGAACAGGTTCAGTGATTGGGACTGGCAGATGAACGCGCCGCGGTCTGCCGCCATATCAATGATATTACGTTGTTTGATTTCCCAAACTGTTTTGTAGAGTTCTTTGATATTCGCAGGGATTTCATTGATATTTTGAATAGAACCATTGGAGGCAATGATTTTATTTTTCATATCGTTATCCCAGAGGCCCAGTTCCACCAGATCTTTCAGCAGGTGTTTGTTTACCACTACGAACTCACCACTCAGTACACGACGGGTGTAGATGTTGGAGGTATATGGTTCAAAGCACTCGTTGTTACCGAGGATCTGAGAAGTGGATGCTGTTGGCATTGGTGCCAGCAGGAGGGAGTTGCGGATACCGTTTTCAACAACGGAAGCTTTCAGTGCGTCCCAGTTCCAGCGTGCAGAAGGTGTTACGTTCCACATATCGAACTGGAAGATGCCTTTGCTGGCAGGTGAGCCGGCGAAGGTACTGTAGGCGCCATCTTTTTTAGCCAGGTCGTTAGAAGCGGTCATGGCAGCGAAGTAGATGGTTTCAAATATTTCGCTGTTCAGTTTTTTAGCCTCGTCGCTTTCGAAAGGATAGCGCATGAGGATAAATGCGTCAGCAAGTCCTTGTACGCCGAGTCCGATAGGACGGTGGCGGGTGTTGCTGTTGCGTGCTTCTTCTACAGGGTAGTAGTTTTCATCGATGATCTTGTTTAGGTTGAGTGTAGCCTGGTAGGTTACATCGAATAAGCGCTGGTGATCGAACTGACCTTCGTTTACGAAACGTGGCAGTGCAAGGGAAGCCAGGTTACAAACCGCTACTTCATTAGCATCTGTATACTCGATGATTTCGGTACACAGGTTGGAGCTTTTGATGGTACCCAGGTTTTGCTGGTTGGATTTGCGGTTGGCGGCGTCTTTGTACAGGATGTAAGGGTTACCGGTTTCGATTTGTGCATCGAGGATGGCAAACCAGAGGTCCTGCGCTTTAACGGTTTTACGTGCGCGGCCTTCTTTCTCGTATTTTTCGTAAAGTGCTTCGAATTCTTCACCCCAGCATTCGTGCATGCCTGGTGCTTCGTGCGGGCAGAACAGGGACCATTCGCCGTTTTGCTCTACGCGTTTCATGAACAGGTCTGGTACCCAGAGGGCATAGAACAGGTCACGTGCGCGGAGTTCTTCCTTACCGTGGTTTTTACGCAGGTCCAGGAATTCAAAAACGTCGGCATGCCATGGTTCGAGGTAGATGGCGAAAGCGCCTTTACGTTTACCACCACCCTGATCTACATAGCGTGCGGTATCGTTGAATACGCGCAGCATTGGGATGATACCGTTGCTGGTACCGTTGGTGCCGCTGATATAGGAGCCCGTAGCACGGATGTTGTGGATGCTTAATCCGATACCGCCGGCGCTTTGGGAAATTTTCGCAGTTTGTTTCAGTGTATCATAGATACCTTCGATGCTGTCGTCCTGCATAGCGAGGAGGAAGCAGGAAGACATCTGTGCTTTAGGTGTACCTGAGTTGAAGAGGGTTGGTGTAGCGTGTGTAAACCAACGTTCGCTCATCAGGTTATATGTTTTGATAGCGGATTCGATATCTTCTTTGTGGATACCTACAGATACACGCATGAACATGTGTTGCGGGCGTTCCTGGATACGGCCGTCGGTTTTCAGCAGGTAAGAGCGCTCCAGCGTTTTAAAGCCGAAGTAATCGAATGCGAAGTCGCGGTCGTAGATGATAGTTGAATCCAGCAGCTCTGCGTTTTTCTCTACGATTTCATATACTTCATCGGATAAGAGCGGAGCTGGTTTTCCGGTTTTAGGATCCACGTAGTTGTAGAGGATCTTCATTGTTTTGGAAAACGATTTCTCAGTATTCTTATGGAGGTTGCTAACTGCGATGCGTGAAGCGAGCAGTGCATAGTCCGGGTGTTTTGTTGTCAGTGAAGCTGCTGTTTCGGCAGCGAGGTTATCCAGTTCGGTTGTTGTTACGCCATCATATAATCCCTGAATCACTTTCTTAGCTACATCTATCGCGTCTACATATTCCGTATTGAAGCCGTAGCAAAGCTTTTCGATACGTGCAGTGATTTTATCAAATTTCACTGCTTCTTTTCTGCCATCTCTTTTAATTACGAACATGGGTAAATGAATTTAGGAGGTTAGGAAAACAAAAATTAGAAATCTTCTTCCAGGCTAAAGGTCTGTGATTCTTTAGTACCACCGAGTACGCCCGCTTTCTGGTAGTCGCCTACACGTTTTTCAAAGAAATTGGTTTTACCCTGGAGGGAAATCATTTCCATGAAATCAAATGGGTTGCTGGCGTTGAATATTTTGTTATATCCCAGTTCAGAGAGCCATCTGTCGGCTACGAATTCAATATATTGTTGCATCAGGCGGGAGTTCATTCCGATCAGGTCTACTGGGAGTGCGTCCGTGATGAATTCCTTTTCGATTTCTACTGCATTGCTGATGATGGCATGCACCTGTTCTTCGCTCAGTTTGTTTTCCAGCATGGAATACAGGAGACAGGCGAATTCGCAGTGTAAGCCTTCATCGCGACTGATCAGCTCGTTAGAGAAGGTCAGTCCTGGCATGAGGCCACGTTTTTTCAGCCAGAAGATAGAGCAGAAGCTACCGGAGAAGAAGATACCTTCTACAGCGGCGAAAGCTACCAGTCTTTCAGCGAAAGAACCATTTTCGATCCAGCGTAATGCCCAATCTGCTTTTTTTCTTACAGCAGGAACGGTATCGATAGCATGGAATAAACGATCTTTTTCTACCGGATCTTTAACATAAGTATCGATCAGCAGGGCATATGTTTCAGAGTGGATGTTTTCCATCATGATCTGGAAACCGTAGAAGCAGCGTGCTTCAGGGATCTGAACTTCACTCATGAAGTTAACGGCGAGGTTTTCGTTTACGATACCATCGCTGGCAGCAAAAAATGCAAGTACGTGAGAAATAAAATGACGCTCGCCATCATTTAAGTTTGCCCAGTCTTTCAAATCGCTTCCCAGATCAATTTCTTCGGCTGTCCAGAAACTCGCTTCGTGCTTCTTATACTGTTCCCATATTTTAGGATAGTTAATTGGCAATAACACAAAACGGTCCTTGTTCTCTTTTAAAAGAATTTCATTCTCGTTGTTCATAAATCAATATTTTATGGGTACTGTCGAAGGTTTCTGATTTTCCTTTTGGGGGTTCGCATCCGCAAAAAACTCCTAAATCAATCCGCTACATTTTTCTAATGCCTCAGGTGCTGAAATCCATACGCTCAGGATTACAAATGTAAGCGGTGTTAGTTAGCATGGAAGTAATAGTTTTCAACAGGTGTGGAAAAAGAGTGTGGGGATTGTTAAACAATAGAATGGGTAAGGGTTTGGGGAGATTTTTGTTTCGCACATTTATTTGTTTTTCATGTGATCAAAACAAAGTGTTGATATGGAACATTTTTCTACTACCTTAGAATAATTGGATGGGTAAACCTCCAAGTGACTGAACATCAATATAAAAATTGATGTATAAAATTTATGACAATTTCAGGATATATATCGCACAATTTTTCATATTTACAGTATTAACGCAAAATCGCTATGTCCGATCCGGTTATTACATTATCATCAATCAGAAAAAGTTACCAGGATATCCCTGTACTGGATATTCCCCACCTGTCCCTGGGCCACGGCATCTATTGGCTGAAAGGCGAAAACGGCGCCGGTAAAACCACCTGTATGAAGGTGATGGCTGGTCTGCTGCCTTTTAAGGGAGATATTATAATAAATGGTACAGTGAATAGCCTCGGACAGCCGGTGGCCTACCGCCGACTCATCAACTATGCGGAGGCCGAGCCATTGTATCCGGCCTTTCTGACCGGCAAAGACCTGGTAAATCTCTACCTGAATACCAAAGGGGGAGATGGCCGGAGCATGCAGGAAATCCAATCTGTGCTAGGTGTGGATAACTTTGTGAATAACCCTGTAAGCAGCTATAGCAGCGGGATGCTGAAGAAATTGAGTCTTATGCTGGCTTTTAGTGGCAACCCGGCTATTATCCTCCTGGATGAGCCCCTGATCACCATCGATACGCGCACCGTAGCCACACTTTATGAGCTGATTAACCAGTATCATAGCAGGGGAGTAACCTTTTGTATTACCAGCCATCAGCCGCTGGACCCCGCAAAAGTTACCATCAACGGAACACTGACCATCCACAACAGAAATATTACGCTGAATTAGTATGGACCATGCGAATAGTACCCTGACCAAAATTTTCTCTGCCAGATTTTATATAGAGAACACAGGTTTTTTTCTGATCATATTTTACTTTCTTTTTGGTATCGTCAACGGCGCCAACCTGTTATATTATCACCTCGGACTCATTGAAGGCTTTCTGGGCAGCTGGGGGTTCTTGTTATTGGTGCTCGCCTTATGGGGGCTCTATTCCATAAAATGTGCGGGCTATGTGATCAAAGTAATGCAGTTGCCACAATATTTTTTCCTGTACAGTACTATAGGTTGTATAGAAACACCTCAGCGGAGAAAAATGTGGCTGCGTATACAATTCCTGAATTACCTGCCTGTATTTATATATGGATTGATAGCCGCGGTAGTAGGATTTTGTAAACATTATTACATAGCTGCCGTTTTAATCATTGTATTTAATATAATCATGTGCGTATGGCCGTTAACGTTATTTGAAAAGAAATTATGGCACCCGGATGTCTTTTTCTTCACCACACGTTTCTCCCGATGGCTGGATAGGCTATTTGTGAAGCCGCCGGTATTATATTTCTTCTACGAATTATTCACTGTTTTTCCGCGCAAAATATTCCTGACGAAATTGTGGTCTGCCTTAGTGCTATGGCTAACATTTTTTCTGATGGCGCAAAGCGAATTCTTTGACCTGCGGGCATTGCAGCTGGGAGTGATCATGTCGGTGCTGCTACATACACAACTGATGATACACCACCGGGCATTTGATGAAGTCTACCTGAATTTTCTGCAGAATTTACCGATTAGTACACTGCGGCATTATTCAAGGGTGGCAGGAATTTATACGATTCTATTTGTTCCGGAGGTCTTAATATTATTCTTCCACAATAATCATCATTTTGCCATAACAGCGCTTCTTACTGCCGGCCTTACAGGTATTTCCCTGTTATTGCTGTTCAGGGTGTTATTATATTTTCCCAGGATGAATCCGGAGATACATTTTCGCTGGATACTGGTGATATCTTTTGTGGTGTTATTCATGATACTGGGATATATGACCTGGTATGCTATTTTGCTATTACACATAATAGCTGCATTCATATTTTTCAGAAAATACAGGAGATATGAACCGTGGATGGAAATGCCGGAATAGTATAGATAGCAGGATGAATATAATATTTTGAAATCCACGTTTTGCTTTTCAGATATTTCCGGTGCAGGTTAACCCCTGCCCGAAGTGGAAACTTCGCGAGGGGTTAACCCAAATTCTCATTAATAACGACTGCCTAAAGTGCATCATTAATGTCCTTTTTAAATGTACATCGGCAAGGGAATCGATAGACGCCCCCGGAAGGGTGCCATACACGAACACCTCTCACCTTACGATAAGGAGTGAATACCCATCCGTTGATACAATTAAACTGGCAGAATTTTGGCATATAACTAAAATTGCATCGCCATAAACCACCCTGGCGATGTCAGGTGATTTTACCACTATGGTAAAATAAGGTTGGGGAAGAAAGAGCGTGGAAATTAGGCTGCTCCCACGCTCTTAAATTTTGGTATCTGATACCTTTTATTTATATGCCACTTTGAAGATAGATACAAAAATCATATCTGCCAAGAAAATTATAAATATTTTTTGCTGTAATCCTTTGTGGATAAGGATTTTGTCGAAATGATACTGCCGTTATCATTGTTGGATTAGCAGGATTAAATTTGCTAAAATCGCCTACTCATCTACCTGAAAATAAAAAGAGATAGTATCTGAAATACCATCTCTTTAATTATTATTTATAACAAAATATTTTACCGCCAACTACACCATTATCTCAAAATGATACTGAGGGAATAATTTTCACTTCATTGGCGCAGGTTAACCCCTGCCCGAAGTGGAAACTTCGCGAGGGGTTAACCCAAATTCTGATTAATGATGACGGCCTATTGTACATCATTAATTCTTTTTTCAAATGTGCACCGGCATCGGAACCGGTATACGCCCCCTGATGGATGCCATACGCGGACACCTCTTACCTTTCGATAAGGAGTAAAAACCCAACCGTTGACACAATTGCAAAAAGAAAAATTTGACATGAAATTGATTTTTACTCGCCATAGAATGCCCTGGCGATTGGGCAATTTTACCACCATGGTAAAATAACTTCGGGGAAGAAAGAGCCTGAGAGTTAGGCCGACCCTCAGGCTCAAAAAAGTTGGTATCTGATACCAATCATTTCATGTCACTTCGAAGGTAGAAACAAAAATCATATCTGCCAAGAAAATTAGCAACTATTTTTTGCTGTAATCCTTTATGGATAAGGGTTTTGTCAAAATGATACTGCCATTATCATTGCTGGATTAGCAGGATTAAATCTGCTAAAATCGCCTACTCATCTACCTGAAAATAAAAAGAGATAGTATCTGAAATACTATCTCTGTAATTATTATTTATAACAAAATATTTTACCGCCAACTACACCATTATCTCAAAATGATACTGAGGGAATAATTTTCACTTCAATGGCGCAGGTTAACCCCTGCCCGAAGTGGAAACTTCGCGAGGGGTTAACCCAAATTCTGATTAACGATAAACTACCTATTTATCATTAATATCCTTTTTAACTGTGCACCGGCAGGGAAACCGATAGACACCACCAGTGGGATGCCATATCCGCACCCCTCTTATCTTTCGATAAGGGGTGAATACCCATCCGTTGATACAATTAAACTGGCAAATTTTTGTCATGTAAAAAAATTGCAATCGCCATAAACCACCCTGGCGATGTCAGGTGATTTTACCACTATGGTAAAATAAGTTTGGGGAAGAAAGAGCCTGGAAGTAGGTAGCTTCCAGGCTCTAAAAATTCGGTATCAAATACCCTTTTCTTACATGACACTTCGAAGATAGAAACTAAAATCATATCTGCCAAGAAAATTAGCAACTATTTTTTGATGTAATCCTTTATGGATAAGGGTTTTGTCGAAATGATACTGCCATTATCATTGCTGGATTAGCAGGATTAAATCTGCTAGAAATCGCCTGCTCATCTACCTGAAAATAAAAAGAGATAGTATCTGAAATACTATCTCTGTAATTATTATTTATAACAAAATATTTTACCACCAGCTGCACAATTTTCCCAAAATGATACTGCGGGAATAATTTTTACTTCATTGGTGCAGGTTAACCCCTGCCCGAAGTAGAAACTTCGCGAGGGGTTAACCCAAACTAACATAATAGTGCATGGTCTAAATGCACGATTAATGTTTTCCTTTTTCAATCTGGCATCTGCATGGGAATCTATAGACACCACCAGTAGGATGCCATATTCTAATACCTCTTACCTTACGATAAGGAGTAAAAACCCAACCATGTTTACAATTGAAAAAGCACTGGTCATTTTTTGGGTACATTTACCAACATTTACAATTGTCATCTGAAAGCACCCAGACGACTTCAGGTGATTTTACCAGGATGGTAAAATAAGTTGGGGAGAAAATAAGCCTGGGAGTTAGACCTCTCCCAGGCTTGTGAATTTTCTTTCGAATGTTGCACCTGAGTGCTATAAGTAAATGTACCGATACGAAGGTAAATTCAAAAATCATATCTGCCAAGAAAATTAGCAACTATTTTTTTTCTGTAATCCTTTATGGATAAGGGTTTTGTCGAAATGATACTGCCGTTATCATTGTTGGATTAGCAGGATTGAATCTGCTAAAAATCGCCCGCTCATCTACCTGAAAATAAAAAGAGATAGTATCTGAAATACTATCACTGTAATTATTATTTATAACAAAATATTTTACCACCAGCTGCACTATTTTCTCAAAATGATACTGCGGGAATAATTTTCACTTCATTGGTGCAGGTTAACCCCTGCCCGAAGTGGAAACTTCGCGAGGGGTTAACCCAAACTAACATAATAGTACACCGTCTAAATGCACCATCAATGTTTTCCTTTTTCAATCTGACATTTACATGGGAATCTATAGACACCACCAGTGGGATGCCATATTTTAACACCCCTTACCTTACGATAAGGTGTGAAAACCCAACCATGTTTACAATTGAAAAAGCACTGGTTTTCTTTGTCCAACATTTTAAATGATTAAAAATGTCACCCGAAAGCACCCAGGCGACTTCAGGTGATTTTACCGGAGTGGTAAAATAAGTTGGGGAGAAAATAAGCCTGGGAGTTAGACGTCACCCAGGCCTTATATTTTCTTTTTAATCATTGCACTTGCGTGCGCTAAAATGTTTGACACTTCGAAGATAGAACCAAAATTCATATCTGCCAAGAAAATTAGTAAGTATTTTTTCTTTAAATCCTTTGTGGATAAGGATTTTGTCGGAATGATACTGCCATTATCATTACAGAAATATCGGAATCAAATCTGTTGAAAATCACATCTTCGTCTACCTGAAAATAAAAAGAGATGGTATCTGAAATACCATCTCTCTAATTATTTATCTACAGAAAAATACTTGTACTAAATTCTTCTTTCTTTATTATGAAACTTACGTTGTATAACTTCTTGTACAGGACGGCCGTCAATCTTACTTTCCAGCCAGGAAATAATATCCAGGTAGAGGAATGACCTGCGCTCGTACGGATCTTCAGAAATCACTTCCAGCCGGTGTTTTAAATCCACGAAGGCATTGCGTAACTCTTTCGGATTAGCGTATATGTATTTACGTAAGAACTTCATAATCTCATCCATCACAGATCCAAGGTCTTTGTTTTTGGAAATGAAATGATATACGGATTTGATCAGGTATTCAACCAGACTGTAGTTCTCCAGCTCGTAATGGGCTATCAGGTGCAGTATGCGCGCAAAACACTGGATGTCTGCCCGCAGGTTGCCTATTTTGAGATTGATGATTTTGTTGAGATAAACGATCGCTTTACTGTTGTCGCCACTACCGAAATAGAGGCAGGCAATCTTGTAATAGAATACCAGTACCCGGTGCTGATCTATTTTCAACGTATGATTGCTGATCTCGGATTCCAGCTCAGGTACCATCGCCAAACCCTGTGTAAACGTCCCTTCCAGGAAGTAGCGATTGATCTTTGCGGTATAGAGGTACACAAACGCTGAAGTGCGTGTATTCTCATGGAAACTCTCCTGGTTGGCTGAAATGAACTGTTCCAGCTCACAAAGCGCCGTTTTAAATTTCTCGGAGTTACTGGTATAGAAATGTGCCGTCAGCAGGTTATGCTGGGCTTTGATGTACAAATCCATATCCGTTTGCTGTAACGACGGATACTGCTTGAACAGGTCGACCCATTTCTGCGTATACCTGTAATACATGACGAAATCCTGCAGGATATAGAAATACCAGCAGCTAGCCTGGTACATATATACTTTTTCGTAGAAGCTCATGTCTGCCAGCTTGTGAGGCGGCAGCTGACTTTCAAAGAAGGATTTCACCATTTCGGCATCCCGTTCATTGCGGGCATGGCCTAACTTGAGGTAGAGGCCGTACATCCGGAGGGAAAGGGTCGATAACATGCTGATATTAGTCAGCTGGTACTGGATCTGTTTGGATTCCGCACTCAGCGCTTCAGCCCGGTTTTCCAGACTCCTGGTAATATGCCTGGATTCTATCAGCTTCTCAAATTCTACTATCTCATAGCCCAGCATGACCTCTTCCTGGTCATAGGCCATCGTTTTAGCCTTACCCAGGATTTTCAGGGCCTGGTTGTATAATCCTTTGTTATAAAGCACACGGGCATGGTCCAGCTGCTCCCGAAGGTCGATCAGCGGGTCTTTTTGCTTGTACAGCTGGCGTAAGCTGGTCAGTAAATGCTTGTACAGATGCGCTTTTACATTTGATAACTGCTGCTTCTTCAGGTCAGGGACCTTCTTCAGAATCTGCTCCTCATCATACTCCTTTAGCTTGTCCAACGTATTGAACAATTGTATAAAAAGTACGTCCTCCTTCGTATTATTCTTATTAAAGGTTAGCTGAAAACTGCGTTTTTCAGCTTTTGTTAAGGTTTTTATTAATATGAATAACGCATCACTTTGACTGTTGGGCATCGTTAATAAAATCTTATAAATTATTGATAAACAATCTTTTAAAGTTTACCAAGGGCTTTTAAAAGTTGTAATTAAGACAAATTTAGCGATATGTACATTAACTATCGTCCATTAGATTTGAAGGTATAAACAATTTAAAAAGGAAGCAATAAGGATGGGAAAAACGTTATTTGACAAAATCTGGGACAGCCACATCGTGATGAGTAAACCTGGTCATCCGGATGCAGTGTACATCAACACACACTTTATCCACGAGGTAACCAGCCCTCAGGCATTCGATGGCTTACGTAAAAGAAGCATCCCGGTTTTTCGTCCTGCCAAAACAAGGGCTACCGCCGATCACAACGTTCCGACAATGGATCAGCACCTGCCTATCAAGGAAGCACTCAGCCGCCACCAGGTGGAAATGCTGACCAAAAACACGGCCGAATTCGGCGTGGAACTGTATGGTCTGGGCCATCCTTACCAGGGTATCGTTCACGTAATCGGCCCTGAACTGGGTATTACCCTTCCTGGCATGACCATCGTTTGCGGCGACAGCCATACCTCTACCCACGGTGCCTTCGGAGCTGTAGCCTTCGGTATCGGTACCTCAGAGGTAGAACAGGTTCTGGCCACCCAGTGCATCCT
This sequence comes from Chitinophaga sp. Cy-1792, assembly GCF_011752935.1. Taxonomy (NCBI): domain Bacteria; kingdom Pseudomonadati; phylum Bacteroidota; class Chitinophagia; order Chitinophagales; family Chitinophagaceae; genus Chitinophaga; species Chitinophaga sp. Cy-1792. Next base: position 2,185,045 of record NZ_VWWO01000001.1, read on the forward strand.
GCAATACAAGCCTAAACGCATGAAAATTGAAGTGAACGGCCAGCTGAAAAAAGGCGTTCTCTCCAAAGATATCATCCTGTATATCATCTCTAAAATATCTGCATCCGGTGCTACCGGCTACTTTGTGGAATATGCCGGCGACGCTATCCGCAGTCTCAGCATGGAAGCACGTATGACCATCTGCAACATGAGCATCGAAATGGGTGCCCGTGGTGGTATGATCGCTCCGGATGACATCACCTTCGAATATATCAAAGGTCGTGAATTCGCTCCTAAAGGGGAAGTATGGGACCAGTCACTCGCTTACTGGAAAACCCTCTACTCCGATGCGGACGCACAATTCGATACCGTACTCACCTTCGATGCGGCGGATATCGAACCACAGATCACCTATGGTACCAACCCGGGCATGGGTATGGGCATCACCCGCAACATCCCTTCCCTGGAGCAGATTGAAGAGAAAGAAAGACCTTCTTTCAAAAAATCGCTGGACTATATGGACCTGCAGCCAGGATCCGAACTCCTCGGCAAAAAAATCGATTACGTGTTTATTGGTAGCTGTACCAACTCCCGCATCGAAGATCTCCGTCTGGTAGCCGACTTCGTGAAAGGCAAACAGAAAGCGGAAGATGTGGTGGTATGGATCGTACCGGGTTCTAAACAGGTAGAAGCACAGGCAAAAGCAGAAGGTATCGATAAAGTACTGACTGCCGCCGGATTCCAGCTACGTGAACCAGGTTGCAGTGCCTGCCTCGGTATGAACGAAGATAAAGTTCCTGCCGGCATGTATTGTATCTCTACCTCTAACCGCAACTTCGAAGGCCGCCAGGGTCCTAACGCCCGCACCTTCCTCGCCAGTCCGCTGACAGCTGCTGCTGCCGCTATCACCGGCCGCGTAACCGATGTAAGAGAACTGGTTTAATTACCTCCACGGCTAAACGCTCATTATATGGACCAATGGAATGCTGACTTATACAAAACCAAACACAACTTCGTGTTTGAATATGGCAACAGCCTCATTGAATGGCTGAACCCACAACCTGGTGAATCCATCCTGGACCTGGGTTGCGGAACTGGTGAGCTTACCGCCCAACTGGCCGAAACCGGCGCCAACGTTACCGGTATCGATGGTTCGCCAAAAATGATCAGTAGTGCCAAAGCACATTTTCCAAATGTCAACTTTGCAGTTGCTGACGCCACCAACTTTGAACTGCACCAACAGTTTGATGGCATCTTCTCCAATGCCACCCTGCACTGGGTGAGAGAAAAAGAAAAGGCCATCGAACGGATGTACGCACATCTCCGCCAAAACGGACGACTGGTACTGGAAATGGGCGGCAAAGGCAATGTAAACAGCATCCTCCGCGAACTGGAATATGTAATGCAGCAGAAAGGTTATACCTATCAGCCGTTCTGGTACTTCCCTTCTCCGGGTGAATACGCTACCCTGCTCGAAAAAGCAGGATTTACCGTAGAAAAAATTCTCTACTTCGAAAGACCTACCAAACTGGCGGATCCTGAAACAGGTATCAGCACCTGGCTAGAGATGTTCGGTGATCATTTCTTTGCCCAGGTACCTGAAAAAGATAAACAGGAAATCCTGCAGCAGGTACAGGAAGAAGTAGGACCTGCCCTCACAAGAGAAGGTAATTTATATGCAGACTACGTCCGCCTCCGGGTGGTCGCCGTCAAAAAATAATCTGACAATGAGTAAAATATTTCAACACTTAGTTTCTTCTGCGGTACCTGTACCGATCGAAAATATAGATACAGACCAGATCATTCCTGCACGCTTCCTGAAAGCAACTACCAGAGATGGTTTCGGTGAAAACCTCTTCCGCGACTGGCGCTTTGAGGCAGATAATACGCCTAAAGCCGATTTCGTTCTCAACAATCCTATCTACAGCGGTAAGATATTAGTTGGCGGTAAAAACTTTGGTTGCGGCTCCTCCCGCGAACATGCTGCCTGGGCAATCGCTGACTACGGCTTTAAAGTAGTAGTGAGCAGCTTCTTTGCAGATATCTTCAAAAATAACGCGCTCAATAACTTCATCCTGCCGGTACAGGTGAGCGAAGATTTCCTGGATAAGGTTTTCAAAGCCATCGAACAGGATCCGAAAGCGGAGCTGGAAGTAGATCTCGAAAACCAGTTCATCAAAATTAAAGCTACCGGTGAACAGGAAAACTTCGATATCAATCCTTATAAAAAAACATGTCTGCTCAACGGATACGATGATATCGACTACCTGCTGAGCTTACGTAAGGAAATCGAAACCTACGAACAATCCAGACCATTCAATTTTTAAGCACACCTTATACATCATAAAGCACACTCTACATGGGCGTTGAAAAGAAAATATTAGTAATTCCAGGTGATGGAATCGGACAGGAAGTAACAGCCTGGGGACAAAAAGTACTGGAAACCATCGCAAAAAACTATGGCCATACTTTCCATTTCGAAGAAGGTATGATGGGACACGTAGCCATCGAAGCTACCGGTGAACCGCTGCCGGACAGTACGCTGGACCGTGCCAGGAACAGTGATGCGATCCTGTTTGGTGCGATTGGACATGCGAAGTATGACAACGATCCTACCCTGAAAGTAAGACCAGAACAGGGCCTCCTGAAAATCCGCAAGGAACTGGGATTATACGCTAACCTGCGTCCGATCAAATTATTCGATGAGCTGCTGGAAGCTTCCAGTATCAAGCCTGAAATCCTCCGTGGTGCTGATATTCTCTTCTTCCGTGAGCTGACTGGTGATGTATATTTTGGTGAGAAGAAAAGAACAGAAGACCGTAATACTGCTTCCGACCTGATGATCTATCATCGGTATGAAGTAGAGCGTATTGCCCGTAAAGCCTATGAGGCAGCACGTACCCGTCGTAAGAAATTATGTTCTGTTGATAAAGCCAATGTGCTGGAAGCCAGCCGTCTGTGGAGAGAAGTAGTGCAGGAAATTGCGAAGGAATATCCTGATGTGGAAACAGAACATATGTTCATCGATAACGCAGCGATGCAGCTGATCAAAGATCCTAAACGTTTTGACGTAGTACTTACCGGTAATCTCTTCGGAGATATCCTGACCGATGAGGCTAGCCAGATTGCTGGTTCTATGGGTATGCTGGCATCTGCATCTGTAGGTGATAAAGTAGGTTTCTACGAGCCTATCCATGGTTCTGCGCATGATATTGCCGGTAAAGGAATTGCCAATCCGCTGGCATCTATCCTTTCAGCAGCGCTGATGCTGGATATCTCTTTTGGTCTGAAGACTGAATCACAACGTGTGATCAAAGCGGTGGAAGCTACACTGCGTCAGGGCTACAGAACAATGGATATCGCCAATAAGCACACGGAGAACGAATTTATTATGGGTACAGACGCGATGGGTGCGAAAGTCCTGGAGAACCTGAACTAATCTTACTAAACCGAAAATAGTTACACTATCATGGATAAAAATCGTGTATACGTCTTTGATACCACGCTGCGCGATGGTGAACAGGTGCCTGGCTGCCAGCTGACAACTGTAGAAAAAATTGAAGTCGCGAAGAAGCTGGAAGCGCTTGGTGTGGATATCATCGAGGCTGGGTTTCCAATCTCCAGCCCTGGCGATTTCCAGAGTGTGGTGGAAATTTCCAAAGCAATTTCTGAACCTGTTATATGTGCGCTGACACGTGCCAATACAAAGGATATCGATGCTGCTGCTGAGGCGCTGCGTTTTGCAAAACGTGGTCGTATTCACACCGGTATTGGTTCTTCCGATATGCATATCAAATATAAATTCAACAGCACCCGTGATGAAATCCTCCAGCGTGCGGTTGATGCCGTAAAATATGCCCGTAAATTCACTGACGACGTAGAGTTTTACGCAGAAGATGCCGGCCGTGCAGATAACGAATATCTCGCCCGTATGATCGAAGCGGTAATTGCTGCAGGTGCCACCACCGTGAACATTCCTGATACCAACGGTTATTGTCTGCCTGACCAGTATGGCGCTAAAATCAAATACCTGATGGATCACGTATCCAACATTGATAAGGCGATCATCTCTGTTCACTGCCACAACGACCTCGGACTCGCTACTGCCAATACCATTGCAGGTATTCAGAATGGTGCACGTCAGGTAGAATGTACCATCAACGGTATCGGAGAACGTGCAGGTAATACTTCTCTCGAAGAAGTAGCCATGATATTGAAAACACATCACGCTTTAGGTTACCATACCAACATCAATTCAAAGGGTATCTACGAAATCTCCAACATGGTTTCTACGATGATGCGTATGCCTGTGCAGCCTAACAAGGCAATCGTGGGCCGTAATGCCTTTGCACACAGCTCCGGTATCCACCAGGATGGTGTGCTGAAACATCGTGAAAACTACGAGATCCTGAACCCTGAAGATGTAGGTATCAACTCCAATGCTATTATCCTGACAGCCCGTAGCGGCCGCCATGCGCTGAAGCATCACCTGGAGCGTCTCGGTTATAAAATTGATAAAATCAACCTGGATGAGGTTTACGAACGCTTCCTGGTGGTTGCAGATAATAAGAAAGAAATCTCTGATGCTGATTTATTACAGCTGATGGGAGATGGCGATGCCAAAGTGTATGATGATAAAGGCATTAAAGTAACCTTACTGCAGGTAGTTTGCGGCGATCCGCTGCGTCCTATGGCAACAGTAAAACTGTTAATTAACGGCGAAGAAAGAGAAGCCAGTGCCGCAGGTAATGGTCCGGTTAATGCCACCATCAACGCTATTCACGCGATTATCAAGGATGAGATAGATCTGGATGAATTCAGTATTCAGGCTATGCATGGTGGTAGTGAAGATGTGAGTAAAGTGAATATGCGTGTAAAACACAATGGTCAGTCGTACTACGGTTTCGGTTACTCTACCGATATCGTAAATGCATCTGTACATGCTTATGTAGATGCCCTGAATAAAATCTATTAGTATTCATAACGATTGATTTACTTTGATTGACGGCCGCTGACGTAGTGCATCAGCGGCCTTTTTATTTTTTGTGGGATATTTCAATCAATCTTGTCTCCAATAAGTCAGCAAAAGATTTATCCAATAAATCAATATGATAGTAAACTAATCCATTGCCGAAGTCGGGTTGTCTTGAGCACTTTTCAAAAACGCGCCTGTCATTACTATTTAGGATATACGTTATCGCCTCCGGATTTTTTACCCTATCAATAATCTCTTTTCTGATCAGTAGCGGTTTATGCAGGTTTGACCAGTATTTTTTTTCATAATCCAGACAGGGGTCCGTTAGAAAATATGGCAAAGGAGCATTGGGAGTGCGGGTAATATTGTTGATTGAATCTGCACATTGTTTCAGATAGGTCCGGGTCTCCTTTGATACACCTGTTTGAGCTGTTTTGCAGCTACTGATAGTAGCTGCAAACAGACCAAAGTATATAATTGTCTTTTTTTTCATGGAAATAGTGATTATTTCAGCATAGTCAAATTTGGAGGAAAGAGACATTTGTTGCTTTATTGCGGCCCGGTTATTAGCCATCTATTGCAACACAATCGTTACCCTTCTGTTCTTTCTTCTGTTTTCTTCCGAAGTATTCGGTACCAACGGATGGGCTTCTCCTTCAGATTTAGTTTCAATCCTGGAGGCCGCCACGCCTTTGCTGATGAGGTAAGCCGCCGCTGCTTTTGCTCTGGCTTCACCCACTTTCAGGTTGGTCGCCTGACTACCAATATCACAGGTATGTCCGATGATGAGGATATTCACATCCGGGTAACTGCTTAAAATGTTCGCAACACTATCCAGTCGTTCTTTTGCGCCATCCGGAACTTCTATCTGTCCCAATTTACCGAATGCCATCGGCCGGTTGATCACCGCAACTTCTGCCGGGGTGATTTCTTTCTTAACTGGTGCCGGCAGCATTTTCTGCTCTTCTTTTACCACGTGTACTGCCTCCGGTTGTTTTACCATGACAATAGTATCTTTCACTGGTGCGGGTGGCGGCACTACGGTGCAGCCTGGCCCTGAAGATGATTCTATTTTAATAGTCCGTCTGGAAGGAATACCTAATTTTACCTGCAACCCAAAACTCACCAGTCTGGCGTTATCTACGCTGTTCAGCTTTAACACACTATTGCCTTTTACATCGGTGATGCTGGTGGGGGAGTATGCCACCAAAGCGCCATCAGTGGCCTTTTCATGAATGTCGTTGAGGCCGTAGTCCATGTAGAGGCCTGTGTATAAACGTAAGTTACTTAGCGCGAAACTGAACCCGGTGGCGGCACTGAGGGTAACAGCTGGTTTGAGCGTAAGTCCGCCGTTACTCTTCCAGTTACTGACAGTTCCAAATCCATGCTGGGGGAGATCATGCAGCTCCACATTATAATCCGGGTAGTAGCCACTCAGCACCAGTTGATTGGCACTGGCGTCATATTTCACGCTGAAAGGAAACAGCAATTTAGCGCCGGCATTGATGTACCACTGCGTTTTGCCCAATGTATGGTATTGCAGCAATACCGGTATGCCTGCGGCGAGAAATTTCTGTTTCTCCGTATAACCGGTAGGCGTTACATCAAATCTGAATGCAGACCCTGCATCATCTATCTGGTAGGCAGATAATGTTTGTCCATCTCCCAGACTAATCTTTGTAACATAATTACCAATAGTGATACCACTGATGAGATTAATCTTCTTTCCTAACGGAAACGTATATCCGATATCGAGGATTCCTCCCGGCTGGATTTTACTGTTTTGTCCGGCGGCTTTGTATTGTAGCCCCTGTAATCCGCCACTGAGGCCTATCCCAAATTCCTGTGCTTTGGCGGCAGTTGATATGATCATCAAACCAACACAAACACCTGCTATATTTCTAATCATGATAAATAAGTTGATTTAAGCCAGCTGCCGGCATATACCGGCAGCTGTGCAGAATATTAGTTGACAATAACGTTGGTAGTAGCTTTCTGGCCGTTGGTAAAGAGCAGGGTTACTATATAGAACCCTCCATCCATCGGCATTTTCACCTGCATTACCGGTAATACTGTTTTGTATTGTGCAATGGTTTTACCGGTGATATCCGTAATCAGCAGCATGGCGCCATTTAACTGTACTTCGGTATAGCGGCTGGTAACCGTAGCTGTGGCTCCTTTTGCTACCGGATTAGGCGCAACGCTGATGCCACCGCTTACTGACCCTGAAGCACTTACGTTAATCGGGCAGGATTGTACCTGATTACCATTTTTATCAGTAGCCATCACATAATAGATGCCATTCAAAGCACCGTTTTCGTTGAAATACTGGCTGGTGGCTCCTGTTACTGCTGTGTTGTTTTTATACCACTGCCATGTAAGGTAATTATTGTTGGTATTATCAAACATTAAAACATCATTCCAATGTTGTCTTACCATGGATGGCAAAAGAATATTTACATTATTGGTTACCGTTACCGCTGCTTCGTAATTGTTATCGCCTGCCTGTGAAGCGCTAATCACGCCTGCACCAGAGCCGGTAGCAGTTAAAGTGCTGCCATTGATAGTGGCCAGCGTTGTATTATTTATCTGGTAGCTTACCGGAAAACCGCTGCTGGCAGCAGCATTCAGCTGTATGCTGGTGTTGCCGTCGCAACCTAATGACAGCGTCTGCGACCAGGTAATCGTTTGGGTAGCCTTATTAATTGTGAAAGTATTACCGGTAAATGTAGCGGTGTAGTTGTTGCCGGCACTTAACGTACCCTTTGTAATAGCGTAACTGCCTGCATTTTCGCCTGCGTCCCTGCTTAACTTTCCACTGAGCTGATCACCGGTGATCAAACCTGTTGTAGTATAAGTTAATGCCGGATCACTGGTTCCGAAAGTTTTAGATTTCGCATCAGCATTGATGGAAAGTGCTGCCGGCGTGATGCTCAGGTTACGTGTGTTGAAGGTAATAGTATAGTTGTTACCTGCGGATAAAGACCCTTGCGTGATGGCATAATCACCCACATTTTCTCCGGTATTTCTGCTCAGTGCACCACTGAGTTTGTCGCTGTTCAGCAATCCTGATGCGGTATAGGTCAGTGCCGGATCACCGGTGCCATAGACTTTCGTTTTTACATCAGCAGTAACGGTAAGTGCTGCGGTGTTAATGGTCAGTTTATTACCAGTGAAGCTGATGGTATAGTTATTACCTGCGGATAATGATCCATGTGTGATGCTGTACTGTCCTGTGTTTTCACCTCCATCTCTTGTTAATGCACCAGTAAGCTGATCACCAGGAACAAGGCCGGTGGTGGCATAAGTCAATGCGGGATCTGAAGTGCCATAAACTTTTGATTTGGCATCGGCTGAAATGCTGAGAGCGGCCGGTGTAATATTTAGTTTATTGCTATTGAAGGTGATATTGTAATTGTTACCTGCTGATAATGATCCCTGTGTAATGTTGTACAGTCCTGTATTTTCACCTGCTTCTCTCGTTAATGCACCCGTGAACTGATCGCCGGCAACAAGGCCAATGGTAGCATACGTTAATGCCGGATCTGAAGTGCCATAAACTTTTGATTTGGCATCGGCTGTAATGCTAAGAGCAGCCGGTGTAATATCCAGTTTACTGCTATTGAAGGAAATATTATAATTATTTCCTGCGGATAATGATCCCTGTGTGATGTTGTATTGTCCAACGTTTTCTCCGGCATCTCTGTTTAATATACCGCTGATCAGATCATTGTTTATTAAGCCGGTACTAGTATAGGTAAGCGCTGGATCATTCGTGCCATATACTTTTGTTTTAGTAGTAGCCGTCACCGTTAGTGCGGCCGGTGTGATATCAAATTTGCCGTTATTAAAGGTAATGGTGTAGTTATTACCAGCAGATAGAGACCCTTGTGTAATGCTGTAGCTGCCTGCATTTTCACCTGGATCTCTGCTTAATTTTCCACTGAGCTGATCACCATTGGTTATACCGGTTATTGTGTAAGTTAAAGCAGGATCACTGGTGCCATAGGTTTTTGATTTCGCATCAGCATTGATGGAAAGCGCTGCCGGCGTGATACTCAGGTTACGCGTATAGAAGGTAATGATATAGTTATTACCTGCGGATACAGACCCTTGCGTGATAGCATAGTCGCCTACCTGTTCTCCGGCATTTCTTCCCAATGTTCCACTGAGGGGATCACTATTCAGTAATCCTGATGTAGTATAGGTTAGTGCAGGGTCAGTGGTGCCATAGACTTTCGTTTTTGGATCAGCTGTAATGGTCAGTGCGGCCGGTGTAATATTTAATTTATTGCTGTTGAAGGTAATTGTATAATTATTGCCTGCGGATAATGTTCCTGCTGTGATATCGTACGATCCTGCATTTTCCCCGCTGGTACGTGAAAGGGCCCCGGTGAACTGGTCATTGCCGAGTAGTCCGGTGGAAGTATAGCTGAATGCCGGATCGGATTCCCCGTAAACTTTGCTTTGTAGGGTAGCGGTAACTGTTACGCCTGCCGGTATGATTTCAAGGGTATTGCCAATGAAATTGATCGTATAGTTGATACCGCCATTTAAAGTTCCCTGGGTAATATTATAGTTGCCGGCATTTTCTCCCGTGATTCTGGCTGGCATACCGGTGACCACATCATTGTTTAAAAGGCCGGTGGCGGTAAACAGGAATTGCGGATCGCTGTAGCCATATATTTTGGTAGCAGGTGCTGCTGTTACAGTAACGGTTGCTGGTGCAATGGTGAAATTATCTCCTGTGAAATTGATGCTATAGTTGGGAGAGGAGGTCAGCGTACCCTGAGAAATAGGGTACGCGCCTGCATTTTCGCCTGCTGTTCTGCTGAGTGTTCCGCTTAATCTGTCATTATTTACCAGGCCGTCAACGGTGTACTCCAATTCCGGATCATCTTCGCCGTAGGTTTTGCCTGTAGCAATGGCTTTTACAGCAAGTTGTGCCGGGGTAATGACTAAGGTTTGCGGTGCTATATCCAACACATAGTTAGCTCCGGCTGTCAGGTTACCTGGCTTTAAATAATAGGTTCCAATGTTTTCCCCTACCTCTCTTTCGAGGTTACCGGTGAGTTGGTCATTTCCCAGTAGTCCTGTTACGGTATAGGTTAATACAGGGTCATTGGTGCCATATACTTTATTTTGGTGGTCCGGTGTGACAATAAGGTCCTGTGGAGTAATAGTGAAGTATGTACCTGAGGAAAGTACCAGGTAATAGTTACTGCCAGCATAGAGGGTTCCCAGTGTCATTTGATAGTTGCCTGCATTTTCGCCGGGTGTTCTTCCTGGTACTCCTGTCATTTTATCATTGCCTATCAAGCCTGCAACGGTATATTGAATTTCAGGTTCCGGGGAGCCATAGGTTTTAGTTGTGTTTTCAGCTGTGATAGTTAACGAGGCAGGTACAACGTGTATGTTGAGGGTTGCCGGTACAGCTTCGTTATAGGAAGCATTTCCTGCCTGTGATGCCTGAATGGTGACATCTCCGGCCCCGGTAATAGTCACGTTACCGTTGTTGTCGATAGTGGCAACATCAGGGTTATTACTGCTGTAGGTTATCGACAGGTTGGATGTTGATTTTGCCGCAGCTGAGAATGTGGCAACGCCATAGGTAGTATTGACCGTAGAACCATTTATGAATTGATTGAAGGATATCGTTTGGTCTCCTTTTCCTACGGTTAAAGTAGCAATGTTGCCGTAAACGGAGCCGCAGAGACCTGTTACGATGGGTCGGAACTGGTAGCCGCTCATGCCGGCGGTAGGGGATTTGATGGTAATGGTGCCGGTGGTAGTTCCGGAATATGCACCGGCGTCGGTTACTGATTTAAAGCCAGTGCCGGTATTGATTTGCCATTGGTAACCCTTTATGCCGCCCGCTGCAGTTGCCTCGAGGCTGAAAGAGGCCAGGATTCCTATTATAGCGGCGGTATCTGCTGGTTGTTTGGTTAAAACAGGCTTGTTGCCCACAGTAACGGTGACTGGTGTTCTGACAGTGTTTACACAACCATTTGAAGTACGGGTAGCCTGTACATAGTACGTAGTGGTAGCCGTGATAGTTGGCGTCGTAAATGGCAGACCACTGCCGCTAGTTCCCAGTTTAATGCCATCCGATGGGAGATCATACCAGTCGATCGTTGCATTAAGAGAAGTCGCCGTTAAATTAATAGTAGTAATACCCGTACAAATGATCGCCGGATCTGGTGTAACCACTGGTGAAGCTACCAGCTTTGTTGCATAATAGATATTTAAGGATGGATTAGATCCGGAGGTTGTTATTGTGATCGCATCAAAATTCTTCCCTGGTTTATATTTCACGTAAATAAGTCCACCTTCCACAACAACACTCAATGCAGAGGAACTGCTACCCAGTGTAACAACATCATTATTGCTGACACCACCATTCTCCGTGTTTATCTTAATATTGTTCAGCATACCGCTGGAAATGGTTGTATTGAGGATTCCTAGTTTCAGTTTAATGATATCGTCACTGGTACCGGCTTCAGGGAATTTAAGTGTTTGGAATATTGATCCGGGACTCGTTCCCACGAGCGTCATGAGGATACTATAGGTAGTACTGTCTTTGTCCGCGCCGTTGGTGGGGTTAAGCACTGTACAAAGAGAGCAGTCCATGGAGACGCCATTGGTTTGGGACGTAGCTACGTCGCATGGAAGATTAGCAACCTTCGTGGTAAAGCTGGCCGGATTATCATTGGCGGTAGCTGTCTGATAAAACGCATTGCCAGCGATGCCGCCAGTATTGTATTCCGCTACCATTACGGTATAGGAAGAGCCACCTGTAAGGCCTGAAATATTTACCGTGTTACCGGTGCCGGTATATACGCAGTACCAGCCGCTCGTGCCGATCTGGCCGCCGCTTTTGAAGATGGTATTTGCCGTGTATTCGATACCGTTAGCAGGAGCAGCATTGTCTGTTGCCTGTGCTTTTACAAATACTGCACGCTTTTCACCATTGCCGTTTGTCCAGCTGATAGTAGCGGTAGCATCTGTAATATTTGAAAGAACAATATTATTTGCTGGTGATGTTGGTGCGGTTACAATGTTGGCGAGATAAGTTTTTAATACGCTGGAATTAGCCAGGGCTGCCACCACATCGGTGCGGCCATCGCGGTTAAAATCTCCCGTAACAAAACTATAAGGTCTGTCTCCTGCGTCATTTACGGTGATACCAGCTGTATTAAAACCTCTGGGTCCGGGTGCACCATAATTGGCATAAGCATTTATAAAAGGTGCTGCGGTATTGCCTGTAATCAGGTCCGGATAGCCGTCGCCGTTAATATCTCCCACTGTTACAATGCTGCTGTTAGCAGATGGCATTGAGATTGCTGGCGCAAATGATGGCGAGCCGGAGAAGCTCGCATTGAGGTATACAAATACGTTAGCGGCATATTGAATAACTACATCCTGTTTGCCATCGCCATCAACATCTGCAATGCTGATATTCTGAGGGCGGGCAATGGTGCCGAACTGTGAAGGGGTGGCAAAGGAAATGTTGCCTGGAGTACTGGTATTACGCCAAACATAAAAGTAAGCTCTGTTAATATCGAGCGATACAATGTCTGGTTTATTATCTCCATCTATATCTACCAGCTTAGCGAATTGCTGAGAAAACCCAACAGGCCTGGAGTTTTGTAAAGTAGCTTTAACAAAGGCAAAGCTACCTTTGGCGGTACTGGTATTTCTTAATATAGCAATCTCTCCTGTAGAAACACTTGCGGTAAAGATATCTGCCAGGCCATCGCCATCGATATCAACACCATCTGTAAAATCAGAAGGGATACCAACAGGGAAGGTGCCGGCTACTGGCCAGTTACTCATCGTACCGGTATTGGCATATACGATCGCATCACCTGCGCTGTTGTTATAGCCAGGGAATACAACATCTATTTTACCATCGCCATCAAAGTCTGCAATTGCAGGTTGTCCGGTAGCTGAATAGCTGGAATTGGTAAATGGCTGTGTAGTTGTAGGAGTGAAGGAAAGCGCTTTATTACTGCTGCTGTTTGTGAAAAATTGAAAACTCAGCGGATTTAAAGCGAAGCCGAAATTAGCAGCCATCAGATCAGGTTTGCCATCATTATCAAAATCAGCAGATAACAGATAATATGGTTTGAAATTCAGTGCGAGGTCTGTAGACGGGGTATGCTGCAGATCTGCCTGACCCAGCGTATTACGGTTAGGCGTTACAATTTGATTGTAATACTTGCCGCTGCTGGCCTGCAGGCCGTTATCCAGATTTGTTAAAGTAACGGGGCCGATGGCGGTGCCGGCAGGTATGGTGGCAACAAGCGTGGATGTACTGCCAGTTACCGTAGCGGGTATTCCACCAATCAAAACCTGGTTTTTAGCCATTACAGCGTTGGCGTTATCGCAGGTGATGACCATACTGCTTCCTGCAGGACCCATGGTGGGTGAAATGGTCTTAATCACCGGCTGAAGGCTGATCTGGTTCTGGTATATAGAAATGGAATGGTTGATGGATGATCCGATGATGAGATCAGGTTTGTTATCATTATTGAGGTCTGTTATAATATTCTTCATCGGTGTATCTTTGGCAGCAAATAATTGCTCGCTGTCAAATGAAATGAGCGGGCCTGTGCTACGGTTTAATAGCAGACCTGCGTTGAAACCTGTACCTGTTTGAAGGGAATAGCTGACAAGGATATCCGGACTTTTATCACCGTTCATATCGGCCATTGACATACGTATCGGGGCGCCGGAAACTTTAATGGGACTTAGTTCTCGAAAGATCAGTTCCTGATTGCCATCCAATGCCGGCTGCATGATGCCAAGGGAATGCATGTTACCATAGGCTAATATAAGTTCGGGTTTACCATCCTGGTTAAAGTCATAAAACAGGATATCCGAAGGCGATTCTGCGACCGAATATTTCCTGTAATTGCCAAAGGCATATTTGCCCACGCCATCAACTGTTCCCTTTACTACGAAGAACACGGGTATACCGGTTAAACTGCCAATAATGTCCGGAATTCCATCCGCATCTATATCCTGCACATATAGATTTCGGAATTGATCGTTAATGTTTAGTGTCAGGGGACTAAAAGTTACGTCAGTGCCCACTGATGTATTTTGGAGTAATGTTATCTGACCACTACCCTTACTGCCCACCAGGATATCCACCAGACCATCCCCGTTAATGTCGGTAACAACCAGGTTGTTTATAGGAATGCCGGCATTAAACGTCCTGTTCACCCGCAAAAGATTGTCGCCATTATTATACATGACAAGAATCTGGGGACTATCTCTCAGGCCAACCACGAGGTCAGGATAGCCATCACGGTTGATGTCGCCAGTGGCAAGCACTATTTCATTGCCATAGGCGGTCATGTCGGTCGTAGAAATGAAAGGCTGGAAGGCGATATTTGTACTGGTGCTATTGTTCAGACGTAATGTTATACCAGGATAATATGCAGTTCCATTGGCCGTAATCAGGTCTGGTTTTCCATCTCTGTTTACATCCAGCAAAACGAAATCATTGATGGCACCATCAATGAGACCATCCGACAGATGATCATATAACTTGAAGTCGCGGGAACCAAAAGTTGTTTTTGCCGGAGAGATAAGCGGTACAAACCTGGTACTGCTTTGAGCCATATAACCGGTGGAGGGGTTTGTTACGGTAATATAGTCATAGTCTGCACCATCCGGCACCTTTACCATTATAAAGTCGTTGGTGGCTGTGATAACACTGGCCTTTTTATTTCCAAAAAATACAACATTGTTGAGTCCGAGGTTTTGACCATTGATGGTGATCACATCTCCGGCTTTCCCTTCATTGGGTACAACGCTGGTGATACTGATGTTTTGTGCATAAATTTTTACAGAAGAACATAGGAAGAAAAATAACAATAGAGGAAGTCGCATCCTTGCAGACCACGTGTTCGGGAGATTTGGTGCCATTAGTTGGGATTGAATTAGCCGGCAAAGCTAAATATATTCTTTTGATAGATATATGTGTTATTTGTAAAGTGATGATTTTAGGGAGCGAAATGCTTGTTTTTATGGATAAGCGTAAATGCAAACGGCCGGGAGATCCTACCCCGGCCGCTTGTAGGAATTTTTAAAGTTATCAAGATAATAGATATAACTACTACGATTAACCGTAGCAGTTATACAATACTATTGGTTATTGCAACACAATCGTTACCCTTCTGTTCTTCCTTCTGTTTTCTTCTGAAGTATTCGGTACCAGCGGATGGGCTTCTCCTTCAGATTTAGTTTCAATCCTGGAAGCCGCCACCCCTTTGCTGACCAGGTAAGCCGCTGCTGCTTTGGCTCTGGCTTCACCCACTTTCATGTTGGCCGCCTGACTACCAATATCACAGGTATGTCCGATGATGAGGATATTCACATCCGGGTAGCTGCTTAAAATGTTAGCAACACTATCCAGTTGTTCTTTTGCGCCATCCGGAACTTCTATCTGTCCCAGTTTACCGAATATCATTGGCCGGTTGATCACCGCAACTTCTGCCGGGGTGATTTCTTTCTTAACTGGCACCGGCAGCATTTTCTGCTCTTCTTTCACCACGTGTTCCAACCTTATCATTATAGCGAATTCACAGTCTAAAATATACGGCGGCAGTGATCCGGCCCTGACTTATACTACAAACGGCCTGATTTCCGGCGATCAACTCTCGGGCATATTAACCAGAGATGCAGGTGAAAACGCCGGACAGTATAGTATTAAAAGCGGATAAAGATATAAGTATTTTTTATAGAGATTTAAATGTTATTGGTAAATAGGTGGTTTTCCGGGAGGGAAGGGGTGTTTTTCCCGGTGAGTGCAAAAAAAATGGCCAACATTGCTGCTGGCCGTAAGTATTTAGAACACAATATCCATCAGCGGATATTTTTTATAATCAGGTAGATAGAAGTGCCACCACTCGGTGCTGCTGCCCTTGAACCCGGCTGCTTTCATGGTATCGCGCAATAATTTGCGGTTAGCCGTTACAGTTGGGTCCTTTGGCTGGTAGTTCTGGTGTGCCTTGAAAGTAAAATCGTCGAAGTCGGTGGGCATGGCTACGGGCTTACCGGTTTTCAGGTCTACCATGCTGAGGTCTACGGCTACGCCGCGGTTATGCCCGGAGCCTTTCCTTGGGTCGGCAGCATAGAGATCATTCGGGACGATCTTAAACATCAGCTCTGTACAGCGATAGGGGCGGTATGCGTCATATATCAGCAGTCCATAACCTTGCTGGTGCAGGATGTCCTGTACCTTTTTCAGTGCCACCGCTGCAGGCCGGCGTAGATATATCGACGTGTTGTTGTCGGGATATAATATCTGGTGGGTGAAGTTATTGGTAGTGGCATAACGCACATCTTTCTTAATACCCGGAATATACTTTTCGAGATTTACCAGTTCCTGTGCATTGTCTTTCTTCACCAGCTGTTCATATTGTTTTTTGTCTGTCAGCACTGCCAGGCCGTATTTATTCAACGGTATCTGTTGTGCGCCGGCGGTAATGAAACAGGTGACAGCCGCTGCAAGTAAAAGGAGGCTTTTATAAAGTTTTATCATCATGGTTTATTCCGGTCTGTTAAGGATATCGGTTTATACAAATATAAGTCCAAACAGCCCTGGTATTTTATTTACCGGCAACTTTATCATTTAAGGCTTTGATATTTTCTTCCTGCTGTAATAGTCTTTTGTTTAGTTCGATGATGTATAGCGTAAGTTCTTCTACCTTTTGTACCAGTTGTCTGTTTACTGCGGCAACATCCTGGCCGTTCTGTTCTACTTCAGCAGCTGCCGGGAAACCTGGCAGGTGCTGGTGTTCGCGGATATAGTCTTCCAGAGAACCCAGCGATGGCAGTTGATAATCGGTAGTAAAAACATAGTCTGGCCATTTAGCATTTTCTTTGACTACAACCCTCGTAAATACGGCACTTCCGTTGACGGCGAATTTATAGCCTTTGGCATCGGTGGTACCAACACATACGGCGCCGTTGCTTTTTACCATTAACATGGGGTTTCCGTAGTTTGACACTGACAAAACGTTATTATTTGTTAATGTACCGTCGCCAGTTTTTGAGCGTGCATCCAGCAAAATGGCAGCAGAAAATACGTCAGCCCCGGAAGGAACAACATCGGCTGCCTGACCAATGACATATAATCCGTAAGGTGTAGTGGGAGCCTGTGAGCGTCCTGTTATAAGTGGTATATAACTATCTGCGCCAGGAGCGGCATTTCCAAATATAAGTGCTGCGTTGCTGGAGTGAATGCCGGCTTTTGTAATTTCCTGCATATTCAGCTCAGAAGAATTAATCGATAGTGTTGCGTTTGGTTGTTTGGTACCAATACCTATTTTGCCTGTATTCGTGATTCGCAGACGTTCTTTTAATGAATCAACCCCACCGCCATTAGATGTGAGGAATACAAGGTCCATACCTTGGATCAGTGAGTAGGTTCCCCAAAGATTAATCCTTTCCGCCCTGATACGCGCTCCGGTCTGATTCTGGGCAACATCACGGTAGCCTGCGAAATCGATATTATAGGCCCCGGGCATGCCAAACAAGGGTACGTCACGGTTACCCTGATCGTTGGGTCTTCCTATCCTGATAGTGGATACGTTTGAATCTGTGACGTTGGCACCGATGTGTAGTTTGGCGGCCATGAGCGTACTGTCAAGGCCAATTCCCACGCTTCCTGGGAAAACCTGTTTCTGGGCATAGGCGGCTGTACCAAACATAAATGTAAATGCCAGTATGGCAAGGGATTTTCTGAACATAGTCTAACTCTAAAAAGTGGGTTTTAAGTTGGCAAATAGTGGGCGCAAATTATTCTAAAAAATCATATTCATCTACCCGAAGAATAACAGGAAATTTTTATTGAAAAATGCATTGTTTCATGTATTTACCTCAAAAAACACGTATTTCTCGTAAAAAAGGGTAATAAAGTATAATACACAGCGAAAATACAGTTGTAATCCACAAGCTATTAATCCTATTTTAGAACCCTTAAATTTTAATTACGATGGAGCTGTTCAGATTAGATAATAAAGTGGCAGTTATCACCGGTGGTGGTAGCGGCATAGGACAGGCGATAGCTAAATGTTTCGGCGCCCAGGGTGCACAGGTGCATATCCTGGAACTGAACGAAGATGGCGGTAAAGGTACCGCCGATGAAATTATCGCCGATGGCGGTAAAGCACAGGTACACGCCTGCAACGTTGCCGATCAGGCAGCGGTGGTTGCTGTAATGAATAATATTATCCAATCTGCCGGCAAACTGGATATCCTCGTGAACTGCGCCGGTATCGCACATGTAGGTAAACTGGAAAATACTGCGGAGCAGGACTTCGACCGCGTTTATAACGTAAACGTTAAAGGTACCTACAACTGTATGTATGCTGTTATTGGCCAGATGAAGCAACAAGGTGGCGGCGTTATCTTAAATATCGCTTCTATCGCTTCCAGCGTAGGTATTCCGGACAGGTTCGCCTACTCCATGAGTAAAGGTGCCGTACTGACCATGACCCTCTCCGTAGCCAAAGATTACCTCGGCGATAATATCCGCTGTAACTGCGTGTCTCCGGCCAGAGTGCATACTCCTTTCGTTGACGGTTTCATCGCTAAAAATTATCCTGGCAAAGAAGCAGAAATGTTCGAGAAACTGAGCAAGACCCAGCCTATCGGACGTATGGCTAAACCTGCTGAAGTAGGCACCCTCGCACTCTTCCTCTGCTCGGATGAAGCCGGATTCATCACCGGTAGTGATTACCCGATCGATGGAGGTTTTATCCGTCTTAATAACTAATAATTTAATATGTTGAGTGTAACTTTAGGTCGAATGCCTATTTTTAAGCTTTATAACAAATCACCTAAACGTTCATGAAACATTTTCCCGTTTACCTGGCACTGGCTACTTTAGGGTTTGCCGCTTGTAATAATGGTAAGAGTAATACCGCAGCTTCTGCGCCACAATCTGATTCTGTTCCGATGACACCCGCCACCGCGGCCGGAAAAGTGGATGTAACACTGAAAAACAGAACCAAAGACACCGCGCAGGTGGTGATTAAGTTCGCTATCAATGGTCAGGAAAAAGAAAAATCCTTCGACCAGGCCATCCTCACAGAAGGCTCCGATAATGATGTAATCCGCGTAGCATGGGATAAACCTAACAGCGCCTATATCGGCGTAGTAAAGCCTAACCGAGCTCCCCGCTATTACCACGCCAGCGTAGACAGCAGCAATGGCGCACTGAAGATTTTCTGGGCCACCGTACCGCCAAAACCAGTATGGTTGTACATGGAAAATGTACAAGGCCTCGGTAAAGTAGCCGCTGCAGCCTCCGGAACAACAAATTCCTATAAAAAGAATATTAAATCCGGTAAAATCATCGAAGATTTTATTGCTGAAATAAAACCTTCCGATAAACCAGATAACGTAGTCCTCTACGTGGAATTTGCAGGTGTCAATAAAACCATGACCATGCCGGTTCCAAAAGGTTACAAACCTGTTATCCAGACAACCGCAAAACCTGAACAGGTTTATTTCTCCATGGAAAAAGACGGGAAACTGGATGCGGTAATGGACCTCAGGGTAGAAGATGGCCACTTACAGGTGGAACATCTGAAAGAAATAAAATAATAGCAAACAATAAAAATAGTGTAATGAAACTTATCAGGTTTGGTTTAGCAGGAGCTGAAAAGCCAGGTGTTGCAACAGATGCCGGCATGTTTGATGTTAGCGCATTTGGCGAAGATTATGGAGAGAAATTTTTTGAGACGAATGGTCTGCAACGCCTCGCTGAATGGTGGGCTGCCAACAGTAGCAGCTGTCCGCAGGTACCTGCCGGTACCCGCCTGGGATCTGCTATCGCACGCCCTTCCAAAATAGTTTGTATCGGCCTCAACTACGCCGACCACGCTAAAGAAACAAATGCAGCGATCCCTGCAGAACCAATCGTGTTCTTTAAAAGTACTTCCTCGCTGGTAGGTCCTAACGATAACCTCATCATCCCGCGTAACAGCGAAAAAACTGACTGGGAAGTAGAACTGGCGGTGGTGATAGGTAAAAAAGCCAGCTACGTGGAAGAGAAAGATGCACTGGAGTATGTTGCCGGCTACTGCCTGCACAACGACTACAGCGAACGTGCATTCCAGCTGGAAAGAGGTGGTCAGTGGGTAAAAGGTAAAAGTAATGATACCTTCGCGCCTTTAGGCCCATGGCTCGCTACACAGGACGAAATCGCCGATGTCAACAACCTGCGTTTATGGCTTACCGTTAACGGCAAAACCATGCAGGACGGTACTACTGCCAACCTGATCTTCAAAATACCTTTCCTGGTATCTTACCTCAGCCAGTTCATGACCCTGCTCCCGGGTGATGTGATCTCTACCGGCACTCCTGCTGGTGTAGGCCTCGGTATGAACCCACAGGTATACCTGAAACCAGGAGACGTTGTTGAACTGGGTATCGATAACCTGGGATCTTCCAAACAAACGGCTGTAGCCTATAAATAACTGATATGGCAAGATATTGTCTGGCTTTAGATCTGGTAGATGACCCACAGCTGATAGGCGAGTATGAAACCTATCACCGGGATGTCTGGCCGGAAATAAAAAAGAGCATCACCGACAGCGGTATCACCGGCATGGAAATCTATCGCGCTGGTAACCGTTTGTTTATGATCATGGAAACGGATGCCTCGTTCTCTTTCGAACGCAAAGGTGCGATGGACGCCACTAATCCTAAGGTACAGGAATGGGAACAGTTGATGTGGAAATATCAGCAGGCCATCCCTGTTGCAAAACCAGGGGAGAAGTGGGTAATGATGGACAGAATTTTTTCTTTATAGTGCCTGCGGCACTTTTTTCTCGCAAAGCAGCATAAGCAGCTGCTCTGCTGCTTTGCGAGCAACTAATCTAACGTTATGATAATTGACGCGCACCAACATTTCTGGAAGTATGATCCCATCCGCGATGCGTGGATCGATGATACGATGGAAGTTATCCGGAAGGATTTCTTCCCGGAACAGCTGGAGCCTGTGTTTAAAGCACATGGCATCCACGGATGCGTTGCTGTTCAGGCAGACCAGTCAGAAAACGAAACCGCTTTTCTCCTCGACCTGGCTGCCAGACACGACTTTATCAAAGGGGTAGTAGGATGGACGGACCTCCGTGCCGAAGGTATCAGTGAACAATTACACTACTATTCCCAATTTCCAAAACTCAAAGGTTTTCGTCATATTGTTCAGGGGGAACCAGATCCCATGTTCCTGCTGAGGGAAGATTTTTGCCGTGGGATTCTGGCCCTTGCACAATATGACTTTTCCTATGATATCCTCGTATACCCACACCAGTTGCCAGCTGTTGAAAAGTTTACAGCACAGTTTCCGGACCAGCGAATGATTATCGATCATCTCGCCAAACCTGATTTCAAAAAAGGTGAACTGGATACCTGGGCTGCTCATATACGTAATATCGCCGCTGCTCCCAATGTTTACTGTAAGGTGAGCGGACTCGTTACCGAGGCCGACTGGAAAAACTGGAAAGCGCATCAGTTCGAACCATTCCTGGATACCGTCCTGGAAGCCTTCGGGTGCGACAGGCTCCTCTTTGGCTCCGACTGGCCGGTATGCCTCCTGGCAGCTGAATACGGCGAAGTAAAGGATATCATAACAGACTATATCAGCAGGTTATCATCTGCAGAACAACAAAAAATAATGGGTGGCAATGCCATCGCATTTTATCATTTATAATATTTCGATCATGGATTTAGGATTACAGGATAAAGTGATTATCGTTACTGGTGGCGCCAAAGGCATTGGCGAAGCTATTGCTAAACTGGTGGCCGCAGAAGGGGCTGTCGCTGTTATCGCCGGCCGTAAAGCCGCTGATAACGAAAAAACAGTAGCAGATATCGTTGCCGCCGGCGGAAAAGCCTTCGCAGTAACAGCAGAACTGGGAAAAGTGGAAGACTGTAAAAAAGTAATCGATGCTACCGTTGAAAAATATGGTAAAATCGACGGACTGGTTAACAATGCAGGTGCCAACGACGGTGTAGGCCTCGAAAGCGGCTCCCCTGAAAGATTTATGCAATCCCTGCAAAACAATCTTTCCCACTACTATAACCTGGCGCATTACGCACTGCCTTACCTGAAAGCCACTAAAGGAAATATTGTAAATATCGGCTCTAAAGTAGCTACCACCGGACAGGGAAATACTTCCGGATACGCTGCTTCCAAAGGAGCTATCAACGCACTCACCCGCGAATGGGCCGTAGAAATGCTGCCTTACAGCGTGCGCGTAAACACGGTCATCCCTGCTGAAGTATGGACGCCACTCTACGAAACATGGATCAATTCCCTGCCTAATCCTACAGAGAAACTGGCTGCCATCACTTCTAAAATTCCTTTCGAAACAAGAATGACCACTTCTGAAGAAATCGCCAACACCACCGTATTCGTTCTCTCAGACAGATCTTCTCATACAACCGGACAAATTCTATACGTAGACGGAGGTTATACACACCTCGACAGATCCATCAGCTAGGATCAGCCAACAGCACTGATACAAAATTAATTTTCACACCTGAACTCAACATCTCGTTATGGCCGGAGGCGCAGTAAGTAATTCCACCTATACCAGCACCGCTCCAGTTGGAGGGAAACAACCCAGCTACCTGTTTCCATTTATTCTGGTTACAAGTCTTTTCTTTTTATGGGGCCTTGCATATGGCCTGCTGGACGTGTTAAACAAACACTTCCAGGAAGTATTGAATATCACGCCACGCAGATCGACCCTGTTACAGGGAGCCTATTTTGGCGCCTATTTCCTGATGGCACTGCCTGCCGGTGCTTTCATGAATAAATTCGGATACAAGAAAGGAATTATCATGGGACTCCTGCTGTACGCTGCAGGTGCCTTCCTGTTTTTCCCGGCTGCCAATGCGCTGAGTTTCGACTTCTTCCTGCTGGCACTGTTTATCCTGGCCTGCGGACTTGCTTGTCTGGAAACTGCCGCCAATCCTTATGTAACGGTATTGGGTTCGCCTGCAACTTCAGAACAGCGTCTCAACCTTTCTCAATGCTTTAACGGTTTAGGTTCATTCCTTGGCCCTGTCATTGGCGGCGCGCTGTTCTTCGGTGGTGGTAAAGATGACCTGTCTACCGTAAAACTAACCTACATCGTCATTGGCGTGGTGGTACTGTTAATTGCTGGCTTCTTCTATAAAACTGAACTTCCTGAAATTAAGGAAGATGTAGCAGAAGGTCCTAAAGTTGTGGCAGACGAACGATCGCTGTTTTCCCACAGACATTTCGTTCTGGGTGTGGTAGCACAGTTCTTCTATGTAGCAGCTCAGGTAGGTGTAGGTGCTCTGTTCATTAACTATGTAACTACTTACTGGCATGGTACTTCCAATGAAAAAGCAGCGTACCTGTTATCTGCCGGCATGGTGCTGTTTCTGGTAGGCCGCTTTGTTGGTACTGCTATCATGCGTAAAGTAGCGCCCAATAAATTACTGGCGCTTTTCGCCATCATCAACGTGGCATTATGTGCGGTGGTAATGAGTGGTAGCGGTGCAATCTCCGTATATGCGCTGATTGCCGTATTTTTCTTTATGTCTATTATGTTCCCCACCATCTTTGCACTGGGTGTAAAAGATCTGGGTAGAAATACTAAAAAAGGTGCGTCCTTTATTGTAATGTCCATCGTAGGTGGCGCCGCTGTGCCTTACCTCATGGGAGTTGTTACAGAAGCGCAGTCACTGGCATTCTCCTATGGTATTCCTTTAGTGTGCTTTATTGTAGTTTTTTACTACGGTGCATTGGGATATCGCAGAAAATAATTAAGTTAGCAACCAGTTAGCAGTTATATCCGCAAAATCATTGTATCTTCCTTACATAAAAGGAATACCATGATTTTGCGGATTTTCTTTTTTCCCCTTATTACTATCCTGTTGATTTGTTACCAGCCATTTGTTATGTCTGGTTTAGGGAGAGATATCCCCGCCCGCATTCCCCCCGCAGATACTTCCCTTATCATATCTTTTTTTAATTATGTAGATGATCAACCACTGCACTATAACGAAACTGCCTATACGAACACAGCAGGAGAGACGCTGACCATCTCAAAATTCATGTACTATATCAGCAACATCGAATTGCAGCAAGACAATGGCAAAGTGGTGCGTGTGCCTGACCAATACTTTCTGATAAACGATGCCGATCCGGCTGGTCGCGCCATATATCTGCCTGAAATCCCTGCCGCTGCCTATACCGCCATTTCCTGGACAATCGGGGTCGACAGTATCAAAAATGTTAGCGGCGCACAGGCCGGCGCACTGGCGCCTGAAAATGGTATGTTCTGGACATGGAATAGTGGTTATATCATGGCTAAAATGGAAGGCCATTCGAAATCAGCTCCAACTGCCCTGCATGAATTTCAACTGCACGTAGGGGGCTTTAAATCGCCTTATAACAGCCTTCGTAAGGTAACTATCAACCTTACCACGCCTTTAGTAATAACAAAATCGCATACTGCCGCGTTGAATATTAAAGCAAACGCAGCATCCTGGTTCCATGGCGAAAATGTAATCAGTCTGGCTCAAGGCCCGATAGTAATGGCTCCCGGAGCCGCGGCCATCAGGGTCGCCAACAACTACCAGCATATGTTTTCACTGCTGCCACCGGAAAAATAACCTTACGTGGATGAATAAACGAATATCATATATCACTGCTACTATTCTCGTAATAGTATTGCTGGCCCACACCTGGAAAATGGATGGCGCCAGGGGTAGTGAATTGTTTTATTCTCCCAAACCGGTTAAGCTCGAACTTCCCAAAGGCTTTCCCGCTCCTGTATACGATTTCTCACAGAATCCCCTTACCCGCGAGGGTATTGCTTTGGGCAGATACCTGTTTTATGACTACCGCCTGTCGAAAGACAGCACGATATCCTGCGGCTTCTGCCATCAGCAATTTGCCGCCTTCGGGCACTTCGATCATGCACTGGCGCATGGGGTGCTGGGCCGGCAGGGTAATCGCTCCGTTCCGGTTATCTTCAACATGATATTTGAAAAGGATTTTATGTGGGATGGAGGGGTGAATAACCTGGAAATCCAGCCACTGACGCCACTTACAGAGCCTACCGAAATGGGCGTAGACTTGAAGGAATTGCTCGCTAAAATGCAGGCAGACCCGAACTATCGTAAAATGTTTAAAGCGGCCTTTGGTACCGAAGAAATCACCAGCCAGCGGATGTTCAGGGCCATCACACAGTTTGTGGCCACCATGATTTCTGCCAGCAGTAAATATGATAGTGTGATGAATAAGATAGGAGAGGTGGCTTTCACACCGGAAGAGCAGGCGGGGTACGGCATCTTCCAGCAGAAATGCGCTGTCTGTCATAAAGAACCATTATTTACAGACCAGTCATTCCGCAGCAATGGCCTGCCTTACCTCGAAGCCCTCAACGATGTTGGAAGAATGAAAATTACCGGTAATACCCGCGATTTCCTGAAGTTTAAAGTACCTACATTGCGTAACATCATGAAATCTGCACCTTACATGCATGATGGCCGCTTCTTTGATATATACCAGGTATTCAACTTCTATGACCATGGCGTAAAAGCTACTGCCACTACGGATCCGCTGGTGAAAAACGGTATCCCGCTCAATGATATGGAGAAACGCCAGCTGTATATGTTCCTCAATACCCTCACGGATAATAATTTTATAAAAAACAAAGATCTGAGCGAAATTTTAATTCCATAATAAATACATTCTTTTTCGTCCAGCCGCAGGCTGGACGAAAAAGAAAAGAGGTGTGCCAACGGCACACCTCTTTTCGTAAATACATATGTAAATAATTATTTCTTCGATTTCCAGCAATCCGCCACATGGTCATTGACCATACCCACAGCCTGCATATAGGCGTAACAGATAGTGCTGCCCACAAACTTAAAACCACGTTTCAGCAGGTCTTTGCTCATCGCATCGGAAATGGCCGTTTTTGCAGGTACTTCCGACATAGACTTAAAGTGGTTCCGGATAGGTTTGTGGTTTACAAATGACCAGATATACCTGTCAAAAGTGCCAAACTCCTTTTGCACTTCCAGGAATGCTTTTGCATTGGTTACAAAGGCATTTACCTTTAATTTATTACGGATGATACCCGGATTCTCCAGCAACGAAGCTATTTTCTTTTCGTTGTACTTCGCCATTTTATGCGCATCGAAGTTATCGAATGCCTTGCGGTAATTTTCTCTTTTGGTAAGCACGGTATACCAGCTAAGACCGGCCTGTGCACCTTCCAGACAAAGCATTTCAAACAACGTATGGTCGTCATGGTTAGGAGTACCCCATTCATGGTCGTGATAATCCTGGTATAACTTATCTTTTGTAGCCCAGCCACAGCGTATTTTCTCTACAGTTCCCATTCCTTGATGATTTGTCGTACTTTTTCCTTGTACTCATCCAGCTCATTCATGGTAGTGTTGATAAAGCTGTTGTTTTCCAGACTGCCTACTACCTTATTCATTTCCTGTTCGTTGCTATAAGTCATTCTACGGAACGGATTCAGATAGTCTTTCTCTCTGGATTTGAAAATACTTTCTGCGATCCATTCCTTGGTTTGTATGCTGTCTGTCAGCCACTCTGCCAGTTGAGCTGTTGAGAAGTTCTTTAAAGATACTTCTTTTATTTCCAACATACATGCAACGGCATGTTGCAGCTTATCGGAAGCATATTCGTCACTGATTTCCTTATAGGCTTCATGCAGCTGTTCCCAACCAGAGATACGGTTTTTACGTATTTTCTGTTTGAGCATTTCAACGGTATCGGTTTTCATGAGCTGTCCGCCGACATTGAGCCAGGAGGAACGCTTTGCATTCTTTATGGCCGCCTGTAATGCCAGGAAGGAAGGCTTCTGTGCTTCCAGTATATTTTTGATGCCATATAAAACGATCATTTCCCTGAAAACCGGATATGCTTTATGTACTTTCAACAGCTGCGTTCTGCGGCCGCTGTTTTCCATATTGTCTGCCAGGATAGTGAGCCTGCTCACATCTTCCGGACGTTCCAGCAGGAGCTCTTTTCCTTTCTTACGCAGTTCTTTTTCGGAGAGTTCTTTTTTAGGCATGTTTTCAGGCAGGGCATACCAGGCTTTGGCAGTAGCCACTTCCATGATAGCAAGTCCTGTAAACATCTCTTCTACGGAATCCGGTGCCAGGAAATCATATTCAAGATGCTGCATCCTGACAATACGCTTATCTCTGTCTACATACTTCCAGGAATTACGTGCAATCGCATACATATTGTAGAGGAACCAGTACCCAGGCATGATGCGAAGGGTGTTGTCGTGCTCGTCGTTGCTAACCAGGCTGAATGGAATGCTGACATTAAGCTCTGACATGTAATTCCCTTTCGCCAGTAATGTAAAGCTGGCAAAGCGGGAGTTATGTTTCAGACTTACACAGAGTCCTGGCCAGAAGCCTCTGCCGGCAATAACTTCGCCATCGGCACCCCTGGAATTATGGTTGGATCCTACGGTAGCACCTGCAGCCATATTGCTTTGTCCCATCACCAGTGAGGCACATAGGAAGGAGTTGTTATGGTGCTGTTCATGTGCCGGAAATATGAGTGAATTCAATACTTCGCAGCAGGAGATCGTAGAATTATTACCCAGGTAAGAGTTGATGAGTCGCGCGCCATACTTCAGTTGTGAATGGGAGGCCATCACAAAACGTACTGCTTTTACACCGTAGAAGATGCGGCACCCGAAGCCGACGATACCATTCACCATTTCGCAGCCTTCTCCTATCTGTGAGCTGGCTTCTGCTTTACTGTTGATGGTAAGGTTTTTCAGTTTGTTGGCACCTTTGAGGTAAGCATCTGTACCGATGGTTACATCTTTGATCATCCGGCAGTTTTTAATAACCGTACGATCTCCGACCATGCCGTAGTAGCCACGCCGCTTATCGAATTGTTTTTCTGTGAAGTTGCGGAACTGCTGCTGCAGTTGCTCATCGTCTCTGTAGCGTGTCCACAGGTAAGCATCTCCGGGCAACATGCCATCGAATGGTAATACTGCTCTGCCACCGTTTTCGTTGCAGAGTTCCATTTCGATGCGCAGGTTTTCGGGTTCACCGGATTTGATGATACCATTACCGAATTTCGCAACATCTGTTGTTACCATTTCATTTACATTGGCTACAATAACTTCGTTGCCGATGATATAATGAGAGAGATAGTTAACATTATGTATCACTACATTGTCGCCGAAATCGCAGGAGCAGATGGTGCTGTGGTATAGCCCCACCGGTAGTTTCAGGCTACGGTGCTCCAGGTAGTATGGCTCCAGCTTACCGATGCGCACCATCCCGAAAAAGTGACAGTGCTGCACCAGCTGCGGATTAAATTCATTCGAAACGAAGATGTTGTTCCAGTTATCAGAGGTATTGTCGTTGCGTACGAGTGCTTCCAGTTCGTATGCCGTCAATTGGCGGTACTGATCATGGTTTTTCCATTGTTCGTTTCTTAAATAGTATTCATCTTTTCCTTTAGGAAGTTCACCTTCGATAAAGTTATACCCCAGTTCATCAAGGGGCATTTTTCGGATTTTGTTCATGGATACACTATTCTTAGATCTATTCTACAGTTACGCTCTTAGCGAGATTTCTCGGCTTATCAACATCGTACCCTTTCGATACGCCAATATGATATGCCAGTAACTGCAAAGGTATGACACTAATAATTGGTGCCACCAGTTCATCTGCTGCCGGAACCACAATTACATCATCTACCATTGGAGGGATGATTTGGTCGCCTTCTGTTACAACCGCTATCACCTTGCCTTTGCGGGCTTTTATCTCCTGGATGTTAGACACGATTTTTTCGTAAAAACTATCTTTTGTTGCCACAATAACTACCGGCAGGTTTTCATCTACCAGTGCGATAGGTCCGTGTTTCATTTCTGCAGCAGGGTAGCCTTCAGCATGTATATACGAAATTTCTTTCAGCTTCAGTGCGCCTTCCAGTGCTACCGGGAAATTGTAGCCACGGCCCAGGTACAGGAAGTCGCGTGCATCTTTGTATTTCTCTCCAATCTTTTTTACCTGCTCATTTAATTTCAAGGCAGTAGCTACTTTTTCAGAAATAGCATCCATTTCACCAAGCAGGTGCTGGAAGCGCTGCGGCGTGATAGTACCTTTTTCTATTCCTACTTTCAGGCCTATCAGGGCCAGTACGGTGAGCTGTGCAGTGAATGCCTTGGTGCTGGCAACGCCAATTTCAGGGCCTGCATGCGTGTAGGCGCCGGCATCGGATATACGCGCAATGGAAGAACCTACCACGTTACAAACACCCAGGATAATAGCGCCTTTTTGTTTGGCGGCTTCTATTGCTACCAGCGTGTCGGCAGTTTCTCCGGACTGTGATACCGCGATGATCACATCTCCTTTACCTACCACCGGATTTCTGTATCGGAACTCGGATGCATATTCTACTTCCACCGGTATGCGGCAAAGTTCTTCGATCATGTATTCTGCTACCAGGCCTGCATGCCAGCTGGTGCCACAGGCAACGATGATGATACGGTTTGCATTTTTCAGCAATTCCATATGATCACGGATACCGCCTAATGTAAGGGTACCATTTTTGGCATCCAGGCGGCCGCGTAAGCTGTCATAGATCGTTTGTGGCTGTTCGAATATCTCTTTCAGCATGAAGTGATCATAACCACCTTTTTCAATGGCAGCCAGGTCTATATCCAGTTTCTGAATATATGGCGTCTGACGTTCGTTGCTGATATTTTTTAAGATCAGCTCATCATTTTTGATGATGGCGATTTCATAATCATTTACATACACTACTTCTTTCGTGTATTCTACAATAGGAGAGGCGTCGGAAGCAAGGAAATGCTCGCCCTTGCCAACACCTATTACGAGCGGACTTCCTTTCCTGGCGGCTATCAGCGTATCAGGATTTTCCTGGTCTATCAGTACAATTACATAAGCACCTACTACTCTTTTTAGTGCAATACGTAATGCTTCTTCGAGGGTGGAGTTGTTACTTTTTTTGATTTCTTCAATAAAGTGAAGGAGTACTTCTGTATCGGTATCGCTTTGAAAAACATGTCCTTTGTTTTCCAGCTCCTGTTTCAGTTGTACATAGTTTTCGATGATACCGTTATGTACCATGGCAAGTTTACCATCCTGGGAAAGGTGTGGGTGTGCGTTGCGGTCGCAGG
The DNA here is from genome assembly GCF_011752935.1 of Chitinophaga sp. Cy-1792. NCBI lineage: Bacteria > Pseudomonadati > Bacteroidota > Chitinophagia > Chitinophagales > Chitinophagaceae > Chitinophaga > Chitinophaga sp. Cy-1792. The sequence goes on from NZ_VWWO01000001.1 coordinate 2,215,231, forward strand.
GTTCACCGTGGGTAGCCCATCTGGTATGGCCGATAGCGATATGTGAGCGCATATCCTTGCCGGTGCAGTATTCTTCCAGGGCGGCTACCTTGTCTTTTTTCTTATAAACTTTGAGTCCATCGTTGATAATGGCAACTCCTGCGCTGTCATACCCGCGGTATTCCAGTCTTTTAAGGCCTTTCAAAACGATCGGGTAAGCTTCGCGCTGCCCGAGATAAGCTACGATTCCACACATATGGTTCTTGTATTTTTTGTTGAGGTTTGATGCTGGTGCCTGAATGTAAAAAAATCAGCCTGCTAATGGCTTAGCAGCTAGTTTAACATGACGCGTGCATTAATTTTAATTCTGTTAAAAAATAAAAAAAGGGATACGGTGAGATGTCGTCCTGTCATTAACGATCTGTTAATAACAGTTTTTCATCATTCACCGTATCCCTTGATATAATTTGTCAGGGCTGGAACGAATCTACTTTAGCAACGTTTCATTGAATAATTTCAAGATGCGTTTGTATTCGTCCGTCCAGCTGCTGGGGGTTGTAAATCCGTGATCTTCTACCGGAAATACTGCCAGCTCCCAATTGTCTTTTCCTAATTCTATGAGCCTTTGTGATAATCTTACGATATCCTCAAAATGAACATTCGTATCTACCATACCGTGACACATGAGCAATCTGCCCTGTAATCCTTGCGCATGGTAAATTGGCGAGGAGCGAAGATAAGCAATACTATCTGTATATGGCTCATTCAGGATATTGCTGGTATAACCATGATTATAGTGTGCCCAGTCGGTCACACTTCTCAAAGCTGCACCTGAAGCAAATGTACCGGGTTTGGTGAACATGGCCATGAGCGTCATAAAGCCACCATAGCTACCGCCGTAAATACCTATTCGTTTCGGATCAACACCGGCTTTCGATACCAGGTATTTTGCGGCGTCCACCTCATCATCAAGATCCTTGCCACCCATGAAACGGTAGATGCCTGTACGCCAGTTACGGCCATATCCGGCACTTCCCCTGTAGTCGACATCCATTACCGTATACCCGAGATCTGTCAGCAGGTTATGGAACATGTACTCTCTAAAGTATTGGCTCCACCAGCGGTGTGCATTCTGCAAATACCCTGCCCCATGTACAAAAATAACGGCGGCGCCATTATTTTTTTGCTGATCAGGGGTATATAAACGGGCATAAACCGATTGATTATCACTGGCGGTAAAAGTGATGACCTGCGGGTCGCGCCAGTTATATTTTTTAAATTCTTCACTCTGTGCCAGGGTAGTAACCTGTTGCGGTTTGCTTCCCGGGGTATTAGGCTGTATATAGAGCTCCCATGGTTTGTTGGAATAGCTGTACCGGAAGGCAATCCATTTCTCGTCAGGAGAGATAAACACTTCGTTGGCGCCCTGCATGGTAGTGATGCGCTCCTGCTTATGGGTGGCTATGTTAAGTTTATAATATTGTTTCTCGCCCGGATGAACTTCATTGGTGGTAATAAAAAAGTTCTTTTTATCAGCAGAAAGTTGTGCATCCTGTACCTCATATTGACCGGAGGTAAGTTGCTGTTGTTGACCATTTACCACATTACTGATATATAAATGTGAGTAACCGCTGGCCTCAGACTGGTACCAGCAGGTGTTTTCGTCAATCCAGCCGATATTGCTGCCGCCGAAGCTCCAGCCTATTCCGGGGCCTGCAATCCAGGCTTCGTCACGCTGACGGTTAACCGTTTTTAAAGTACCGGTAGCTGGGTCCAGTGCCGCAATCCACCTGTCTTTATTATCCAGCGAACGGATATCCACGATGGCATGGGTGCCATTGTCCGACCAGTACGGGCCATTCACTATTACTTCCCTCACTTTTGCGGAGTCCTTTTTCGTATAGTCTTTTACGTAATCGGGCTGGTCCTTTATACCGGGCAGCAGTGCTGTGCTGACAGCCAGTACCGTATCGGCTACACGGTCATATACATAGCTGGAGAAGCTACCTTTAGGAGCACCCACTTTTTCCCTGCCGGGGATATCTGTCGTGAAACCTGTGCTGGTGACATAATCAGGAACGATCGTGTTTCTGGCGTCTTTAGGCGCCGCGAAAAGGCGGTAGGTGATGTAGCGACCATCCGGACTCACCTGCACGGATTGTAGCTCTTTGTCGTCCAGGTACAGCGAACGCAGGGCCTTAGGCTGGTATTGGCTGTTCCAGGCTTTGGCGGCATCTGCTTTCGCCTTTTTGTCACGGATGATCTGTAATAAGGCCAGCTGCTGGGCTTTCAGGTATTTTTCCTGGTCATTGCCTTTATCCTGCTCGTCTTTTGCTACAGGAGGTTTGGCGCCGGCAGTGAAATTGGTCAGCTGGGAAATGCTGCCACTGCTGCGGTTCCAGCTGTACATATCCTTCCCCTGGCGGAAAGCCACGGCCTCATCATGTTGTATAAATACAGGCGCCGTTTCAGCTGCGGCTGTATTGGTAATACGGGTTTCCCTGCCTGTTTTTATATCATACAGGTAGATGTCCCCGTAATAACTGTACACCAACATGGTACGGGCATTATTGTAAACGCCGTTATTCCTGGCGTTGATAAGGCCCCGCTCAGTGGCGGCAGTCTTAACCGGACTGGTATGCTGGAGCTGAATACGGTACAGCGAATCAGACAGGTTTTTGTCCGGGTTCCAGTTAAAATAAATGGTTTGATTATCTGTTCCCCAGAAGATATTATCGGGAGATGTCCCCATCCACTTGGGATCGCGCATGATTTTGTCCACTGTTAGCGGCGATTCCTGGGCATAGGCGGTGTTGGCAGATAAAAAAAGTATGGCTGGCAGAAACCATTTTCTCATAGCGGTTGATAAATTTGTTAGGCGATAAAAATAATGGATTAAACGCGAACAGCCACATCGGCACTGACAGGGACCTTCAACTTTGTGATGACCGGTTATGAGCCTCCATTATAAGCCTTACCTTTACAGTATGCGCCCGATATTACTATTCTCCCTCATTGGCCTGATGATGGCCTGCCAGCCTAAAGCGCCGGAAAAACAGGTTATCCCTGTTTCAGATGATACTACTTTCCTTACCGGAACCGTTTACCTCGTCCGCCATGCCGAAAGGTACGAAGGGTACGATTCCACACTCACCCCCGAAGGCCGCATCCGCGCCGGCAAACTCTATCAGGAACTGAAAGACTCCGGCATCAACAAAATATATATCACCCGGTTTCGCCGCAGCATTGAAACAGCCGATAGCTTCCGTATCCTCGGAAAGGTAGATACCGTCTTTTATCTCGCCGATACCACCGGAGAATCACTGATTTATGAAATTACCCGCCACGAAGACTGGGGTAAACATCTCCTCGTTATCGGCCATGCCAACACGATAGTGCCTATTATCAAGGCTTTTGGCGCTAAATCGCCGGTAACTACCATCCCTGATAAAGATTTTGAACATATGTTCGTGATAAAGAAGGAAAAGGCAGAGACAACAGTGCAGGAGCGGTGTTATTGATATAACCACTATTATTAATTATTATATATTTGACCCTACTGTAGTTTTACTTAATAGACATCCTATGAAATTTTCGCTCTTAGTGGCAGCCCTGGTGGTCTTGTCCACTAATCTTTTCGCACAACGTTTTACTATCACCTGTAATTTTTCAGGATTTGAGGAGAGAGATAAATTCCTGGTTCGACGTTTCCCGGATTTGGCTGACTACCCTGAAGCTTATATGATTAAGGGTAGCGCTACTTTTCAGGGACGCATGTCTTCAGGACCGGAGCTGCTGGAAATATACTCGGAGAAAGATAAGTCCTTCCGCTGTTTGATTTTTGTGGGTAATGAAAATATAGTTGTTACAGCAAACCGGCAATCACCCGCACAGGCAATTGTAAACGGTTCTCAATATAACGCTGAGTGGCTGAATTACCGTAAGGCAATGCAGGCTGCAACTAAAGAAAGGGATAGTATAGACATGCTGTTTATCAAAGCAAATGAAAAGAAGTTAAACGCCGGGGAGTTGGCTCCATTTCATACAGCTCATGTTAAAGCATGGGAAAAGGTAGAAGCAATGGAAAGAGCCTATGTAGCTACTCACCTGGACAGCTATATTGCTTTGGAAATAATGTATGAGAAAATGTCTGAAGATGGTGCGGCAGACTGGGGAAAGGAGTTGTTTAAACGGGTAAAGGCGCCATATCGGGATTCATATTACGGACAGGAGATTGCAAAATATATAGCGAATCCGTCTACTGGTCACCCAATTGATCCCGGCTCCTTCTGATAATGTAATAAGCAAGTATGGAATAAAAGGCAAAGGGCTTTTCCACTTAATGGAAAAGCCCTTTGCCTTTTATAAACAGTTAATCTCTTACAGCAATACGCCCTTCATCATGGAATAAGCCACAGAGAAATAAATCAGCAATCCTGTTACATCCACCAGCGTGGCTACGAACGGAGCCGAGGAAGTGGCAGGGTCAGCACCCAGTTTCTTCAGCAGCAGCGGCAGCATAGAGCCGGATAAGGTTCCCCAGAGTACAACGCCTATCAGGGAGAAGCCTACGGTGGCGCCTATCAGTACGGTATGCTCGCCATAAGTATGGAAGAAGGTATTCCACAGCAGGATACGGATGAACCCTATCAATCCCAGTGTGCTACCCAGCAACAGTCCGGAGATAATCTCCCGGCGCATAACGCGCCACCAGTCGCTGATGGTGATCTCGCCGAGTGCCATGGCCTGGATGATAAGGGTAGAAGCCTGAGAACCACTGTTACCGCCACTGGAGATAATCAATGGTACAAACAGTGCCAGTACCACCGCTTTGGCTATTTCATCTTCGAAAAAGCCCATGGCAGTAGCTGTCAGCATCTCACCAATAAATAATACTACCAGCCAGCCTACACGTTTCTTTACCAGCTTTAGTAATGGCATATCCAGGTAAGGCTCATCCAACGCCTCGGTACCACCGATCTTCTGGATATCTTCTGTATGCTCTTCATTAGCAATCCACAACATATCATCAATGGTGACGATACCAAGCAGTATACCCTGGTCATCTACCACGGGAAGGGCTACACGGTTTTCCATACGGAATACCTGGATGGCCTCCTCCTGATCATCATTGACATGCAACGATACAAAACGGTCGTCCATCAGTGTATGCACCACCGTGTCAGGAGATACCAGCAGGAACTCACGGATACGGAAGTCATCCAGCAAATGGCCATGACTATCAATTACATAAATAACGTCAATCGTTTCACTGTCCTTCCCATGCTCACGGATATAATTCAACACCTCCTTCACCGTCCATTCTTCCCGGACAGCAATATAATCAGGGGTCATGATACGACCCACACTGTTCTCCTTATAACCCAGTAACGACAAGGTAATCCGCCTTTCTTCCGGGTCCAGCAGCTTTATCAGCTCCTTTACCGCCTCACTGGGAAGCTCCTCCAGGAAAGACGTACGGTCATCCGCTGGTAACTCATTCAGTAATTCGGCAATCTTGGCGGGGGCTAACGATTTAATAACATCCTCCTGAAGTGGAAAGTCAAGAATACGGAAAGCAGCTGCAGCACGACTTATCGACAGGTTGTTGATGATAACACCTGCGTCGTCGGGCTCCTCGTGAATGAGCTCTGCTATGTCCGTAATCAGCTGGTCGTCCAGATAAACCGTTAGTTCCCGGAAGTTTTTCTCTTCCACCAGGTCGCTGAACTTTTCCAGTAATGCTTCATTTTCCATGTACAAATTTGACTCTGTCTGCGAAATTAAGTTAAAATAGTACGCAGCCGGGCAGGAACTATAATAATTCTCCTACATGCATGCGAATATTCCCACAAATACCGTCTGTGGGCAGGTCGTTGGCATCCTTGCCAAACGGATCTTCAATTTCTTCGGCAATCAGCTCCAGACTGGCCAGCACAAAGAATATGAACACTATCATAGGAATGATCAGATAACCCAGGCTGAATACATATCCAAAGGGCATCGTCATAATATAAAAAAATATGAACTTCTTAATAAACACAGAATAGGAAAATGGTATCGGTGTATTCTTAATACGCTCACAGGCGCCACATACCTCTGTCAGCGACTGTAACTCATTATTTAATATGATTAGCTGATCTCCGCTCAGCTGACCTTCCCGGTGCAGTTCCATGATCTTGTTCATAATCAGCTGCGCCAGCTGGTTGGGTACATGCTTTGTCAGGTCCGGGCTGTAGTCCGGCATGCCTGGTACTGCCTCCATTTCCTCCGCTATATAGGTTTTACGGAGATGGTTTTTCAGCGCATAGGCATAGTTAGGGAGCATCACCTTAAACCAGGCCCGGGCCGCTGTATTGTCTGCCGGCAACATGGCCTGCAACTTGATCGCCAGATTCCGGCTGCTGTTGACCAGCGTTCCCCATAGCCTGCGCCCTTCCCACCAACGGTCATAGGCAGTGTTGGTGCGGAATACCAGCAGGAGAGAAATCACAAACCCCAGCAAACCATGCATCAGGGATATATTCTTCACCTCACTGTTGGCAGACAGCTTCCAGACTTCCAGCTCCAGCCAGGCTATTATTCCGGAATATATGGACAGGGCAATGAACATCGGAAACAATTTCCTGACCGTATCAGCCTTGTGCAAACGGAATATAAACGTAAACCATTCCCTCGGATTATAATTTATCATCTGCTGCTTTTAATTCAGATTTAACTCAGTTACAAAAATAGGTCGTCTAAATAATTACAAAAAAATCTAATCTCTTTAAAGTATTACTATAGAACAAAACGCAGGTCTTATGCTGCTTTGCCCCTTATGCCGCTTTGCGAACAAAAGAAAAAGCGCCGCAGGCACCCCCGCTTTTGTCAACTTCGGGGCGCAAACCTAAAATTTTTCAGGATGATTTTGATAACTTCTTGCTTTAACTTTATTTTACGCCTTCTTTTATCCGAAATTGTGCTATGATTAAGCCATACTTATACGTGCAAAAATCCAAAGGCAAAGGCCGCGGGGTTTTTACAAACGAAGATATTCCAGCAGGGACAAGGATCGAAACATCCCCGGTACTGGTACTTTCCCATGAAGATACCATCCTGGCTGATAAAACTTTCCTCCATAACTACCTGTTCCTCTGGGGCGACGACGAGTCGGAATCTATCGTGGCACTGGGCTTCTGCTCCATCTATAACCACGATTATACACCCAATTGCAAGTATGAGATGGACTTCGAAGAAGAAACCATGAGTATTATCACCCGCAAAGCTATTAAGAAAGGGGAAGAACTCACCATCAACTACAACGGTGTTCCTACCAATAAATCCCCGCTCTGGTTCGATATGGCCGCTGCCGACGGTACCGCCGAAGAACCTAAAAAAGGGAAAAACAAAGAAAAAAAGAAAAAGAAGAAGAAATAATAATAGAAACTTCATGCAGATTACCGGATAATGCCGCATTTCCCGCAGCCCCGTCCGGTAATCTGTAATTATGCAGATTCATTATTATTTTGTAATATTGTATAAGTGCTTATATAATTTTTACCGACATGTCCTTCTACGCCTCTCTCGGTCACCTGGTATTTGGTACCAGACTTCGTCGCCTCAGCGAATACTTCCTCATGGAAGTAAATAAAATCTACGAACAGGAAGGTATTCCCTTCGATGCCAGCTGGTTTCCGGTGTTTTATATTCTCTCCAAAGGGCAGCCCATGCCAATGATTGATATCGCCGATCAGCTGGAAATAAGCCACAGCGCCGTCAGTCAGATGGTAACCAACCTGCGTAAAAGAGGCCTCGTAAAAACAGATTCCTGCAACGACGACCGCCGCCGCCAGCTGGTAGCCTTCACGCCCGAAGGGGAAACCCTCCTCAAACGTGTACAGCCAATCTGGAAGGCCATCACCGAAGCCATGGAAGAAATGGCAGATGAACATAAACATAGTAAGCTGATACTTACTGCCATAGCGGAATTAGAACAGTCCGTCCAGGAAACACCACTGGCAGATAGAATCAAACAGAAAATCTGATAAATCATCATACACCAAATCAATCATACACCAATTCAAACCATCAACAAAACCTAACCATGAGTCATAGTTTCAAATATGGTATTGATACATTATCTGTAGCGAAAGTCCTCGACATCGCCGCAGGTAAAGTAAAAGGAGTGCTGGTGCCTGAAGCCATCGACCGTATCAATGCCAGCGCAGGATATGTACAGTCCATCGTTTCGCAGCATACTACCGTTTACGGTATCAACACCGGTTTCGGCCCGCTCTGCGATACTAAAATTTCAGAAGAAGATACCCGCACTTTGCAATACAACATCCTGCAAAGTCATAGTGTAGGCGTTGGCGATAGTATCCCGGAAGAGATCTCCCGTATTATGCTCATCACAAAGGTACATGCGCTGGCACAGGGATTTTCCGGTGCTGCACTGGCCACCCTGGAGCGTATCATCTGGCATATCGAAAACCGTGTGACGCCTTGTGTGCCTGAAAAAGGCTCTGTGGGCGCCTCCGGCGACCTCGCCCCTTTATCCCACCTCTTCCTGCCCCTGATAGGTCTGGGAAAAGTATGGTACAAAGGCCAGGTCACTGACATGCAGCAGGTATTCCGGCAGGAACAGCTGAAATCTGTAGCACTAGGCCCTAAAGAAGGCCTCGCCCTGATCAACGGTACCCAATTTATCCTCTCCTTCGCCGTTAAAGCAGTGTCCCGCCTCCATAATGCGCTGGAAGCTGCTGATATTATCGGGGCCCTCTCCCTGGAAGGCCTCATGGGTACTGCCAAACCTTTTGATCCAAGATTACACGATATCCGCCCGTACCCGGGCAACAAGCTGGTGGCTCACCGCCTCAAAACCATGCTGGACAATAGCGAGATCATGGCCTCCCATATCGACTGCGGTCGCGTTCAGGACCCATACTCCCTCCGCTGCATGCCACAGGTACACGGCGCTTCCCGCACCGCATGGGAACACCTGAATTATCTCACCGGCATCGAATTGAATGCTGTCACTGATAACCCGATCATCTTCAGTGCAGAGGATACCATCAGTGGTGGTAACTTCCACGGCCAGCCAATGGCACTGCCGCTGGATTACGCTACTGTGGCCGCTGCAGAACTGGGCAATATCTCCGACCGCCGCTGCTACATGATGATCGAAGGCCGCTACGGTCTCCCCAAACTCCTCATCCAGGACGCCGGCCTTAACTCTGGCTTCATGATCCCGCAATACACCACCGCCGCACTGGTAACAGAAAATAAAACCCTCTGCTTCCCCGCCAGTGCCGATAGCGTGCCTACTTCCCTCGGACAGGAAGACCACGTTTCCATGGGCTCTATCAGCGGTCGTAAACTTAATCAGGTAATCGGTAACCTGGAATACATCCTGGCAATCGAACTCCTGTATGCCGCTCAGGCAGTGGATTTCCGCCGTCCGCTCAAATCCGGTCCTATCCTGGAAGCGGTGCACGCATTCACGCGTCAGCACGTAACCTTCGCAGACAAAGACCGCATCTTCGCCACCGACATCGAAGCACTACATAAAATCATCACCAATCAATCACTGGTAAACGTAGCCAATGAAGCTGCTGCCAATAGTCAATTATCCTTAAACGGTATTTATCATGAACAGTTTGGACTTTATTAAATCATACGCGGCACACCCGCATTATAAAGCACCACACGGTGCCACCCTGCACGCTAAATCCTGGCAGACGGAAGCTCCGCTGCGTATGCTGCTCAACAACCTCGATGGGGAAGTAGCTGAAAATCCGGATGAGCTGGTAGTTTACGGCGGTATCGGACAGGCAGCCCGTAACCGTGAATCCCTGGAAAAAATTATTAAAATACTGCTGGAGCTGGACGAAGACCATTCTTTGCTCGTTCAGTCAGGCAAACCGGTAGGTATCGTTCGTACCCATCCGCAGGCGCCACGCGTGATGCTGGCCAACAGCAACCTGGTACCTAAATGGGCTACCTGGGAGCATTTCAATGAACTGCGCGCCAAAGGTTTAATGATGTATGGCCAGATGACCGCCGGTAGCTGGATATATATCGGTACACAGGGTATCCTGCAAGGTACCTATGAAACCTTTATGGAATGCGGCCGCCAGCACTTCAACGGTAGCCTGGCAGGCAAACTGCTGGTAACTGCCGGCATCGGTGGTATGGGCGGCGCTCAGCCACTGGCTGCAACCATGGCAGGCGCTGTTTTCCTGGGTGCTGATGTAGATGCTTCCCGTATACAGAAACGTATCGATACCAGATACATCGATCGCATGACCCATTCTTATGAAGAAGCGGTACAATGGGCTAAAGAAGCCATGGCTAAAGGTGAAGCGCTGTCTATTGGCCTGGTAAGTGATGCGGGAGATATGTTAGAGAGATTACTGGCAGATGGTATTATCCCGGATATCCTGACCGACCAGACTTCCGCCCACGATCCGATCAATGGCTACATCCCGAATGGCCTTACGCTGGCAGCGGCTGCCGACCTGCGTAAGCAGGACCCTGCACATTACAAGCAACTGTCGCTGAAAAGCATGGCCCGCCACGTAGGCTTCATGCTGGAAATGCAGCGCTGCGGCGCCGTTACATTCGACTACGGCAACAACATCCGCGAATTCGCCAAAGAAGGCGGAGAACCAAATGCATTCAACTTCCCCGGATTTACACCGGCATATATCCGCCCGCTGTTCTGCGAAGGTAAAGGTCCTTTCAGATGGGTGGCGCTGTCCGGCGATCCTGAAGATATTTATACTACCGACCGCGCACTGATGGAAGCGTTCCCTGAAAATACACATCTCATCAACTGGCTGAAACAGGCACAGGAGAAAGTGGCATTCCAGGGATTACCTGCCCGCATCTGCTGGCTCGGACTCGGCGAACGTGAAAAAGCCGGCCTGATATTCAACGACCTCGTTAAAACAGGTAAAGTAAAAGCGCCAATTGTTATTGGCCGTGATCACCTCGACTGCGGTTCCGTAGCTTCTCCAAACCGTGAAACAGAAGCCATGAAAGATGGCTCCGACGCGGTGAGCGACTGGACACTGCTCAACCTGATGTCTAACACCGGCGGCGGCGCTACCTGGGTGTCTTTCCACCATGGCGGCGGCGTAGGTATGGGCTATTCCCAACATGCAGGCATGGTGGTACTGGCAGATGGCACGGATCGTGCTGCTGCTTGTCTGAGCCGCGTTTTATTCAATGATCCTGCCATGGGTATCTTCCGTCATGCGGATGCTGGCTATGAAAAAGCACAGGAAATGGCGGAAAAATTCGGTATCAATATCTAAACTGCTTAACATGTTAATCGGACCTTTCTCTCAAATACTGCCTATGAGCGGTCTCCCGCTCAAAGGCGCCCTCCAGGATGATCAACTGCCGGTTATACACAACGGCGGTATCATCGTAGAAGGCGGTACCATAGTGGCTGTAGGTATATTCACCGACCTGCAGCAGGAATATCCGCAACATGAAATCTTTCCCATCAATGAACCCCTGGTATTACTGCCAGGGTTCATTGACTGCCACACGCATATCTGTTTCGACGGAAGCCGTAGCCGCGACTACGCCATGCGTATTGCCGGTAAGTCTTACCTCGAAATTGCACGCGCTGGTGGCGGTATCTGGGACTCTGTTACCAAAACACGTATAGCCGACCAGGTTACCCTTACAGAAAATACTATCGCCCGTGCGAACAGACACCTGCTGGAAGGTGTTACTACCATGGAAGTAAAGAGTGGCTATGGGCTGGATCTTGAAAGTGAGCTGAAGATGCTCAAAGCTATTCAGCTGGCAGGGCAACATACACCAGCTACACTGGTTCCTACCTGTCTCGCAGCACATATGAAGCCACGTGATTTTGAAGGGGATGAAACAGCTTACCTGGACTGGGTTTTACAGGAGTTACTACCTGCTGTCAAAGCGGGTGCACTGGCAAACAGGGTAGATATTTTCATAGAAGAAACAGCGTTTTCGGCCCCTGCAGCTACCACCTATCTGAAAAGCGCTGCAGCACTGGGCTTTAAGGCTACTGTTCATGCCGATCAGTTTACTGCCGGCGGTGCTGCCGTAGCGGTGGAAGTAGGTGCACTTTCTGCTGATCACCTGGAAGCAAGCACAGATAAGGAAATAGCCATGCTGGCGGCTTCAGATACCGTAGCAGTGGTGCTTCCCGGCGCTTCTCTGGGATTGGGAATGCACTATGCACCCGCCAGGAAGTTACTCAACGAAGGTGCCTGTGTGGCCATCGCCAGCGACTGGAACCCGGGTTCCGCGCCTATGGGCGATCTGCTGCTGCAAGCCGCTGTGATGAGTGCCGCCGAAAAATTGTCTACCGCTGAAGTGTTTGCAGCACTTACCTTTAGGGCTGCTCCGGCCCTGGAACTGAAGAACGCCGGACAACTGGTTCCCGGCTTCCTCGCTGATATGCAGGCATATCCTACCAACGACTACAGGGATATCCTCTATTTCCAGGGTAAGCTGAAACCTTCCAGGGTATGGAAAAAAGGTGAAATAGTTACAAACTTATGATAACAAAGGAATTCTATCACCCCACTACAGAAGGCTCCTGGACGGGCCGTACCGATGGCACCACTCCTGATCTGCTCAGGTGGCATCAGGTGGTAAAACCGGTAAATCTCCTGTCGGAACCCTTGCCTCCGCTGGCAGAAAATCAGAAAGGTGTGGCTTTTCTGGGCTTTGCCTGCGACGAAGGTGTAAGGCGTAACAAAGGCCGTGTAGGTGCTAAAGATGGTCCGGCGGCAATCCGTGCCATGCTGGGCAATTTCCCTGCTCACCTGACGGAGAATGCTGTATTGATAGATGCAGGTGATGTCGCTTGTCTGGATGGACGCATGGAAAATGCACAGGTAGTACTTGCGGAAGCCGTGAAAGCCTTACTGCTGGCAGGTTACCTGCCGGTGGTATTAGGAGGTGGTCACGAAATTGCGTATGGTCATGCCCGTGGTATCCGTGAATATGCCCACCAGCAAAAGGTAAGGGTAGGGTATATTAATATAGATGCTCATTTTGATATCCGTGTTCCGGGACCAGAAGGCCCTTCTTCGGGCACCAGCTTCTACCAGCTGGCGCAGGAAGCCAAAGACAATAATGAGCCTTTCAATTATCTCGCCTTAGGCATCCAGAAACTGGGAAACACCCGTCAGCTCTTTAACCTGGCAGGAGAATCCGGCGCAACCTATGTAAGTGCCGACGCATTCCACCTGAATGATAAAGATACCCTGAACGCCGCTGTAGAACACTTTCTCACCCAGGTCGACTATGTATACCTGACCACCTGCCTCGACGTATTTTCTTCCGCATTTGCACCAGGCGTAAGCGCTACAGCCTATAACGGCATCCAGCCGGATGGCTTGTTCCTGCAAAGCTACCGCGCCATTATGGAAAGCGGAAAAGTAAAAGGAGTAGATGTGGCTGAACTGAATCCTGTATATGATTTAGATAATCGTACCGCCAAACTCGCTGCTGCACTGGTTTTCGAAACCGTGATGGCGCATTGCGGTGATGATACGATTTAATAAAATGATTTTTGAGAAAGGGTAGCTCCCGCTGCAGACAACAAATATTCTCACTTATAATTTCTGGAGAAAAGAGTACTCTCGCCGCAGGCAAGAAACATTCCTTCTACATTATTTCTGGAGAAAGGGTAGCTCCCGCCGCAGGCGGAGCTACCCTTTCTCCATTTCTGCCTGCCGAAGGCAGGCAGAAATGGAGAAAAAAATCCAGTAACTTTACTACAATGGTAAAGGAAGCCTTATATAACTATCTGTTATCCGAAACCACAGCACTGGTCGCTGCGCATAACAAGCTGGCCCTTAAACCCCGCGACCACGCCGCCGTTCACGAACAACGAACAGGCGTAAAAAAATTACGCGCTTTCTTCGATCTCACAGATAACATTCCAGGGCTGAAATTCAAATATGGCCACTACCTTAACAAAGTTCGCATGTTACAGGCAATTGCCGGTGTAGCCCGCGATGCACAACTGCAAACACGTGCACTGACCGCCTACGAAAAACCACTCAGCTGGCGATTCGGCTATGCGCATCTGCTGTTGCAGGAAAAGCAGGCAGTAGCAGCAGCATTAACGGTGACAGCCAGTAAAAGACTAAAACTCTCCTCACTGAAAGAGCTGCCAAAAATATTTAAGGAACACCTGGATGCCATACCGGAACAGCGATTGAACACATTACTCCTGACCTATATAGACGATACCTACGGCGGTGTTACAGCACCTTCTACCAAAGCGGGACATGTAGAATGGCACAGCCTGCGCAAGAAAATGAAAAATGCCTATTACCAGCTGACCATATTGAAGGATGTATTGCCACCCACTTCCCATTACCATAAAATGCTGGCATTTGCAAAGAAAGCCGGTGAGTTGTTAGGCAACTGGCACGATAGCAGCGAGCTGTATCTCTTTGTACAGGCTACTATAAGAAAGGCTAAAAAAGAAAAGCTGCCCTTGCCGGTAAAGGCAATGCAGCTCCTGAAAATATTAAAACAGGAAAGCCAGGAAAGACTGGCATTATGTGCCCTGCACTTCCCCGGAAGAATTGTCTAGAACACAATTGTTTTATTTCCCAATACAATCACACGGTCATCGATATGCGCCTTTACCGCACGGGTCAGTACCTGGCGCTCAATATCCCGCCCCAGCATGACCAGGTCATTTACGGAGTGCTTATGGGTTACACGGGCAACATCCTGCTCAATGATAGGCCCCTCATCCAGTTCGTCCGTAACGTAATGCGCCGTGGCGCCAATCAGCTTTACACCACGGTTATAGGCATTCTGATAAGGCCGCGCACCAGCAAATGCTGGTAAAAACGAATGATGGATATTGATAATCCGCTGTGGGAAATAACTCACAAAATCAGGTGATAATATCTGCATATATCTCGCCAGTACAATAAAATCTACCGAAAATTCAGCCATCAGCCGCCGGATTTCCGCTTCCTGACTGGCTTTGGTGGCAGCAGTAACCGGCAGGTAATGGAAAGGGATGCCCATGTCGGTACACTCTTTTTCCAGTGCTTTATGGTTGGAGATGATCACCGGAATGTCTACACCCAATTCCCCGCTACGCCAGCGCCAGAGCAGATCCAGCATACAATGGTCATAGGCAGATACAAAGATGGCCATCCGCTTGCGCTGCTGTGTGTAGCTGATTTTCCATTCCATTTTCAGTGGCACAGCCACCTGCGCATCAAATGCAGCTTCAAATCCCGGAACTTCCGGCATCTGGAGCTCCATACGCATAAAAAACAGTCCTTCTTTAGGATCTGTACTGTGTTGACTTGCATCGAGTATATTTGCACCGGAATTAAACAGGAATTGTGAAACTTTCGCTACAATTCCCGGTTTATCCGGACAACTAATTAATAATCGGGCAGTAATAGGAGAGAGGTCATTATTTTGTTCCATCATAGGTGCTTCTGTCTGTTTGCCAAAATATTAAAATTTCATTGAAAAAAATAGGATTGATGTCTGATACCCACAGTTACCTGCACCCGCAGGTAATCAACTACTTCAAAGAAGTAGATGAAATCTGGCACGCAGGCGATATCGGGGACGTCAGACTGGCAGAACAACTGGAAGCTTTTAAACCATTTCGTGCTGTTTGGGGTAATATAGATGGGAAGGATATACGGGTAAGATATCCGGAGACACAATTATTTTCACTGGAAGATGTAAAAGTGATGATAACCCATATCGGCGGCTATCCTGGCAAATATGCACCAGGTATTAAAGCCCAACTCACAGCGGAACAACCAAAATTATTTATCTGTGGTCACTCACATATCCTGAAAGTGATGCCCGACCCGGCACTACAGTTGCTACATATGAACCCGGGTGCCTGCGGAGAACAAGGCTGGCATAAGGTAAAAACACTGTTGCGCTTTCAGCTGGATGCCGGCAATATAAAACAACTTGAAGTGATAGAATTGCCCAACGAACGTTAATTAATTATCATCCGTCGGATTTTTGGTTTTCATGAAACGGGAATTTGTAAATTGCCCGGCCCTACAACTTTTTAACGTATATGGTTAAACGATTACTGCTTATTTACTGTTTATTTTGCCTGACAGCCGCTCCACTGGCCGCGCAGCATAAACTGTTCGGTTGGCTGAAATCAGAACCAGATACCGCTTACCTGAAAGACCTCACGGAAGACCTGACCTTCCGCTTCTATGGCTCCAGGAAATACAGTAAATATGATATTGTAGATATTAAGAAGAAAAAAGATATACTGTACCGGCCAAACTCCCCGTTCAACATAGGTTTCGGCGCTAACTACAAGTTCATAGGACTCAACCTGGGCTTCAACTTTCCATTCGTAAACAGGCATAACGACAAATATGGCAAGACCAATTACCTTGATCTTCAGTCACACGTATACCTCCGGAAACTGGTGATTGATTTGTATGCTTCCGTGTACAAGGGCTTTTATGTTGCCAATGCGGAACAGGTCTACGGTAAAGATTATACCAGCCAGAACCCTTACCCGCAGCGGCCTGATATGCGTAATACCACATTGGGCTTAAACACCCAATATATTTTCAATGATAAGAAATTCTCTTACCGTGCACCAAATCTGCAGAACGAATACCAGAAAAAAAGTGCAGGCTCCCTGATAGTAGGTGGTGATTTCTTCTATGTAAAAGTAAAAGGGGATTCTTCTCTCATCCCTTCCAATATTGCAGATACAGGTTTTCTGCATGATATACATTATTATAGAACAGATATATTCAGTAGTACGGCCAACGTAGGATATGCTTATACGTTAGTGATAGAACGCCACTGGTTTGTATCTCTTTCAGTAACAGGCGGAATTGGAGTTAACAGAACCAATCTGTACCTGGAAAACGGCAAGGTGACACGCGATTTCGGCTGGCAGATCAACAACACCGTACGTGCATCTATCGGATATAATTCTGTGAAATATTTTGCAGGGATACACTATGTGGGTAATACCAACCGTAGTGAGATGGCATTACCCAATACCTACCAGACTTTCGGCGCCGGTAATTTCCGTGTCAGCGTAGTAAGACGTTTCGTCTTAAAGCACCAGCTGTTCTAAATCTAGCTTTCTCTCTCGCTTGGAATCCATTTCGGGCCTTCCTGTGGCTGATATGCTTCCATCTTCTCCAGCAACGTTTCGATGTTATCGCTATGCAGCAGCATGTCTTTATTGGCCGCTGATAAGAAACCTTTGGCAGTCATGGTTTCTGCAAGTGTAATCAAAGCATCGTAAAAGCCATTGGTATTCAGCAGTCCGATGGGTTTGTTATGCAGTCCTAGCTGGCCCCAGGTAAGCATTTCAAACAGTTCTTCCATGGTACCGAAACCGCCGGGCAAAGCCACCACACCATCGCATAACTCATTCATTTTTGCTTTACGTTCGTGCATGGTATCCGTGAGGATGAGGGCAGAAAGGCCGGCATGTGCCAGTTCTTTCTGTTGCAGGAAATGTGGCAGCACGCCAATTACTTCGCCGCCTTCGGATAAAGCGCCATCAGCAACAGCACCCATCAGGCCTACCTTTGCACCGCCGTAAACCAGGCCCATTCCTTTCTTTGCAATGGCGGCACCCAGTAACATCGCCTGCTCTTTATAAATGATTTCGTTTCCCATACTGCTCCCGCAGTATACAACTATTCGTTTCATAGTTTATAATGTTGCTAATTCGTTATTAAGGTTCTCCCTGGCTGCTGCTTCCAGTTTATCGCGGAATAATTCCGTGCGGTAAATAAAAGGCATATCCAGGAAATGTAACAGCACCTTCTTTCTGCCAGGTTTATAAAGAAGGTCCGGATAAATCGCGTATTCTTTCCGGATATTATTGCTGTATTCCTGGTATACTTCCGGCGCTGCCCCCAGTACTTCAAGGTCCAGGTCCAGCAGCAGGTCGGTATCAGGTGTGTTGTTTTGCAGCGGGTGCGACTTCGTGGCGAGTATCAGGCGCTCCACTTCAGCAATTTCATCTTCCCAAAATTCTATCTTTTTAAGGAATTTCACCGCTTTTTCGGCACTTTTCTCCTCGTTATCTTTCGCAGTGGCTTTATAAATGATGTCATGGAAGAAGATGGCAAACAGAAATGCGTCCTTGTCGCGGATCATTTCCTCATGGGAAATAGCACTACTGAGCATTGTTCGTATATGCGTCAGTGTATGATAGTGCCTGCCTTTTGCGGTATAGTGTTCTTGCAGGTCTGCAAAGGTAGTAGTGATCAGCTCCTGATCAGCAGTGTATTTTTCGCAGAGATCTCTCCAGAGGTATTCCAAAATCAATGAATTCATAGAAAACAAATGTAATTGTTCCGACTAGATAAATACATCCAGGGTTGTTTTT
The DNA here is from genome assembly GCF_011752935.1 of Chitinophaga sp. Cy-1792. Taxonomy (NCBI): domain Bacteria; kingdom Pseudomonadati; phylum Bacteroidota; class Chitinophagia; order Chitinophagales; family Chitinophagaceae; genus Chitinophaga; species Chitinophaga sp. Cy-1792. Next base: position 2,233,598 of record NZ_VWWO01000001.1, read on the forward strand.
ATGGTAACATGTATTGATTTTTAAAAATGTATATATTGTGGTAAGTTTTATTATTTATCCTTATCATACTATGTTTAAAAAAATCTGTTTCTGTATAGGAGCGAGTTTGCTGTTAATAGCAGGTGATGTGAGGTCACAGGAGTTGAACCCACAGGTGGTACTTAGTGAGGTGATTGATGAACCGACATCTGGCGGCGCCAGAATCGTACAATTAAAAAATGGGAATACTTTATTCTTCAATTTTTCATCAAAAGCTGAAGTTGAAACCATTGTATTTGATGCGAATCATAAAAAGCTGGCATCTCTGGAAAATCGTCTGCAGGCAATCAGAAGTTTAGGGATTGGAAAAGGCTCATTTCGTGCTGCTTTTGAGGTAAACGGACAAGTAGCTGTATTTTTTGTAGACCCGGCAAAAAGCAATGAAAGTCTCTATTGTTTCACATTTGATGGAAATACGGGTAAATTATTGGAAGAAAAGTTGATAGGAGAGCGTGATGCTAAATCAAAATACACTTCCTATCAGGTGGCTGCTGATCCTGAATCCGGAAATTATGCAATAGCCACGATTCACAGTTATAAAGAAGGTGGTCTGCTAAAAATTACGCATTATTCAGCATCTGGTCAGGTTATTAATGAAGGTAATTATGAACGCACTGAAAATTGGTTTAGCCTGCTCGACATGTATGTACATGGTGCTGATTATGTCATCGTAAATATTTCCGACGTTAATGAAAAAGCTAGATCTGGTAAAGTATTAATCGCGCGGCTTTCGAAAGAAAATCATACCGTTGCTACAGAAGTGGTTACTACCTATGGTTACGGGGCAAGGCCCTCTGAAGGCAGGTTGAAATATAATCCAGCCAATAAACAATTATACTTATTTATTACCCTGGATGCGGAATACCTGGGAAGAGAATATACCATGAGAGGCTGGGGTGGGGATTATGTGCTTAAGATGAATATAATTGATCCGCTTACCCTTAAAACAAGTGTAGATAAATATATCGAGTGTCCGTCATTAACTACTTATTCAGAACAACATTTGAAACATAAAGGGAAATATAGTGGTATCATCCAGAATTTTCAATTAAATAAAGATGGTTCAGCCAGCCTGATGTTTGAAGATTTCGCTTTTGCTTCCAGTCCTAAACTTCCCGCTGGCATATATGATTTTGGCCCGGCGCTGAAAATAATCGGTGATATGGGCGTTGCACGCGTAAATAATGAAGGGGCAGATATCGGGGGGAGCTATGCTATCGCCAAAACCCAATATGGAGATAATAACTATCACATATTTTCAAGTTATAACAGAACCCGTAATCTGATGGAGTTTGATGCGTCACAAAAAAGGCAAAACGGATATCTTTCGTTGAATCATCTTTTTATCAACGATCAACTATACTTGCTTTATAACAATCTCAGCGAAAATATAAATGATGAAGAGGGTTTTAAGCGTAAAGAAAACGTCAGTAAGATCGGAAAGACGAATACCATGCTGGTTTGGTTTGACGGGACAAAAATCCATCAGCAATACCTCTTTGGCGATCCTCAAAAGCTCGGAACCAATAGGTATAGCCGCCTTGATCTTAATGCTTTCAGTGCTGATGGTAAATCCTTTGCTACATTACTGGTAGAGCGTAATGGCTCAAAGTATGAAGCACATATTGCCTGGGTAAAATTCTAACTAACAATTAACTATAAACGAAAACGGTCTCTACGCAGTAGGGACCGTTTTTTCGTTTATAGCTATTAGAAGATAAGTATTTAGTATAAATTATACCAAATGGTTATTTCCTGGTAATGTAAAGAAAAACTACCTGTTTGGTGATCCCGGGAAAAAAGATGAATCCAGGTTCTGCAAAATAGAAATGAATAGTTTCAGTCTGGATAAAAAGACGTTGGCCACTATGATGATAGAGCGAAAAGGGAAGGAGAAGCGGGCATATGTGGTGTGGCTGCGTTTCTGATCTGGCTATAAAAGTAAAAGGACCGCAATACTGCGGTCCTTTTACTTTTATTATAAACCTTGATGGTTGTATTACGCTTTAGCAGCAGCTTGTGAACGGATTACGTTCAGTGCGCCACCAGCTTTGAACCACTCGATCTGTTGCTCGTTGTAAGTGTGGTTTACAGCAAACTCGTCGGTGCTGCCATCTTTGTGATGCAGAACTACGGTCAGTTGTTTACCAGGAGCAAAGGTAGTCAGACCCAGGATGTCGATGTTGTCATCTTCCTGGATTTTATCGTAGTCTTCTTTGTTAGCGAAAGTCAGACCCAGCATACCTTGTTTTTTCAGGTTGGTTTCGTGGATACGGGCGAAAGATTTCACCAGGATAGCACGAACACCCAGATGACGAGGCTCCATAGCAGCGTGTTCACGGCTGGAACCTTCACCATAGTTTTCGTCACCAACTACAACAGCACCCAGACCAGCAGCTTTGTAAGCACGCATGGTAGCAGGAACTGCACCGTATTCGCCAGTCAGCTCATTCTTAACGGTATCAGTTTTGTCGTTGAATGCGTTTACCGCACCAATCAGCATGTTGTTGGAGATATTATCCAGGTGACCGCGGTATTTCAACCATGGACCAGCCATAGAGATGTGGTCAGTGGTACATTTACCTTTTGCTTTGATCAGAAGTTTCAGACCTTTCAGGTCAGTTCCTTCCCATGCCGCGAATGGAGCCAGCAGCTGCAGACGATCGGAAGTAGGAGAAACGATTACCTGAACGCCGCTACCGTCAACAGCAGGAGCCTGGTAGCCGGCATCTTCTACTGCGAAACCTTTAACAGGCAGTTCGAAACCTTTAGGTTCATCCAGCTTAACCTGTTGGCCATCCTTGTTAGTCAGGGTGTCAGTCAGCGGGTTGAAAGTCAGGTCACCAGCGATAGCCAGTGCAGTAACGATTTCAGGAGAAGCAACGAATGCGTGGGTAGAAGCCAGACCATCATTTCTTTTCGCGAAGTTACGGTTGAAAGAAGTGATGATAGAGTTCTTACGGTTAGGGTCATCTACGTGACGCGCCCATTGACCGATACAAGGTCCGCAGGCGTTAGCCAGTACAACACCACCTACCTGTGCAAAAGTGTTCAGTAAACCATCTCTTTCGATAGTGTAGCGAACCAGCTCAGAACCTGGAGTGATGGTATATTCAGATTTCATACCCAGACCTTTGTCAATAGCCTGTTGAGCCAGAGACGCAGAACGGGAGATATCTTCGTAAGAAGAGTTGGTGCAGGAACCGATCAGGGCTACTTCCAGTTTCTCAGGCCAGTTGTTTTCTTTAACTGCCTGTGCAAATTTGGAGATAGGCCATGCCAGATCCGGTGTGAACGGACCATTTACATATGGTTCCAGTTCATCCAGGTTGATTTCGATTACCTGATCGTAGTATTTAGCAGGATCAGCGTAAACTTCAGCATCCGGACGCAGGTGTTCTTTCACTGTATCAGCAGCTGCAGCAACTTCCGCTCTGCTGGTCAGTTTCAGGTAGTCAGCCATTTTCTCGTCGTAAGCGAAGAGAGAGCAGGTTGCACCAATTTCAGCACCCATGTTACAAATGGTTGCTTTACCGGTAGCACTGAATGAATCAGCACCTTCACCGAAATATTCAACGATAGCACCGGTACCACCTTTTACAGTCAGGATACCAGCAACTTTCAGGATAATATCTTTTGCAGAAGTCCAGCCAGACATTTTACCGGTCAGTTTCACACCGATCAGTTTTGGCATCTTCAGCTCCCAAGGTAAGCCAGCCATCACGTCTACCGCGTCAGCACCACCAACACCAATAGCGACCATACCCAAACCACCTGCATTAGGGGTGTGAGAGTCAGTACCAATCATCATACCGCCAGGGAATGCGTAGTTTTCCAGTACTACCTGGTGGATGATACCAGCACCTGGTTTCCAGAAACCAATACCGTATTTGTCGGAGATAGAAGAAAGGAATGCGTAAACTTCTTTGTTTGTATCATTAGCAGTCGCCAGATCTTGAACAGCGCCTACTTTAGCTTGAATCAGGTGATCACAGTGTACAGTAGAAGGAACCGCTACTTTGCTACGACCAGCGGTCATGAACTGCAGCAACGCCATCTGGGCAGTTGCATCTTGCATCGCTACACGGTCCGGAGCAAAATCCACATAGGATTTGCCTCTCTCAAAAGGTGTAGTAGTAGGTGCGGATAAGTGTGCGTATAGAATCTTTTCTGCCAGGGTGAGCGGACGACCTAACATCTTCCGGGTCGCTTCCACCTTACCCGGTAATGCCGCATACACTCCTTTAATCATGTCAATATCAAACACCATGATAAAAAATATTTAAGAGCGATTAAAAATTGACTGCAAAATTACACTAAAATCAACAAGTTTTTAAATTAAATCACGTGAGAATGTGATTGCACGATGTTAATGTTAATTATCATATTTAATTAGTAAACAACGTTCAGTATTGTGGATTTTTACCCGTTTTCTGCCAATAAACTGATAATCAGGCAAATTTTCGCCCAAATTGTCCATCCTGCACTGCTTGTTTTTAACAGTGGAAAATGATAAATTTGATTCATGAACCGAATTAAAGATTTCGTGGAATGGAAGGCATTCGGTGTTTGCAGTACAATTGGTGAGAAACTCGGTGTTGCAACTTCACGGATTCGCCTCTTTTTCATCTATGCCACTTTCCTGACAATGGGATCACCGGTGATCGTGTACATGGTCCTGGCTTTCTGGGTAAATATGAAAAATTATATCCTGAACGCCCGCAGAAACCCTGTGCGTTATCTGTAATAGCTTTTATTATATATTGCGGTTAAATTTAATGACGCTTTCCGCGTATAAGATTTAACCTATGAAATTATTTGCCCTATACTGTGCTGTCATCGCAGTTCTGATTTGCTCCGCCTGTCAAAAGAAAAACAACGATATCTCCCAGCAGGAACCCGCACCTGCCGAACCTTTTAAATGCCGCGTCGTAGAAACCAGATCAGGTAAGGTCGGTGATAATACCAACAAGCCTATCATTGTTACTTTTACCTACGACTCCACCGGCAGAGTAATCTTCTCGGAAGATAAATCATCGGCCTACCGCTACCAGGACAGCATCCTGTACACAGATACTTCCCTATTGCTGATAAACAGACAGGGAAAGGATTACAGCACACGTACCACTTTTTATACCGCCTTAAACCCGGTCACCAAACAGCCGGCATATGAAATCGTTACACTCCCTTCTCCTACAGATCCAACCTGGATGAAGGATTCATTTATTTACAGGTACGCCACAGACGGACTGATAGTAGGCCTCGATGTTGTACATATTACCCATCCTACACCAACAACAGGCGCAAAACAATTGTCAATAGACCATGAAGGCCGTATCCTGTCTGCATCTTACGACGGCTATACCTATATACATTCCTATCAGGAACAACCCTATCCTGGCTCCTGGACATACGACATAGGCCTGATTCCAACCTACCTGTATATCCGGCAGCCCAATCAAAAAAATCCGGTATATCTCAAAACCGGTACAACAACCTATAATACCGCGTCTGCATTGCCTATCCGTAATACCACATATCGTTATGTGCTGGATAAATATCAACGTGTCGATACCATCTACATTACTTCTACAACACCCGGTTCGGCCACGGTTGAATACAGTTACACCAAGCTGATTTATGCATGTGACTAAACCGGCTATACAGGAGCTGTAGTAACTGTCCCGGATATACGAATGGTGAATACATGATAAAAATATATATTATAAAAAATGCAGAGATATTATATTTTTATATCTAGATAACCTACATTATATAACCCATCTGCATATATTTTACCGACTTAAATATTTAACCTATGAAGTTCCATCTGCAGCTGCTCATGGCAGCAGCGCTACTGTCTGCATGTTCGAAGTCCAAATCAGACACGACAACACCTACACCTGTTTATCAGCCCAAAGTATCCATGCGCGTTACACTTTGGAAAGGCCCTGAACTTTTAAATCATGCCATGAGCTATGAAACAAGCGGCTGGTATGATGCTACCCTTGCCGGTGGACCCGCAAATGCCGCCTTTACGTTCGAGTTTAAAGGAAGCAACGGTATGAAAAAAAATACCGACACCCTGGTACATGGTTTCGGTACTACGGATAATGCCGGCCAGGCTAAAATAAACTATGGCCCGCTGAAAGCATATAAAGACGGGGAACTAACCCTGAGTGTGACTTTCGACAGCAGCAAACTCAAAACGCAGACAACAGTTACCAAAGATCAATACACCATCAGAACAAAGGAGGATTTACGGAATATGGCGTCTTATTTCGTCCCCGAACCCGGAGAGGAATACGTTTTGGGTAATGATATTGAACTGGATAATAAAGGTAAGTCGTATCATGTGATCGGCGATTTTGAAGCCACTTTAGACGGAAAAGGGCATACTATCTCCAATATTTTCCTGGGAGAAGGTGATGGAGATTACGCACTGATGGGATTTTTTGGGAATATCATTAGTACAGGTACTGTCAGGAATATTCATTTTAAATATGCACCCAATGGCCTCACCTCCGCTAAAGGCCTCATCATTGGTCCTATTGCAGCAAAATGCAGTGGTAAAATCATCAATTGTACTGTTAATGCTGATATTATAGCTCCGGAAAGCTATGACGCAAGCGGACTCGTTGGACTCCTGGATAGTTTTGCAGTACTTTCCGGCAGCCGCTTTGAAGGTTCCATGGTCTGCAAGGCCTACGCTGGTCTGGTAGGCAGGTTAAGAGGCGGACGGATCGCTGCCTGCGGTACATCTATTGAAATAAGAAATACCCCGCAAGCAGGTGGAGCCTTTCTTGGTATGTATTACAGACCATTGTTTCTCAATGGATTTAATAACGACTCCATTACTAATTGTTATGCCTGGATAAAATCATTGCCTGCAGATGGTAAGTATTATTTCGCAGGCAACAGGCCAGTGAACGACGGAAGCGAAAATCCAAAGTTCCTGAACTGTTATTCCAATACCGGCAATGTGATTGCCAACTTCCCGCAGCCACAATTATACACAGATGTCGCTTCGCTGACCAGCATATTTACACAGATGACTGCCAGCAGTCAAAACTGGCCCGCCGGCATAGAACGCCCAACCGGCCCGTTATTCAAAGCTAATCCAGACCCAACAAAGCCACCCTTGCTCTGGTGGCAATAAAAACAAAACCCCGGGACCAACAGCCCCGGGGTTTTGTTTTTTTATCTTACTAAATACTACTCCAAATGAAAATTAGTCATCCCATGATAATGGTTCTGTAACTCATTCAGCGTAATATGATGCTTCAGTTCACGGAATTCATCCCTGTAATGCAGTACTATCAAAGGCTCATGCCCATCCGGATACCAGCGTACAGAAAATGGCCCACGCACATATAAAGTGCCTTTGCCGTTGCCTGAAGAAGATTCATCTACATGAAACTGCAACTGCAGCAGCGTTTCTGGTGTAAGCTTCACTGAATACAGGTTATCCAGATCATACCACAACTCATTATCGTTATCAGTGGCAACAAGGATCTTTTTACTGAAGTGATCTACTTCGAGGATCTTGCCAGGTCTTTCAACTCCTCCATAACTTGTAATAACCGTATCACCTGTTTTCAGTTGGTGGATGTTTATCATAATGAAGACGTTTTAAGTGTTATATGAATATACGTAAAACGCTTCAGATGATCAAGATGTTCGGAGCGAAAATTTCCCGCTTATCTTACCACTTTCCTGATCTCCACCAGTTTCTCCAGCAGCTCTTCCAGCAGGTCCAGGCGCAGCATGTTGGCACCGTCGGATTTAGCGCAGGAAGGATCAGGATGTGTTTCAATGAATAATCCATCTGCACCGGTAGCAATAGCCGCTTTGGCAATGGTACTGATCAGTTTCGGATTACCACCGGTAACACCACCCGGCTGGTTAGGCTGTTGTAAAGAGTGGGTACAGTCCATCACCACAGGTTGTCCCAAATCACGCATGATAGGAATATTGCGGTAATCTACTACAAGGTCCTGGTAACCGAAGGTGGTACCACGCTCTGTCAGCATGATTTTATCATTGCCGGCACCTTTGATTTTCTCAACGGCAAATTTCATAGACTCGCCACTGAGGAATTGTCCTTTCTTAACGTTTACTACTTTACCGGTTTCTGCTGCTGCCAGCAGGATGTCTGTCTGACGGCATAAAAACGCAGGTATCTGCAATACGTCTACATAAGCTGCTGCCATAGCTGCTTCTGCTGCAGAGTGTATATCTGATGTTACAGGTACGTTAAAAGTCTTGCCTATCTTTTGCAATAATTCCAGTCCTTCCACATCACCGATGCCGGTAAAGGAATGAATACTGGTACGATTGGCTTTGCGATATGAGGCTTTGAAAATGTAAGGGATTTCCAGTCTTTTACAGATGCCGGAAACTTTCTCGGCGACTGTCATCAGTATCTCTTCTTCTTCAATCACACAGGGGCCTGCAATCAGGAAAAAATTATCCGGATTGTACTGCTCCTGGAACAATGATTTTAAATGCTTCATCATAATTTTATTTCTGTTGAATCAGGTTGCAAAGGTAACCTTTATTATGTAGTAATCTGGCCTTTCCAGACCCGGCTTGTAAGGCTTATGTCATAATATTGTAATCCACAAACATTTCTGTTCCTCAATGGTAATTGCTATTGTTATAGCATTGTCAAGCGCATATATGTGCTGTTCGGAAATAGACAGGAACCCAGTAATATTACGTCCGTTTAAAAAATATCTGCAACAACAAACTTGTTATGAAGAAAGATAAGATCCTGGTTATTGGTGCCTGTGGACAAATTGGCGTGGAGCTGACCCTGGCCTTAAGGAAAATGTATGGAGATGCAAACGTACTGGCGTCTGACCTCCGTGAAGAACACGATCTGCTGAAAGGAACCGGGCCTTATGTGTCGCTGGATGTAATGAACAAGGAAATGTTGCACGTGCTGGTAATCCGTCACAATATTACCCAGATCTATCTCCTGGCGGCTATCCTTTCCGCTACCGGCGAAAAAAATCCTTTACTGGCATGGCATATCAATATGCAAAGCCTCCTCAACGTACTGGATATCGCCAAGGAAGAACACCTCGATAAAGTATACTGGCCTAGCTCCATCGCTGTATTCGGCCCTAACTCCCCTATGCAGGATACACCACAGCATACGATCATCGAACCAACTACCATCTACGGTATCTCCAAATTCGCCGGCGAACGCTGGTGCGAATACTATAACCACCGCTATGGTGTAGATGTAAGAAGTCTGCGCTACCCTGGCCTGATCAGCTATAAATCTGCTCCGGGCGGCGGTACCACCGACTACGCAGTAGAAATCTTCCACGAAGCAAAAGAAAATAAAAAATATACCAGCTTCCTCTCCGAAGATACCTACCTGCCAATGATGTATATGCCGGATGCTATCAGAGCTACCATCGAACTGATGGAAGCCGATGCCTCCAAAATATCCATCCGCAGCGCCTATAACCTTTCTGCTATGAGCTTCTCACCAAAAGAAATCGCAGCAGAAATCAAAAAGCATATTCCTGAGTTTACCATCGGTTACGAGCCAGACTACCGCCAGCAAATCGCAGACGGCTGGCCTAACAGCATGGACGACAGCATGGCTCGTAAAGACTGGGGCTGGAAACCGGAGTACGATCTCGCTAAAATGACAAAAGATATGCTGGACAATATTTAATTTCTCCCGATGTTAAGCCGGAGCCGCAGGCTCCGGCTTAACATCGGGAATCTGGTCCCGCCGAAGGCGGGACCAGATTCCCGAAAAGATATAATGCAAAAAGGCTCTCCCATTTGGAAGAGCCTTTTTGCATTATAAAGTGGTATAATTTATTCAACAAACCCCACTGCTACAGTGGTGTTGTTAAACTCATCTATCAGAATAAACGCGCCATTGGCAGGATTCACGCTATAGGCATCCGCCAGTACCGGCGACGCCGTTTTAACGGTGATCTTACCGATATCATTCAGGCCCATGGAGGTTTTACCTTCAATCTGCTCGTAATTGGTAACATCCACCACAAAATTGATCTGCTGTACTTTTGCTTTTACGCGGTTTACACCATGTTGCAGGAGATAGGTTTTTCCTGTTGTCAATGGGGTGGCATCCATCCAGCATACCTGTGCTGTAACCTCTTTCAGCTGCTGAGGCTGCTGATCTGGTTTTACCAGCATATTACCGCGACTGCTGTCAATTTCATCTTCCAGGGTAATCACCACGCTTTCTCTTGCATGCGCTGTATCCAGTTGTTTTTCGAACTGCTCAATGGTTTTGATTTTACTGCGCTGACCCGAAGGCAGGGATATCACTTCTTCGCCTACACGGAAATGGCCACTGGCCACTTTACCTGCAAAGCCGCGGAAATCGTGGTATTCCGTTGTTCTTGGGCGGATAACACTCTGGATAGGGAAACGGGCAGGATGTACGCTGTCTGCATGATCAAACTGAACCTGCTCCAGGTAATCCAGCAGGGTAGGGCCCTGGTACCAGCTGATGGCGCCATTGCTGGAAGCCACGTTTTCGCCGTACAGGGAAGAAACAGGGATGAACTTCACCTCCCGGCCTTTGTAGCCGGCATTCTCCAGCAGCTGCTGGAATTCTTCACTGATCTGGTTGAAACGGGCTTCGCTGTAGTCGACCAGGTCCATTTTATTAACGCATACCACCAGGTAAGGAATACGCAGGAGGTTGGCGATGAAGAAATGGCGGAAAGTCTGTTCCACAATGCCTTTGCGGGCATCGATGAGGATCAGGGATACCTGGGCGTTGGAAGCGCCGGTAACCATGTTGCGGGTATATTCGATATGTCCCGGCGTATCGGCGATGATATATTTTCTGGTGGGAGTAGAAAAGTAGATATGTGCCACATCAATGGTAATACCTTGCTCACGTTCCGCTACCAGACCATCAGTCAGGAGGGAGAGATCGGTGAAGTCAAGACCTTTTCTTTTGCTGGCAGCATGTAATGCTTCCATTTTATCTTGGGGGATAGAATTGGTATCGTAGAGAAGACGTCCTATGAGCGTGCTTTTTCCATCATCTACACTACCGGAGGTGGCTATACGTAATACTTCCATTTTGTTTTGTTTTGTGTACAGCAGATGAGCTGCTGCGGGTGTTTTCCGCGGGTGGCGCGGGAATGTAGTTCCATCCTGGCAAAACCTGTGCAGGTATTGCCGTTTGCCGGTTAGAAATAACCAGCCTGCTTACGTTTTTCCATAGCAGCTTCAGAGCGTTTATCATCAATACGGGCGCCTCTTTCAGAGATTTTGGCTTCCATAATTTCAGCGATGATATCTTCCAGTTTATCTGCTTCGGAGAGCACGGCTGCGGTACAGGTCATATCACCAACAGTACGGAAACGTACTTTCTGGAGATAAGGCACCTCATCGGCAGTGGTATTCAGGAAAGGAGAGTATGGCCAGTAAAGTCCGTCTCTTTCAATGATTTCGCGCTCATGTGCGTAATAGATAGATGGAATACGGAGATTTTCCCTGCGGATGTAATTCCAGACATCCAGCTCTGTCCAGTTAGAGATAGGGAATACCCTTACGTTTTCGCCTATATTAATTTTACCGTTGAGGATATCAAACAGTTCAGGGCGTTGCATTTTAGCATTCCATTGACCGAATTCATCTCTTACAGAGAAGATCCTTTCCTTTGCACGTGCTTTCTCTTCGTCGCGGCGGGCGCCCCCTATACATGCATCAAACTTGCCTTCTTCGATGGCATCGAGGAGGGTAACGGTTTGCAGGGCATTACGGCTGGCGTATTTACCGGTTTCTTCCTGTACTTTTCCCTGGTCAATGCTATCCTGCACATTCCGTACAATGATATCCAGGCCCAGTGTATCTACCAGCCAGTCGCGGAACTCGATGGTTTCCGGGAAGTTATGACCCGTATCTACATGGAGTAAAGGAAAAGGTATTTTACCTGGATAGAAAGCCTTCTGTGCTAAGCGTACCAGGGTGATGGAGTCCTTTCCACCGGAGAAAAGCAACACGGGTTTCTCAAACTGGGCAGCAGTTTCACGAAGTATATAGATGGCTTCATCTTCCAGTGCCTGAGGAAATTCCCAATTGATCTGATTCGTCATGGACTATATAAATTAGTTGAAGTTATCGTGTTTGTTTAGAGAAGATTATGAAGATGATCAGCCATGGAGGCCACATTCCTTATGGGAGATCTCCCACCACCAGCGACCCGCCCTTGGATGCTCACCTGGCTCGATGGCGCGGGTACATGGGGCGCAGCCTATGCTGATAAAGCCTTTATCATGCAGCTTGTTATAAGGAATGTTATGCGTTTTCAGGTGATCGATCATCTCGTCGAAGGTCCAGTGGATCAGCGGATTGTATTTGTACAACTGCTTGTTTTCGTCCCACTCGAGCGCTTTCATATCATGACGGTTGTCGGATTGTTCGGCGCGTAAACCGGTAATCCAGACTTTCACTCCCTGCAATGCACGGTTCAGGGGCACCACCTTACGGATACCACAACACTCTTTCCTGTTGTCAACTGATTCGTAAAAGCTGTTCGGACCTTTAGCCTTCAGCAACTGTTCTACAGCTGCTGTTTCAGGGAAATACACGTCTATCGGCTGTTTGTAGCGTGCCATCGTCAGGTCGATGAGGTCATAGGTTTCCTGGAACAGTCGCCCGGTATCCAGGGTAAATACCCGCACGGGTAAGTTATTGCGCCAGATAATGTCTGCAATTACCTGGTCTTCCTGGCCAAAAGATGTGGAAAATGCTACTGCTCCCGGATATTGCTCCGTCAACAGCCTGATGCCTTCCACTACTGACTTGTTGTCCAGCGCGGTGGTAATGTCTGTCATGTAATACTTCCTTATGGTGAAATGCCTTGTGCCAGCCCTTCTGCACTGAAATTTATTGCAGCGGGTATACAAAAATACATAAAACCTATAAAAAAGATAGACTAAATAGGTAAAAAGCAAAAATATTTTGATGGACGTATGCCGGACCGGCAGCCAGCCTGCAGTAAGGCAGGATTTGATCAGAAATGGAGGGAATAGGGGGCAAAGAAAAAGCTCCTGCCTGGGCAGGAGCTTTCTAAATTCTTGATAATCTTTTACTTAGGCATTCCTTGTAAGAATATCTTTCAGTGTCTTGTTTTCCAGAATTTTGAGTGCGGAGTCTCTAACTCTACCCATTACTTCATTCAAACCACAGATAGCTTCGTCACGACAGTTCTCGCAACGTTCGTAGTAGTTCAGGCTCACGCAGGGCAGCAGTGCAATAGGACCGTCCAGCAGGCGTATAATCCTTGCCAGCGCGATTTCCTTTGGCGGCTTCATCAGGTAATAGCCACCGCCTTTCCCTTTTTTACTACCCAGAATACCAGAGTTTTTCAACTCCAGGAGAATATTTTCCAGAAACTTGATAGATATATTCTTTTCCTGTGCTATTTCAGAGATAAGGATAGGTCCTTTGTCTACATTCTCGGCCAGGTAAATTAATGCGTGAAATGCGTATTGTGTTTTTTTAGATAACATATCGTCTGTTTTGCATCCCCCCTGGATGTGCTTTGGTGGCAGCGAACATTATTTAACCTAACAAATATAAGTTGTTCCTGCGTTTTTTTGACATTTTGCCATAGATAACCTGACAAACCCGCAAAAGCAGGCTTTATTCAAACTATCTTTTAGAGGTTCAGCACATCTTTCATGGTAAACACACCTGTTTTGCCTTTCAGCCATTCTGCTGCAACTACAGCGCCGGCAGCAAAGCCTTCCCTTGAATGGGCCGTATGTGTAATGCTGATATCGTCGATAGGAGAGGTATAAGTGACAGAGTGCGTACCCGGCGCCGGATCAATACGTTTGGAGATGATCGGCAGCAGCTCAGGGTTATGGCTTTCTTCGTTTACCCATTCTTTTTTACGGGTAACGGAGTGCAGCAGTTGTTCTGCCAGCGTGATGGCAGTTCCGCTTGGACTGTCTTTCTTCTGGGTATGGTGGATTTCTTCCATCCATACATCGTATTGAGACTGACCAGCCATCAGTTCAGCCAGGCGTTTGTTTACTTCAAAGAAGATGTTTACACCGATGCTGAAATTGGTGGCATGCAGGAAAGCTTTTCCTTCTTTTTTGCAGATTTCTTCAATTTCAGGCAATTTTTCCAGCCATCCGGTGGTGCCGCAAACAACAGGGACATTTGCTTCAAAGCATTTGAGGATGTTTTCGTAGGCTGTTTCCGGGCTGGTAAATTCGATAGCTACATCTGCCTGGCCAAGGTGTTCCTTGTCCAGCAGGTGTTTATGGCTGATATCTATGCGCAGTATAACTTCGTGACCTTTGGCGGTAGCAATGGCATCAATGGCTTTACCCATTTTGCCATATCCGATCAGTGCGATTTTCATAACCTTTTACTTCGGTTTTTTTATGTTGATGGCGGCGACTAGCGACCTGCATAATACAGGCCCTGTCTGGTTTTTTTCCCTCCGAGAGAGATATTGACACCTATGCCTAATGTGCGATTATTAATGATGGTGGGCGACACTCTGAGCGACAGATCATCTGAAATGTCGAAGGAGCGGAGATGTGCAAATACAGTCGCATCCACGATATTCAATCCATATGACAATACGAAGAACAATACAGAATAATCCACGTACGACCGGTACTGGTCCCTGATCACCTTGATGGCATCTGCGGGATAGGTACGCGGGTAAATGGTTTCAAATTCGTCGTGAATATCGGGGTTGTTGAGTAACCTGATACGGTAGGCGTCACGGTAACGCTTATACTCTTTCATATTGAAAATGAAAAAGCCGGTACAGGTACCGATCGCCGCATATACTAAAGGTATTTTCCAGTATTCTCTGTTATAGGCCTGACCTAAACCTGGCAGAACTGCTGAGTAAAGCGCTGCTTTACGCGGACTATGATAGTTGGCAGGCTCTCCCAGTTTATCAGACTGGATAATGCTATCCATGTGTTTGGCATGTGCTGCACTGTCCGACGCTGCTTTACTTACCTGGATTGTTGTATCGGAGGTAAATTTGATGGCAGGGGGCACCGTGTCCCGTTGCTGCGTGGTAGCAGCCATTACAGGTGCTGTTGCTATGCACAGCAACAGGAATAAAGTTATACGCAAAAAATGATGAATCTGTCCAGCCTTATTAGCCACCGTAAATGTCAATTTTTTCCAGAATGCTATCCAGTTCTTCATCTGAATAGAATTCGATCATAATACTTCCTTTTCCGTTCTTGTCTCTGTCCAGTTTAACTTTCGTTGAGAAGTGCGAGGCCAGGTTATCCTGAATTTTCTGGAAGGCTGGCGGCAGTTTAACTTTTGCCTTTTGCTGGTTTCCTTTCTCTGTAGCCTGAGCCATACGACGGGCCAGTTCTTCCGTCTGACGGACAGAAAGGCCTTCTTTTATGATTTCATTATACAGGAATAACTGGTTTTCTACTTTTTCAATACCGGTAATAACGCGTGCATGGCCCATGCTGAGCTGGCCATTTCTTACGGCTACCTGGATATCTGGTGGCAGTTTTAACAGGCGGATATAGTTGGTTACCGTACTTCTTTCCTTGCCCATACGGTCGGCCACCTGTTCCTGTGTGAGAGAACATTCTTCCATCAGGCGCTTGTAGCTGAGCCCCACCTCAATGGCATTGAGGTTTTCGCGCTGGAGGTTTTCCAGCAGGGCCAGTTCCAGCAGCTCCTGGTCATTTACCTGGCGAACATATGCAGGGATATCTTTCAGGTCAGCCATTTTGCTGGCTCTCCATCTGCGTTCGCCGGCAATGAGCTGGTATTTTTTATTGCTGATTTTAGCCACCGTAACCGGCTGGATAATATCATGCAGTTTAATAGACTGACTCAGCTCCTGTAATGCCACCTCGTCAAAATCACGGCGGGGCTGTTTAGGGTTGGTCACGATCTGGTCTAACGGGATACGTTCAATACCAGTAGCAGTGGCCACTACCTTATCACCCAGCGCACCAGCTGTTTGCTTCAGATCTGTATCTATATTTTGGAGCAAAGAGCGGATGCCCTTACCCAGCGCTTCTTTCTTACTTGGATTGGTCATCGTTTATAGCTAAGATTTTGTCTTTAGATTTAATTTTTGTGAAATTATGTTTCTGCAGGATTTCTTTTGCCAGGTTGAGATAATTGATCGCTCCTGTGCTGGCAGCGTCGTACATAATTACTGATTTACCAAAGCTTGGTGCTTCACCCAGCTTGGTATTACGGTGTATGATCGTGTTAAAGACACTCTCTTCAAAATGCTGTTTTACTTCGTCTACCACCTGGTTGCTGAGGCGTAAACGGCCATCGTACATGGTCATCAGGATGCCTTCAATTTCCAGCTCCGTATTCAGACGGCTTTGCACAATTTTAATGGTATTGAGCAATTTACCCAAGCCTTCCAGTGCAAAAAACTCGCACTGAACAGGGATAATCACTGAGTTGGAGGCCACCAGCGCATTTACCGTGATCAGGCCCAGGGAAGGAGAGCAGTCCACGATTACAAAGTCATAATCACCCTGCACGCTGTCTATCACCTGTTTCATCACGCGTTCCCTGTTAGGGTGGTTGATCAGTTCCAGTTCGGCACCAACCAGGTCTATATGAGAAGGAAGTACTCTCAGATTGGGAGTATCGGATTCCAGTATTACATCTTTGGCCTGAACATCGTTTACCATACAGTCATACAAACTCTGCTGCACATTGCGCAGGTCAAAGCCGAGTCCTGTGGTGCTGTTGGCCTGTGGATCCGCATCCACCAGCAGTGTCTTGTATTCCAGCACTGCCAGGCTGCTTGCCAGGTTAATTGCACTTGTAGTTTTTCCTACGCCACCTTTCTGGTTAGCGATTGCGATAATTCTTGCCATTGTCTTAATTAATAATTCAAGGTTTATTTATAGGATAGAGGATAAAACAATACAAACATCTCTTCCTCAAACCTCAACGGTGCCACCTATTTCCGGCAGCAGTAATTCCAGGCCCGCTTCTTTGAATTGTTGCTGCGCAGCCTGATGGTCTATCTTAATATAGCCAAAAGTATCGTAGTGTACGCCAATTATTTTTGCACATTCGATCATTTCCGCTGCTGCAATGGCATCTTCTACGCCCATCGTGAAATTATCCCCGATAGGTAATACGGCAAAATTCAGCTTTGCAAAGGATGGAACCAGTTCCATATCATAGGTCAGCGCCGTATCTCCGCTATAATAAAAATTACCTTCTTCTGTAATAAATACAAATCCCATCGGATTACCACCGTAACTACCGTCCGGTAAACCACTGGAATGTTGTGCCACCGTACATTTTACAGTCCCGAAGTCGAACTTCCATTTACCACCGGTATTCATAGGATGGAGCTTCTCCAGTCCCTGTTTACCCGCCCAGGTCACAATTTCGAAATTGGAAACTACGGTAGCGCCTGTACGCTTTGCCAGTTCCACCAGGTCGGCTGTATGGTCCTCATGGCCATGCGATACAAATATGTAATCGGCCTTAATGGCTTCAATATCAACTTTCTTCGCTAACTCATTGTGTCTGATAAAAGGATCAAATAAGATGCTCTTACCCTTGATCTCTACCGCAAAGCAGGAATGTCCGTAAAACGTGAACTTCATAAATTAATTATTTGAATGAATTACAGCGCATAACAAAACGTCACCACCCGTAATTTGGATATCAATATTAATTCTGTCAAAATTAAAAGTAACCCCAATCGAACAAAAATACAACGATTAGGTAAAAATCAGGCGACGCGGTATATATATTTTATTCACACTCCCTTCGTAACCCGTGGTTAAAGGGTTAAGGCTGAACTGCTTCGGATGTCCAAATGTAACGGATTCCTTTTCTACAGAAAAAAAATAAAACATACAATTAACCTGCTTGTTATTCGTCTACATATCAACTGCATGATATTTAACTTTTTGTACCTGCAGTTATTAGGTATCTTGCCTGATTAGTTATATTAATATAAATCATAATAATGCGCCCTGGCTCTAATACCCTCCTACTGGTCCTGTTTATGGTAGCTCTGGACATCTACGTCTTCCAGGCTGTTCGTGCAATGGTATATATGTCTACCCCAAGGGTTAGAAATATCACCTATAGTACCTATTGGGTCATCTCCATCGCCTGTGTGGCCCTGGTGGCTCTCTTACCTTATATTAAATGGCACAACTGGCCCAACGCCGTTAAATCATATGTGCTTGCCATCCTCATCGGTCTGGTAGTGGCCAAACTCCTCGCCGCCGTTTTCCTCCTTATAGACGATCTGCGAAGAGGAATTGTTTGGATAATCCGCAGATTTTCAGCACCTAAGGAAGTGGCAACGGAAGCCGTAAACGGACTTTCCCGCTCCCAGTTCCTCAACAGACTTGGACTCATAGCAGGTGGCAGCCTCTTTGGCGCCCTGCTCTACGGCTTCTCCAATAAATACAATTATCACGTCCACCGGATAAAACTTTCCTTTAAAAATCTGCCGGCTTCCTTTAAAGGAATGCGTATCGTCCAGATTTCGGATATCCATTCAGGTAGTTTCGCCAACAGGGAAGCAGTACTGAAAGGTGTGAAAATGATCAATGACCAGAAAGCTGACCTGGTCCTCTTTACCGGCGACCTCGTCAACGACCGTGCCATCGAAATGGAAGAGTGGATGGATGTTTTTAGTCAGGTGAAAGCGCCTATGGGCGTATATTCTACCCTCGGCAATCACGACTATGGCGACTATTACCCATGGCCCGATAAGCAGCCGAATGGCTACAGCGCCATGCAGCACCAGAACCTGGAACACCTCAAAAAGGTCCATGCAGACCTGGGCTGGAAACTGATGATGAACGAAAACACCGTATTCCAGCGGAATGAAGATAAAATTGCCCTCCTGGGAATCGAAAACTGGAGCGCCATGTCCCGATTCCCTAAATACGGCGACCTGAAAAGAGCCTATGAAGGTATCGATGATGTTCCGTTTAAAATCCTGATGTCGCACGACCCTACCCATTGGGATGCACAGGTAAGGCCGGAATTTTCGGACATCGACCTCACCCTGGCCGGCCATACCCACGGTATGCAGTTCGGCGTGGAAATCCCTGGCCTGAAATGGAGTCCGGCACAGTATATATATAAAGAATGGGCCGGCCTTTACAAGAAAGGCAGCCAGTTCCTCTATGTAAACCGTGGCTTCGGGTTCCTGGGATATCCGGGAAGAGTAGGGATACTGCCGGAAATTACCGTAATTGACCTTGTTTAAGATACGAGCCCCGCTTATTTATCGACAAATAAGCGGGGTACAACTATACTTACTGCCTCTTCAACCATATATCCGACCCCGGTAACTGCTAAACATCTATATTGCGGTAGCATTATATTTGGAAAAAGCATATTCATGCGGGTTTACTTTATATTCTTATTACTGTTATGCAGCCATCTTGCGATGGGCCAAACTTTAGCTGAGCTGGAGCACCAGCTCGACTCATTGCTGCGTAAGAAGGAGAAAAGTGAATTGGTCGCCAGTGTCGGATATGGGAATAACCCTGCTTACGGTAGCCAGACGCCGAATTATGAGCTGCCCCTGGTAATGAAAACGTTTATTTCTCCCTCCCTTACCTATTATCATAAAAGTGGATTTTATGGTAGTATAAGTGGATATTACCTGTTTGATTCCTACAAAGATCCCTGGTACGAATGGGATTTCACTGCAGGTTACGACTATACGAAAAATGATAAGTTATTAACAGGTATCTCTTATACCAGGTATCTTTTTGCAGATAGTTCAGACGTTCCCCTTTCTCCCATCAATAATGAGTTGTTTGCTTACTTCTATTATCGTAAATGGTGGCTGGAACCCGGTGTCAGCGTAGATTTGGGCTGGGGAAAAACAGTGACTGAAGGCATGCACGACGGATTGAAGTCCAGAACAACATTGCAGGGCCACGATTTCAATATCATTACAGCAGTAAGGCATCCTTTTATTTTTACAGGACTGTTTACTGCAAAGGATGCGGTGTTATTAACGCCTTCTTTTGCCCTGACGATGGGGACTGCCAATTATTTCAGTAACCTGAAAGGATTTCAGTATTATACCCGCTCTACTAAGCCCAGCAAGCCGGCGCACAAGCCTGGTGCGCCTATTACCAAGCCCGTGGATATCACCAACGAGCTGGTAACAGGTTTCGAACCGCGCGCGCTCGACCTGACGGTGAATGTCTCTTATCTTATCGGAAAGGTAAGTTTATCTCCTTCCTATACCGTTTTCAAAACTTTTAATACTGGCGAAAACGGCCTCCTTAGCTACTTTACAGCGAAGCTGAGTTACAGTTTTTAATTTTCTTAACATTTAGCACGGCTTTTGTAATTGTCACCCCGCAACTATTCATAGGGGTGAAAGGTCCCTCAGGCGTCTATATTTTAACCATGACATTTAATCTTGTTTTTATGAAAAAACTCTTGCTTGCTGTTGTGTTGCTGACTGCAACAGCCGTTTCGTCTAACGCACAATCGTTCTTCCGCTGGGGTGTTAAAGGTGGTGCCAACCTGGGTAAAATAGATGGTACAGGGTATCAGAACGGATTTAACCTGGGATATCACCTGGGAGGCTTCGTTCAGCTCAATCTTGCAAAAGGTTTTGGTGTACAGGGAGAAGCTATTTTCTCCTCTACCAAAACCAAAACCACAGACAACTTCAGTGAAATTTACAACACTGGTAACCTGAATGATAATGGCAAAAAAATCACGCTGAATTATCTCAGTATTCCGTTACTGGCAAATATTGATTTAGGTACACCACGTCTGAAACTCCAGTTAGGCCCTCAGTTTGGCGCCCTGGTAAGCAACAAGGACGTATTCGGCGCCGCCAATACTGCATTTAAGGGAGGTGAAATCTCCGGTGTGGGTGGTCTCTGGCTGCAATTACCTATTGTCAACATCAGTGCCCGTTATATTATCGGATTTAATGATGTTAAAGATGCCAGCAGCGTTACCAATACCAGCAACTGGAAGAACCAGTCGATTCAGCTGGGGGTAGGTGTAACACTTTAATATTTTTGGAAGAAGCGCCCTCCCGCGCTTTTTCTTTTTAATGGAAGATGATCAGCGAATGGTAACCCATCGCGCGAAGCGCAAATAAAAGATTTGTAAAAAATACAATTATTTACGAGTCTGCCATGCTGGATTTAATCTTTTTTACATCATAACTGTTAAAGAGCTTTTGTACTTTCTGTTTCCCGCAGATCGTATGAAAGCTCTTCGTTTTGGCAGGGTTTTCACTTGGCACCAAACTTGACAATATACCACTGCTATTAAACTGAGTGTCTGAAGTCGGGGGAGTCTGACAGAATGTCCTCAGTGGCTTTAAATAATTCAGATGAATAGATTTTATTTAGGAAATTCAGAAGATGAAATGGAATTCATGCCAATTATCCCTCTCAGTGAAGACGGCGAGGGGCAAGAGGATGACAAGATTCCTGATGAACTGGCATTATTACCATTAAGAAATACAGTACTCTTCCCTGGAGTGGTTTTACCAATTACTGTAGGCAGGGATAAATCCATAAAAGCAGTGAACGATGCCTACAAGACTGACAAAATGATCGGTGTTGTAGCGCAAAAAGACAGTACAATCGAAGATCCGGTTGTAGCTGACCTGAGTGAAGTTGGAACTGTGGCAAGGATTGTTAAGCTGATCAAAATGCCGGACGGCGGTACTACCATCATCATCCAGGGCCGTAAACGCTTTAAAATTGATGAGGTTGTTACGGAAGAGCCTTATTTCAAAGCTAAAATTTCTATCCTGCAGGACGAATCTGCAGACGACGATACAGAATTTGATGCCTATATCTCTTCTATTAAGGACCTGGCAGCACAGATCATTCAATTATCTCCCAATCTGCCGTCAGAAGCAAGCATCATCCTGAAAAATATTGAGAATCCCGCTTTTCTCGTGCATTTCGTGTCTTCCAACCTCAATTCGGAGCTGAAAGACAAACAGTTACTGCTGGAAACCAATGACCTGCGTCAAAGGGCAGAGCTGCTGATGAAGTTATTGCAGACAGAATTGCAGCTGGCAGAACTGAAAAACAAAATCACCAACAAAACCAAAGCTGATCTTGATAAGCAACAGCGTGATTATTTCCTGCAACAGCAGATGAAATCTATCAAAGAGGAGCTGGGCGGTGATTCCAATGATCGTGAGATCAGGGAAATGAAACGTAAAGCGGAGGACAAAAAATGGCCTCCGGCTGCTGCAGAAGCCTTTACCAAAGGCATTGAAAAGCTGGAACGTATGCACCCGAGCACGCCGGACTACAGCGTGGTGTATAACCACCTGGACCTCCTGCTGGACCTGCCATGGGGCGAATATACCACCGACAGCTATGATCTGAAAAAAGCGAAGAAAGTACTGGACAACGACCATTATGGCATGGACAAAATCAAGGAGCGTATCCTTGAATACCTGGCCGTACTGAAGCTGAAAGGGGACATGAAATCTCCGATCTTATGTTTCGTTGGTCCTCCGGGTATCGGTAAAACCTCGCTGGGTCGCAGTATTGCCAATGCTATTGGCCGTAAGTATGTAAGACTCAGCCTGGGCGGCCTTCACGACGAAAGTGAAATCCGTGGTCACCGTAAAACCTATATTGGTGCTATGCCTGGCCGTATCGTTCAGTCTATCCGTAAGATAAAATCCTCCAATCCGGTGATTATCCTGGATGAACTGGATAAGCTGGCCAATGATCATCGTGGCGATCCAAGTTCAGCTATGCTGGAAGTACTGGACCCTGAACAGAACAGCACCTTCTATGATAACTACCTGGAGCTGGAATATGACCTGAGTAAAGTGTTGTTTATCGCTACGGCGAATAACCTGGGTGCCATCCCTGCTCCGCTGCGCGACAGGCTGGAAATCATTGATCTGAGTGGATATTCCATTGAAGAGAAAGTAGAGATTGCGAAGCGACACCTGATTCCTAAGCAGAAAGATGCACATGGTCTGAAGGATAGTAAGTTTCGTATAAGCAATAGCGTTATAGAACATATCGTTGCTGATTACACCCGCGAGAGTGGTGTACGTGAGCTCGACAGGCAGTTTGCAGCCATCATGCGTAACCTGGCTAAGGAAGTGGCTTTAGAAAATCCGCTGCCAGAGTCGCTTTCCAATGAATTTGTAGAGAAAGTGCTGGGTAAATCCAAATACAGCAATGAGATCTATAAAGGCGGCAATCCTCCGGGAGTGACGGTAGGGCTTGCCTGGACCTATGTGGGTGGTGATATCCTGTTTATTGAGAGTAGTTTGAGTGAAGGAAAAGGAGACCTGAAACTGACTGGTAACCTGGGTAATGTAATGAAAGAATCTGCCATCACGGCACTTACTTACCTGCAATCCAACGCTGCTACCTATAATATTGATCCTAAGCTCTTTAAAGAGAAGAGTGTACATATTCACATACCTGAAGGCGCTGTTCCGAAAGATGGCCCGAGTGCAGGTATTACCATGCTAACCGCGTTAACCTCTCTGTTTACAGGCAGGAGGGTGAAGTCTTACCTGGCGATGACCGGTGAGATTACCTTACGCGGGCAGGTATTGCCGGTAGGTGGTATCAAGGAGAAAATCCTGGCAGCAAAACGTGCCGGTATCCGTGAGATCATCCTCTGCTGGCAGAATGAAAAGGATATTAACGAAATTAATCCTGACTATATCAAGGGGCTGAAGTTTCATTATGTGAAGCAAATGAACCAAGTGCTCGATATAGCGTTATTAAAGAAGTAAAATCGAGTAACATTGCCGCTACTCCTGGCGGCAACTATTATAAATATTCATATCGGTTTTGTTGTGACCCCGATATGAATCATGTTGATTGTTTTAAGGGTTCGATAAAGCCATTTGCGTAAGCTGATGGCTTTATCGCTTTTTAGGCGTACCTCGTGGCAGGATGTGCGAAGGGTTTCACCGCGTAGCGGTGAAACCCTTCGCACATAAAAAAACTCCGGACCGTAGGTCCGGAGTTTTTTTATGTGCATAAAATATTGTTGGGAGCTTAATCAGCTAATTGTCTTTTATAGAGCTGGATGGTATTTTCCAGTCCAAAATAGATGGCATCGGCTACCAGGGCATGACCGATAGAAACTTCTTTCAGCTGCGGGATATGCAGTTTAAAGAAGCGGAGGTTATCCAGGTTAAGGTCGTGGCCGGCGTTGATATCCAGTCCGATGGCAGTAGCTTCTTTAGCGGTGTTTTTATAGTCGTTGAACAGCTGCAGGTTCTGCGGTTGTGTTCTGGCTTTGGTATATTCTTCTGCGTAAGGGCCGGTATATAGTTCGATACGATCAGCGCCTGCTGATTTGGCACCTGCCACCATCGCTACTTCGGGGTTGAGGAAGATAGATACACGGATACCAGCTTTTTTCAGTTCAGCGATTACGTCCCTGAGTTGAGACTGGTAGGTGATGGTATCCCATCCGGTGTTGGAGGTGATGGCATCAGGAGGGTCTGGCACGAGGGTGCACTGTTCAGGTTTTACAGACAGTACGAGGTCCATGAAGTCCTGGGAAGGGTAGCCTTCGATATTGAATTCAGTTGTTACCAATGGTTTCAGGTCGCGTACATCCTGGTAGCGAATATGTCTTTCATCCGGGCGTGGGTGAACGGTGATGCCGTCGGCACCGAAGCGTTCGCAGTCCTGAGCTATTTTTAATATATCCGGGAGATTGCCACCGCGTGCATTGCGCAGTGTTGCAAACTTATTGATGTTAACACTAAGCTTAGTCATGCCGCAAAATTATTGATTTTTTTGCGCCTCAGGTGCTTTTTTTCTTTCAGGACAGATTTATTCCTGTGGTTTAGGGAAGGCCGTCAGCCGCGGGCTGGCGGCCTTCCCTAAACTTACGGGTGCCGAAGGCGCCTGTAAGTTTAGGGCATAATAATGCAGGCATCCTGCAGTTCATCTGAATATAAAAAAAGAGACTGACTCGTTGAGCCAGTCTCTTTTCGAAAAAGTATCTGAAAACAGATTAGTATCTGTAGTAGTCAGGTTTGAATGGACCTTCCACAGGAATACCGAGGTATTCAGACTGAACGGAAGACAGGGTATCCAGTTCTACGCCGATTTTTTTCAGGTGCAGTCTGGCTACTTTTTCATCCAGGTGTTTAGGCAGTACGTAAACTTTGTTTTCGTATTTGTCGGTATTCAACCAGAGTTCCAGCTGAGCCAGGGTTTGGTTGGTGAAAGAGTTGGACATTACGAAAGAAGGGTGACCGGTAGCGCAGCCCAGGTTAACGAGGCGGCCTTCAGCCAGGAGGATGATGTCTTTACCATCGATAGTATATTTATCTACCTGTGGTTTGATTTCAACTTTAGTATTGCCGTAGTTATTATTTAACCATGCAACATCGATTTCGATATCGAAGTGACCGATGTTAGACACGATACATTTATCTTTCATCAGTTTGAAGTGTTCGCCGGTGATGATATCGCGGCAACCAGTGGTGGTAACGATGATGTCTGCTTCTTTCACTGCATCGTTCATTTTTTTCACTTCATAACCTTCCATTGCGGCCTGCAGTGCGCAGATCGGATCGATTTCAGTTACGATAACGCGGGCACCGGCGCCACGGAGAGACTCAGCGGAACCTTTACCAACATCACCGAAACCTGCAACAACAGCAACTTTACCAGCGATCATTACGTCAGTAGCACGACGGATAGCGTCTACACAGGATTCGCGGCAACCGTATTTGTTATCGAATTTGGATTTGGTAACAGAGTCATTGATATTGATCGCAGGCATTGGTAAAGTACCGTTTTTCATGCGCTCGTAGAGGCGGTGAACACCGGTAGTAGTTTCTTCACTCAGACCTTTGATATGCTGGATCAGCTCAGGGTAACGGTCCAGCACCATGTTGGTGAGATCGCCACCGTCGTCCAGGATCATATTTAACGGACGGTCAGCAGCACCGAAGAACAGTGTTTGCTCGATACACCAGTCAAAATCCTGTTCGTTCAGGCCTTTCCATGCAAAAACAGGTACACCTGCAGCAGCAACAGCAGCAGCGGCGTGGTCCTGTGTAGAGAAGATATTGCAAGAGCTCCAGCGTACTTCAGCACCGAGGTGAACCAGTGTTTCGATCAGTACGGCAGTCTGGATAGTCATATGCAGACAACCGGCGATGCGGGCACCTTTCAGTGGTTTAGAATCACCGTACTCTTCACGGAGAGACATCAGGCCTGGCATTTCAGCTTCTGCCAGTTCGATCTCTTTACGGCCCCAGTCAGCGAGGGACATATCTTTTACCTTATATGGCAGGCTAAAGTCGATGTTAGAATTAGAAATAGTAGACATTCTTACTTTTTTTGCAAATCTATGGTTATTTTTTCTTTTTACATAGTCCTCGACTAAGGACTTTTTCTATTTCTTCGTTAAAGTTTGGGATACCAGTACTATTTGATTTATATGGATGTGTTTGCTTAACTGAAATTGCCCCATCGGATAATAATTCTACCTGATAGATTTATTTACATCCCCAAACTCACCCTGAATGGGTATTTACCACGTTATAAATCTTTCTAATGAATATTTAATTTGAATAAATATAAATTATCTTATAAATTTGTAAATTAAAATATATGATTTTATAGTTAGTTGTTTAGTTATAGAAGACAGATAGATTCAGATGTAATTAATTATATAAATCACCCCGATGCAGCAATAGTGCGCGGAGCTATGTTATCTCCACGTTGAGATTATCAGAATCAAAAGATTAAGAGGAAAAAAATTAAGGTGGTTGGTTTTTCAGCATTTGTCGGGCAAATGTATACCACCTGGAGCCATTACCGGAATTCGCATATAGGGTTTTACAAAGGACTGTTTTATCATTTTTGACTAAAAATCTATATGTATAAATAGAAATTTACACGCTTATATGTTAGTCCTGTCCTATCCTACGAAAGATATCAAGACTGCTATGCCTCAAAGATTCCTTATGGGAATCAAGGGCTTGTTGATGTTGACTGTATTATTTTTAGCAGCACTTACCACTACTGCACAGCAGGTAGTGATCAATCCCACTGGCGGCAATACAGCCACAGATGGCCTCAGAATAGTCGTTTCGCCTACACCTGCCGACACAGGAACTAATTATGATTTCAGGGTTTATAGAAATGGTCGGACAGAAACGAAGAATGATTTTTCCTATTTTTCATCAACATTTAAGAACCCGGTAGGAATTCAGCCCCTCATAGTCTTTTATGCAACCGGGGCACCCAATGGGCAGCCATTTACTGATTACATGACACCGGTTCTGGATAAGATCCTGCCTGTTATAGGGGATGGTTCCCAAGCTACCCCATACCAGGTATGGGTTTATAGTCATATTGATTATGTACGTCCTTCGAACAGTCAGACATATCACTTTATCCTCAGGACTGTATTCTCCTATGTAAAAGGGAAAAAATACGTTGATTTAAAATACACGTTGTACTGTAAAGACGGTAATTCTATTATTCCTTATTTATTCCTTGGAGAGGCTGCCACAGTGCAGGCTTCCGGCCCGAGTGATGCTGCTAGCAGCTTAAATTTACTTGGCTATGCAGATGTAATTGGATCGCCTACCACAGCCAGGGTTGTGGGGATGTCCAGGGTATCAGGTACGCCTGCCAGTAAGGTTTACAGGATAGCAGATACAATATTCAGCTCCTACAATCTGAGGAACGCGGGGGAAAGGCTGGCTCCGGGTGTAAAGTCTCCTGAACTGTATGGTAATATCGAAGGCCAATACGCTCCGGAAAATACACAGCCAAGAGGGATGGCGGTGTGTATACCATTTCGTACAACCAATAATGCCATCTCTCCTAATAAGGGGCCTTATTCAGTAGGTGCCAATATCCGTATAGGTTATGACGATACAAACGATCCGACACAGACAAGTGCAGTAACCGAGCCGATGCCAACGGATAATGGTATGGCAGGCAATACCCAGGTCACCGTTGCGTTTAAGGCTGCAGCACAAAGCGGGTTGGAAGGCAATATTGTGGATTCTGCAAGGGCATTGCAACTTACTGTAAGCGGAGGTGTGCTGTATTATCCGGCATTCATGCCATTCAGGATCAATGCTGCTGGTTCAACAGAAGCACATCCGGCAGTAGCAAATGTAGATTATGATTATAATCAGGTGGGGATATGGATTCCTGCAGGCGATTACAGGACAAAAGCAGCAAATATTACCTTCCCGGGAATAATGATTAAAGGTAATACCAAACTGGAATATGACCGCACCCTCAACCTGGAACTCCTGCCTTCGCCGGATAACCTGGTTACGTTAGGAACACAAACTACGACACAATACACGATCATCGATGATGAACCAAGCGATATCTCTGTAGACGCTGCTACCGCCACCGTTGATGAGGGTACCACACATACCATTCATATCAAACTCCCGGATGGTGTATTAGCTTCAGAACCGATCACCATATCTGCAGCCGTATTCGCAGACCCTGCCAATAAAGCATTAGAGGGAGATAACCTGGATTTCAAAAAGATCCCTGACGCTGTTATTCCTATTAATGGTAATGGTGCAGACCTTTCCATGGTGATTAATAATGATCTGGTCCTGGAGAATGACGAACCAGTAAATATTCAGTTTACTGCGATCGTAATGGGTAAAACCAAAACGGTTAACCAGGTTGTAACGATAAAAGATAAAACCAGGGACAACCCCGCAAATCTGAATATATCTGTTACGCCTGATCCGGCAGCCATCCTGGCAGAAGGTTATGAAGGAGACATGACGGTTTCGTTACCTCCGGGTGTAACCACAGATAATGATATTGCCGTTAACCTGACAACAGGAGGTACAGCTACTAACCCTGATGACTATACGCTGACAACATCGGTTACGATCAGTAAAACCAGTACCGGTAGCACTACAACCCATTTGCATTTGCTGCCGGACAACCTGCTGGAAGGTGATGAAACCATTGTCCTTGGTGGTGGCGGAACAGATGGAATTACTACCACATTTAAAGTTGTACCGAATACACTTACTATAAAAGATGCCAGCTACCCACTGACCACAAATGTTATTCTGCATTGTGATTCTACCAGTATAACAGAAGGTGGAACAGTTGGTGCAGGTTTCTGGTTAGAGTTACCTAATGGCCTGGTTGCGGGTAAAGACTGGGTTTTTAACCTCAGCGGATCTATCGGTACACCGGAAGATCCTACCAGGTATACGCTTCCCGCACAGGTGAAAATTCCGGCAGGTGCTTCCGTGTCTCCGAAGATTTTTATACTGGCGCCGTCCAACACTGTATTGAATGACAATGTTACCCTAACGGTAACGGCTTCCTGCACAGATAATAATATACCATCAGCAGGAAATGTGAAAATTAATATACTGGATAATACCAGGGGAACATCTGCCAACAGTAATAAAATAACTGTTACACCAGTACAGACCATGCTGGCAGAAGGCAGCAAAACAGGTTTTGTTATTTCCCTGCCATCAGGTATTACCTCTGCAACGCCTATTACTGTAACACTGAATAAAAATGCAGCTGCAAGCACAGCAACATTAACCAGTTCAGACTATACCTTACAGAATAATGTATTCACCATCGATGCAAAATCTTCCAGTATTACAACTGCGGATGTATTGACAGCAGCAACTGACCAGATACTGGAAGGAAGTGAAGTGCTGGCACTTGATGTAGATCCGGGAACAGGTTTTACTGCCGCTGCTACCTCCGTGACCATTACGGATGAAACACGCAAGATAGCCAGCAACCTGAAGCTGCAATTCGTAACACCTGATCCGGCATTGCTGATCGAAGGCTATAAAGGAACGGTTACCCTGGCACTGCCTACCGGTGTCACTACCGAAATACCGTTGTCCGCAACGGTTTCCTTTGCAGGTACCGCCACTAACCCGGACGATTACACGTTAACACCAACCACCTTTACATTTACAGGTAATTCAAAAGACCTGACCCTCGATTTAATAGCCGACGGTCTGATGGAAGGCCCTGAAACCATCATTCTCAGCGCTGCAGTGAATGATACTACTTCTTCTGCCTTTACTGTCACGGGTACTACCATGACAATAATCGATAAAGATTATCCGCCGGCGCATGACCTGATCCTTCACCTGGACAATACCAGTATAAAAGAAGGTAACACTACCGGTGTTGGATTCTGGGTAGAGTTACCGGATAATATCACTACACAGAATGCCCTTACCTTCTCCCTGAGTGGGTCTGTAGGTACGCCGGATGATGCGACCAGGTATAATCTGCCAGCTACGGTGACTATTCCTGCAATGGGTAAACAGTCTCCGAAAGTATATATTAAAGCACCGTTCAACTTCGTACTGAATGACGATGTAACACTGACCATCAAGGCAGTATGCACCACGGATGCCAACATCCCGACCGGAACTACCGCACAGTTGCAGATCCTGGATGATACCAGGACCACGACGCCTGGAAGTAATAAAGTAACGGTTACACCAGTTACTGCTACCGTGGCAGAAGGAGCTGGAACCGCGTTTACTATCAGCCTGCCAGAGAACATTACCTCTGCCACGCCGATCACTGTGACGCTGACCAGAGACGCAAGCTCAACATTGTCTACCACCAATGATTATATCTTACATCAATCTGTATTCACCATCCCCGCAAAGACCAACAGCATTTCTACTGCTGCCAACACTTTCGAGGCACTTACAGATATGATCCTGGAAACGACAGAAACACTGGTGTCTAACGTAGATGCGGGTACGAATATGACTGCTGATCCGGTAACCGTTAGTGTAACCGATGAAACCAGGAAGAACACCGCCTATACGAAACTGGACTTTACCACCGATGCTGCCAATCTGCTGATTGAAGGCTACAGCGGAAAGGTGACGGTAAGTCTGCCGGCGGGTGTAACTACTGAAGTTCCTATTACTGTTACTTTAAAAGATAATACCGGCACAGCTACTATCACTGATGACTACACGCTGTTGCCATCTTCTCTTAAATTCACGGGAAGTTCAGCTCAGTTCAGTCTGACCCTTGTGGCAGACCATCTGATGGAAGGTCCTGAAACCCTTGTGCTGGATGCTACCGCCGTTGATGACCTGACACAGGCCTTTACCGTAACACCTAATACCATTACTATTATAGATGCAGATTATCCACCGGCACATGACCTGGTGCTGCATCTGGACAATGCCAGTGTAAAAGAAGGCAATACTACCGGTGTTGGCTTCTGGGTAGAATTACCGGATAACATCGTAACGCAGCGCGCCCTTACCTTCTCCCTGAGTGGGTCTGTAGGTACGCCGGATGATGCAACCAGGTATAATCTGCCGGCAACAGTGACTATCCCTGCAATGGGTACACAGTCTCCGAAAGTATACATTAAAGCACCGTCCAACTTCGTACTGAATGACGATGTAACACTGACTATCAAGGCGGTATGTACCACGGATGCCAACATCCCAACCGGAACTACTGCACAGTTGCAGATCTTGGATGATACCAGGACCACCACGCCTGGAAGCAATAAAGTAACGGTTACACCAGTTACTGCTACTGTGGCTGAAGGAGCTGGAACCGCGTTTACTATCAGTCTGCCAGAGAACATTACCTCTGCCACGCCGATCACTGTGACGCTGACCAGAGACGCAAGCTCAACATTGTCTACCACCAATGATTATATCTTACATCAATCTGTATTCACTATCCCGGCAAAGACCAACAGCATTTCTACTGCTGCCAAGACTTTCGAGGCACTTACAGATATGATCCTGGAAACGACAGAAACACTGGTGTCTAACGTAGATGCGGGTACGAATATGACTGCTGATCCGGTAACCGTTAGTGTAACCGATGAAACCAGGAAGAACACCGCCTATACGAAACTGGACTTTACCACCGATGCTGCCAATCTGCTGATTGAAGGCTACAGCGGAAAGGTGACGGTAAGTCTGCCGGCGGGTGTAACTACTGAAGTTCCTATTACTGTTACTTTAAAAGATAATACCGGCACAGCTACTATCACTGATGACTACACGCTGTTGCCATCTTCTCTTAAATTCACAGGAAGTTCAGCTCAGTTCAGTCTGACCCTTGTGGCAGACCATCTGATGGAAGGTCCTGAAACCCTTGTGCTGGATGCCACCGCCGTTGATGACCTGACACAGGCCTTTACCGTAACACCTAATACCATTACTATTATAGATGCAGATTATCCACCGGCACATGACCTGGTGTTGCATCTGGACAATGCCAGTGTAAAAGAAGGCAATACTACCGGTGTTGGCTTCTGGGTAGAATTACCGGATAACATCGTAACGCAGCGCGCCCTGACCTTCTCCCTGAGTGGGTCTGTAGGTACGCCGGATGATGCAACCAGGTATAATCTGCCGGCAACGGTGACTATCCCTGCAATGGGTACACAGTCTCCGAAAGTATACATTAAAGCACCGGCCAACCTCATACTGAATGACGATGTAACACTGACTATCAAGGCGGTATGTACCACGGATGCCAACATCCCAACCGGAACTACCGCACAGCTACAGATCCTGGATGATACCAGAACCACCACGCCAGGAAGCAATAAAGTAACGGTTACACCAGTTACTGCTACTGTGGCTGAAGGAGCTGGAACCGCGTTTACTATCAGTCTGCCAGAGAACATTACCTCTGCCACGCCGATCACTGTGACGCTGACCAGAGACGCAAGCTCAACATTGTCTACCACCAATGATTATATCTTACATCAATCTGTATTCACCATCCCCGCAAAGACCAACAGCATATCTACTGCTGCCAAGACTTTCGAGGCACTTACAGATATGATCCTGGAAACGACAGAAACACTGGTATCTAACGTAGATGCAGGTACGAATATGACTGCTGATCCGGTAACCGTTAGTGTAACCGATGAAACCAGGAAGAACACCGCCTATACTAAACTGGACTTTACCACCGATGCTGCCAATCTGCTGATTGAAGGCTACAGCGGAAAGGTGACGGTGAGTCTGCCGGCGGGTGTAACTACTGAAGTTCCTATTACCGTTACCTTAAAAGGTAATACCGGTACTGCCACCATTGATGATGACTATACCCTTAAACCGGCTACTGTAACCATCACCGATCATTCCAGCCAGTTTGACCTGGTATTGATTAAAGACGGTATCATCGAAGGTCCGGAAACAGTAGTACTGGATGCCACCGCTACAGACGCCCTGGCGCAGGCATTCACCGTAACGACTAATACATTTACCATTATTGACGGTGATTATCCGCCAACCAACAAGGTTATTCTGCATCTTGATAAAACATCCATCAAAGAAGGAGAAACACCGGGTGCAGCATTTTATGTAGAGCTGCCTGATGGACTGAAAACAGCAGCGGCGCTCACCTTTAATGTAAGCCTCGCCACCAGTGATCCTTTACAGGCTGGCAGAGTGAGCACCACGGCTACGGTAACCATCCCGGCAAACGGAAAAGTATCCAACACCATATATATTACTGCAGGCACCAACCTGGTATTGAATGATGACATCACCGCAACAGTAGGTGTTACCTGTACGGACCCTAACATTACTACAGGAGCTCCACTGGCATTCACTATAGTGGATAATACCCGGGTAACCTCTCCGGGTAGTAATGTAATCACCATAGCACCTGCTACACCGGCCATCGATGAAGGAACCGCTACTAAGTTCATGATTTCGCTGCCGGCCAATGTTACATCTGCAACACCTATCAGTATTACGCTCACCGCTAAACCATCTGCGGCAGCAACAACAGATTATGATCTCCTTAAAACATCTATTATACTTCCGGCAAAAACAAACGCCTATACCACGCTGGAAGATATCGTAGGTGCTACGGTGGATAATATCATTGAAAATGATGAAACACTGACTATTGGCGGAGATGCTGGTAATACCTATACTATTGCCGATGCAACGCTTACCATTAATGATCAGACCAGAAGAAAAGCGGCTAACAGAGTACTTTCTGTAGTACCTGCTGCCAGACTGCAAATAAATGAAGGTGCTTCGCAGATCTACGTATATGCGTTACCGACAGGAATAACAACTGAAATTCCGATCACTGTTAATATCGCGGCTTCCGGCACTGCTACCAAAGGCGCTACCGGTGATTATACCGTACCGGACAATGTGGTCATGACCACTGGAAGCATTGTATCCCTTACCGTTACCACGCTGACAGACAACATCGTAGAAGGGACTGAAACGATCAAACTTACCGGTACCACCACTGATGTTACCGGGCTTAGCTATACCACGCCGGACATTGATGCAGATATCATCGACCAGCAATATCCTGTAACACTGGAAATTACAGCGTCGCCTGATAATATATTGGAAGGATTCTCCTCCCAGCTGTCGGTAAAACTGCCTAACAACTGGGTGGCTGGTTACGATATTCCGGTGAATATCGTTAAGGCAGCCACTTCCACGCTGGATGATACCTGCCATACTACATTGCCGGCTCAGTTGATTATCCGTAAAGATGCCAATGCCACAACTCCGTTTACCGTGCAGGCATTCAGTAATGATATGTTGGGAGATGGTGGTACGATCGTAGTACAGGGAACACCTGCAGATGCGGCGCTTACTGCTACTTCAGCTACTATTACGGTGCAGGATAGCACCATTAAACGTCCGGGTTCCAATATTATTAACATCTCCAGCAATGTAAACACGCTGACAGAAGGCCAGTCCGCCGATATCACCGTCACGCTGGAAGGTAATATGAAGTCGAGATCACCGATTGTAATTACCCTGGGCAGAGGTGCCGCCTCTACCGCCAGCGGATCAGATATGACCTTTGCAACGCCAACAGTTACACTGCCGGCAGGTGTAAATACAAAAACATTTACCAGTCAGTTGACAGCGGTTAATGATAATATCCTGGAAGCGGATGAATCCTTTATACTCACCGGTACTTCCGGCGAGTACAGTATCAACGATGTATCGCTGACTATCAAGGATGCCACCCGTACCATTCCGGCCAACCTGGTATTGACCGTAACGCCTGATAAGACTTCCCCTGTTAAGGAAGGAGACCTGGTAGCGATGCACGTTGCTTTACCGGCAGGCATTACCACGGAAGTACCTATTCAGGTTAATCTGACAACAACAGGTACTGCCACTAAAGGTGACGACTATACGCTACCATCATCTTTCATATATAATAAAGACACAACATTAGCACTGTCAATTATTGCAGATGATCTGGTAGAAGGAACAGAAACCCTGAATATTGCCTACGCAGCAACGGATGGTATTTCCAGCTTCACCATGGCAGGCACCAATTTCGATATTACCGATCTGCAATACCCTGCCCATATAATCCTGGAATCAACTCCAGACACAATAGAAGAAGGTAAATCCATCGGATCACTGTTGTCCGCGAAGTTTGAGAACAACTGGAGAGCTGGTAAGGATTACGTGGTAAACCTGAGCAGAGATAATGCCAGCACCGCAGATGTTACCGACTACAATGCGTTACCTGCAAGTATTACGATTCCGGCACTTGCCAATAAAGGAACTGCTGGAGCACAAGTATTGGCACTGGCAGATCTGATTCTGGAAGATGATGAAGTACTGATCGTGAACGGAAATACAGGCGACACCAACCTTCCTGTTGACGCTACCAAAGTAACCATCCTGGATAGAACACATGATGATCCTGCGAATGGAAGAATTATACTGACACCGGTAACACCAGGTCATTCAGTAATAGAAGGTGATAGTTACCAGGTGAAGGTTTCCCTTGCGCCGGGTGTGACTTCCAGCAAAGATATCCTCGTTTACCTGGCTGCTTCACCGAATTCTGTGGCAGACAGCACAGATGTAAACGGTCTGCCAACAACCATCACTATCCCGGCAGGGGCTACGGATTACTCCTTTGCCTTCTCTGCCCTGAGAGATAATATAATTGAGAAGCCTGAATTGTACCGCATAGTTGCCACGCCTGTAGGATGGCCAGGTATGAGCAGTGACTCTCTGGACGTGACTATCATCGATTATACCAGCACGATCCCAGCTAACCTGAAGATGAAACTGACGATCGACAGTACCTCACTCCAGAAAGGCCATAGTTCTAAGATGACCATCGGCTTCATGACCGACAGCATCGTAGCTCAGGAAGATATCGTGATTAACCTGGCACCGGCAGCT
Organism: Chitinophaga sp. Cy-1792; assembly: GCF_011752935.1. Taxonomy (NCBI): domain Bacteria; kingdom Pseudomonadati; phylum Bacteroidota; class Chitinophagia; order Chitinophagales; family Chitinophagaceae; genus Chitinophaga; species Chitinophaga sp. Cy-1792. The sequence goes on from NZ_VWWO01000001.1 coordinate 2,269,854, forward strand.
ACTTCCGAAGCAGGCACCGGCGATTATACCATCAGTCCTGCCAGGTTTGTATTACCTGCCGGTGAGCATACCTTTGATTACACACTGAATGCTACCGCCAACAATATCATCACTGGTGATCAGAACCTGGTACTGGCAGGCACCTATGTGGACCATTACTTTGCCTATGATCTTCAACCAATACCTACGGTTATTATTAAAGATGTAGTAGAACCTTCCGTGCAGCTGCTGAAAAATAAAGATGCTGCCGAACCTGCTACCGCTGGCGCCTATACGGTGAAACTGCCACAGAACTATACCGCTATGGCTCCTGTGAATGTTACCTTGTATGTAGGCTCCGTTCCTGGGGCTACCAACATTGGCAGTGTAGCCACTACCGTTACCATTCCCGTAGGTAGTAACAGTGCGGATGTACAGGTGCCGGTAATAGATAACCATGTAATAGAAGGAGATGAATTCCTGCCGGCAGCCCTGAAAACCGCTATCATGAACCGCGGGGCTACTGCGATCAACTTCAAGGTGGATACAAAAGATACCGTGAAACTGACTATCCATGACGATGAAAGTGATGCCACCGGCGCCAAAGCTACTGCCAGGGAAATGCTGGTGGAGAAAGTGAAAGATGCGGCAGAACCAGATATCCAGGGTCAGTTTAAAATCAGATTTACAGATAACCTCCTGACAGCGGTACAACCGGTACAGGTCAACTATACCGTTGGCGGTACTGCTACACCGGACGTGCGCTACAAAAAACTGAGCGGAACAACCACCATCCCGGCAGGACAAAATGAGGTGATCATCAATGTAGATCCTATAGATAATAATATAATAGAGGGAGATGGTACCGTTTCTCTCCAGTTGAAGAATATAACCAGCAGCCTGGTGAATGTTACCTGGCCGATCTCCGCACAACAGACACCAGACCTGATCATCAGGGATAATGATACCATGAAGATCAACCTGACCACGAAGGATACAAAAGTACCAGAAGGGTCTCCGGTAACGTATACACTGCATTCTGTAAATATGGCTGCCATTGCGGTGCCGGTAAGAATTCAGGTAGACCAGGATGCGGTACGCAGCTTCAAAGCCAGCACAGGTACGGTTGTTCCGGGTACTGTCAGCGGTAATATCCTGACTGTGATGATGCCGGCTATGCAAACCGATTACAACTTCACCCTCACCGCTTCCGATGATGATATCAATGATGAAGACGGGTTCCTGAAAACGACCCTGTTGCCATATGCCGGAACCAGCAGCACACCACTTTATATAGAAGGTGATCAGACTACAGCCAATGTAATCATTGAGGATAATGATCCATTGATACTGACGTTCACGAAAGATAAATACAGCGTGAAAGAAGGTAATCTGGGAGATAGTACACCACTGAAGTTTGTCGTGAACCTGAGTAATAAGAGCTCCCGTCCGGTAACAATCAACTTCGACTATGAAGAAGCAACAGAAGGGGTGTCTTATCCGTTCTTCGACTTCAGAGCTACACCGGGAGAGGACTTCATCATGAAAACGAAACAGATCGTTATTCCTCCGTTTGAAGGTAGCGGTGAATATGTAGTAACCATTATTGGTGACACTACATTCGAACAGAATGAGTCCTTCTTCATTAAAATGACCAGTGCTACGGTACCTACTAACACCCACGTACCTACGTTTGGCGAGCCGTCCAAAGCGCTGGGCATCATCCTGAACGATGATCCTATGTGCGGCGAGTGCGATACCGATGGCGATGGCCTGACCAACGCGGAAGAGGATATCAACAGAAACGGTGATCCGTTTGACGATGATACCGATGGCGATGGTATTCCAAACTTCCTTGACCTGGATTCTGATGGTGATGGTGTTCCTGACTCCGTGGAAAGATGGACAACAGACGGCCGCTATACCGGTAATAACAACGGATGGATCAGAATACACCCTGCTATCTCTCCCAATGGTGATGGAAAAGGAAATGACCAGATGTGGATCGAAAACATCGGTAGATATCCGAAAAATGAAGTCGTGATATTTAACCGTTGGGGTGGTGTGGTTTACAAAACAACGAATTACGATAACGCTTCCAATAACTTTAAAGGAAAGTCCAATACTGGTGGTGCATCAGGTAGCGACGTTCCGGATGGCTCTTATTTCTACTGCATTACGCTTGATGTAGATGGAAAACAGGAGCGTGTTACTGGTTTCATTGTTATAAAACGATAATCTGAAAAGTTGGACCCTATGCGCAACTTTATAATTAAAACAGGCAGTTTACTGGCGCTTTGCTGCTGTTGCATAACCAAAACTTATGCACAGCAGGAGCCCATCTACTCTCAGTATATGTTTAACGGGATGATGATCAACCCGGCTTACCCAAGCATGGACGAATCCTCCAGTCTTACCGCCGTTGGTCGTAACCAATGGGTAGGAGTGGAGGGGGCTCCCAAAACGCTGACGGCATCTTTTTATACACCTATAAAGGCCACCAATACAAGCTTTGGGGTGTCGCTGGTGAATGAAAAGATAACGGTCAACTCACAGACACAGGTAAACTTCAACGTTTCTCAACGTGTAAAACTCAACGAAAAGACGTATATAGCGCTGGGTTTGAAAGGGGGAATGACGCAGTTCAGGGAAGATAACACCCAGTTATCCACCATGGATCCTGTGTTTGCGCAAAACCAGAGTTACTGGAAATCCGACGTTGGTTTTGGGTTGATGTTGTTTACAGAAAACTTTTTTATTGGTATTTCTTCGCCAACTTTTCAGAGCTTTGATCTGGGAGGGAAGGTGAACAAGGTGGAAAGCAAAGCACATTACTACCTGCAAACCGGCTACCTATGGACTATTAATGACAACGTAAAAGTGAAGCCGAATGTCTTGTTACGTCAGGTAACCGGTAATGGCTTCGCCTATGACCTTAATGCCAATGTATTACTGAAAAACCTTGTCTGGGTTGGTGCTTCCTGGCGTTCTGAAAAAACGCTGACGGGCATTGTCCAGGTACAGGCCACTAAAAATTTACAGATAGGTTACTCCTATGATACTCCTATGCAATCCAATCTTAAAGGCGCACAGTCTGTATCACATGAGTTAATGGTGAACTACCGATTTGCATGGTCTAAGATGAAAGTCGTAGCTCCCCGCTATTTCTAATTATAAACATGATTGTATGCCAACGAAGCCAATTACATCCTATATTCTATTCCAGGGTGCCATTATTCTCTTTGCATCATGTTCTTTTGTGAAAGATTCCGGCAGCAGTGCTTTCGGCGATATGTCGAAGGTAAACCGCGCGGAACGCCTCTACAAACGCCAGGACTACGAGCACGCGATCTCGCTGTGCAATACCGTCCTGAATAATGGCGGCAATGAAAATGTAACCCGTAAGGCTAAACTCCAGCTGGCAAGAATTTACTACGAAACCCGCCAGTTCGAAAAAACGATTAGCCTGTATGATGAGGTCCTGTATAAACCAGGTCCCGACATCGCTGCCAGCGACGTTACCAATTACCTCGACCTCCTCAAACGTACCGGCAGAGTCACAAAAGCCAAAGAAATAACTGACCAGTACCAGAAAGATTATAAAGAAGATACCCGATTTAAAAATATCTCCCAGTCGCTGGACAACTACTACGCCTTTTTCAACCGTAAAGTGGAGGAAGGGACGCATGTAGACAGTCTGCGCCTCAACCTGCCGGGTTACCAGTATGGGTTGGCGTTATATAAAGAGAATATCGTTTTTCTTTCCAATGATGTTAAAAAGAAAGATGCCCAATCTTTATATACCAACTCCAAACTCTACATCCTTTCAGAAGAGGGAGTTACCCCGTTCAACAACAGCCTGAGAGGGGTTTTACAGATAGGGCCGGCATCTTTCTACGACAACGGACAAAAGGTAATTTATACTTCCAACAAGTTTTCTGAAGTAAGAAATGAAAAAAATGGATTTATAAATACCAGTAACGGAACACAGTTACTGTTCGCTACATTCCAGGCAGAACACAACTCCTGGAGCAAACCTAACCCCGTTTACATCGGGAAAAATAATATTTCGGCATCCATATTACATCCTTCAGTTGCTCCTGACGGTAAACGTTTGTACTTTGCATCCGATATGCCAGGAGGATTTGGTGGAACAGACATCTACTATACCGACTGGGATGCAACGGAAAAACGGTGGAAAGCACCGGTAAACATGGGCCCTGAGGTAAATACCAACGGAAACGAGTTGTATCCTTTTATATCCGGAAACAAATTATTCTTCTCTTCTAACGGACTGGAAGGATTCGGCGGACTGGATATATTTGTTATCGACATAAATAATCAGGCAAAGGGAGCCGAACATTTGCCTTTCCCGGTAAATACACAGTTCGACGACCTGAACCCTGTACTGGATGATACCAAGCGATTGCTATACTTTACATCTGACAGATCAGGTGTACACGATAATGATCATATCTATGTATTGAGCCTGGCCAACAACGATCCTTTGAAACAAGTAGGCATATCTTATCCCGATACCGCCCGCACTAGCGATAAAACGTCCCTTGCCGTAATACAGACGGATAACCGCCGTCAGGAAACGCTCACCGGAGACTCCCGCTACGATAACGCTATTTCAAATGAACCTGTTAAGTCATCGCCGGCAGCTACACCAGCAGCTACGCCTGTGGTGGTAGATAGCCGTACAACGACAGACTATGGCAACAGTGCCGCCAACAGTGCGCCGGAGATGATCTCCTGGCAGTACCAGGCCGGTACTCCGGAAGCCGCCGCCGCAGCAGCTATCAGCAAAGCAAATGCCGCCCCTGCACAAGACAGACCGGTAAACAGCCATCCTGAGCAGCTCGACTGGCAAGCCGCTACTGACGGTAACGCAGATACGAAAAAAATCGCCGTTACCAATCCGGACGTGATCGCATGGCAGAAAGCGAACCATATCGCCGACAAAAAAATGGATAGCATCGTACGTGCCGCCAATTTGCTGATACGTACGCCTGGCATCATCTATTTCGACCTGAACTCCTATGTTCCCATGGACCAGGAATGGAAAAAACTGGATTCTATCTTCCAGCTGTGGAAGACACATCCGGAAAGACTCATCCTGATCAGCGGGCATACAGACATCATCGGAACAGAAAAATATAACCTCTCTTTATCTAAAAACAGAGCAGTTTATATCCAGGAATGTCTGAAAAGCAGAGGTGTAGATCCGGAAAAAATCAGGATCAGCTATTTCGGTTCTACCAAACCGGTGTGGATTGCAGGGGGATTTTCACTCGACCACGACCGGGAAATGTTTATCCAGTTGCAGGGAGTGAACCGGAGATGTGAAGTGAAAATATTGTAAGTAATAATTTTTAGCGTATATCAAAATTATAGAAATGAACAAGATTGCTTCATTAGTGCTTTTCCTGGCCGTAGGCTCTCAGGCCCTTGCCCAGGAAATGCCAGTAGTGTTCAACAAGAGTTTCAGCGGTCCCAAGAACCAGTATAAAAAACTGGCTATCGGCGACAACAACTCTATTGTTGCTATCGGTGGTGGATCAGATAATGGCTGTATCACAAAATTGTCCGGCACCGGAAACCTTATTTATAATGCCAAACTGAATAAAGGCGGACTGGTTGCTTACCAGGACATGCTGCTGCTGCCCAAAAATGAATTGATAGCAGTAGGTGGTGGTACAATCGCCTATGGTAATGCACGCATTACCAAACTGTCGGCCACAGGTGAGGTTGTCTTTGATAAATCTATCGGAAATGGCCAGGGTGGCTACTTTACAAAAGTAATCACCGATCGTCATGGTAATTATATTACCGTAGGTGTGGATGGTAGCAAGCCTGCACAGGCACGCATTACCAAAATGGCACCGGATGGTAAAATAGAATTTGATAAAGCATTTGGTTCACACAATGTTTTCAACAATGTGTTGATCGATGAAGATGAAAACATTATCGCTATTGGTGGTGATGTAGGAGATGGCCAGGGTAAAGCCTTTATGGTTAAAGTAGATGGCAAAGGCGAAAAACAGTTTGAGCTGAGCTTCGGTAAACCAGGCGCCGTATTTGAAAAAATGCTGCTGCTGGAAGATGGCGCCGTTCTCGCAATGGGCGGTGGTTCCTATGGTACCGGTAATGCCAGCCGTATCGCAAAAGTAAATACAGAAGGCCAGGTAGTATTCGATAAAGAATACAGTACTGTAGATGGTAAATTCAACGAAATTCGTGTGAATGACCTCGGACAGATCTTCGCCTGCGCTGAAGAAAAAGATAAAGGCCGTATCGTAAAATTACGTCCAGACGGAACAGAGCTGTTCAACAAAGAAGTAGATGCAGCACTATATTCCCTGGAAGTAGGTAAAAACGGTAAAGTGGTAGCAGCAGGTGGTAACCCTTCTGCCGGCACCGGTAAAATCGTGAAACTGCAGCCAGATGGTGCTGAAGTAGTGAATAAAACTGTTGGCGGTGTATTCAGCCATCTGTTACTCACTGAAGACGATGAAATTTGTGTAGTAGCAAAAGAAGGCTACCGCCTGGAGAAATTCTCTCCTGATGGTGAGCTGATGTTTGATAAACAACTCGGTAAATACGATGCCAAAACTTCACTGTCTACCCTGCTGATGAGCCCTTCCGGCGAAATCATTGCTGCTGGTGGTGGCGATGAAGATGGTAACCGTATTATGAAAATCAGCCATGGCGTTTCTATAAATGATATCGCGGTTTCTGAGCCATTAAATGGCCTGTCAAACGCATCATTGACCATTACGCTCTCCGGCTTCCTGCGTAACAACGGCGTTCGTACCCCGGTTAACGTTCACTACAAAACAGTTGGACATAAAGGTGGTGCTATCGTAGGTGATTTCGAACAGACAGAAGGTACTATTTCCTTTGTTCCGAGCGAATTTGCTGCCGGCGCTATTATCTCTAAAACTATTCAGATCCCTATAAAGAGCGATAACCTCCTGGAAGGAAAAGAAACTTTCCACGTAGAAATCCTTGATGCATCTGAACTCTATCTTACTAAATCCAAAGGTGAAGTGACCATCCTCGACCAGCCTGCCATCGTGAAATTTACAGGTGGTAGCAATGGCGCAGAACCTGCAACTGACGTAGTTTTCTCCGTTGGTCTGTTCAAAAGAGATGGCACCCCGCTGATCAATGCCACTTCCAAACCAGTACGTTTAACGTACAAATTTGGTAACGGTACCGCATTACCTGGCCAGGACTTCGTAAACAGTATCAAAGCTCCTTTTGCTATCGACAGCGGCGCTTCTACAGCTAACCTGAACGTAAAGGTTAAAGATGATAACCGTTACGAACTGGCAGAAACAGTAGTACTGGTACTGAGCGAAATCAAAGCAGAAAATGAAGCGATCGTTGGTTATAACGGTGATGTTACTTCTATTTCAGCCTCTCAGTATATCCAGGACCAGCCTGCATACATTACCCTCGTAAAACTTACAGATGCTAACGAATCAGCTACTGCACCGGTAAGCATGTTCAAAGCTATCCTCGTAAAAGCAGCAGATCAGACCGTACAAACCAACTGTACTGGTAGTGATATCAACATCTTCTTTGGTGTGGATTCGGCTTCTACAGCAGTTTACGGTAAAGATTACGTGATTATGAACGGCGACATGGTAAAGATCACAGGTGATTGCGCATTCAGCGAAACAGATATCCAGGTGGCATTGGTAAACGACCGTATTAAGGAAGATGATGCCCTGGTAATTGTGAAACTCCGTGATGCCAAAGCTGCAGGAAATGCAGGTGTACTGAAAATTGCACCAGATCCTAAACTGAATAAGGCTGTAGCCATTATTCACGATGATGATGCAGAAGAAGGTACAATGTTGTCAGCAAAATAAGCATGGCTTGATTAATTAACCGATATACGCATTCAAGCACCTACGTTCCCGCATAGTTTCTCTATGCGGGAATTTTTTTATATATAAAATTGATATAGAGAGTATGAATAGATTATATAATAAAATATATGAAATTTTTGCCAGATAGAAAATCCGGGGAGATATTATAAAGCGTATATGATTAGGAAGGCTTGCAGATAAGAATGTGTCGTAGCTGGGGTTTGAAGAGGATTGCACTTCCCCTTAAAGTATACTAATCTCTTTTTTACTATATCCTATCCGAGAAAAAACAAAACCATAGTTCTTTCTAATAACGCTTGTTAAAGCTGTAAAAGATTGTCAAAATTATTGATGAGTGAAGTCCTTAATAGTTGTGCTCATCTCCTTTAGGGGGTGACTACGTAGGCCTCTTGCTACAAAGTCAGCCCCTTTATTTTCCACGGGAAGTGATTATAAAATTTAAATGTTGATTTGGTTATTTTTTGTAACAGGCTTCCCGTTGTCATTGTGATGATGTTTCTAATGCAAACCCCGGTCTATCTCTTTTGTCTTGTATCCGCAGGCAATGATCTTCCAGGGTAATATCGAAGAAATATAAATAAGCGTGTTTGTATGCGAATTGAAACTAATTAAAGAGTTGTGTCTTTTAATGGTTAACTTGGGAATAAGCCTGGTATATCCTTACCGGGCTTTTTTATTTGAATTATTGCACCAAAACTCCCCATTTCAAGCAATTCCAACCAGTAATTTATCTCCGCGAAAGCAGCCTACAATGGCTTCTGCATTACATAATCTTCCATCAGGTAACCATTCCCGATCTCGGTATTTTTCTCACTAATGACAGCAAAACCCTGTTTTTCATAAAATTGCTTTGCCTTGTTGTACCGATTTACGTCCAGCTCAAGAATAGTGGCGCCTTTCTCCTTAACAGCTGCCGCCACGGTATTCAGCAGGAATTTGCCGGCACCCTTACCCTGACAATCAGGATCGAGATAGATCTTATGTAATTTAAAAACTGCCGGCAGGTCTGTGGTGCTGTAGGCGGCATATCCGATAGCAGTACCTTCATCTTCCAGGATAATAAATTCATGATGACGCTCATTCATCTGCTGCTCCAGTGAAGCCGGGCTGTACATCATATCGAGCATAAATACCAGTTGTTCCGGCGCTAATATAGCCCCATAGGTAGGCGGCCAGATTTTTTCTGCCAGTGCCCTGATAATCTTACTATCAGCTGTTGTTCCTTTTCTAGTTTGAAGCATAGGTTATTGTTTGCTTTTACTTTCTGCTATGATGTTTTCAATTGTTTGCTGTAATCTCTCCAGTGTAGTATAGCCTTTTGCGCAGAGATATAACTGCCCGCCATTACCAAGGTCGAGAATAGCGGCAGGGAAGCCGGTAATACCCCAGTTTTGCACCATCTGGAACTCTTGTTGGGTTTGATACCTGAAGTTTTCATCGTGCAGCTTTTGCAGGAATTCGTCTGCAGGGATATTATATTTCTCCACCAGCTTGCGATAGGTATCATCGTTGCTGAGGCTTTCTCCGTTGTAATTGAGGACTACCTGCATGTCGTGCGCGAAATCCAGGGCTTTCTCCGGCTGATAGGTTTTGAAAACAGTGAGCGCAATACCCGGTGTTTCGGAATCCATTTTTTCAGAAGAGGGCAGGAGCTCATTCAGGAAAGCATCTCCGAATTGAACGCCGGTAGTTTCTTCTACTGATTTATGTGCCTGCATGATATAGGAATGCATGGCCGACCATGGTCTTTTATTGGCGCCGAGGATCATACCGCCCGAGAGTACATCAAACTCCATGTCGGGGTAGCGCTCCTGTAATTGCTGTACTACCGGTGTAAAGCCATAGCACCAGCCGCAGAGGGCATCGTATACGTAAATGAGTTGCATTTTTGTTGAGGATCTTTGAAGCCTCAAATTACGCAATTATATGCAGACAGAAATAGGATAGCATGATCAGTGCTGATTCTGCGGAGGTTCATCTTCGTCGAAGAAATGGTTTTCGTGTAGTTTTTTGGATAACGCCTGGTCTTTTTTAATCGCCCTGACCGCATTGCGGATAGCAAAGAACAAGGTAACAATGGCGGCTCCCAGTAGGAGGATGCTACTGCCGGTAAACAGGAAGAAATCATAGGTACCATGGAAGAAGATGGCAATGCCCAGGCCTTTCTGCAGCAGATGGTTCCGTTTCTGTGGCAGGAATTTGGCCAGGCCAACATAGTACCCCATCAACACTGCAAATGCTGCATGCGCAGGCACAGACAGGAACATGCGGGCCACCCCTGTTCTATAACCAAACTGCCCTACATACGCGATGTTTTCCAGTGTGGCAAAGCCCATTCCTATCATTACTGAATACACGATCCCATCGAAAGGCTCATTGAAGCTTTTCTTGGGATAGGCATAAAAGTAAAGTACGAGGAACTTGGCGACTTCTTCAGAAACAGCAACGATGGCATAGGCGAAGAAGGCAGTGCCGAGCAGACTTCCGCCGTTTTCACTGAAACCTGCTCCCATAGCCAGTGCCTGAAATGCAAGGGGAAGGGCAATACAGACCATCCCCAGCAAAAAGCATTTTAATAACAGCCCTATTGGCTCACGATCGTATTTGTCGAGGGCATAGATAAGCATGGAGATTGCCAATCCTGGTGCCACGGCCAGGGCCAGAAGTATCATGAGATCAGATTTTTGCGTTTTTTCCTTTCCAGAAGATATGCATTCAATTGATCAACAGTGAAACTACTCAGATTGTTTGTCCTGGTAATGCCACCTTTCTGTGCAGCCAGGGTACCATAGTAAATATCACTGAAGCCTTCAACACTGTGGGCATCCGGATCTATGGAGATCAGCACGTTTTTTTCGATGGCATAATGCAGCCAGGTCCAGTCGATATCGAGCCTGCGTGGATGTGCGTTGAGCTCTATCACTACCTGGTTGGCGGCGCAGGCATCAATAATAGCTTTATGATCTACCGGATAGCCGTTGCGGCTCAGGAGGAGCCGGCCGGTCATATGTCCCAATATCGTTGTGTACGGGTTTTCGATGGCTTTCATCAGGCGGGCCATGGCTTTCTCTTCTGTCATTTTCAGGTTAGAGTGAACAGAAGCGATTACCAGGTCGAAGGTGGCCAGGATTTCATCCGGGTAGTCCAGGCTGCCATCATTGAGGATATCAGACTCAATGCTTTTGAAAATGCGGAAAGGCGCCATTTTCGCATTGAGTTCATCTACCTGTGATTGCTGGGCCAGCACGCGGTCGGCATCGAGGCCATTGGCATAGAAGGCAGAGCGGGAGTGGTCGCTGATAACGAGGTATTCAAAGCCTTGTTTCTGTGCAGCAACGGCCATTTCTTCCAGCGTATAGAGGCCATCACTCCACTGGCTGTGTGAGTGGATGATTCCTTTGATATCACCCGGCTGAATGAGGGATGGGAGATTACGGCCGCGGGCCTGTTCTATTTCGTTTATGCCTTCGCGTAAGCATGGCGGGATGAATGCCATATCAGCACGACTGAAGATTTCTTCTTCGCTGTGAGCTCCGTCGATAGCAGCGTTTCCACCAGCAGCATTGAATTTATCGATGAAGGCTGCCGCGCCGGTGGTCAGGAAAAGCTGTGCCGGAAAGGCTTCCACGGTGCAGGCATGTGTAACGATTTTATATTTCTCTTCATAACTCCAGACAGCGTTATGGTCGGCTGCGGAGGTCAGTTTAAAACCTGGCAGGAGCGACAGCTGTTGCTGAATACTTTCCGGTGTTGCTGCGATGAGGAATTCAATTTCATCTATGATGACGGCATTACGTCGGAAAGCGCCGGTCGTGCTAACAGGAGCCGGATCAAAGATGCCTTTCAGCTGTTTTTCCAGTTCATTGCCTGTTTGCGCTACTTCAGCGAAGAGGAAACGGTGTTTATTGGAGAGATAGAATTCTATGTTTTGTTTGACACTATCCTGCGTTTTCTGTCCGAAGCCTTTGAGGAGGAGCAATCTGTTTTCATTGCAGGCATAGAGTAGTTCGCCCATGGATTCCACTTCCAGTTCTTTCCAGATGGTGGCGATTTTTTTTGGTCCCAGTCCTTTGATCTTCATGATTTCGAGGATGCCTGGGGGCGTGATCTGGATATAATGGTCGAGGAGGCCGAATTGTTGGGTATCGAGCATTTCGACGATTGCTTTACCGGTAGAGTCGCCAATGCCTTTGATTTTAAAAATCTGGTCACGGGGAGTTTCTTTCAGTTGAGCGGGTAATTTTTCTATAGTGAATGCCGCGGAGGCGAAAGATTTAGCTTTAAAACTGTTTTCGCCATGGATATCCATTAATTTGGAGAGCAGGGCGAAATTATCGGCTATTGCATAATTGTCCATTGGATAAAGTTAGGGTATTTTCTTTCGCAAAGGAGCAGAGATATGCAAAGACGATTAAGTATGGTTTTGGGTGTCTAAAACGAAAAGGTCCTGATGAAACCATCAGGACCCTTATAACTACATTTTGTAATTCCGATCTTAGTTAGCTGGAGTTGCAGGTGCTGCTGGAGCAGCAGGTGCAGCAGCTTTCTTAGTAGCAGCTTTCTTTTTAGGAGCGGCTTTCTTAGCAGCAGCTTTTTTAGGAGCAGCTTTCTTAGCAGCAGCTTTCTTTTTAGGAGCAGCTTTCTTAGCAGCAGCTTTTTTAGGAGCAGCTTTCTTAGCAGCAGCTTTTTTAGGAGCAGCTTTCTTAGCAGCAGCCTTTTTAGGAGCAGCTTTCTTAGCAGCAGCTTTTTTAGGAGCAGCTTTCTTAGCAGCAGCTTTTTTAGGAGCAGCTTTCTTAGCAGCAGCTTTTTTAGGAGCGGCTTTCTTAGCAGCAGCTTTTTTAGGAGCAGCTTTCTTAGCAGCAGCTTTTTTAGGAGCGGCTTTCTTAGCAGCAGCTTTCTTTTTAGGCGCAGCTTTTTTAGCAGCTGCTTTTTTAATTGTTGCCATTGTTTTTTGAATTTGGGTTAGTAAAATAATTGGGTATAAAAAAACTTTATGGCAAACACTGATTAGGCTTCAGCCTGAGCAGTGGTGTCAAATGCTTTAACAGAAACGTAGGTTTTGTTTTCGCGACCTTTTCTGAATTCAACTACACCGTCTGCAACTGCGAAAATGGTAAAATCTTTACCAATACCTACATTAGAACCTGGATGGTAAACAGTACCTCTCTGGCGAACAATGATGTTACCAGAAATAGCAGGCTGACCACCGAAAATTTTAACGCCCAGCCTTTTGCTTTGGGAGTCACGGCCGTTCTTTACACTACCTTCACCTTTTTTATGTGCCATTGTATAATTACTTTAAAAAACTTATGTCTAATAAATACCGTATCGCTTAACGTACAAATTAAGCGATCTCATTGATTTTGATCTTAGTAAAATGGGTGCGATGACCAACTTTCTTTCTGAAGCCTTTTCTTCTCTTCATTTTGAAAGCGATCACTTTGTCGCCCTGAACATGCCCTAAGATCTGAGCTTTTACTACTGATTTTACATCAGTGCCAACTGTCAGCGTACCAGCGTTATCTGTCAACAGTACATCAGAAAACTCCACGTTATCTCCGATATTTCCTTGTAACTGCTGTACAAAAATTTCCTGGTCTTTTTGTACTTTAAATTGCTGACCTGCGATTTTTACAACTGCAAACATAATTATCCAAAATATAATTTCGGCAAAAGTACCATTTGTTTTTCTAATTGACAAAGTTTTCCGGCACTTTTTAATTCACATGCGTAAATTAATGTATTCAACCGGATAAAGCTTAATCTTTTCAAAGATACGTACTTTCCTGAATTTTATATTTATTTAACATTTTTTACGCATCTCTTTTTATCTGTACAACGCAACGCAATTTTATATACATTTGTCGTTTACACAATAATATAAATAGATATCAGCGTCGGAAAACACAAAAGACTATTCCTTCCGGCACTCATCTCTCAAACATAAAATATTTTGGCATGAAGTTTAAATCACTGCTGGCCAAACCATTTGCTTCCATTGTCCATAGTAAAATCAGGAAGGAAATGCTCAGGGCGGTGGAAGACCAGGAGGCAATCCTGGAGGAGCTGATCAAGATAGGCAGAAAAACAGAGTTCGGAACGGAGCACAAATTTAATGAGGTCAATAGCTACGATGAATTCAAAAAAGCAGTTCCTATCCGTGATTATGAACAATATAAGCCGTATATAGACAGAATCAAACAGGGAAAACAAAACGTTCTCTGGAAAGGACAACCTATCTATCTGGCCAAAACTTCCGGTACTACTTCCGGTGTTAAATATATTCCCATTACCAAGGATTCTATCTCCAATCATATAGATACAGCCAAAAATGCGCTGCTCAACTATATGGGAGAAACCGGCAATACCAACTTTGCCGATGGAAAAATGATTTTCCTCTCCGGTTCCCCTGAACTGGAAAGAGTAGGTGGTATACCTACCGGCAGGCTCAGCGGTATCGTGAACCACCATATTCCACGCTACCTCCGTACCAATCAGCTCCCTTCCTACGAAACCAACTGTATCGAAGACTGGGAAACCAAGCTGGACAAAATCGTGGAAGAAACCATTAATCAGGATATGACCCTGATCAGTGGAATACCACCTTGGGTACAGATGTACTTCGACCGCCTGATCGAGCGTACCAACGGAAAAAGAATAAAAGAAATATTTAAAAATTTTGATGTGATGGTGTATGGTGGCGTAAACTTTGAACCGTACAGAGCCAAACTCATGGCTTCCATCGGTGCGCCTATCCATACAGTGGAAACATTCCCGGCTTCTGAAGGCTTCTTCGCCTTCCAGGACTCCCAGGAACAGGAAGGCCTGCTCCTGAATACCAATTCAGGCATCTTCTATGAATTTATTCCCGCACAGGAAATCTTTAACGAAAATCCAACGCGACTGTCGCTCAAAGATGTTCAGGTTGGTGTAAATTACGGCCTGATTATTAATAATAATGCCGGTTTATGGGGCTATAATATCGGGGATACCGTGAAATTCATCTCCCTGAACCCGTATAAACTGCTGGTAACAGGTCGTATCAAACATTTTATTTCCGCCTTCGGTGAACACGTAATCGGAGAAGAAGTGGAATACAGTCTCATGAAGGCTGCCCAGGAAGAAAATGTGCATATCACTGAATTTACTGTAGCACCTAAAGTGCAGTCGGAAGAAGGGTTGCCTTATCACGAATGGTTTGTGGAATTTGAAAATATGCCGGCTGACCTGGCTGCATTTGCCCGGAAGGTGGACGAGAATATGAGGCAGAAGAATATTTATTATGATGACCTCTTAACAGGAAATATTTTACAACCCCTGAAAATCAGACCAGTACGCAAAAATGGCTTTATCGACTATATGAAGGCCATTGGTAAGCTGGGAGGACAGAATAAGGTACCACGACTCAGTAACGACAGGAAACTGGCTGATGAGCTGACGCAGTATTTACAATAATAGTAACCGAAATTTAGTTATATCACAGCTGCAGGTATATGAAATGCCTGCAGCTGTTCGTTCGTTTTTGTTGACCAGAAAAAAAAGTAAATCACCGTAATGAATAAACGAAAAATTGCCATCTTCGGGTCCACAGGATCTATTGGCATTCAGGCACTGGATGTGATAGCGGCACATCCCGACAGGTTTAGTGTGGAAGTACTCACCGCACAGAATAATGCTGAACTCCTGATCGAACAGGCGCTCAAATTCAAGCCTAATGCTGTTGTTATCGGTAATGAAGAGAAATACAAACAGGTTAAGGATGTACTGTTCGACAAAGGCATAAAAGTTTTTGCCGGCGCAAAATCTATGGTGGAAGTGGCTTCATGGGGAAGTATCGACATGATGCTGGCTGCTATCATGGGGTTTGCAGGTCTGGCACCTACCATGGCTGCCATTGAACAGGGTATCCCGGTAGCACTCGCCAACAAGGAAACCCTGGTATGTGCAGGTGATATCGTGATGGCTGCTGCTGCCCGTAAAAATGTACCTATTATACCGGTAGATTCTGAGCATTCTGCCATTTTCCAATGCCTGCTCGGAGAGCCGCTTTCCAAACTGGAAAAGGTGATCCTGACAGCATCCGGCGGACCTTTCCTTGGAAAGAAACCTAATTTCCTCATAAATGTGAAGAAAGACCATGCCCTCCAGCATCCTAACTGGAGCATGGGCGCTAAAATCACCATCGATTCTGCCACCCTCATGAACAAAGGGCTGGAAATGATCGAAGCCAAATGGTTGTTTGGTCTGAAAGCAGAAGATATCGAAGTGGTGATCCATCCGCAGTCTATCATTCACTCCATGGTACAATTCGTAGATGGTTCCCTGAAAGCACAGATGGGATTACCAGACATGAAACTGCCTATCCAGTATGCTTTAGGCTTCCCTGACCGTTTACAGAATGATTTCCCGCGGTTTAACTTCCGTAACTATCCGCAGCTTACATTCGAACAGCCGGATACCAAAACCTTCAGAAACCTGGCCATCGCCATGGAAGCCATGTACAAAGGCGGTAATGCTGCCTGCGTCATGAATGCTGCCAACGAAGAAGTAGTAAATGCATTCCTGAAAAACAGGATAGGATTTCTGCAGATGACCGAGGTGATCGAAGAAACAATGGCTAAAGTGCCGTTCATTGAAAAGCCGACACTGAACGATTATTACGAATGTGATACTGCAGCACGCGAACATGCGGGTTCTTTAATCAATTCCATTGTAATCTAACAGCAGCCAAAAATTAACAACATATTTTGCCTGAATATCTGGAATATCTGATATATTAACAGGCAGAATAAAAGCAGCAAAAATTAAATGAGCTTAGATCTTATTTTGATAAAAGGCGGACAGTTAATCCTGTCGCTCTCTATACTGGTAGTATTGCATGAGTTAGGGCATTTTATCCCGGCCAAACTCTTCAAAACAAGGGTAGAAAAATTTTACCTCTTCTTTGATCCATGGTTTTCACTCTTTAAAATAAAGAAGGGAGAAACGGAATATGGTATTGGCTGGCTTCCGTTGGGCGGATATGTAAAAATATCCGGTATGATCGACGAAAGCATGGATAAGGAACAAATGGCCAAACCTCCGCAGCCATGGGAATTCAGGGCCAAACCAGCATGGCAGCGCCTTATCATCATGATCGGTGGCGTTACCGTCAATATTCTGCTGGCATTCTTTATCTACTTCATGATCCTCTGGATACATGGTTACAGATATCTTCCTACCAAAAACCTGACTTATGGTATTGAGGTAGATTCCCTGGGTAAAAGCATGGGGCTGCAGGATGGTGATAAAATCCTGTCGCTCGACAATAAAGAAGTAAAGGAATTTGCGAAGATTCCTGGCTATATGATCCTGCATTCGACCAAAACCATTCAGGTAGACAGAAACGGACAGGTAGTGAATGTCCCTGTTCCGGAAGGTTTTATCGGTAAGGTGATGAAGGAACTGAAAGCTAAACGCCTGTTCCTTGATATAAGACTGCCAGACTCGCTGCCGTATGTGATAGACACCGCGCAGGCAGGTATGGCAGGAGCTAAGGCCGGGCTGCAGCATGGAGATAGGATGTTGCGTGTAAATGGTGCAGAAGCCACTACAATGAAGACTTTCGTTGCAGAGATGAAGAAGTATAAGTCGCAGACCATTACTTTGGATATTTTGCGTGGAAATGATACCATACAGGTACGTCCGGTGCTGGATTCAACCGGTAAGCTGACTGTGTTGCCTATATCCCCACTGTCGGATACTACCATTCATTATACTTTCTTCCAGGCTATTCCTGCTGGTGTGAGCATGGGTATTGATAAGATCAACTCCTATATTCTCCAGTTAAGATTGCTGTTTGTGTCGAAAGATGTGAAGATGACAGAATCGCTGGGTGGATTTGGCAGTATTGCGCAATTATTCCCTGAGAAATGGAACTGGCTGGACTTCTGGGATCTGACAGCTTTCCTGTCCATTATTCTGGCGGTGATGAACATTCTGCCTATTCCTGCATTGGATGGTGGCCACGTATTGTTCCTGATCTATGAAATTGTGACCGGCCGTAAGCCAGGCGAGAAGTTCCTGGAATATGCGCAGGTAGTGGGCATGGTTATATTGCTGGGGCTGTTATTGCTGGCAAATGGGCTGGATATCTGGCGTCATTGGTTTGGTTGATAGCCGTTGAAAATAAATCTTTTGAAAGGCATATGGCTGGAAATCAGCCATATGCTTTTTTTTATGTGTAAATTGTTGTATATTTGTGGTTCAATCCGGGGCCGCCTGGTTTTGACAGCATAGATCTTTGAGAGTGTAAGCATGCCGTGCGTTGGATAATTAGCACGATAATCTGAATATTCAAACTTTAATTGGCGAATCTAACTACGCCATGGCTGCCTAATCAGAGATTAGACACCCATTATAGCCGCCCGGAGTTGTCGCCTTATGCGACTCCCGCCGCTGAATCATCAAACCCATAGGGATAGGTGCTCATGGTTTCTGTGAGTGAGTACTGAAGCGCAAACGGATAAGGACGAGGTTGGTTAGTTACGCCCCTGCCGAGTTCCGACAAACCAATGCATAACTAAGCATGTAGAAGCCTTTCGGCGAATATGTTTGGACACGGGTTCGATTCCCGTCGGCTCCACAAAGACTTTTAAAGGGCAATTCAGCAATGGATTGCCCTTTTCTGTTTTAGAGCACCTTATTTTCCCACCTTATAATTTGTGCTTACTGCGTATATACATTGCGTTTGGCCCCGCTATCTTCGGATAATATTTACAAACATTAATCCTCTTACTAAATTATTAGTCGAATATGGACGGATTTGAACTTCCTTACTTTGGATGTATGGATAGCGCTGAAATGCGGGATTATTATATTAAAGCTACCATAGCTGGCAGAGAACTGGAAATGGATCTGCATCTGGAAAATGGAATACTGAATTCAGATGAGCAGCAAACCCTCAAACATTTTCTGGAAAACCTGGAGTTACAGCTCATAAAAAACAAAGCATTTATTGACGAGTTTTATGATGAGCATGATGCTGAAAATGAGGTGAAATTTTATATAGATTTTCACAAAGGAGAATTCTTTGAAGAGCTGGCGGCGGCAATTAACCTGGATCCTGAAGCGGCAGACCTTGATCAGCAGATGATTGCACGATTGCAATTGAAGCGCATTGGTTTAACGCCCAAAAGTAACGACCATTTTGCGATCTTTGATTATACCATTCATAAAGAACTGACCGATTATCTGTTGGTTATTTTTACTGACGCTGCGGGAAATATTAATCATATTACAACGGAGAGCTGATACTTAGAAACAATCAGGTATTATATCTTCAGGTATTACTTTTCTGTTTTCATTTCTCTGAAAAATCATCATTCATCT
The DNA here is from genome assembly GCF_011752935.1 of Chitinophaga sp. Cy-1792. Classification (NCBI taxonomy): domain Bacteria; kingdom Pseudomonadati; phylum Bacteroidota; class Chitinophagia; order Chitinophagales; family Chitinophagaceae; genus Chitinophaga; species Chitinophaga sp. Cy-1792. The sequence continues at coordinate 2,289,110 of NZ_VWWO01000001.1, forward strand.
ATTTCTATATGGATTTAAGTACTATTCAGGTATTAATTACGGGTGGTAGTGAAGGGATTGGACTCGGATTAGCATCCAGATTTTTACAGGCAGGAAGCCGTGTCCTGATTACAGGTCGTAATGTAGACAAGCTGAAGGCTGCTGCGGAAAAATATCCGGGGCTTGAAATTTTTGTAAATGATATCGGTAGCAGCGAACAGCGGGAAGTGCTGGCAAAGTATGTACAGGAAGTAATGCCTGGCATTAATCTGCTGGTCAATAATGCTGGTATCCAGCGACGTATAGCTTTAGCGAGTGATAATGCTCCCTGGAATGAGAGACAACAGGAAATTGATATTTTATTAGCTGCTCCCATACACCTGAACCATCTGCTCATTCCACTATTAATAGCTAACGGCAAGGCATCTACGATTGTCAATGTAACTTCTGGCGGAGCATATGTTCCACAAGTATTTGCACCGGTTTATAGCGCCTGTAAAGCGGCGTTACACAGCTATACCATGGTACTGCGCCATTCACTTAAAGAAACAGGTTGCCGTGTGGTAGAGCTGATACCTCCGGCAGTACAGACGTCCCTGGCAGGCGCCGGCCAAAACCATGGTGCACCGCTGGATGAATTTTGTGATACTGTATTTGAAAAACTGATCAATACAGATGCAGGCGAAATCGGTTATGGCCCTACCGACGGACTTAAAGTTTCGTTGTCTGGTAAGTCGCAGGAAGAGATGTTTGAAGCAAGTGCCGGAAGGTTCCCTGTGGCGGGTTATGAGCAAAAATAAAAGCCTGCATCATTGCAGGCTCCCATTTTCTTACTTTTAAAACGCCAGGGTAAAAGGCGAAACAAATAGCGGGGCAGTGCCTTGCCGGAGTCGAACCGGATAGCTGTTACACTATTCCTCCCCTAAGTGCGGCGAAGTAATTCATTTCTACGACACCTGTAGTCTTAAAAAGATATCCGGGTAATGAGTCGAAAAGGCACTTACTGTGGCGTCTTTTATTGACCACCTTTTCAGGGCAGGTTTGGTTACCTGCATTTCCACCTTGGAACGAAGAATTCCTTCTCTACGACACCGGAAAAAAATTAAACCAGGTAATAAATCGTACAGGCACTTACAGATGGTGTTTAAATTAACTACCTTTTCAGGACAGGACTGGTTACCTGCATCCCCACCCTAAACGAAGAATTCCTGCACTGCGACACTGGTTCAAAAAGTTATAACAATGGATGTTTTGTTGTTTGCTCAACTGTTGTTTGCAGTTGACATTACAAAGATGGCAGTTCATGTATGCAGTCTTTTTGCGCAGTAGTTTTTTTTCTGTAAATATTTTTTTAAATAATTGATAATCAATAATAAATAAATTTCATATAGCCGTAAACGTGATATCGGCAAAAAACTATCATGAAAAGATAAAGCACTACCTACTTTACTGCAATCGATTGATTAGTTTAGGTACGAATAATTGTTCACCCAAACCCACAATTCCATTTTTATGAAAATCAATCAGGCAATCTGGTCATGCCTGCTGGGAGTGTCATGCCTCACCGCCTTCACTCACTGCACTAAAGACAACAACCCCGCAAACCGTAACGAACAAACTGGTAACAAAGCACACACCGAATCCCTCCTTTTCAATGGAGACGCTGCATTAGGCGCAGCAAACGTATGGAAAGTACTAAACTTTGAAGGCGACGGTACTATTACCGTTGACACAGACGCTGTGTACGGACAGGTATGGAAATTCTACAAACCTGCCGGCAGCCATCGTACAGAAGGCCATGGTGCTAAAAATTTCCAGGCCGCTGAAGGCGATGACATTTACATCGGCTGGCGTTCCAAGCTGATCATTCCCGCCAATCAGAATACCAACGCGGTATTCCAGTGGAAGGCCTTCGGATCGACGCAACCAATGTTGCAGAACTATCCGATCGTTTTAAGCACCAACACCAGCAACATCTTTCACCTGATGCACTATGCACCCGGAAAAATCGGTACCGAAGTATGGACAACCCCATTGTCTGCCGGTACCTGGAATTCCATGGTCATGCATCTCAAAGTTTCCAGGGACTCTTCTATCGGTTTCATAGAGTTCTGGTACAACGGTGTAAAACAAACCCTGGTAAATGGCACACAACGCTACTACGGACGCACATTAGATGCTGACTATTGTGATCCTAAGTTTGGCGTTTATGGTGGTGATCCAGCTGAAATCACCAACTATGTACAAGGTATCAAAATCGCGTCTACCTATGCTGAAGCCGATCCCGGCGGCGGTACCGTAACAACGCCTGTGGTACAGCTCTTTCAGAACTGCAGCTATGGCGGCTGGTCAGCTTCCTTCACACCAGGAAACTACACCACTGCCGCACTGGTAAGCGCCGGAGCTGCCGACAACGACGCTTCTTCCCTGAAAATTCCAACAGGCGTTACCGTTACATTGTATGATAACGACAATTTCAGCGGAGACTCCCTGGTATTAACAGCTGACGCCAGCTGCCTCAAAAATACCAGCACCTTCAACGACCGTACTTCTTCCATGCGGATTCGGACTAACTAATATAACTGCCCGGAATTGCAGCATATTCCCGGCCGTAAAAACAGCAACAAAAAATGCCATCAGCTGATGGCATTTTTTGTTTTCATGATATCATAAATTAATTGTTGCAACAACTCATGGCTTCAGGCCGGTACTGGCCATTCCGGTAGTTACATCAAACGGAACAGAGCTATGAGCGGCCATTATTTTCCATTCTCCGAAAACCTTCTGCCAGCATAAGGTTTCGCGCCAATACATATCTAAATTATTGCCGTTGGTCAGCTTAGCCATCACATGATTGAACCCATTACTGAAAGCATGGTGTTCTCCAGCTTCTACCACCAGCTTAACAGACACAACTGCTACCTCTTCAAACCCGGACAACCACTCCGTCAGCCTGGTTTTTATGGCAGAAACACCGGTTTGTGATAACGGACCTACCACATCAAATACCACCACATCTGTATGGTAATTTTCTACGGCTGCATTTACATCCTTTTCACGGAGTGCCTGCAATTGTGTAGCGATAAGGGTTTCGATAACTGCTCTTTCGTGGTATGTGTTCATAGTCTATGTTTTACTATGTAGGTATTCATATCCCTGGCAATCAGATACGTATCTGTTTGTCACAGATCAAAGTTCCGATAATTATTACTTATTTCCATATGTGGTAATACTTATTTCTTACATGGTAAATAATTAGGAGTACTACTATTTTTTCTGAATATAAACCTAACGCATACACGCCCTGAAACGGAATTTTATTTTCCATTTATTTTTCCTGATTTCGAAAACATTTGCATCTGCGCAGGGCTAATTTTGTATGGTCTGAAAGAAATCTATATTCTTTGCTGTGGCGTTTTTATGACTGAATTACAACTAATTCGGAACGCCATTTCCATGCATTGCTGATACAATTAAAACGGAAATAATGTACTGTAGAAAACTAATCGGGACGATATTTGTCCTGCTATCCCTAACTATCTCCTGTTTCGCCCAATCTGCCACGGAGGCTTCTGTTGCCGGTTATCTGAAGGATAATGACGGCAACGCCCTCGTTGGGGCCTCTATCTCCCTTCATGATCATACCATCAAAACGGTGGCTGATGAAAAAGGCTATTTCAAACTGCAGCCGGTAAGACCCGGAAAACGAATGCTGGTCATTTCCCTCATCGGCTATAAAAAGAAAACGCTGGAAATTAATGCTGTAGCCGGGCAAACAGCACAAGTCAACGTGACACTTGAAAGGGCTGTAAATGATATTACTACCGTATCGGTGTTCGGCAGAACAGCCACACAGGAAGTAAACCAACAGGCCTTTAATGTGACGGCCATCGATGCGAAAAAACTGTACAACTCTACGCTGGACTTGTCGCACGCCCTCGATCGTGTATCAGGTGTACGTGTGCGTGAAGATGGTGGCCTGGGCTCCCGCATGAACTTCTCCCTGAACGGCTTCACGGGCCGCCAGGTGAAATTCTTCCTGGATGGCGTACCTATGGATAATTTTGGCTCTTCTTTTCAGCTAAATAATATTCCTATCAACCTGGCGGAACGAGTGGAAGTTTATAAAGGCGTAGTGCCTATTTGGCTGGGCGCCGACGCATTGGGTGGTGCCATCAATATTGTGACCAGTAACGCGAAGCGCAGCTACGTTGATGCATCCTATTCCTTTGGTTCCTTCAATACACACCGCACTGCTGTAAATGCCGGCTATACATCTGCTTCAGGTTTTACCATACAGGTAAATGCTTTCCAGAACTATTCTGATAATAACTACCGGGTACGGGTAAACGTTGCGGATATCAACACTGGTGAATATTATCCCAAACAATGGGTGAAACGCTTTCACGACACCTATCATAACGAAACAGTGATTGCCAACATTGGTATTGTTGGAAAGAAGTATGCAGATAAATTGCTGCTAGGCATGACCATGGGGCAGAATTACGCTGAAATACAAACCGGCGCCAGAATGGTGAGCGTATTCGGCAACTGGCACAGACGCGGTACCACAGTCATGCCAAGTCTTAAATACCAGGTGAAGAACCTTTTTGTAAAAGGGCTGGATCTTAGTCTCACCGGTAATTACAACCTTGGCTCAGAGCAGAATATTGACACTGTCGGACGCCGCTACAACTGGCTTAAACAATGGGTTCCCAATGGAACAGCTGAACGCGAACGTTCGATGTATAAGTTCAAAAACCATAATGGTATTGGTACCGCAAACCTGAGCTATAAATTGAATGATCATCATTCTTTCCTGCTGAACGATGTATATACTACTTTCAATCGTACAGGAAGTGATGCATTATTTCCCAATGATGCAAAATATGATCAACCTAAAAAAGTATTTAAAAACATACTGGGCTTAGGTTATAAGTATGATTACAGTGAAAGATGGAATACTTCTCTTTTTGTAAAAAATTATAAGCAAACCAATAAATTCTCCCAAAGCTATAACCCTAGTGGTAGCTGGGGAGATGTGGCTTACCGTAATCTGGAAAATACCTTTAATAAAATGGGTTATGGCCTTGCTACCACATACTTTGTGCTGCCTAACCTGCAATTAAAGGCCTCTTACGAAAAATCATACCGCCTGCCGGATACAGAAGAGTTATTTGGTGACCTCCTCAACCTGGAAGGCAATCTGGACCTCAAACCTGAAAGCAGCAATAACTACAACCTGGGTGCCAGTTTCCAGACTAAACTGCATGAGGATCACCGCTTCAGTATTGATGCTAACCTGATTTACCGTGACGCCAAAGATTTTATCCGGCCTTTACTGAACCCCAACCAAACAAAGCAAACTAATGGAAACCTGGCCGATGTTACCAATCTTGGGGTAGATGGAGAAGTGCGCTACAGCTACAAACGGCTCTTTACCGCGGGTGTCAACATGACTTATCAGAACCTGAGAAATAATACCAGGTTTGAAGATGGGCAAAAGGTAGAAAGTCCGCTTTACCGCGATAGAATTCCAAATATGCCTTATCTCTTCGGAAATGCCGATGCTTCCCTCTTCTTCCATAATGTACTCAAAAAAGGAAACAGTCTGACCCTTGGCTATAACTTCCTGTATGTGCATGAATACTACCTTTCATGGCCCAGCCAGGGAAGCCAGAAGCTGACCATTCCACGCCAGTTTTGCCAGGACGTGAATATGGTGTACAGTCTTGCCAATGGTAAATATAACATCGCGGTGGAATGCAAAAACCTTGTGGATAACCGCCTGTACGACAACTTCACATTACAGAAACCGGGTCGTGCATTTTACGCCAAATTCAGGTACTTCATCAGTAAATAATTTCTAAACTACTAACAGGTAATGATAAAATTAAACAGAATATTGCTGCTGGCAGCAGCCATGGTAGTATTCGGAACAGGTTGCGATAAAGATGATATCTCCGCAGATAGCGGATATACTGAAGGTGAATCTCAGGGACGAACAAAATATGTTATAACGGCAACGCCTATAGGTACTACTGGTATTGCCGATTACCTGCTCACCGCAGATCAGCTGGACAAAGGCAGTATAAGTACTGCTGGTAACGGTATTGAGCAGGATGGCTCCTATCGGTACTATATGACACATAAAGGCAGGTTTTTTAGCCTGTTGTACGGACAGGGAAATCCGGGTGCTGTCACTACTTACAGGCTGGATACAAAAGGCCAGCTGGTAAAGACTTCCGACTTCCAGACAGAAACTGTGCAGGCATTTACAAAAGTCAACGATGAATTGCTCCTGATAAAAATTCCCCGCAGCGGTACTGAAATTGCCAGTTACTACAGGATAGATGCGCTGCAATCCAAGATTGTAGGTAATGGTACGATTGATATCGTGAAACTGGCCGCCAATGGAGAACGGGCACACTTTACCTGGGCTACGCAGGTAGATAATAAAGTATTTGCACCGTACATGAGTATTAAAGGCTGTTGCGGTGATGCTTTCGGCACTGCCTACCCCGACAGTACCTGGATAGCAGTGTTTTCCTACCCTGAAATGAAACTGGAAAAAGTAATCAGGGATAACCGTACCAGTTATATCGGTGCTTATTTCAATAACGGCCTTGCTGTAACCGAAACCGGTGATATTTACGGATTTTCGCCGGCGGCAGCCACGCTGAACAGTGTACCGGTTACTACCAAACCATCTGCATTTGTACGTATCCTGAAAGGCACCACTGAATTTGATCAGCATTACTTCTTCAACGTACAGGCGATTTCTGGCGGACATCATATCTCCAATCAGACCTATCTTGGAAATAACAAATTTTTACTACTGATGTATGGGGATCCCAATGCGCTTACCGGCAACCGAAAACTCGCGCTGGTAGATGTGAAAGAGCAATCATTTGCCTGGATAAAAGGCGCACCGGAAGACATACAAAGTACTTCTGCATCTTACAATAATAATACTACTACCAACGATGGGAAAACTGCTTATATAGGCCTCAATACGGCTACTGGCAGCCGGGTTTATAGCATTGATATTGTTACGGCTACGCTTACGCCGGGCCTGGTGGTTGAAGGTGGAAAAATTACTGCGATCACAAAAATGGAATATTAAAAAAGCGGGCATGCAATTAAATAAAAATAAGTCGGCCGGGAAGAAGAACTCCCGGTCGCTTTTCTATCGGATCTCAGCCTGGCTGCATCTTTGGCTGGGATTGATTTCTGGTATCATTGTAATGATCATCTGTATTACCGGCTGCATTTGGGTGTTCAACGAGGAAATTACTTCGTATATGGAACCGGAAAGCAATATTTCCCTACAGGAAAAGCCGGTACTTCCTCCTTCAGGGATCATGGCAGTGGCAGCAAAGGCCTACCCGGGAAAACAGGTGGGGGCCATTGTCTATAAAGATGGTAAGGCGGTAGAAGTGACTGTTGGCGGGCGTCGTGGAGGGTCTACTTTAAAAATAAATCCCTATTCAGGAGAAGTCGTTTCCAAAGTTACCCGTAAACCTGGCGATGTCAATTTCTTCAGATGGGTATTGAACGGGCATCGTTTTTTATGGCTGCCTTTTAAGATAGGACGCCCGATTATTAATTACAGCACACTGGTTTTTGTGGTAACGCTCATCAGTGGAATGGTGCTGTGGTGGCCTAAGAAGTGGAATAAGAGTACCCGTCAGCAGAGCTTTAAAATTAAGTGGGGCGCCAGTACAAAGCGTGTAAACTATGACCTGCACAATGTTTTAGGTTTTTATGCGCTCCTGGTATTGTTTGCAATAGGATGTACCGGCATGGTATATGGACTGGAATGGTGGAGTAAGGGCACTTACTGGGTAACCACCGGTGGGCGCACACTTCCGCCATTTAAAGAAGCGGTATCTGATTCTTTGCAGGCAGGAAAATTATCCTATACGCTGCCACAGAAGATTGATGTGGCCTGGAAAGCCGCAGCAGTAAAGCATCCTGCATCCAAAGGCTTTTATATCGGCTTGCCGGATACGGCTAAGGCTGGCAGTAGTATCATGGTTATCGTGTATCCAAGTAAAGGACAGTATTACAACCTGCAACGCTATTCGTTTGATCAGCATACGTTACAGGAGATCAAAGGAGATCCGGAAAACAGCCAGTCTTATGAAGATGCTGATGTTGGCGGAAAACTGCGACGCATGAACTTTGATATTCATGTGGGTAGTATACTGGGACTGCCGGGAAAAGTATTAGCATTCTTTGCTTCGCTGATAGGTGCCACCTTGCCGGTAACCGGTTTCATTATATGGTGGGGAAAAGGAAAGAAGAAGAAACCCGTGCCCAGAGCGAAAGAAAAGCAACTGACCGTTTGATTAATCCCTTGACATAAAGACCGTCCGTAAAAATACGGGCGGTTTTTTCTTTATTATGACCTATCTTTCCTGTCTCCCGAATCGTCTTTATTCAGACAGAACCTCTTTTTTATCAACAACCATTCACCATGCATTTTAGCAAATTAGCACTGACACTAGTTATGTTACCATTGCTTTCAGCGGCGCAGGAGCAAACAGATGGCCCCTATGTTTTCTATGAAGGAGATAGTGCCGTCGTTAAAACCATCTTCCAGCGGGAAGATCTTGTTACCACAAAAACAAAAACTTATCCGGCCCATAACATTCCGGTATTGACTGCCGAAGGTTTGGAAATAAAGATCAAATCCAACATCAGCATCCCGGCTAATACCACGGCGGCTCCGGAGCAATTATTCATCCTTTCTGATATTGAAGGTGAATTTGATGCCGGTAAAAAACTGTTGATAGCGGGTGGAGTAATGGACGATAAGTTTAACTGGACCTTTGGTAAGGGGCACCTGGTTATTGCCGGCGATCTGTTCGACAGGGGTACTAAAGTACTGCCATGGATATGGCTCCTGTATACGCTGGAAGATAAAGCTGCAGCGGCTGGTGGACAGGTACATGTTATCCTGGGCAACCATGATGTCATGCAGATGGCGGGAGATTTCCGTTATACAGATGCGCGTTATTTCAAAAATGCCTGGGTCATGGGCAAAGAACTGAAACAGTTGTTTGCTGCTGATACTGAGCTGGGGCGCTGGTTGCGGAGCAAAAATGTAATAGAAAAAATCGGTGACCTGCTGGTCATGCATGGAGGGATGTCGCCGGAAATACTGCAAAAACAACTTTCGCTTACACAGATAAACGACGCGGTAAGGCCATTGCTGGGCGTTCCACGTAAACAGATGCCGGCGGATGCACAGGTATTTTTTACTTCCACTTCTCCTTTCTGGTTCCGTGGTTACTTCAGCGATGTGCCAACGCCTGAAAGTACGATCGATAGTACATTACAGCAGTATGGCAGCAAGCACATCGTTGTAGGACATACCATAACGGATACGACTATTGTACAACGCTACAACGGGAAAGTAATCGGGGTAGATGTAGATCAGCATGAGGGGCACCATCAGGGGCTTTTCATAGATAAAAATCAATTTTTTCTGGTAGATATTAACGGGAAGAAAACACCATTTCCGGTACATTAATGAAGGACAGCTGCTGACCGGCATTAGCTGGTCAGCAGCTGCAAGTTAGGCCACACGTAATTCAGTAGTCACTTCCGCATCTTTTAAAAATTCGGTATCATGGGAGATGACGAGCAGTGTACCCTTATACCCTGCAAATATTTTCCCCAGCATCTGGATATTGGCCAGGTCCAGGTTATTCACAGGTTCATCCAGGAAGATGATGTCCGGAGCCTTATTTTGCAAGATCATACAACATAGTGCCAGCCGGAGCATTTCGCCGCCGCTTAGTACTGAACAGGGCTTTTTCCAGCTATCCGGTTTGAACAGGAAGTTGGCAAGTGTTGTATGTACCATGGCTTCTTCCAGTTTTCTTTCATTGAAAGCCAAAGCCTGCTCTAATACTGTCTTATCACGGTCGATAATACTATAATCCTGGTCCAGCATCAGGGTGGTGAATTTTCCATTTTCCATGGTGCCGCTGGTAGGTCTTAACGCGCCTGATAACAGCTGCATCAGCGTCGATTTACCACTGCCGTTAGGGCCGGTGATGGCAAGCCTGTTGCCGCTTCGGATGGTGAATGTTAACGGTGACGGCCATACGTTATTGATGCCGTTGTAGGAGAAGTTAATGTCGTTGGCCTGCCATAGCACTTTTCCGGAGGGAAAAGCGGAAGAGGCAAAGTAGCCTTTCATCATTTGCTGGATATGCGCCATAGCGGCCGCATCCTGAAGGGCGGAACGGATTTCACTGACTTTCTCATCATGAATATGTTTCAGTTTGCCACCACTGACTTCTGCCGCCATTTTACGACCATTCAGCAGAATCTTCGGATCGCTGCTGTTAGCTGCATTTTTACGGGCCTGTGCATCGGCGCGTTGTTTGCGCTCATGGGCTTCCTGCTGCTTCTTTTTGGCCTCCTTCAGGGCCTTTTCGTGGAAATCCAGCTTATGCTCCTGTGCAGCTATTTCATTTTCTTTCTGCAACTCATAGAAATCATAATTGCCGCCATAGGTATTGATACCACCAGGTGTCAGCTCCAGGATCGGGTTGCAATGGCGCAGCAGTTGCCTGTCGTGGCTGACAAGCAGCACGGTACAAGTCGTTTCTTCCAGCCATTGGAGCAGTAGCTGACGGGTTTGATGGTCCAGGTGATTGGTGGGTTCGTCCAGCAGCACTATTTCAGGTTGGAAGATGTCTATCCCGGAGAGAAATAGTTTTGTTTTCATACCGCCACTGAGCTGTGATAGCGGTTGGTCTGGTGTGACGCCAGGAATGCCCCATTTATTGAAAGCTTCCTGATACCGGGCTTCTATATCCCAGTTGTTTTCCAGCAGATCGTAATGTTCGGGTATGGTGGAACCTTCGCCTACAGCGTGTAATGCTTGTAATATCGGCGCCAGGGAAAGGGCTTCAGCCACGGTAGTATGGTTGAAATGCCCGTAATGCTGTGGTACATAATACAGTGTAGCATTGATCAGTACCTGACCTGAATAGTCCTTTTCCCTACCTGCTATAATTTTGAGCAGGGTACTTTTTCCCGTCCCGTTGTTTCCGACGATGGCGGTTTTATCGTATTTTTTTACTGTAAAGCCGACGTTTTCAAATAACAGTTTGTGTGCTGGTGTTTGATAAGAGATATTTTGGATATTGATAAGCATTGTTGGAATGTTGAGAGATGGGAAATAGCGTGAAAGTCCTGGGTAAGGCATGTGAGTTTCATGTCAGTAAATTTTTGATTAAGAAATATATATTATGAGAAAGCAGGACCGGAATGGCCTGCGTATAAGCGTTGCGCTATATATGTGGGAGAGTGGTTATCACATAGTGGTGCAAAGGTAGTAAAATCTGATTAAAATCAAAGTCCCCAGTGTTGCCCCAGCATATTTACCAGTAATTCGGGATAGCTCCAGCCGATTTTTCGGGCTGCCAGGGCGGTCAGACTGTCCTGATCATGGCGATGCAGTCGGGAAGGCCCTGTCATATTAGGTTTCATATTGAGGTCGAAAAGGAAATAGTTGCCGTTTTCATCAGCGCGGCTGTCGATACGGATGGGGGCCCGCATTCCCACCAGTTTTCCCGCTGTTGCACATTGGGTATAAAGTTGCTGAATACGAAGATCAGCCTCTTCCTTATCATTGAGAACTGTGCTGTTATGGATTACAGCCACCGTACCGTTATAGGGAGCTATGCCGTTGTGGTGATTAAATCTTTTCACGGCAGGGAGGCACCAGGGTGTTTCTTTTTTTACTGTTCTGCCTTGTAGCGTATATGTGCCTGGCGGCATTACAGTAATGGTTACTTCTTCGCCGGGAAGGTATTTTTCGAGATAGATGGTAGTACCATAGCGGTCTGTCTGGAACATGGCTGTCAGTACGGACTGGTATTCCTGTTTATTTCTGATAAGGGCCACACCTTCGCTGCCGCGGCCGCGAATAGGCTTTGCTACCATAGGGAAATGCATTTTCCTGACACCGGCAATGAAATCTTCATAATGAAGCTGTTCTGCATGGGGGACAGGCAGGTCGTTATCTTTCAACAGTTCGGCGGTAGCCCATTTATCATCGTACATGCCGCTGAGTACCGGATGCTGGCCTACTACCTGTATACCTCTGTTGAGGAAGGTTGCAATGGGGTGATCGGCATAGAGGACCGTATTGAGCCAGATGCAGGTGGCACCTTTTTCGATCGCATGTGCAATGCCATGTTCGGTATCGGGGAATACCCAGTCTGTATCCTTATCCACGTAGGGGTTGGGCACTGGTGTGATGACGTTGATCTGTTGTATTTTCAGCGCATAGGCGATATCGGCTCCGCTATCGGCGTAGCCGCCGGGCTTTGGCGGCTTGATAATGCCATTGACGGCAGGGGCCGGGTGGGCCTGGTATACAATCGCTACTTTGATATCCGCATTTGCCATGGTAATCATCTTACTATAACCTACTAAACAAAAAAGCCGGACAACAGTTTGTTGCCCGGCCGGAATTATTTGTAGTATGCATACGATTTTTACAGCGTATAAGCATTACCGTGAGTAAGAAAGATTATAGTTCTCTTATCCAGATATTACGGAAGCTGAGTGGTTCACTTTTATCGCCGTGTGCCTGCAGCTTGATAGGAGAGGCGCCATGGGCTTTGCTATAGCTGGGTTTGCCGATATATTGGGTAGGCCCCAGCAGGGTTGTGTTATTCTGTACCAGTACGCCGTTGAAGAAAACGGTAACGCGTGCCGGTGATTTCAGGCTGCCATCTTCGTTGAAGAGGGGAGCTGTCCAGATAACATCATAAGCCTGCCATTCTCCAGGCTTGCGGGCAGGATTGGCCAGTGGAATGAACTGTTTGTAGATACTGCCGGCCATACCGTTTACATATGTTTTGTTATTATAGGCATCCAGGATCTGCAGCTCGTAGCCCGCATCACCATCACCGATGGAGGCGAGGAACAATCCACTATTGCCACGGGCCTGGCCGCTACCGGTGATGTTGGCCGGTACACGCCATTCTATATGCAGCTGGTAGTTATTGAATGATCTTTTTGTTTCAATATTTCCCGCAGATTTATTTACGGTAAAGATATTGTCCTTTACGATCCAGTTGGCGGGTTTGGTTCTGTCGGCAACAGATACCCATTCGTCCAGGTTTTTACCATCGAAGAGTACGATGGCATCACCGGGAGCGCTTTGAAAATCGATTTTGCCGGGCGTGACAACTTTAGGAGCCGGCTCCCATACTTCTGTGTCTTCCGGTTTGGGTTTGTCCTGCGCCTGTGCTGTAAATACGCCACATGAAAGCAGGGCAAAAAGCAGATAACTTCTTTTCATAATTTCAGATTGAGTGCATTTTATGACAGACTGTATACAGCCTGTATTTTGCGTGGAATGATGATAATTAAAGAATTTCCGTGCGACTAATATAGAAAACTTTTTTTCGTTTGCACAGCAGGTTTATTTCACTACGCAATTCCACTGCGTATGGCGGTCATAATTTTGCTCTTGTAATCAACAGACGAATATGACTGAACAGCAATTCTGGTCTATAATAGATGCCGCCTGGAAAGATATTCCTCCGGCAGACGTACTACGCAAAACCGGCCTGAAAACCAATGAACCGGACCTTATTTTTGAACTGAGCGAAATTCTCAGCTCTGATGTAGCCCTATACCTGAAAAAAAGATTGTTAGCCCTTGAGAAACCTGCATTGGTGGCGTTTATCCGTATCATGGAAGCTAAACTTCACCAGATAGACAGAGAGGAAATCCATTTTTATACAGATGGTTCTGATGATGGATTCCTCTATTGCCGCGGATTTATCGTCGGGATGGGAGAGGAATACTTCCGGATGATCGACAGTAATCCCGCTAAAGCTACCTGTGATGCCGAAGCCGAAGAGATCAGCTTTATTGGCTATGCCGCCTACAGCGAAAACTTCGGTCATGAATTCAGCCGCGATGAAAACGATATTATCTCCGGCAATCCCTCGGAGGGCTGGTCAATGAATTAGCCGCCAACAAGAGTAATACCTATGCCGCCATTCTAATACCTATACCGTCATTGCGTCATAAACTACCACCTTTTCCCATAAATGGCTATAGTTTTTGACAAATGCCAGATGAATGGGGTGTGTTTGATAAGTTGCCTGCCCGGCCAGATCTTTAAAGAATATAAGCTCTGATACCTGCCAGCTGCCATCAACCACATCCCGTTTTTCTGTTTCTGCCAGTACGCCTACATGTATTTGCTGTACTGTTTCAATTCCCTTCAGGGTTTTAACCCCTTCTACCAGTTTATCCCTGTCTTCCCGGGATTGTGGGTTTTTAAGCCAGAAAAATACATGGTGTACCAAAGGCTTTTTATTGTCTGTGCCAGCCATGGACGTGGCTGAAGCGGTAGCGGCCCCTGCACATAGGGCGGCCGCCGTACCTAGAAATTTTCTACGATTTGAATGGGCCATTTTTTAACGTGGTTAAGGCCTTTAAATTACATATCGCCGTCCAGAAATCAAAGGAGGCGCACTTTCGGTATATTCATACCAGATATCCGCGATTTCATCCCTTTTTTCTTTTACGCCATTCCGTATTACTTAATATTGCTCTCAAATAGCATATACCCACTATGGATCAGCAAAAAATACGAAAAATTGAATTCGGCGTAGCAACCGGCATTTTCCTGCTGGCACTCTTTAGCCTCATTGGTCCCTCCCTCATGAACGGTGATATCCACTATGAAAGATATAATATGGGCGGTATCCCGGAAAAATTCGCCCGGTATCACCAGATATATGATTACTATCTCCACTATTTTCTGCCTGTATTAATCAAAATAGTAGTCATATACCTCAGCTTTCTGCTGGTCAACTTTATAGTGGTTCCTAAACTGTTGGAAAAAAATAAATGGGTGTTGGGAGGCCTCCTAATCCTCTCCACCGTTACATTTATGTTCTTCCTGTTGATGGTAAGTAATTCCTATAGGTATGGATATATGCTGGGCCAATATAAAACTATACGTGGTGCACATATGCAGTTTGCAAAGATGGCTTTCCGCTTAACTGTTGCCTACACGGTATTCTATACGGTTTATTATGCAATCAAACAGATTTACTTTACTTATGGCCATAGTTATGCTGTCAGGAAAATATTTCCCAACAAGATCGCCAGGGAAGTACTGATTGCATTTGCCGTGTGGGTTGTGCTGCTGGTTACCATCAATGACTGGCGCCTGTCAAGTGTTATCATGTTTTTCTTCCCGGTAGCAGCTGCGTTATTCTTCTTTACACAATACAAAATATATCCCGAGTTTGAAACCCATAAAAATAAAGCCAAGCTGACCCGCGACCTGATCATCTATATCCTGGCTATCAATTTCGTAGTTATGATGATGGTGCTGATAATCTGGGGAAATGAAATAGGCGGAGACCCCATTGTACCTTTTGCACTGGTAGGCGTACTGCTTTCCGCAACGGTAGGCTTCCCGCTCAGCTGGTTCTTCTTTAAAAGTCAACTGAACCAAAAGGCAGTAACAGGACTGAAAGTAGCACTCGGCCAATCATCCGCTAACCTCGATTTTCTACGTACGCAGATCAATCCGCACTTCCTGTTCAATGCACTCAATACCCTCTATGGTACTGCCTTACAGGAAGATGCACCCCGCACCAGTGAAGGTATTCAGAAGCTGGGTGATATGATGCGCTTTATGCTGCACGATAATCATCTGGAAAAAATATCGCTGGAAAAAGAAGTAGCATATCTGCAGAATTACATTGACCTGCAACGACTCCGTGTAATGGAATCTCCGGATATTAAAATAGAAGTAAATATCAATGAAACCGACTGTACCCACGAAATTGCGCCGATGCTGCTGATACCTTTTGTGGAGAATGCCTTTAAACATGGTATTAGTCTGCGTAACCGCTCCAGCATCGTTATTTCACTGAGTTGTACCGCAACGGAAGTATTCTTTGATGTATATAATACCGTACATGCCCGCCCTGAAAATGACCCTGAGAGAGATAGCATGGGCATAGGCCTGAATAACGTACGGGAAAGACTGGCATTGCTTTATCCCGGCAAACATGACCTGAGTATCAGGCAAACATCTACAGGGTTCTTTGTGCATCTGACTATTGTCGTTAATTAATACATATGAAAACTACGGAAAAAAATCAGCAAACGGAAAATGAGCCCGATGGCCTCACCAGGTTTCTCTGGTGGCTGGCAGCCGCTGACGGGGATATACTGAAAGAATGTAAAACTGAAAAGGAACGCTACAGGATCATTGGTATTGCAGTATTTGTAACCTGGATGTTTGCCACGATCGCATGGGGATATTTCTTCTCCACCATCGTCAATGATGATATGATCGTACTGGCGCTGGCCCTGTTTTTTGGCTTCGCAATATTGAGTATAGACCGTACATTGATTGCTGCCATGACACGCAGTAATGGCAACAACAAATGGTTGCCGGTCATATTCAGGCTGGTACTGGCTATTACTATCGGGTTGTTCATCTCCCAACCTGTTGTATTGATGTTGTTCAGCAAGGATATTAAAGCCCAGCTGGAAATCAATAAACAAACGAAACTGGATGATTTTAAAGCACAGCTGGTGAAGCAGAATGCCGTACAGCACGATGCCTTACAGCAGCAGGTGGATAAACTCGACCAGCAATTGAAACAGAAAGAAGAAGATACCAAAGGCTATAAAGATGCCTTCATTAAGGAAACAGATGGTACCGGCGGCTCCGGCCGAATTGGCGAACAGGCGGTTGCCCGTGTAAAAAAGACCGCCTGGCTCGGTGCCGAAGATGAACTGACCGCCATGCGTAAGCAGCTGGCCCCACAGCAGACCAATCTGCAAAAGCAGCTAAACGACATGAAAACCAGCGATAGCCTCAAAGTAGTGGCCTATACGACTACGCTTACGGATGGCTTCCTGGCGCAAACGGAAGCCCTCCACGACCTCACAGCCGCTCATCCGCCACTTCAGCAACGGTATCGCCTGATCGTTTTTATCATCACCCTCATTGAAATCATGCCTATGCTCTCCAAGCTGCTG
Source organism: Chitinophaga sp. Cy-1792 (assembly GCF_011752935.1). NCBI lineage: Bacteria > Pseudomonadati > Bacteroidota > Chitinophagia > Chitinophagales > Chitinophagaceae > Chitinophaga > Chitinophaga sp. Cy-1792. Next base: position 2,306,159 of record NZ_VWWO01000001.1, read on the forward strand.
ATGCCAAAAGGTGAATACGATGAAAAACTGGCTGCTGCTACTGCGCAGGGAATCGCATCCGCCCAGCTGGAAAGGGAAAAAGGAAGGGAACTCCTCGAGCATTATCAGGAAGCTGCTACCGCTGCTGATAAGGAAGTACTGGACTACCTCTTCGAAGAAACCGCTCAAATGCGCAAACAACAGGCAGATGAACTGGTACGCGAATGGAAACAACGCGAAAACAGACCCTATAAACAATTCTGGCACCAAGCCGGCAAATTATTCTTAGGCAAAATCCGTTAATAGCCTAACTTACAGACAGGTAAACGATGTGTATATGAAACTTACCGCTATCGCAATTGATGATGAACCAGTAGCCCTGGCCGTGATAAAAAATCACGCGGCCATGGTGCCATACCTGGAAGTGAAAGGGTATTTTACCAATGCCTTCGAGGCGATGGATTTTCTGAGTAAAGAAAAGGTAGACCTCATCTTTCTGGATATAAAAATGCCGGATATCTCCGGTCTCGATTTTATCAGCAGTATGCCGGAACCCCCAATGGTCGTGTTTACCACCGCCTATTCCGAACATGCAGTTAAAAGTTTTGAGTTAGATGCCATCGATTATCTCCTGAAGCCATTTTCCCTGATCAGATTCATTAAAGCATGTAATAAAGTGCATAACTTCTGGTTATTGAAGCAGAAGTCAATGCCCGTAAAGGAAGTGCCGGATTACATCTTTGTAAAAAGTGGATACGAGCAGTTTAAGGTAATATTGGAAGATATCCTGTACCTCGAAAGTGCCGGAAACTACGTGAATTTTGTGCTGAAAGACAGAAAACTGTTATCCAGGTTATCAATGCAGGAAGCCATGGATGCCTTGCCGGAAGGGCTGTTCACACGCGTACACCGCTCATTCATTGTCTCAAATAATAAAATAGAGCGGGCAGACAGAAACGCACTTTATATCACGGAAATGCCTATTCCCATTGGCGCCGCCTATGCTGAAGCGGTAGAGGAATTGTTGCTCCGCAGATAATGTCGCAATACACCCATTTATTGTCTGAGTAGCTACCCATGCAAGATGATAACAGTGATTATTTTTGTGTCAGCAACTGAATTTAATCACTGTTAATACTATTTGTTATGACAACCTTAGTGAACACTTCCCGCACCCTTAAAAAAGATAAAGTACTGTATTGGGTATTTACCTCTCTGTTTGTTTTGATGGATTCCGTACCAGCTATCATGTTCAACAGCCAGATGGCGAAAGATGGTATCAGAGGCATGGGATTCCCTGCATGGTTTGGTGTGGAACTGGGCATTGGTAAGCTCATTGGCGGACTGCTGCTGATACTGCCTATGGTGCCTGCACGCTTCAAAGAATGGGCTTATGTTGGTTTCGGTATATCATTGATTTCTGCATTCATTGGTAACTTTATACTGATTGATCCATTGCATGCATTAGCTCCGCTCGCGGTGATGGTTGTACTGACCGTTTCCTATGTTTATTTCCATAGAGTGTGGGCAAATAAATAGTCTGTTACCTGTTTTATTGGTTTTTCCGGAAATTGCGCCCTCCGCAGGAGGACGCAATTTCCGGAAAAGATTGAGGGCGCCAGCGGCGCCCTCAATCTTTTCCGGAGGGTAAAAACGTAAGAACAATTGCGAGCCATTCACTCATGTAATAGAAAATAAAATCCTTTCGATTTTGCTTATATTTAAGCATAAGCAAAACCACGTTATATGAGTAATTCCAACAACCGCCGCGATTTCCTTCGCCAGATGGGACTCGCTACCATGGGACTCGGCATTTTCCCCTCGCTGCTAGCTGCCTGTAATAACGGGAATCCTTCCAATACCGGAGAAAAGAAAGATAGTACACAGTCTGCCGCTGATGTGCATAAAGAGCTTTTCTTTAAAATATCACTGGCAGAATGGTCCTTCCATAAGGCACTGTTTGCAGGGAAAATGAATCACCTCGACTTCCCGCTGCGTGCTAAAAAAGAATTTGATATCCACGCAGTAGAATATGTTAACCAGTTCTTTAAAGACAAAGCGAAGGACAAGGACTACCTGCAGCAGATGAAGCAACGTTGCGACGATAACGGTGTTAAAAGCGTACTTATCATGTGCGATGGTGAAGGTGAAATGGGCGACCAGGATGCGAAGAAAAGATTGCAGGCCGTGGAAAATCATTATAAATGGGTAGAAGCTGCCCAATTCCTGGGCTGCCACGCCATCCGCGTAAATGCAGCAGGAGAGGGTAATGCGGACGATGTCGCCAAAGCAGTGGTGGAGTCGCTGACTAAATTGGCTTCCTTCGGAAAAGACCATGGTATCAACGTAATCGTAGAAAACCACGGAGGAAATTCTTCCAATGGTAAATGGTTAAGTAATATCATGAAGTCGGTTAATATGCCTAACTGCGGCACATTGCCGGATCTGGGCAACTTCTGCATCAAACGCTCCAAACCGGAAAATAATACGCCGGAAGCCTGGGCGAAAACCAAATGCCTCGAGGAATATGACCGCTACGATGGCGTTACTGAACTCATGCCTTTCGCCAAAGGTGTCAGCGCTAAAACATATGACTTCAACGACCAGGGCGAAGAAACTACCATCGACTATACCCATATGCTGAAAATTGTGAAGGCAGCCGGTTATACCGGACATATCGGTATTGAATATGAAGGCGAACGCCTCTCAGAAGAAGACGGTATCCGTAAAACAAAAGCGTTGCTCCAGCGTGTGGGCGCAACCCTGAGCTAAACCATTATATTACAGATGCTCCTAAAGAGGGTAAGGATACATCTCCTTACCCTCTTTATTTTTTACCTTGTCCTGAAATGAACACCTGCTGTCAGATATTGAACATTTTATATTTATATATAATTTATATTTTGTTGATTTATTGAGATGATTATATAGGCATTTATTTGGTAAGACTTCATCATCCGTTTTAACAAACTATGATCGTCATGATAAAAAACTATTTAAAAATAGCTTTCAGGAACCTGTTAAAATACAAGGTTTATGGGGCACTGAATGTAGCAGGGCTCGCAGTCAGTATTGCCTGTGGCATCATCGTATTTTCAATGGTGAAATACCACCTGAGCTTTGATAATTTCCACCATAACGCCAACAGGATTTACAGAATAGTCACAGAACAGCATAGAGATAAAATTAATTACAGCAGCAGTGTGCCTCCGGCGCTAGGACTCGCCGTCCGTAATGATTACAGCTATGCTGAAGCGATTGCCAGAACCGTATCTGCACAGGATATGCTGGTGACCGTGCAAACTACAAAAGGCCTCACTAAATCCAATGAACGCGACTTTATTTATGCGGAGCCTTCTTTTCTCCAGATATTTAATCTTCCCCTGGTAAGCGGCAATAAAAAAGATGTGCTGGCAGAACCTAATACGGCTGTTATAACGGAAACGGCTGCACGCCGTCTCTTTGGTACCACCGATGTGGTAGGTAAAGTAATGCGCCTGGATAATGTTATCCCGGTACGTGTGACCGGCGTTTTAAAAGATCTTCCGGTAAATACCGACCTGCGTGCACAAGTAGTTGCCTCCTGGCAAACCATCAGGACCTACAATGAATGGTACCTGCATAACGACTCCTGGGGCGGCATTTCCTCCGATTTACAGTGTTATGCACTGCTGCGCCCTGATGTCAGCATCGCTGCAATGGAGAAAGACATGGACGCCTATGTGCCTAAATTCAGAGCGGGCAACAAAAATGTGCATCACTATAAATTACAGCCACTGTCCGACATGCACTTCGATAGCCGCTACGGTGGCGCCATGGAGAAGAAAAATCTCTGGGTATTATCCCTTATCGGAACATTCCTGCTCATAGCGGCATGCATTAACTTCATTAACCTCGCCACAGCGCAGGCGCTGGGCAGGTCGAGAGAAGTTGGCATCCGGAAAGCATTGGGCAGCCAGCGTTTTCAGCTGTTCTGGCAGTTTATTGCCGAAACAGGGCTAATAACGGTGGCGGCTACACTGACAGCGGTATTTATCGCGATGTCGGCCATGCCGAAAGTGAATGATTTATTCCATGCGCAAATTCAGCTTAATCTCCTCAAAGACCCGGCACTGCCAGGTTTCCTGCTGTTGATGATGGTTATGGTAACTTTCATGGCCGGCGCCTATCCCGGGCTGATTCTTTCCGGATTCAAGCCCGTGGCGGCTTTGAAAGGAAAACTTTCCATGCAGCAGATTGGTGGTTTTAACACCCGCAGAAGCCTGATCGTATTACAGTTTTCTATTTCGCTGGTACTGATCATCGCCATGCTGGTGATTTCCCGCCAGATGAGCTATACCCGCCAGTTCGATCTGGGCTTCGATAAAGAGGCGGTGGTGATGGTGCCAAGGGCATCAGAGAACCCTGATATCAGTATGTATTCCCTCCGCGATCAGCTGGCGGCAATCCCGGGCGTACAGCAGGTTTCGCTGTGCTATGCTGCGCCATCTTCCGAAACGGCCTGGAATAACAGTATCCGCTTCGATAACAGAAGTGAAGACGAAGATTTCAGGGTCAGTATTAAAAGTATTGATGAACATTATTTCGCTGCTTTCGGCCTGAAAGTGATAGCAGGCAAAAATCTCTTTAAAGCTGATTCTGCCAGGGAGATGATTATTAACGAAACGATGCTACGTAAGCTGGGACTGACTTCTCCCGAACAGGCCATTGGGAAGTCAATGGTATTTGCCGGCGAGTCTGCCAGCGCCCCGATCGTTGGCGTAGTGGCTGATTTTCACGACCGTTCCCTGCACGAAGACATCGGTGCGGTTGCCTTTACCACATTGCCAAATATGTACCAGGATTATGCCGTGAAAGTGAATGCCAGTCAGCTTTCCACGATCATGCCGGCCATAGAAAAGACCTGGAGCACTATGTACCCCGAAAAAGTATATACCTACAAGTTCCTGGATGATTATATCGGCTACTTCTACCAGACGGAAACAGATATGCTGCAAATTATCCGCATATTCTCGTTCATCGCTATTTTCATCGCCTGCCTGGGCCTGTATGGCCTGGTAACCTTCATGGTGGCGCAGAAACGAAAGGAAATAGGTATCCGGAAGGTCCTGGGCAGTAATGTTTCAGGAATACTCTGGCTGTTTGGAAAAGAGTTTGGAAGACTGATATTGCTGGCTTTTGCTTTTGCCGCACCGCTGAGCTGGTGGCTGATGAGCAACTGGCTCAAAGACTTCCGCTTTCATACAGAATTGTCGGTGATGACCTTTGTTTCCGCTATTTTCCTGACCTTACTCATTGCTGCGGTAACCGTCTCTTTACAGAGTGCCAAAGCCGCCATGATGAACCCTATCAGGAGTCTCCGTAGCGAATAGTTTAAAGCTTAAAATATTATCAGCATAACTGGTGACGATCAATATTTGATCGTCACTTTATTTTCAGTAATGGTGTATTTGAATTGGAGCTGTTTGCTTAATTTATCCAGCACCTGTTGCAGGGTGGCTTTCACGAAAAGTTCATGTACTTCACTATTGCCGCCGCCGTTGCCGGTAACGCTGATATCTACGCCATACCAGTCTTCCAGCGTACGCCAGAACATCATGTTGGCGCTGCCATTGAGCTGTAGCGAATCTGCCAGCCAAAGCCTGGCTTCTTCCGGCTTATAGGTTTCTTTTTCCATCAGGTCAATTTCCTTATTGGCAAGTATCATTTGTCCCGTTTCCAGTATTTCTGGTTGGTTGTCGGTAGATGAATGATAAGATTTGCTCACCTTAATTTTTCCGGTGTAGAGATGAACCGTTGCACCCTGCTGGCTGGTAAAGCTACGTACTCTGAAACTGGTGCCTAATACTTCGGTGGTGAGTTTATCGGTAACCACACTGAATACTGCGGTATCAGGTTTTACTTCAAACCAGGCATCGCCATCCAGTAATAACCTGCGGTGGCCCTGCTGATAGTTATCCGGTACAGATAGGGTAGAGGCGGAATTGAGGATAACTGTAGAGCTGTCTGGAAGCGTTATATATTTCCTGGCGCCGGTTTCCCCGGAATAAGTCTGATACTTGCTCCCTGGTGTTTCAAATTCAGCGAGGCCAGCCTGTTTGTTCTCCTTTTGGGCAGGGTTATGACAGGCAGCCAGGCCTAAAAGGAGTAAAACGCCGGTATTCCGGAGAAAAGGTATAGAAAAGCAGGTATCAATTTTAAATGGCATATACCAGTATTTTTGTATGCAAAGGAAAAGTCCTAAAAGTACGCAAATTTAAACAGCATGGGAAGTGCCACCTTTTCCAATTTCTGCGAAGCAATAGACAATTTCCGTATACGCTGTTAAAAACTTATTTCCCTGTTTGAATGTTTTTTGTTTGAATTACCGGACCACCCTAACTTTGCGGCCCATGGAAAAGCAGCTATCTTTATCATTCGATAATACGGCTATTGCATTTGAGGCAAAAACCGACAAAGACCTGAAAAAAGCCAACTTTCTCTTCTCTAACATAGGGAAACCCTGGCTTGTTAAATTAGGCGCCACGTTTACTCCCATCGCATTCAAACTGGGATTACCGATCAAAGGAATCATTAAAAATACCATCTTCTCACAATTCTGTGGTGGTGAAACACTGGAAGAAGCTGCTCACACAGCATTACAGCTGGGAAACTACCATGTAGGTGTAGCACTGGATTACGGTGTGGAAGCCATGGAAGGTGAGGAAAACTACGATCATGCTGTACCGGAGTTTGTACGTGCGATCAAATATGCTGCTTCCCGTCCTGATATTCCTTTTATCGCGATCAAAATTACCGGTTTTGCCCGTTTCAGTCTCCTGGAAAAGATCCATGCAAAAACGCCGCTTTCCACTGAAGAACAACAGGAATTTGAACGTGTCCGCAAACGTGTACATGCTATCGCGGAAGCTGCTGCACTCCATAATGTAGGTATCCTCGTAGACGCGGAAGAATCCTGGATTCAACAGCCGGTAGACGATCTGACCGACGAAATGATGTCCCTCTTCAACAAGAAAAAAGTTATCATTTTCAATACCTTCCAGATGTACCGCCACGACAGACTGGAATTCCTGAAAAAATCGCTGGACACAGCCGTGAAAGGTGATTACCTGCTCGGCGCCAAACTGGTTCGCGGTGCTTACATGGAAAAAGAAAATAAACGTGCGGCAGAAAACAACTACCCTACGCCGATCCAGCCCAGCAAAGAAGCTACGGACAGAGATTACGATGCAGGTGTTGCTTTTTGTATGAATAACCTGGATAAACTGGGATTATTTGTTGGTACACACAACGAAAACAGCTGTATGCAGGCTGCTAAGTTGCTCCATGCGAAAGAGGTGCCACATAACACAGACAGAGTGAGCTTCTCCCAGCTGCTGGGCATGAGCGATAACATCACCTTCAACCTGGCACACGCAGGCTATAATGTTTCAAAATACCTGCCTTACGGCCCTGTAAAAGACGTAATGCCCTACCTGATCCGTCGTGCACAGGAAAATACTTCCATTGCCGGCCAGATGGGACGCGAATTAGGTCTTATCCGCAAGGAAATGAAAAGACGCGGCATTTAAAATTGTGAATACTGAATATGATAAAGACCGTCTCTACCTGGTAGAGACGGTCTTTTTAATTATGGCAAGTAAAAACGGGGCAGGGTTATATATTCACTTCGCTCTGCGGAAGCGGAAACTTACTCCATACATCATCATCGGGTCTGTCTATCGGAATAGTATTCAAAAGATTATATCTTCTTAAATCTATCCAGCGATGTCCTTCCATAAACAATGAATATCTACGCTCATACAACAGCTCTGTAATCAGTGCTGATGGTGTACTCGCTCCGGGGTACGGTGGCAGATTATGACCGGTCCTGATCTTGTTTAAGGCTACGATGGCATCCGGAAATTGTGCCAGCTGGATTTTTGCTTCTGCATACAGTAAAATCAATTCTTCATTACGGATGATCGTCACAGGCGAACTCAGCGAAGACCAGAGATTTACGTCCCGGCTGCTGCTTAAACCCGCCTGACTGGCTATTACGGCACGCACCGCTGTTTTATTGATCCTGTCGTCGCCGGCAATGATATCAGTCGCAAAAGAAGGATGTGCCGCCCTGATTTCACCGGTATTATTAAGCGGTAAGTACAGGGGATTTGTCTGGTCTCCTCCGTTGGTAGAGAAGAAGTGATAAACGCCGGTTGTAAAAGAGCCATTCAGGTCGAAAAAGGAGCCGTTCAGGTCTGTTAATACTGCCGCCCAGTTCTGTCGGTAAGCGTCTACTCTCGCGGCAATTGCTTTATTAAATTTCAGTAATCCTGCTGCATCCGCAAAGCCACTGAATCCGTGTGACAAAGAAAAGACAACAGCAGCGCCTGAAAGATCGGTAGCCCCGTCCTGGAGGTACTTCAGAATGCTATCCTGTGCAGCAGGCACATTGGTAATCACCGGCCCAATGGCACTCGGATCTGCTGAAGGAATACGGATACCATTGGCATCGGTAAGCGTAAGGTTTAGTAATAACTGATAACCAATCAGGGTTTTGGCAAAACCGGTATAACCCTTACGTTCTGCATCACTGATACTGGTGCTGTTTTTGGCCCCCTCTAAAATCAGGTATGCCTGCCGGATTACCTGGTATCGGGCGGACCATGGGTTGGTCAGGTAAAAGGTATTGTTATCCAGTACCTTGCTGCCACCACCCAGTAAATCAGTGGTATACCTGGGCTCAGAACTGGAAAAATGGTAGATCTCTCTGCCAATAATACCAATATCGTCCATGTAGAAACCTATGTTTTGTCGTAGCCCCGATTCCGCGCCTGATACGAGGTTGTTAAGGTCACTCTTACTCGGATTTTTGGTGATATCTCCGGTGGTAGGGGTATTCAAACTGGTGATTTCCCCTTTCTGACAGGCAAGGCATAACGTCATCAGGCCAACAACGAGCAGCTGTCTTATTGAAAAATGATGTTTTGTCATAAGAATATTTTTTAACTGGACAGAAAGGATCAGAAATCAACACCAATATGGAAGCTGGCCCTTTTTGATGCAGGATAAGGCATAACATCTACACCCATTGAAAGCCCGTTACTACCGCGACTCTGTGTGGTGGTAATGGTATTGCTTCCGAAGTTGGATACTTCCGGATCATAGCCCACATATTTTGTCCAGGTGAAGAAGTTATTGGCAGATACACCCACACGCAAGCCTTTAATGTATTTGACTTTGGTCAATGGGATGTTGTAATAGACACCTATTTCCCGGATGCGTATGTACGAAGCATCCTGTACATAAATAGAAGCATCGCCGGCGCCGGAACGGTATACACCAGCCTTCTGTCCGCCTATCATATCGTCATAATCAAATGTGGTAGCACCGAGGTCTGTCAGCAGTTGTGTCAGGTTGATATTATCACCACCTTTTTTCCAGTGGAGCAGAAAACGTACAGACAGATTTTTCAGTAAGGTCACTTCGTTGAACCAGCTCATCTGGAACTTAGGTTCGCTGTTTCCTATCACCTTTAAGGAACCATCTGCAGTTATACCTTTGATCTGTGTGGCGGAAGCTCCTTCTTCCATATAGAAAGTTCCCAGGGAGTTACCAAAAGCACCGATCGCAAATGGAGGAATGGTCAGTTTGGTCACTTTGGATTTGTTTTTCCACCAGTTGATATTGGATACCCATTTCACTTTAGCAGTATTGACAGGGATAACTGTCAGGCCCAGTTCCACGCCCTGGTTGCTCAGGTCGCCACTGTTTTTCCACTCACTCACATACCCGGAAGATGCCGGTAATACGTGACGCAGCAGCATATCATAGATTTTCTTATTGTAATAGGTGGCTTCCAGACTGATACGTCCATTCAGGAAACTCACATCCACACCTGATTCCAGCTCGGTCTGCCTTTCAGGTTTAATATCCGCGTTTCCTCTGAGGTTATCGGTCAGAATACCGGGCAACGCATCGATATTGCTGGATTTCATGCTGGTAAACTTACTGCCGTAAGGAGGTACGTTTCCTGACTGTCCATATGCCGCGCGGATCTTCAGGTTATCCACCGTACCGGAATGCCAGAAGCCCATTTTGGCAAGGTTCCAGGAAAAGGCACCTTTAGGGAAAGTATAGAATTTAAGGTAGTCGCCATTGTTGGTAGATCTGTCGAAACGCACGCCGCCACTCAGTGTCAGGGCGTCTATCAGTGTAAGGTCTTCCTGCAGGAAGATACCGTTGTCCCTGTATTTCTGCCGGAATTGTCCCGGGGTGCTGTTGCCGCTTTGGTCTACGTTCGTCTGGCCATTGGTGATGTTGGTGGCACTGACCTGTATATTGTCGAAATTACCGGTTTCGTAGGTGGCGCCTAAGGTACTGGTCAGATTTACGTTGCTGTTGGGATTGAAGGTATTGATCAGCATACCGGCCAGGTTGGTATTCATGTTGTTGGTGTTACCCTGGATACTATGGCCTAATGTAGAACTGGCTTCAAACTGGAGGTCACGCGGGAAAATGGCCGCTGTTTTGAAGTTGAAATAGTCCACGCCACCGCGGATTAGTAATTTGGTCGTAGATACTTTATTCTGCTGGAAGATGGCGTCTAATGTACCACCGCCCACAAAGCGATTGGTGAGCTCATTGTTGGTCATCTTATCCCTTGTTTGCAGCGGGTTACTGGCAGCAAAGGGATTGTTCGGATAGATACCATTGGCATCAGGATGAAGATCTACCCAGCCTGGTGTGGAAGATAGGGCCACTCCTAAGCTTACGCCGTTGTTGTCGTTATTGGTAATACTTCTGTCTGCCGATGAATTGATATAGTTTGTGGTAACGCTCAGGGATACACGATCAGAAATTTTATGATCGATATTGAGGCGTACGGAACTGTTGAGATAGCCGGTATTTTTAATGATACCATCTTCTTTTCTTCTGTTGGCAGAGAGATAGAAGGTTGTTTTTTCAGAGCCTCCGCTTACCGCAATATTGGTATTGGAGATCATGCCTGTCTGACCATAGAGTTCTTTCTCATAGTCATAAATTTTGCCGGCGCTTTGTGCTGCCTTGAACAATGCACTGTAATTGGCTCTACCTGCAATCACTGCCGGATCTGTGCTGGACGCGGGTCCTGCGAGGTCGGCAGCCGTTTCGGCAGTAAAGGCGCGTACACCCATCAGGTGTCTTACTTTTACAAAACCGGTTTCCTGGTTGACGGAAATTTTTGTCTGACCGCTTTTACCTTTTTTTGTAGTGATGATTACCACGCCGGCTGCTGCTTTGGCGCCATAGAGTGCAGCTGCAGAGGCTCCCTTGAGGATCTCGATGTTTTCAATATCGTTAGGGTTGAGGTCTGCAATGCGACTGGAAGGGTTATCCTGGTTGTTAGGATTCCCGGCAGTTGCTGCCCCGGTGACATCATTGAGGCCTGCGGGAATACTGCTGTTGTTGAAGAATACACCGTCTACGATGTACAGTGGCTGTGAGTTACCGAAAACAGAGGTGATACCACGTAATTTGACGGAGATACCGCCACCGGGAGCGCCGGAGTTAGCGGTAATGAGGGCGCCGGGGATTTTTCCGCTAAGTGCAGCGTCGAAGGTCTGTGCCGGGGCCGTACCACTGAGTTCTTTTGCCGAGATGGTAGCTACGGCGTTGGCAAGGTTTCGTCTTTTGACCGTGGTGGCCATACCAGTCACCACTACTTCATCAAGGCGGGCGAAATCTTCATCGAGCTTTACCACTAAAGGTCCACTGCCTGCAGCTACATTCATGGTACGGGTTTTATATCCCGTATAGGTAAATACCAATGTTGTGCTGGCGGTGGGGGAAGAAATACTGAATTTCCCTTCTGCGTCGGTGACGGTGCCATGATTAGTGTTGGGAATCCGGATAGTCACACCCGGTAATGGGTGTCCGTTGACCGCATCCTGTGCTTTACCTGTAATATTCTGCTGTGCAAACAACAGGGTACTACATGCCAGTAAAGTCACCAGGAGGGTGAGTTTAGGTAGAAGCATAGTAAATGTAGATTGGTAAATATGTGATTAAGAGATCATCCTGGACGATCCGTTCTAAAGTGGTCAGGTCATTTTAGCTAATAATGGAAAACTAGATTTTGGTCTTTAAACTGATAATAATTCTTTACAGGTCTAATGTTCTGGCTGAGGGCTTTGTTCCTTTTCTCTAAAGCTGATGTTGTTGTCTTGAGGTGCTGGCAAACACACTGTCAGGGTCACGTGAATTGTACTTAAAACTGAATTCGATCGTCAATAAAGCTGATCTGATGGCTTAAGTTCGGCGTTCTATTCTCTTAAAGCTAATTTGTTTTTGATGTGATGAGTTCTGGCACACAAAATACAGGGTCACAATGTTATCTTCGTATAGTCGTAACCTTCGCTGTTACGGTTTTGGAATTATTTCTGAAGATTACGAAAAATGCATCAATTCTGATTTTTTTTATTTGAGAGAATTATGTTATATTATTAACCCGCATTCAAGGATTTTTTTTCTTCGTATCTTGCCGCCTTATGGACCAGTATTTATCTTTATTACAACATATCATAGATCAGGGAGTAGTTAAAACGGATCGTACCGGCACCGGTACTACCAGCGTATTTGGCTATCAGATGCGCTTTAACCTCCAGGAAGGCTTTCCTGTGGTGACAACCAAGAAACTGCACCTGAAATCTATCATTTACGAGTTATTGTGGTTTTTAAAGGGAGATACCAATATCGCTTACCTGAAAGAACATGGCGTAAGCATCTGGGACGAATGGGCAAATGCCGATGGCGATCTCGGACCTGTTTACGGCAAACAGTGGCGCAGCTGGGAGTCACACGATGGTAAAGTGATCGATCAGATCACCGAAGCGGTAAATACCATCAAAAAGAACCCCGACTCCCGCAGGATCATCGTAAATGCCTGGAATGTGGGCGACCTGCCAGACATGGCGTTAAGCCCCTGCCACTGCCTCTTCCAGTTTTATGTGACGCCTCCTGATACAGCCAAAGGCGAAACCCGTGGTAAACTCAGCTGTCAGCTCTACCAGCGTAGTGCCGACGTTTTCTTGGGTGTCCCTTTCAATATCGCATCCTATGCGCTGCTCACCATGATGATGGCGCAGGTATGCGACCTGGATGCAGGCGATTTTGTACATACCTTCGGAGATGTACATCTCTACAGCAACCACATGGAACAGGCACAACTGCAGCTTACCCGCCAGCCGTTTCCATTACCAACAATGAAAATCAATCCGGACGTGAAAGATATCTTCGCATTTAAATTCGAAGACTTCGAATTGCAGAATTATCAGTTTCACCCGGCTATTAAAGCTCCTGTAGCAGTATAATCATCGCTTATGAAAACCATCTCAATTATTGTTGCCGCGGCAGAAAACAACGCCATCGGTATCAACAACCAGTTGCCATGGCGACTCCCGGACGATCTGAAGTATTTCAAAAATACAACTACAGGTAAGCCCATTATCATGGGACGTAAAACCTTTGAATCGCTGGGCAAGCCCCTGCCTAACCGTCCGAATATCGTGATCACCAGGCAGCCGGACTATGAACCGCAAGGCGTTATCGTGGTTGATTCCCTGCAGGCAGCCCTGGACTCGGCCAATACCTTCGAAGGCTCCGAACTCTTTATCACAGGGGGCGCACAGATTTTTGATATCGCTATGCCACTGGTGCAAAGGATCTACCTGACACGGGTATACGCAGTCGTAGAAGGGGATGCATTCTTCCCGGAAATTGATGGAAATATCTGGAAACTCGTTAGTGAAGACCGCCGCGAGGCCGATGAGAAAAATCAATATCCTTTTGCTTTCCAGATCTGGGAAAGAAGATAAGTAATAACTATTTAAAGATAACAGTACCCAGCCCCTGGGTCAGTTCTTTCTCGAGCTGCTTCAGGTGCTGGTGTAACTCCATACAACGCTTAATCTCCTCATAATCACTCAGTCTGCCAGCTTCTTCCTGGTTTTCTACCAGCATCTTTTTTATCTTCCTTAAAATCAAATAGTTACTGGTAGAAATCGTGTCTTTTAAGTACGCATTATCACCATATACGGTGTCAATTTCAAACCTTTCCTTCCAGTTCAGGCTCAAATCAGCTTCCCTGTCTTCCAGGATGAGGGCAATGTTTTTGGAGAGGTCCTGGTCTTCATGGTACAGGAACCATTTTTTATCAGGAATATTTCCTTCGTCGTAAATGCGTTTGTATTCGCGGAGAATACGTTTTACCAGCTCACTGTCTACCAATGATTCAAAATCATAGGGAAGATGAAATACATAGTCTGCTACCGTATTCTGTGCTTCGTCACTGAAAGGCTTATCGCCGAAGCGCAGGAGTATTTTTACCAGTTCTTTCTCCTGTTTTTCATCTTTGTTGAAGAGATTCTCGGCAGTATAGCCGGCTTCTGCTTCGGCCATGGCTTCCATGGCTGCGATGGCCTCATCGCTGAGGTCGTCGTCAGGGGCGTTATTATTGTTGCGGGATGTCTGTTCCCTTTTGGTAATGCGTTCCCGGATGAATTTATTTACCAGCTGTATCAGGCCTTGCTCGTCAATTTTCAGTACCTGACTGCACTGACGGATATAGTCCTGCTGTTTGGTAAAGTCTTCCGCCTTATCAATTTTGGATATGGTTTCGGCGATTTCGTTTACCAGCTGTGATTTCTTGACGCTGTCGTTGCCGGCGTCCTTCATGCTTATCTGCAGCTTGAAGAGAACGAAGTCCTGCTTGTTTTCTTCAATGAACTCGCGGAATGCGACTGCTCCTATGCGCTGTATGTAGCTGTCCGGGTCTTCTTTTTCCGGCAGCAGCACCAGTTTTACGTTAAGGCCTTCTTCAATGGCCATATCCAGACCACGTAAGGCGGCTTTTATACCGGCAGCATCGCCATCATAGATGATGGTGAGGTTGTTGGTATATTTTTTTATCAATCGTAGCTGGTCCTGGGTAAGGGAAGTACCACTGGAGGCCACAACGTTTTCCACGCCTGCCTGGTGCAGGGAGATAACGTCTGTATAGCCTTCCACCAGCAAACATTCATTCAGCTTGTCGATGGCATGGCGTGCAAAGTAGGTCCCGTACAGGACGCGACTTTTAACGTATATCTCGTTTTCGGGAGAGTTGATGTATTTGGGCGCCTTGTCTGATTTAACGAGGATACGGGCGCCGAATCCCAATACTTTACCGGATTGGTTGTGTATGGGAAAGATAACGCGTCCGCGGTAGTTATCAGCGGGCTGTTCATTACGGATGGTGACCAGACCTGTTTTTTGCAGGTATTCCAGGTTGTAGCCTTTTGCCGTGGCTGCTTTAACGAAAGCATCGCGGGTATTGAGGCAGTAGCCCAGCTGGAATTTACGGGTCGTTTCTTCTGTGAACCCACGTTCTTCGAAATAGCTGAGGCCAACGTTCTGGCCTTCTTCGGAGTTGAAGAGGGTATCAGCAAAATATTCTTTGGCGAAACCGTTGATGATATAGAGGGAGTCGGCCAGCTGGAGTTGTTGTTTCCGTTCTGCGCTGACTTCTGTTTCTTCTACTTCGATCTGGTATCGTTGTGCGAGCCATCTCAGTGCTTCTACATAGGAGTATTTTTCATGCTCCATGACGAAGCTGATCGCGTTGCCGCTAACGCCGCAACCGAAGCATTTATAGATCTCTTTGCTGGGTGATACGGTGAAGGAAGGGGT
This sequence comes from Chitinophaga sp. Cy-1792, assembly GCF_011752935.1. NCBI lineage: Bacteria > Pseudomonadati > Bacteroidota > Chitinophagia > Chitinophagales > Chitinophagaceae > Chitinophaga > Chitinophaga sp. Cy-1792. Next base: position 2,321,828 of record NZ_VWWO01000001.1, read on the forward strand.
TTTTTCGTTGTGAAAAGGGCAGTTGCCAAGATAGTTGGCACCACGCTTCTTGAGCTTAACGAACGAACCAACAATATCCACAATATCTATGCGGTTGAGAATCTGTTGTATGGTGTTCTGAGTGATCACGAATTCAAAAAATCAACTGCAAACATAAGCCAAAATGTCTATTATAATGGACATTATATTCACAGATCGCAAAGAGCTCCCGCGCTCCGCGCGGGAGAAAAAATCCCGAATGGAATCGAAACCGCAGGTTTCGATTCCATTCGGGTAAACCATTCGGGTAGCATAATTTCTTCACCTATCCGGCAAAATCTTTGCGGAAATCTAACAAAAACATAAATTTTCATAATGTTTTTCGAAGCCTTCTCTGGCCGCTGGTCTTCCTCTTGAATTTCGTTATATTTGGAGATTAACAACATAAGCCAAACAATCTTTTTTATCAGATGAAAGAAGTATATATAGTATCTGCGGTACGCACACCAATAGGTTCATTCAACGGCGGTTTATCCGGTGTTTCAGCTACTAAGCTGGGTTCTACGGTAATTAAAGCAGCGTTGGAAAAGGCAGGTGTTGCCGGAGATCAGGTAAACGAAGTATATATGGGTAATGTGCTCAGTGCTAACCTGGGACAGGCGCCGGCAACGCAGGCTAGTCTGGGTGCGGGTTTGCCGGACACGATCCCTGCTACCACCATTAACAAGGTATGTGCTTCCGGTATGAAAGCGATTATGCTGGGGGCGCAAAGCATTATGCTGGGCGACAACGACGTAGTTGTTGCCGGTGGCATGGAAAGTATGAGCCAGGCTCCTTATTACCTGGATAAAGCCCGTACTGGTTACAGACTGGGACATGGCAATATCATCGACGGTATTATCCGTGATGGTTTGTGGGATCCTTATAAAGATTACCACATGGGTAATGCAGCGGAGCTTTGTGCTACAGAATATCACATCACCCGTGAAGACCAGGATGCATACGCTACGCAGAGTTATAAGCGTGCGGCAGCTGCCTGGGAAAAGGGTTACTATAAATCAGAAGTTATTCCGGTAGAGATTCCTGGCAAACAGGTTGTCACTGTTTCGGAAGATGAGGATTATAAAAAGGTAATTTTTGAGAAGATGCCTTCTTTGAAGCCTTCCTTCCAGAAAGACGGCACTATTACGGCGGCGAATGCCTCCAATATTAATGATGGTGCAGCTGCAGTGGTGCTGATGAGCGGTGAAAAGGTGAAGGAGCTGGGGCTGAAGCCGCTGGCTAAGATCATCAGCTTTGCAGATGCTTCTCAGGCGCCGGAGTGGTTTACCACTACGCCGGTGAAGGCCATCAACAATGCGTTGAAAAAGGCCAATCTGAAAATCACTGACATGGACTTTGCAGAGGTCAACGAAGCATTTTCCTGTGTACCTATTGCTAACGCCAAAGATCTGGCATTACCGATGGAAAAGGTGAATGTATGGGGCGGTGCAGTGGCGATGGGCCATCCTATTGGTTGCAGCGGTGCCCGTATTGTGGTGACGCTCAATTCCATCCTTCACCAGGAAAATGGCCGTTACGGTGTAGCGGGTATTTGTAATGGTGGTGGTGGTGCCAGCGCAATTATTATTGAAAAAGTTTAGAAGCAATATTTTAATTATTGAGTGACCTGCCCGTTTCCGGGCAGGTTTTTTTATGCCTGCCAGAATGATAATTTGAGGATCATTTTGATACCCAAATTATCATATAAATAATTGAATTATAATCACAAACGATTAACAAAAATATTTTTTGTGATGTTATATTTTTGACTACTTTTGAATTACTAAAATATTTAGCAAATGGAAAAAAAATTAATCGAAGTTGTAGTCAATGAAAATGGTTTTGTTGACTGGCGAGCAACTGAACTGGAAGAACAAAGAAAACTCAGAGAATTTCTTGAGTGCCGTGACGCTCAAATTGAATTAGATCCTTCAATAGGTTTGAGGGACTTAATTCGTGCGGGCATTATGGACGAGAATGCAAATTTTACTGAGCCTTACAAATCTTTAAACCAATTTAAAAGAAAATGAAAGTAATGACAGGTTTTCATGGATGCGATGCATCCACGCTTACAGCAGTTCTTGCTGGAGAAACAAATTTGCGCCCAAGTACAAACAGGTACGACTGGTTGGGACATGGAATTTATTTTTGGGAAGGTAGCCCTAAATCTGCACTTAGTTATGCAAAGGGTATTCAGAGTCAACCACACCGTGGTCGTGGCCTGATAACGAAACCTGCAGTTTTGGGAGCTATTTTGGACTTGGGTCGTTGTTTGGATCTTACAGATCCAATGAGCCTGGGAATCGTGAAAGACGCATATCTCAGACTTACAAAGATTGCCGAAAAGTACAATTTTTCTCTACCTAAAAATTTTAGTCCTGTTGGTAGTGATGTTGATAATGTTTTACGTGAGTTGGATTGTGCAGTTTTTAGTTCACTGCATGTCTATTATGAGGAAATTGGTGTAAAAGGATTTGACGCAATTCGTGCTCCTTTTTTAGAAGGCAAGCCGATATATCCAGGTTTAGGTTTTAGGGAGAAAACTCATATTCAGATTTGTATTAGAAATCCCCATTGTATCCAGGGCTACTTTAATGCACTTGATCCTCTTAATTTAGAGTATTATAAGTTGTCTGAATACTAACCCGGTTTCCCCCATCCCTTCGATTATTATTGCAGATACCCTTGTTTTAATGAAATGACGGTATCAATAGCATGAGTACCACCCACTGATAAAGTACCACCCTTTGAAGTAACTAACTGTATCCTGACACTGTCGTTACCCCTTTTTGTAAGTTTAATACCCTGCGGAGCCGCCTTTGGATCAATAATCTCCGGTGTCACCTTCTCGAAAAACCAATATTTATCTTCCACCATACTATAAACAGGATAGCGGGTAAGAATGCCTGTGGATTTTGTCTGGATGGCAAAGTCGTCATCGATTTTATACCGGTGATAGTCGCTGTCGCCATAGATGCTGAGTGCTACCAGGATGGTGAGCGTTCTGGTAAATGGTAGTATAAGCCCAATTAATAATACAAACGGAAAGGCAAATAATCCTGCCAGGTAATAATACCGGGCATTGATTTCCGGTTTGGAAATTCCATAAAGGAACAGTCCGCTTGCGGCATATAAGGTCAGGATGACGCGGTCTGTCTGGGCACCTTTGAAGCCATAGCCATTGATCATGAGCAGGAGGCTGAGTGCCGCCAGTACCATGAGAACGATGTGGATATTCCAGGTTAATAGCTCCAGTACAGGGAACTTAACGTGTTTTATACGAAAAGAAATGGCTGCTAAATAGGCCAGACTAAGGATCGTGATGGTTATCATCTGATCGGGTATGAAATCTAATTAAATACGAAAATATAAATATATGAAATATTTGATTTGTGTTACCTCCTTTTTTTTCCTTTGCTTTTTCATGAACAAACGATATTTTTGCCCTGCCTTGGATGAAACCGGGCAAATTAACTTTCAAACTTTATTAAGATTAGCATGCGTCAGATAGCTTTCAGACAAGCCTTAAGAGAAGCCCTGCAGGAGGAATTTCGCCGTGATGAACGGGTTTTCATAATGGGGGAGGAAGTAGCCGAATACAATGGTGCTTATAAAGTGAGCCAGGGAATGCTGGATGAGTTTGGTCCAAGACGTGTTATCGACACGCCAATTGCTGAACTCGGATTCGCTGCCATCGGTGTTGGTGCTGCACAGAACGGTCTCCGTCCGGTAGTTGAATTTATGACCTGGAACTTTGCTGTACTGGCTCTGGATCAGATCCTCAATACTGCTTCAAAAATGCTGGCAATGAGTGGTGGCCAGGTTGGTTGCCCTATCGTTTTCCGCGGCCCTAACGGTTCCGCTGGTCAGCTGGGTGCACAACACTCTACTGCTTTTGAAAGCTATTATGCCAATATACCAGGCCTGAAAGTAGTATCCGTATCTAACCCATACGATGCGAAAGGTCTCCTTAAAGCTGCCATCCGCGACGACGATCCGGTTATTTTCATGGAATCTGAGCAGATGTACGGTGATATGGGTGAAGTTCCTGAAGAGGAATATATCATCCCTATCGGTAAAGCTGATATCAAACGTGCCGGTAAAGACGTTACCATCGTTTCTTTCAACAAAATGATGAAAGTAGCACTCGGCGCCGCTGAAGAACTGGCTAAAGAAGGTATCGAAGCAGAAGTAATCGACCTCCGTACCATCCGTCCGCTGGACTGGTTCACCATCCTGGAATCAGTGAAGAAAACCAACCGCCTGGTAATTGTTGAAGAGCAATGGCCATTCGCAAGTATTTCTTCTGAAATCACTTACCGTATCCAGAAAGAAGGTTTCGACTACCTGGATGCTCCTATCCGTCGTATCACTGCTGTTGATGCGCCTATGCACTACGCTCCGAACCTGGTTAAACTGTACCTCCCTGATATTGAGCGTACCGTGAAACTGGTGAAAGAAGTAATGTACATGAAAAAGTAATCTCAACTTCTTCTATATAACGAAGGCCTGTCCGCAAGGACAGGCCTTTCTTATTTTATACCGGGGTGCGGGGTTTTCCGGGACACCTACGGTGTCCCGGAAAACCCCGCAATCAAAAAGGGCCACCGTCGGTGGCCCTTTTTGATTGCGGATTCGCAAAAATCTTCTATTTAAATAAATCTGAACTCAGGTATCTATCTCCTCTATCACAAATAATACACACAATAACACCACTTTTAAGCTCTTGAGAAACCCTCACAGCGGCTGCTACAGCCCCACCACTACTCATGCCGCAGAACACCGCTTCTTCCCGCGCCAGACGCTTTGTCATTTCCCTGGCTTCTGCTTCCGTAACATCCATAATCCTGTCTATCCTGGAACGATCAAAAATCTTAGGAAGATAGGCTTCCGGCCATTTGCGGATACCAGGGATCTTGCTGCCGTCGGTAGGCTGACAACCAACGATCTGCACATCCGGCTTTACTTCCTTCAGGAATTTGGAGACACCCATAATAGTGCCGGTAGTACCCATCGCACTCACAAAATGAGTGACCCTGCTCTGGGTATCACGCCAGATTTCGGGACCGGTTGTACGATAGTGCATCATATAGTTGTCCGGATTGGCGAATTGATTCAGCATCATATAACCACCCTTCTCCAGCTGTGCATTGGCATAGTCGATAGAACCTTCCATCGACTGCTCTTTAGGGGTAAGCGTCACTTTGGCACCATAGGCTTCCATCGTTAAAACACGCTCCTGTGTGGCATCTGACGGCATGACGATTTCTATCTCAATACCAAAGAGGTTGGCAATCATCGCCAGCGCAATACCCGTATTGCCACTGGTGGCTTCAATCAGCTTCATGCCAGGTTTCAGTTCGCCTCTGTCGAGCGCTCCCTTGATCATCCCATAGGCGGCACGATCTTTTACACTGCCACCGGGATTATTACCCTCCAGCTTTCCGTAAATGGTAACATTGGGGTTTACGGAGATCTTTTTAAGTTCCACCAGCGGGGTATTGCCCACCAGATCTAATATTGTAGCCATTTTATAGAATTAGAGTTCTGTTAATCTGTGTTCTGCCTTGTAATAAATACGGGAGAATGGCTCCACACTCTTAATCAGCCATACGTTACCACCAATGATGCTGTGATGCCCTACCACGGTGTCGCCGCCAAGTATGGTGGCGCCGGCATAAATAATCGTATGCTCTTCGATAGTGGGATGGCGCTTGTTGTGGGCCATCTCCTTATCTACGCTCAACGCGCCCAGGGTAACGCCCTGGTATATCTTTACGTGTGGCCCGATGACAGTAGTTTCACCAATGACCACACCGGTGCCGTGATCTATACAGAACCATGGTGCAATGACCGCTCCCGGATGAATATCAATACCGGTGCGGGCATGCGCCAGCTCCGTGATCATACGGGGAAGTAATGGAATATGCAATTTATGGAGGATGTGTGCGATCCGGTAGAATGCGACTGCATAAAATCCCGGATAGGCACGGATAACTTCGTATAAACAGGTGGCAGCGGGGTCGCCTTGTAACATGGCATCCGCGTCTTTGGTCAGTTCTTCATACATACCAGGAACGCGTTGCATGAAGTTCCTGCTGATGTCCCTGGCGCTGGCCGGCAACTGATGCTGCATTGGCTGCAGCAGGTGTTCCAGCTGCACTTCCAGCCTATGCCCATATTCTTCCAGTATGACAAGGTCTGCCATCACCTGGCCGGTATGTTCGGGAAATAACCAGTTAAGTAAGTTGCTCGCAAATTCATTTACTGCGCCTGTGGAGGGATAGGCGTTCGCAGCCGCCTGCTGGTGGCGCCGATTCAGTTCATCCAGAAAGTCATTCATATTAATCGGAATTACAGTGCCTGCCTGTTAATTTAGAATAAAAATACATATAAATCTACAAAGGTAGTAGACTATTTCTGATATTTAATCGCGCTGATTCATATTAAATTTCTTGCTCTTCATTGAACCTTAGTGGATAATAATTTTAGCAATTTAATATACGGCTCCTTTAGGAAGAATCTTTATTTTTGACGGTTGTTGATTAATCAATAAAACTGACTATGGCTAACATTTTAATAATTGACGATGAAAAAAGCATCCGTAAAACCCTGACGGAGATCTTAAGTTACGAGGGTTATAAGGTTGATGAAGCGGCTGATGGACAGGAAGGGTTTAAGCTCTTTAAAGAAAAGCAATACGATGCTGTATTGTGCGATATTAAAATGCCTAAAATGGATGGCCTGGAATTCCTGGAAAAGGCCAGGGAAGTGAATCCTGATATTCCTATTATCATGGTTTCAGGCCACGGAAATATTGATACGGCGGTAGACGCGGTTAAAAAAGGAGCATACGACTATATCTCCAAACCACCGGACCTGAACCGTCTGCTGATTACGCTGCGTAATGCAATGGATAAAACCACACTGGTAACAGAAACCAAAACATTGCGCCGTAAGGTGAACAAGGTGCCTGAAATGATCGGGCAGTCTGCACCTATTCTGAAAATTAAAGAAACACTGGAAAAAGTAGCGCCTACAGATGCACGTGTGCTGATCACAGGTGAAAACGGCGCCGGTAAAGAGCTGGTAGCCCGCTGGCTGCATGAACTCAGTCACCGTGCCAGCGGCCCGATGGTAGAGGTAAACTGTGCTGCTATTCCAAGTGAGCTGATAGAAAGTGAGCTGTTTGGCCATGAAAAGGGCTCTTTTACCTCTGCGGTAAAACAGCGCATTGGTAAATTCGAGCAGGCCAGCGGTGGTACGCTGTTCCTCGATGAAATCGGGGATATGAGCCTGAGTGCACAGGCAAAAGTGCTGCGTGCATTACAGGAAGGTAAAATTACCCGTGTGGGTGGCGATAAGGAAATCAGTGTGGATGTACGCGTTGTGGCGGCTACCAATAAAGATTTGCTGCGTGAAGTGGAAGAGAAGAACTTCCGGCTTGACCTTTACCACCGACTGAGTGTAATCCTGATACATGTGCCTTCACTGAACGACCGCAGGGATGATGTTCCTTTGCTGGTAGACAGCTTCCTGGACGCTGTTTGCGCTGAGTATGGCATTGCCCGCAAACAGATCGATAAGGATGCTATGAAGGCTTTGCAGCAGCATAACTGGTCCGGTAATATCCGTGAGCTGAGAAACGTGGTGGAAAGACTGGTGATTCTTTCCGGCAAAACCATTTCTGTAGAGGATGTGGACGATTTCGTAGTGCCAAACAGAGATAAGAAGAAAGTCAATTCCTGATATTTTCCGATATGGCAAAGCATCTATACATGATAAGCGGGCTGGGAGCAGACGATCGCGTGTTTGGGCGGTTGCAGTTCCCCGAGGATTATCAGTTGCATTACCTGCCCTGGATAACACCATTGCCGGATGAGCCCATCAGCAGTTATGCCGCCCGTATGGCGGCCGGTATCACTGCTGATGGCCCGGTATACCTTGCCGGCCTTTCCTTTGGCGGCATGTTGAGTGTTGAAATTGCCAAACTCCGGCCGGTAGCGCAAACGATTCTTATTTCCAGCATTAAGCATAAAACGGAAAAGCCGGCCTATTTCAACTGGGTGCTGCGGCTGGGATTAAATAAGCTCCCGGATTTCATTGTTTTTCAGAACAGGGCCCCTGTAGTGGAGTATTACATGGATATTAAATCTCCGGAAGAAAAACAGCTGCTGAAGGAATATCTTGCCAAAAAAGATTATTTCTATACCAGGTGGGCCATCAATACCATTCTTAACTGGCAGAATGAGTATGTTCCGGAGAATATTATTCATATCCATGGAGATAAAGACCATCCTTTCCCCATAAAGTATCTTCAACCTACGCATGTGCTGAAGAATGCCGGACATTTTATGATCTGGAACAGAGCCGAGGAAATCAACCGGATACTCGCTGTCGTATTGAAAAAGTAGTTTTGCCGTAAATCGGTGGGTATTAAGCTATTTTTAAGAAAACTTTTCCTATATAAAAGATGGAAGGATACGACAGAATATTATATTTGCCTTTTTAAGCATTTAATCAAGCCTAACTGAATGAACCTGGCATTTTGGAAAAATAACAAAGACAAGCAGCCTAAGAAAAAGAAGTCTACGGCAAGAGAATGGCTGGACGCTGGTATTTTCGCTATTATCGCTGCTACCCTGATCCGCACCTTTATTTTTGAGGCCTATACCATTCCTACTCCATCCATGGAGAAGACGCTTCTTGTGAATGATTTCCTCTTTGTAAGTAAGATCAGTTATGGTCCGCGCATACCAATGACACCGTTGGCAGTGCCTTTTGTGCATCATACTATGCCTTTCACCAGAAATACCCCTGCTTATTCTGAAGCGGTTAAATGGAAATACAGACGTTTACCGGGTATGTCTGATGTTAAACGCTATGATGTAGTGGTTTTCAACTTCCCTGAAGGTGATACCGTAGCTCTGGATGCGGTTGATCCAAGCTATTACCACATGGTACGTCAGTCTGGCTGGGATGCTGTAAACAACCAGTTTAAAGTAATTCACCGTCCGGTAGATAAAAGAGAGAACTATATCAAGCGTTGTATGGCACAGGCCGGCGATACGCTGCAGATCAAACATGGCGCTGTGTATATCAATGGCCAGGCAGCACCGGTTCCTCCGGGTAGCCAGCACCGTTATGTGGTTGAAACCACTGGTGATGCCATCAATCCTGCCCGTCTGGAAGATCTGGGCATTGTTGGACCGGATTACACGCTCAATACCGGCAAATTTGCCTACAATATGACACCAGCACAGGCTGAGGCCATCAAGAACCTGGGCCCGATTGTGAAAAGCGTGTCTGTATTTGAAGATTCTGACTTTAATTCTGCCTACGACTATACCGATATTTTCCCGCATGACACCGCGCATTATAAATGGACAGAAGAGAACTTCGGCCCGTTGTATATTCCAAAGAAAGGCGCTACCGTTAAGCTGGACGAAAGTAATATCGCTATCTATGACCGTATTATCCGTGTTTATGAAGGTAATACCCTCGAGCATAAGGATGGCAAGTTTATCATCAATGGTCAGCCTGCTGACAGTTATACCTTCAAATTCAACTATTACTGGATGATGGGTGATAACCGCAATAATTCACTGGATTCCCGCTACTGGGGCTTTGTTCCGGAAGATCATATTGTGGGTAAGGCATGGATGATCTGGATGAGCTATGGTGAAGGTGGTATCCGCTGGAGCCGTTTATTCCGAACGATTAAATAATCAATTAATAACCCCATTTAACCATATAGACAGCTATGGAAAAACACCTGCAACAATTTGAATTTTCTGTGTACGACGATATTACTGGTCTGAATGATGCAGATGCCTGGCTACTGAACGAAGCAAGAGAAGTTACGCAACATGCGTACGCACCATATTCACATTTCCAGGTTGGAGCGGTTATGCGCCTGGTAAACGGCGAAATTATTGCCGGCTCCAACCAGGAAAATGCCTCTTTTCCTATCGGACTTTGTGCAGAACGTGTAGCATTGGCAGCTGCCGCTTCCGTTTACCCGGAAGTAGCTATCGAAACTATTGCTATCAGTTATCACAATGTAAACGGGGAAAGCGGACACCCTATTTCTCCATGCGGTATCTGCCGCCAGTCGCTCGCTGAAACTGAAAACCGTCAGCAGGAGCCTATCAGACTTATACTGGGTGGCCTCAGTGGTAAGGTATTTATTATAGAAAGAGCCAATGACCTGCTCCCGCTTGGGTTCTCAGGAAGTGAGCTTTCTATATAATTTCTTCCTCTATCTATAAAAAATAATAGTAATATTTAAATTATATATTATTTATATTTGTTGGTATCGGTAAATACCAGCATATGATATCCTGTCGAAAAATCTGTCTGATGGTCATTGGACTGCTGTTTATGCTATCTGCATATGCAGGAGTAAAGCCGTCTTCCGGGGATAAGGCGAAAGCGCTTTGTCAGGAAGGGATAGCCATGAAGAAAGCAGGAAATCAGCCGGCGGCAATAAGGCTTTTCAATGCGGCGATATCTGCCGACAGTACCTATACTGAAGCATATTGTGAATTGGGAGATACTTACTTTGTAAGCAGGAAGTACCAGGAAGCATTGGTAACCTGTACCAGGGCAAGAAAACTTGGCGCAGCAACAGTTAGCCGGTTAATAGGTCTGAGTTATTACCAGCTGAACCGCTACGACGAAGCATTGGAAGCTTTAGAAGAGGCCAGTGCTGAGGAGCCTTCCAACGGCGCGATTCCTTTTCGGATAGCCCGGCTTTATGCCCAGCGGGGTGATTATATGCAGAGCATCCGTTATTACCGGTCTGCGCTGCAACTGGATAGTTTACATGCAGAGGGATGGTATGAGCTGGGGATGATGCAATATAACGTGGCTGACTATACGGAGGCTTCATCTGCATTCAAACGAGCACTGGACGCAGGTTTTACACCTGACGCAACCTTCCTGCTGCACGCAGGAGTGGCAGCGATGCAGGCGGGGCAGTTAGATAAAAGTCTGACTTTTTTGCAGCAGGCATATGACAGGCATCCTGAAGATGAGACAATACTTTTTAACCTGGCGCATGTGACCTATAATATGGGTGATTTTGCAGCTGCAGTAGTACATTGGGAGCAATTGCTACAACGCAGGCCCGCAGATGCTTTTGTGAAATATATGCTGGGAAAGGCTTATATAGGTTCCGGAGCGCTGGAAAAGGGGAGAGCCTTGTGTGATGCCGCGGCGGCAGAGAAATAGCGATTAATACGTTACCGTAAAGCCGGTAACAGGAAAATATTCGTCACAGTGGAGAGGTAGTAAAAAACGATGATTAACGGGAAAGGCAGGCTTCCGGATCATTGTACTGATTGCTGTGGCATCTTCTTCGGCAGTATTGGCCACGGTGGCTGCAAGCTGCTAACGCTGCGAACCGGTTCCGGTCCGCAGCGTTTTTTATTTTACATACGTTCAGGTACACGGATACCCAGTAACTGCATGCTTTTGGCAATGGTGTTGGCAGTCATCTGGATGATCTGTAAACGTAATTTTTTCTTGTCTTCACTGGCCGCTTTCAGGATAGAATAAGTTGGTACTCCTTCTACTTTTTCAGCATAGAAAGAGTTGAACAACTGTGCCAGCTGGAAGGCGTAGTTGGCGATTACAGAAGGACTCATTTCACGGTGTGCATCTGCAATAATGCCAGGGAACTGCTCATTCAGGGAGATCAGTTCTTTCTCCAGTGGCAGTAATGCACCTGCATAAACGAATGAGCTCAGATCCGGTACCTGGCCTACTTCACGGAGTATAGACTTGATACGTGCGTGTGCGTATTGGATAAACGGACCTGTAAAGCCTTGCAGTTCGATAGACTCTTCCGGATTGAAGATCATCTTCTTCTTAGGATCTACGCGGAGGAGGAAGAACTTCATGGCGCCAAGACCAATGGTTTCGTATAATTCATCCAGCTCGTTCTCTGAAAAGTCTGCCAGTTTCTTGCCGGCTTCCTGGGTTTTATCGGCAGCGGTTCTGATCATTTCATCGATCATGTCATCTGCGTCTACAACGGTACCTTCACGGCTTTTCATACGGCCATGTGGCAGTTCCACCATGCCATAGCTGAGGTGGAAGATACCAGGAGCAGCAGGTTCGCCGAGTTTCTCAAGGATCAGTTTCAGCACTTTGAAGTGGTAGTTTTGTTCATCTGCCACAACATAGATGCTTTGGTCCATCTGGAAGTCATCGTATTTCAGGCGTGCCGTACCGAGGTCTTGTGTCATATACACGGAGGTGCCATCGCCACGGAGCAGGAGTTTTTCGTCGAGGCCGTCGTTGGTGAGGTCGATCCATACGGAGTTATCTTCTTTTTTGAAGAGCACACCTTTACGGAGGCCGTCTTCCACGAGGTCTTTACCGAGCAGGTAGGTCTGGCTTTCGTAGTACATTTTATCGAAATCGATGCCCAGTCTTTTGTAGGTAACATCGAATCCTTCGTATACCCAACCATTCATGATGGCCCAGAGTTCCCTTACTTCGGGGTTTCCGGCTTCCCATTGCTGGAGCATGATTTTAGCCTGCAACATAATTTCAGTTTTGTTGCGTGCCATTTCCTTGATATCGCCCATGATTTTGGACACTTTGTCCTCATCAGCTTTAACTTCCGGTTTATGGATGGCGGTAACCAGTTTCTCCAGTTTCTCGATTTCGGTGGCGTTGAAGTCCTGGAAGTCGCGTTCGAGGATACGATCGATGATAGGTTCGGCCTGTTCTTTTACGACAGATTCGAATTTCACATAGTAGTCTCCAACGAGGTGGTCACCTTTGATGCCGGTAGTCTGAGGGGTATCGCCGTGGGCGAATTCCTGCCATGCCAGCATGGATTTACAGATATGAATACCGCGGTCGTTGACGAGGTTAGCTTTAATAACTTCGTAACCGTTCGCTTTCAGGATTTCTGCAATGGAGAATCCGAGGAAGTTATTACGGAGGTGACCGAGGTGTAAAGGTTTATTGGTATTCGGAGAAGAATATTCCACCATGATTTTTTTACCATTGGAAGATTTTATTCCGAAGTGTGTGTTGGTATGTTGTTGCTGGATGAAGGTAGTCCAGAAGTGCTGGCTGATAACGAGGTTCAGGAAACCTTTTACCACGTTGAATCTGGCGATGAGTTCAGGATTATTTTCCTGGAGGTATTCACCGATGCGAATGCCTGTTTCATCTGGTTTTTGTCGGCTGAATTTTGTGAATGGGAAAACTACAATGGTATATTCACCTTCGAATTCAGGTTTGGTAATATTGACAGAGATGTCAGATTCTGATACCTGTTGGTCGTAAAGTGACTTAACGGCGGCCACTGCGGCCGTTCTGATTAATTGTACAACACTCATGCTGAAAATGGTTAATGCGAGCAGCAAATATAATTCAGAAAGGTGAGAAGTGCGTTTAAGTAAAAGAAAAAGCCACGCTGACCGTCAGGCTGCGTGGCTGAATATGTTATGTAAAGCTGGATTAGAACTGGTAGAACAGTCCGAATTGGGCAACGGAGTTTTTAGATTCAGCGTTGACGAGGATACTGTTGTTGTTGTAAACATTAGACAGGCCGAAAACGTACCTGGCGTTGACACCGAAATTGTCGGTGATTTTGAAGCCGCAACCGAGACCCAGGCCGAAGTCGGCGGTGGTCATTCTGTCTTTAATATCAGATTTGGTGGAGCCGTTTTTGATTTTAGCACTCAGGAGGAAACCGATTTGCGGGCCTGCTTCCACGAAGAAGCTGGGAACGATGGAGTATTGCACCATTACCGGGATGTTGATGTAGCTGGTGTTGAGGGTTCCTTTCATAAAGGTTATACCGGCTACGTTCCAGTTAACATCGGCGCCCTGGCCGGAGTAGATAAGTTCTGGTTGAATAGCCCAATCTTTTGTCAGACCAACATTAACAAAACCGCCGGCATTGAAATTGGCGATGGCTTTATTATCGTAATTGGTCATTTTGGCGACGTTCAGACCACCTTTGATACCGAAGTTAATGTTTTGGGCCTGGGCTGTCAGTAAAGTGCCGATGGCCAGTAAACCTGACAGGATAAGTTTTTTCATGATATGTTTTTTTGAGCCGTATCGAAGCGACAATAACTGTGCCGGATATATGAAATTATTGGCAGGGATGGGGTCAGACGATCCGTCATTTTTGCATAAAAAAAGCATCTGCCTGCTGGCAGATGCTTTTTTAGATAATTTTTTCTAAAGTTGAGCTTAGAACTGATAGAACACACCAACCTGTGCGATAGCATTTTTGGTTTTTTTATCTCCCTCATCTTCTTTAAATGCGTCAGAAACACCGAATACATATCTGGCGTTTACACCGAAGCTTTTGGTGATTTTGAAGCCGCAACCTAAGCCGAGGCCGAAGTCTGCACCTTTCATTTCACTTTTAATGTCTTCTGATTGGCCAGCAGCTTTCATCTTAGCGCTTGCCAGGATGCTTACCTGTGGACCTGCTTCAACGTAGAAGCTAGGAACGATATGGTATTGAACCATTACTGGTACACTGATATAGCCTGTGTTAATCGTTGCATCTACCTCTTTGCTGTCAGATTTGGCACCTTGACCAGAGTACAGTACTTCTGGCTGGATAGCCCAGGTTTTACCGAGGCCGATGTTAACGAAACCGCCACCGTAGAAGGATGCTTTAGATTTTGCTTCTTCCAGATGAGTCATACTTGCTACGTTCAGACCTGCTTTCAAACCGAAGTGAATGCTCTGTGCTTTCGCGCCTACTAATGAACCTGCTACTAAGAGAGTTGACAGAATAACTTTTTTCATGATATATTAGGATTTGGTTCTTAGGGTTTGGCAAGAAGCGTGCCGACTATGCCAAAACGTATAAAAATATTTTGTACTGGATAAATATAGAAGGGACAGACGAAAGCGTCTGTCCCTTCTATATTATATAATTACAGAGAAAAAATCAGCGATTAGAATATGGTGAATTCTACGCGTCTGTTTTTCTGTCTTCCTTCGGCGGTTTTATTGCTGGCAATAGGCTGTGAAGGGCCATAGCCTTTGGCTTCGATCCTGTTAGGCAGTACACCTCTTTCGACCAGGTATTGTTTAACAGCTTCTGCTCTTTCGCGGGAGAGTTCCATATTGCGTTTGAGGGAACCTACGTTATCGGTATGCCCTGAGAGTTTAAGGTTCAGGTTTTTGCGTTTGAGCAGGTCGGCAACACGGTCGAGTGCAGCGTAGGAGTGTTCTTTGATGGTCGCTTTGGCGAAATCGAATTCCAGGTTTTGGATGGCTTCTTTTACGATGCGGTTATCCTCTTCTGTGATGGTAATTTTTTCTTCGACTTTAGGAGGTTCTGGTAATGGGCATCCGGAGCCATCTACTTTTACGCCGGCAGGCGTGCCAGGGCATTTATCGAAGAAATCGGACACACCGTCATTGTCTGAATCTTTTGTCAGTTTATCTACTTCAGCCGACAACCTGGCATTATTAGCCGCCGATGCGTCGAGTTGTGTGCGGAGGGCAGTTTTCTGGGCTTGCAGTTCATCATACATTTGTTTTGCAGGATTATGGAACTGCAATTGTGGCTTGCCTTTGCGGCCGAGGGCAAACTCGATACCTACGTGGCCATAGGAGAATTTGTCTTTATTTGGGCCATGCGGATAGCCGTCGAGGTTATCACCATCAACGTAGTACATCGTATAGCCGAGGTCGAGATTGATCAGTTCGGAGAGGTTGAATTTGATACCGGCACCTACAGGTATTACCAGTTCGCTGATAGTACCGCTGGGTTTATAGTCGTAGCTGGTACCGTTTGTCAGTGTCAGGGTGGGGCTATAACCTGCCAGACCACCGCCCACAGAGGCATACAGGGTGGCAATATTTTTACGTGTCAGCCAGTTGACGGTCGTGATATTGAATACAGCGTTCAACGTACCGGTGTATTTCAGTTTGGTCGTGTATTTCTCGAAGGGGCTGGCTAGTGGCTGGCCGTTGCCCAGGTTTTTGCTGTTATCGGCTTTTAGCTGGCCACCGAGATAATCGAGGCGCAGGCCGAAGAAATGGAAGATCTGGTACTGTACATAGGCGCCGTAGCCGAAGTCAGCTTTCCATTTGGTAAAATCGTTGGTGCCGCCGGTAGCTGCAACGGGGGCGAGGATACCGCCGTTTACACCGATATACCATTTTTTGTAGTCTTTCATGCCCTGGAACAGCGGCGCTGCGGGTTGTGGAGTAGTGATCGTAGTCGTGGATGCTTCATCCTGCGCTTTCGTCACTTTTGGCAGGAATGCCAGCAAAACAATGGCAATATGCCACAGCATGGATTTTTTCATGGGAATGTGCATTAGTGAAATAATTGCTAAAAAACCTTACTGGTCGGGGATAATAGTAACGTGAGTGCGGGCAGAGGTTATGAACAATCAGGCCGTTGTAATTGTCTAATAATGACAGCATTCAATGAAATGGCCTGTGCAGTAAAAATAATGATTATTCATTTAAATACTTATCTCACAATAATTAAAAATACAAAACTGACATAATTTCATATTCTTTCCGCTTGGCATAATCATTGACAAACAGGCATTACACACGCATTTTACTTACAACTAAAGGAGAATCTTAATACTATGGGAAAAATAATAGGCATTGACTTAGGTACTACCAACTCATGCGTTGCCGTAATGGAAGGTAACGAACCGGTAGTAATTGCCAATGATGAGGGAAGAAGAACGACCCCTTCAGTAGTGGCATTTTTGAAAAATGGAGAAAGAAAAGTGGGTGATCCTGCCAAACGTCAGGCTATTACCAACCCGGTAAACACCATTATGTCAGTAAAACGTTTCATGGGTCGTCATTTCGACGAGGTATCCAACGAACTGACACACGTGAGCTATAAAGTAGTAAGAGGGGATAATAACACCACTCGTATCGATATTGATGGCAGATTATATACACCGCAGGAAATCTCTGCGATGATTCTGCAGAAAATGAAAAAAACAGCAGAAGATTATCTGGGTCAGGAAGTTTCTGAAGCAGTAATCACTGTTCCTGCATACTTTAATGACGCTCAACGTCAGGCTACCAAAGAAGCAGGTGAAATTGCCGGCCTCACTGTTCGCCGTATCATCAACGAGCCTACTGCTGCGGCACTGGCTTATGGTATGGATAAAAAACACCAGGACAGCAAAATCGCGGTATTTGACCTTGGTGGCGGTACCTTCGATATTTCTATCCTGGAGCTGGGTGATGGCGTATTTGAAGTAAAATCTACCAACGGTGATACACACCTCGGTGGTGATGACTTCGATAAAGTTATCATGGACTGGCTGGCTGACGAATTCAAAAAAGACGAAGGCGTTGATCTGCACAAAGATCCAATGAGCTGGCAGCGTCTGAAAGAAGCTGCTGAAAAAGCTAAAATTGAGCTGTCTTCTTCTTCTGAAACTGAAATTACCCTGCCTTATATCACTGCAGTTGATGGTGTTCCTAAACACTTATCTAAAAAACTGACACGTGCTAAATTTGAAGCACTGAGCGACAGCCTGGTGGAAAGAACACTGGAGCCTTGCCGTAAAGCGCTGAAAGATGCAGGTATGAATACTTCCGAAATCGACGAGGTTATCCTGGTTGGTGGTTCTACCCGTATTCCTAAAATCCAGGAAGTGGTAGAGAAATTCTTCGGTAAAAAACCTAACCGTGGTGTAAACCCTGACGAAGTAGTAGCCGTAGGTGCTGCTATCCAGGGTGGTGTACTGACAGGTGAAGTGAAAGACGTATTGTTACTGGACGTTACTCCGCTGTCTCTCGGTATCGAAACAATGGGCGGTGTATTCACCAAACTGATCGAATCCAACACGACCATTCCTTCCAGAAAATCAGAGACCTTCTCTACTGCAGCTGATAACCAGCCTAGCGTAGAAATTCACGTACTGCAAGGTGAAAGACCAATGGCGAACCAGAACAGAACACTGGGCCGTTTCATCCTGGATTCTATCCCTCCTGCTCCACGTGGCGTTCCTAAAATCGAAGTAATTTTCGATATCGATGCGAACGGTATTCTGCACGTAACTGCCAAAGATCAGGGTACTGGTAAAACCCAGAACATCAAGATCGAAGCAGGTAGCGGTCTGAGTAAAGAAGAGATCGAAAAAATGAAAGCGGATGCGAAAGCTAACGAAGCTAGCGATAAAGAAGCACGCGATAAGATCGAAAAACTGAACAAAGCTGACAGCATGATATTCCAGACAGAAAAACAACTGAAGGAATACGGTGATAAACTGTCTGCCGACAAAAAATCAGTGATCGAAGCAGCACTCGCTAAACTGCAGGAAGCACATAAATCACAGGATATTGCAGCCATCGATACAGCAAGTGCTGAACTGGATGCTGCCTGGACAGCTGCTTCTGAAGAACTGTACAAAGCTACGCAGGGTCAGCCTGAAGGCGGTGCAGCACCAAACGACGGCGGTCAGCAACAGAGCCAGAGCAATGCTGGTGATGGCGTAACCGACGCTGAATTTGAAGAAGTGAAGTAAGTACAATAACGCAAACATAAGCATGAAGGCATCTGGTTATTTTAATCAGATGCCTTTTGCTTTTAGCTTATTTCCTTATTTTGTAGCGGCTTAGCAGGGAACGCATGTATTACAGACTAAGGTTTTATCTACACTATCATACCTATTTCGGGCAGAATATATTCCTGCTGGGGAATATTCCCGTTCTGGGAAACAACAATCCGCAAAATGCCCTGCAATTGCATTGGCTACCCAATGGCTGGTGGTATGCGGACGTTCATCTTCACCTCGACGAACCCGTTACTTTTCAATATTACTACCTGATCAGGGAACTGGAAACAACTACTATAGAAGGTGGTGTGCGTCAGGTGACGATTCAGGCAGCCTCTCCCTATGACCAGCTCTTCATAGATACCTGGAATGATGCTACTGCGTTGGAAAACAACTGGTCGTCAGCACCTTTTACACGGGTGTTTTTTCCGCATCAGCCGGCGAAAATTCCCGGCCAGCTTAGTGCCACGCATGTATTTAAGGTAAAGGCGCCATTGCTGGAGCCACATCTCACTGTCTGTATTTCAGGTAGTTGTGATGCACTCGGCAACTGGAATACCCAGCATCCTGTTCTGATGCAGTATGCCGCTGATGGCTGGTTTACGGCTGCGATGGACCTGCATGATATACCTGTACCCATTTATTACAAGTACGGTATTTATGACCGGGAAAGTCAGCGTTTCCTGGAATTTGAGCAGGAAGAAAATCGTACGCTGTTAAATGAAGCGCAGCCAGGTATGCAGGTAACCATGCATGACGGCTTTGTGCGCCGTAAATACCAGCACTGGAAAGGTACTGGTCTGGCGGTGCCGGTATTCAGTCTGCGCAGCAAAAATGGATTAGGTACCGGTGAATTCGCGGACCTGCCAATGCTGGCCGATTGGGCTATTCAGCGAAACATCCGGCTGATACAGTTACTGCCCGTCAATGATACGATCAGCAGCAATACCTGGAAAGATTCCTATCCATATGCTGCGATATCTTCCTTTGCACTTCATCCCCTATATATTCATCTGCCGGCAGTTGGCATGCTTCCTGATACGCATCCGTTGCAGCAGGAAATGAATGACTTACGTGATCGCCTGAACGAAAAACAGGCGGTAGATTATGAAGCGGTGATGGGTTTCAAGATGAAATACCTGCGTGCTTTGTATGCACAGCAACAGGCACAGCTGGAGTCTGGCACCTACTGGCAATGGTTCGCGGCCAATGAGCATTGGTTATTGCCATATGCTGTTTTTAGTTACCTGAGAGATGTACACCATACCCCTGATTATACACGCTGGCAGCAGCTGGCTACCTATGATGCAAGGGCGCTGAACAAACTGATTGTTAGTGATGTGCAGGCTGCGGAAGGTGTACGCTTTTATCTCTTTATACAATATCATCTGCATCTGCAATTACAATCTGCCATAACTTCTATCCGCAAAAAAGGAATTGCCTTAAAGGGCGATATTCCTATTGGTGTAAGTCGTTACAGCGTGGATACCTGGATGCACCCCGGTTTGTTTAATACGGATATGCAGGCAGGTGCACCACCAGATGCTTTTACGGCTGAAGGGCAGAACTGGGGTTTCCCGGTATACAACTGGGCAGCTATGGAGGCGGATGGATTCGAGTGGTGGCGCCAGCGTTTGCAGCATATGTCGGTATATTTCGATGCATTCCGCATTGATCATATTCTTGGGTTTTTCAGGATATGGCAGATCCCGCGGGAGTCTGTGCAGGGCCTGCTGGGATTTTTTAATCCGGCTGTTCCGGTTAGCAGGGAAGAATTGATTTTCCTGGATATAGATTTTGAAGAAGCACGATTCTGTGAACCATATATTACAGAAGAGATGCTGGAAGAGACCTTCGGGAATTTTGCCGGTGTTATTAAAGATACCTACCTGGTAGCCCTGCGAAATGGCAGGTATGCACTGCAGGCAGGTTTCGATACACAACGAAAAATTCAGGACCAGGAATTACCCAAAGGATTGAAATCGGCCCTTAATTATCTGCTGACAGAAATTCTTTTTATCAGGGATACCCGCTATGGCAAAACAGTGTACCATCCACGGTTCGACCTGATGTCTACTGCTTCATTTCAGGCATTACCGGGTGCTACGCAACAAAAGTTAAGCGACCTTTATCATCATTATTTCTACATAAGACAAGAGCATCGCTGGCGAAAAGAAGCGGTAAGAAAACTTCCCTATATCTGTAAGGCGACCGATATGCTCATTTGCGGTGAGGACCTTGGGATGGTGCCTGCCTGTGTGCCTGGTGTGATGCATCAGCTGGGGATATTAAGTCTTGAGATTCAGCATATGCCAAAATCTGCCGGCAAGGTTTTTCAGTCACCCGCTACTATTCCTTATTTGTCTGTGGTAACGCCGTCGACGCATGATATGCCTACCTTACGGGGCTGGTGGAAGAATCATCCTGCATTGGCAGCGCAGTACTGGCGGGAAATACTGGGAGAGAAAGGCCCGGTGCCGGCAGCATGTAGTGCAGATGTTATCAGAAAGATCGTAAAGCTGCATTTGCTATCTCCGGCGATGTGGCGTATATTTCAATTACAGGAATTACTGGCATTGGAGTCGTATCCTGTACCTGCCAACCCAGCAGAAGAAAGAATCAATGATCCTGCAGTCAGTGCCTGGTACTGGCGTTACAGGATGAGCATCAACCTGGAAGATATTTAAAACAGAAACAGCAACAGATGGACTTGCATCTATATCCGTATGAGCTGAAATTCAGACATACCTTTACCATTTCACGTAAATCGAAAGACGTACAACCTTCGCTGGTAGTAGAGCTGATAAATAAAGGCCTGAGTGGCCTTGGCGAAACAGTGGACAATTCCTATTACCACATGACTGTGCCTATGTTGATGGATGCCATCAACGAACATCGTGCATTTATCGAACAATATCATCTGACTACACCTGAAAAATTCTGGGAAGATCTTTACCCGAAATTCAGTGATAATATGTTTGCCTTATGTGCCCTGGACCTTGCTGCATGGGATTTGTACGGCAAGCAGAAAGGGATGCCGTTGTATAAGCTCTGGGGATTGGATATCTCCCGGAATCCTATGACAGACTATACGATTGGTATTGATACGATAGAAAATATGGTGCAGAAGCTGGAGGAATTTCCATGGCCGATATATAAAATCAAGTTAGGTACCAAAGAAGATATTGCAATAATAAAAGCGCTGCGGCAACATACAGCTGCTGTTTTCAGGGTAGATGCCAATTGTGCGTGGGGAGTAGAGGAGACGATCAGCAATGCGATTGCTTTAAAGGAACTGGGTGTTGAATTTATCGAGCAACCTATGGCCGCTGCGGACAGAGAGGGCATGAAAAGGGTTTATGAGCATTCGGTACTGCCTTTGATAGCAGATGAGAGCTGTATTCTTGAATCGGATGTAGCCCGCTGTCATGGCTATTTTCATGGTATCAATATTAAGCTTGTAAAATGTGGTGGTATTACACCTGCCCGCCGTATGATTGCAGCAGCCAGAGCGCTGGGCATGAAAGTGATGACGGGCAGTATGAACGAGAGTACGGTGGGGACATCTGCGGTAGCACAGCTGTTACCATACCTGGATTATGTGGATATGGACGGGCCGTTATTGCTGGCAGATGATACTGCGACAGGTATTACCATGGAGCATGGCAGGGTCCATTATGCGGACAGGCCAGGCACCGGAGCTTTGCTGAAGCGATAAAACTTAATTTATATAGCGGGCGGGTTGAATCCCGGCCAGAGAATTTCCTGGTAGTTGCCAAGTGCTTTTTTAACGGCGCGGGCGACTTCCGGGATTTTTAGTCTCTGGGCATCCCTGCTGACGATTATTCTGTCGGCATAGGCAGTAGCCAACGATTTATCTTCCATGATAGTGGAGATAGGCGTGGTATCTGTTACCGGCATGCCTGTAGAGGAGAATGGCCATTTGGCGGCGATCTGTCGCAGGTATTCCTGCAAAGGTGCGGCGATGGCTGATTTAGCGGCGAGGCAGTAGATGTCCTGGAGATATCTCAGACAGAGGTCGGCACTATAGATGACATCCGGGGATTTATTGCCGGGGTAGTCGGTCAGAAGGGCGGGGATGTCGGAGGTGCTGAGATTGGGTAGTTGTACCAATTGCATGGTACGGTAAATAAAGGTGGCGGCCCAGAGGGCAGCATCCTGGTTAAAGACGGGGGCTTTACCAGGCATATCGGGAATATCCTGCAGGTATAAAGTTAACAGCATTTTATTGGCATCCTGTCTGGTTTGTTCATCAAACGGTGCGAGGCTTGCGCTAACATTGGGATTTCCTTCGCGTGTCAGGGATTGTATAAATTCCGCTAGATCCATAGGTTTCAATAGTCTTCACTATTCACCTGTAAAATAGGAAAAAGCTGGTTAAATACTATCATTGATTTCGTTCCAGCTGCTGACGAGGAAAACATAATCAACGATGGTGCCGGTAGCGGAGATTTGTTTACCTGCCATTGGCATGAGTGGATTGTCGGCGAAGGGGTTACCATCGGCGGGGCGGATGAGGAATTCGCCCTGGTCTGTGACGAGGTAAACGCCCAGGTGCTCACTTTTGCTATGCAGCCCGAATGTTTTCAGGGCAAGGCGGCCTCTCATTGTAACAGGGGCGGCTTTTTTGTCTGTTTTTTTATCTACTGACATATTCGCGATATCCGAGGATTTGATTATTTTTTTCTTTCACCACCAATACTTTGAGTTTGGGGGCATGACCATCCACACTGGCTGCTTCCGAAAATACATGAAATTTTACAGACGGTATATTTCCGGAGGTATGTTTCGTTTTATTGATAAATAACTTTCGGTGAGTATTTGTTTTAAAATTTCTGTTATTGAGGAGGGTGTGCATTGATTTCTGGAGTTGTTCATCAGGTTCGGGGGTATGGTCTGCCGGTTCTGGTGAAGCGATGAAAGCATCCAGCATTTTCCCTCTGGCCTCCATGTTATCCCTTCTGTTTTGGATAGAGTTGATGAAAGACTGGTTATCATCCGTGTGGGGATCTTTTTCGTTAATAACGGGTTGGATAGATGGGTCGCCCATGAGATTGAACTGGGCGGCGGTTTTCAGTTCGTAGGGGTCCAATGCCGGGCCCATTTCATGCAGGAATTTCTGTCGTGCCTCCAGGAGTGCGCGGCCGGTGCTGGCACCGTTGAGGATATTGATCACGAAATATTGTGTGAGGAGGTCAGCGAGGCCTTGTCCGGTGGAGGGGCCATAGGCGATATTGGAACTGCCGAGGAAAGCGATAGCATGATTGGCGAGGTAGCTGTTGGCCAGTCCTGGCGTCATGAAGACGTTTTTTGACGGGTCTATCAGCTGGGCGCCGTAGCAGCATTCTGCGGCAACGATGGTGCCTTTGATGATTTTACCATTTATGGTTTCAGGTTTCAGGGCAGGAGGGAATAATGTTTTCAGCTGGCCATAGTACCTGGGATTGTTGATAGCACCGTGCAGGTTAATAAAGTGCGTTTTAGGCATGAGTTGTTCTGCCGTCCAGGCGGCATTGGGGTCTGTGTGTTCGTTGGGAACCAGTGTCAGCGCGGTATTGTTGCCAAATATATTCAACAGTGATTTCTGTGTGGAATCCTGCCAGTCGGCACTGCTGAGAGAAAAATAGTTTTCGTATTGGGAGCGGTCCTGGGGAGCGTAGTCCAGGATATCCTGAATGAGTGACAGCAGGTAAGCCGGGTCATTTTTGGCCGGGATATCCGGCAGGCGGCCTACGACGCGGGTAGGAGCAATAAATTTTCCGGGGTCTTTATCGTAGGGGGTATCACAGGCATAAGGCAGATCGCTGGGGATAAGGGCGTCCGGATCAGTATCGCCGCTGATCAGGTTTTTGAGTTTCTGAAAAGGGATGATGTCCTGCGCGCCTACCAGCATCATATAACCTGGTGTATAAAAATTATAGAGCTGGTCGATGGCATTTTTTACCTGAGTTTCGTCTGCGGCGTTGGTAACCGTGGTAGCTTTGGCAGCGGACATCTGGGTGTCGTCATCGATGAAGATGGTGTGCGTATCCAGGTGATTGGCCAGGTCTGCCTGTACTAATTGCTGAAGGGCGTCGAGAATAGTCAGGTGTTGATCGCCGTATTTGGTGACCAAAGCGCTTTTGTTGGTAATAATAAGTTTGGTAGACTGCATGGCGATATCAGGGGTGGACATTAGAAAGGGAATTAATTTATCAAAAATACAGTATTAAGAATAACCTGCATACATTTCCTGCGTTAAATATATGGTGGTGAGTCTGCTTGCGAAAAAAAAATCTATGAATTATTTTGGGGCAGATAAACTACGTTATGAAAAAACTAATATTCCTGTTATTCACCGGAATAACAGGGCCTATATTCGCGCAGCACTGGAAAGTTACTGTAAAGGCCGGTGCCTATGACCGGCAGCATACGATGGTCAGTGTGGCCATACCCGGAGGCGTTAATGGCCAGATGGAATGGTCGCTGGCTGTTCCGGGAGAGGAAGGGAGTATAGCAGTTCAGGAAATTGATAAGCGGTTATATTGGCAAATACCTGGTCATCTACCTAAAAATACCCAACAACATTATATGCTGACCGGAAGGGCTACGCATGGTGTGCGAAGAATAGCTACGGGGATGAGCGTTATAGAATCCGATACAGCATTGCTGATAACAGATCATGAGCGCCCGCTGTTGCAGTACTATACCGCCGTAGCACAGCCGCCGGCGGGATCGGATACCGTTTACAGGAAGAGTGGTTTTATACATCCGCTCTGGGCACCGAATGGAGCCATTCTTACCAATATCTTTCCTAATGCAGGGCACAGGCATCATATGGGCATCTGGAACCCCTGGACGCATACCATGTTTGAGGGCAAGGAGACTGACTTCTGGAATGTACAGAAGCGGGAAGGAAAGGTCATGTATGGTGGTTTGTTATCAACTTATCATGGTCCGGTGATGGCGGGGTTTACTGTAGAACAGCAGCATTGGGCCTATCCGAAGCCTGGGGAAGTAAAGCTGGCTATCCGGGAGCAGCTGGCTATCCGGGCTTATACCGCTACAGATAATAACAGTAAGCAGATATGGGATATGGAATCGGTGTTACAGCCGATGACTGACAGTGGAATTACGCTGTTACAGTATAGGTATGGTGGTGGTTTTGGGTTAAGGACTACCCCTTATTTTACGGATAAGACCAGTAAGGTATTGACTTCTGAGGGGAAAACGCGAAAAGATGCGGACAGTACGCGGGCGCGATGGGTGATGGTAACTGGTAAAACGCCGGAAGGCATGGCAGGACTCCTGATAATGAATAACCCGGGTAATTTTGATAGTCCGGAGCCGCTGCGTGTGTGGCCGGAGAATGCGGAAGGCGGGGAGTTAATGTTAAATTATTCGCCGACAAAAATAAAGGAATGGCGTTTAATTAACGGGAACGTATATACGTTAAAATACCGGATAATGGTATACAGTGGCGAGTTGACGGTATTGGCAGCAGAGGCTGCGTGGGTGGACTATGTTCATCCGCCAGAAGTAAGTATTGTAAAGGAGTGAACGAACGCCGGAATATTTTGTTATTTTAGTAGGAACCAGATTTGATGTTGATTGTAGGAATTGATTTAAGCTGCATCGTTGTATTAACCAATCCGTATGAATAATTACCGAGACCCCGAACAAGAGAAGCCAGATACACCGGCGGAGGATGATCCGTCCTGGGGTGGGGTAATAGCCGGGCTTATGCTGGCGTCTGCCGGTATAGCATTAATTTATAACCGGTACCAGCAGTTTCATGATCCGGGGAATGAGCAGGTGAGTTTGACAAGGATTGAAATTTTCATTTATAAAATCGGTGGAGGGAGCGAGTGGGTATTGCTTGGCGTGTATGCTTTGATCGCTGTGGTGGGCTTATACCTGACAATCAGTAATATCATCCGGCTAAGAATGAAATGACTTATACCGCGGGGATAACCAAAAAGTAAATTAATCTGATATGCGTAACATCCATGATCTTAGGTTAATCCTGTTTGAAATGCATCAGCGAGATGTAAAAAGAATACTTGTAAGCATACTGATAATGGAAGGGTTGGCAATATTGGCGGTTGCGGGCATATTGAGCTGGGCGTTTTTCATTGCTGATATTACCTCTTTATGGATGCTGGCAGGTATGGCGTTGTTGCTGGTGATACCATCTTTTCCATTGGTCGTCGAATTGTATACTACTACCAGGCGTCCTGCCATGTTGATGCGATTTCTGGAAGAGGTAAAAGGAGGTGCGGAGATACTGCGGGTGCGGATAAACAATGGTAATATAATTTCGGGGCTGATGAAAAGGATATACGGGCCATTATTGTCCGTCGTGCATGTTCATGTAACTTTTTTACATAGTGACGGGTCTTATATTTTACCGCTTTCGGAAGAGCATATACAGCCATTGGTTATATTATTGAGCAGCAGCAGGAGTTTATCGGAGCGATTTACTGGTATTGGCTGGTCATCTAACTAAATTAGCATGCATTTTAACGATAAATATTTCGAACCGATATATCAGCGTTTGCTCCCGGTATTAAAGCAGTTGGAGCGGCAGCGGCAAATGATTCAGGGCCGCAGGAAATGGCTGTGGCCTGCAGGTATGGCACTGCTGGCCTTATTCGTGGTATTTGTAGTATTGCCCTTGCACCTGGAAGATACAAAAGCTGCCGATTATCAGCAGCGGATAGGCTATCTGATCATTGGTTTATTGCTGGCAATGGGCGGCGGTATGCTGATCAGAAATCTATTGTTACGACAGTTTGTGTTGATTCCCTTATCTAAGTTTCATGAGGATTTTAAGGAAAAGATCATCAGGAAACTGCTGGGGTATGTCAATCCTGCATTTGATTATCTGCCGCAGGCGCATATATCATATGAGCAGTTTATACAAAGCGGGTTATTTGCCAGGAGGGAATATGAAATAGATGGGAACGACCTGGTAACGGGCCGGATAGGGCATCTTGGTTTCCTGGTTTGTGATTTGATGGTAACATGGTTTCCGGAATGGATTTCGAAGAAGGAACCGGGTGATGTTGTGTTTTACGGTAGTTATTTTATCATGGAGTTACCCAGGTTTTTCAGTAGTCCGATTTATGTGATATCCAGATCAGAAAACGACGGCAGGGTTTTTTCCGGAGGGGCTGCTGATACGGGATTTATAGAAGCCTGGAACCTGGGGAGCCAGGTGATGGCTATGGACAAGTCGTTTAACGAGCATTTTGTGGTGTATGCGCGGGACACTGCTGAAGCCAGGCAGCTGCTGGACAACAGGCTTCTGAACAGGATAGCGGCATTAAAGCGGGATTCGCAAACCAGTTTATATATCGCCTTTCATACCAATAAGCTGTATGTAGGCATCAATAATTTACAGGACGCCTTTGAATTTAGTTACCAGTATCCAATAGATAATAAGCAGCTGTTAGGCGCTTATTATTATAATTTTGTAACCCATCTGGAGCTGGCGCAGGAGTTAAGGGAGAATATAAGTATATGGACTCCTAATGTTTTTTCACGTTCTTAGTCTGTTCATTTTGTTCGTTGATTTTTGAATTGAATTACGATGTATATTCGTAATGTATTTACATGTTTTGTTAACCAACCAACCAGCTATTTTATGCAATCCAGTTATGGAATTGGCGGCATTGAAATCAAGCCGCAAACGAGTGAATCTGTCACTGAAATTTCTCCCAACAGGACATTATTTGTAGAGCAGTTTACGGAGGGTAGTCCTCTGATACCGGAGCTGGTGAGTCATTTACATGATCTGGCATCAGTATTTGACTATTATCAGCCGCAGGTACAGGTGACGTATACTGATGCTGCCGGGCGGCCTATTAATGAGGAGCTGGCGTTTCGGCAGCTAAGTGATTTCGGGAAGAATGGTATTATCGCGCAGAGTAATTTTCTGGCAGCAATGTCCAGGGAAAGGGATCTGTATTTACAGGTACTGCGTCATGTTTCTTCCAATAAAATCCTGCAATCGGCATTATCTTCCCCGGACGCGAGGCTGGCGTTACTACAGGCGGTCAGTCATTTAAAAGCTTTATTATAATTCACGGATAAAACACCATTGTTATGTTACCCAATGAAACAAAACCGGTATTAATACCGGGAGATACCCCTGCATTTAAGCAGTTATCGGCCTTTGGAGGCTTTGACTTGTTAGAATCTGCCATTGAGGGCGTACAGAATCTGAACCCATCGAGGAAAGCGAGGAGGGAGCTTTTTCTTGGTGATTCGGCATTGTATCATGACCGTCAGAGATTGAAGCAGGTATTGGAAATCTGGGAGGAGATTTTGTCGGAGGGAGTTACGGTAGCTGATATCCAGGCTATCTGTCAGGCGCAAGCGGAAGAAAGGGCGGCGTTATTACAGCAAAACCTTGGGATGGCGCTACAGCTAAGCAGGCCATTGGAGCAGTCTTACCGGAACCTCGGACTTTTCTTTGCTAATGCGGGCGCCCTGCAAATTAAGAACCTCACCTTGTTGAATGCGGCTCCTGGTCAACTGCGGGACCTGGATAATACAAGGTTTACGGATGTAATCCGGCAGGAATTGGTACAGCATTATGACAGGCTGGATTTACGGCAGCACTATAGTTTGCTGGTGATACCCGGTTATGCCGGTTCTAATGCTGTACTGGAGCGTTGGGCGAGGATGGCGTACGAGTCGAAGGTAATGCTGATATCAGATTTTACACGACTGGATGCCGCAGATGATGTGATGGAAATGTTTACGGCAGCGGAATTGACAGGGGCCGAGGAATTCCGTGCCAATGCTATCATGACCTGTAACTGGCTGATGGGGCGTGGAAAGTATGAGGAAGTTGGGGAAGCCGAAGATTTGTTCGTGCCGCCCAGTGGGGCACTGGCAGGGAAGATATATGGTACGCTAATGTCGCAGGTAACTGCTGGTAAGAAATTCGGTGCTTTAGCGGATGTGCAGGGTGTGTCATTTCCATTGAAGAAGAGTGAAATCGCTTGTCTGGAGCAGGTAGGGTTGATTCCGGTAGTGAAGGAATATGGCCGGGTGATGGCATTCAGTGCCAGAACACTTTTTAATGGGGATAACCTGGGCTTGCAGACATATTCAGTTGTTCGTGTATTCGATTACGTAACAAAGGTGTTGATGGATTTTCTTAACAGGCGTGCATTTGAAAACTTCAGTGCTAACACCAGGAAGGATTTGCAGCGGCAGATTATCCAGTTTCTGGATAGTATTACCGGACCTGAGCGATTAATAGAAGATTTTGAGATCAGAAGATTCGAGCAGGACATGCATCAAAAAGACCGTATTCATCTGGATATATTTCTTAAACCATATTTTCCGGCGAGGACATTTCTTATTAAAATGGATGGCCAGAAAGGAATTAGTAACAATGAATGGGAGACAGCTTATGAACAGACAAAATAAAAACAGCAGGCTACGGTATATATTTTTAGTGATGGCAGTGATTTTGTCCGGGCCGTTACGCGCGCAGCAACGGTTGGATACGATCTATGTCACTAAAGGTGCAGCTACTTTTCTTCATTCCCCTGAAAAGATTATTAGCGTCCAAACTGGTAATGGTAATGGGAAAGAGCTGCAATATCAGGTTATAAAGGATAAGGATTTGTTGCTTATTTCTGCAGGGATGCCACGCAATACCAATTTGCTGGTGGTTACGGAAAGTGCCAGTCATTATTTCATTGTGGTGTATAAGGAAAATATTCCCTTATCTCAGTTGAGGTATGAGCTGGATGGCAAGAAAGAGAAGGGGCACAATGATTTGTTGGTGGGGGCTTTGCCGGAATGTGAGGATGCTGTGTTGTCAGGCACTGGTGATACTGTCATCATGAACAGGCTTGTAAATGAAATGCTTCGGCAGCGATCAGGAAAGTTGCTTGCCAGGATCAGTCAGAAAGGGGTACAGGTGTCAGTCAGGAAGGTGTTGTTGCTAAACAGGTATTGTTATTTTAGTATTGAAGTTCGTAACAGGAGCCATATTCCTGTTGAGCTTCAGCCTATCAGGATGTATAAATCGAATCAGGGCCTTAACACGACATGCATGGCAGTTATACAGGATATGGGAGCAGATGTAATCGCGACAGGAGAAACGGTAAGGCATGTGGTGACCATTGATGCGCCTGTATTTGATAAACGGGATAGGCTGCTCTTCAGTGTGAGAGGTAATGGTGTGAGCCCATTACTGTTGAAGATGGCTGCTACTAAGTTGCCGGGATATATACTGGCTGCCAGATAGTGTATTATTCAGGAAACGCAGATTGAGATTACCTAAAAAAAGGTAATCTCAATCTGCGTTTATTTTTTGGGAAATACCGAAGATGGAAATATTCCCGGATGATCTATTATATATTAGTGTGCTGCAAAACTGAAGTGGATATGTACCGGATGGGTTATCCATGACTTATACTTCAGTGCATACAAAATTTCCTGCCGGAAATAGGTTAGCTGTTGTGGATGAAGCGTTTCTGCTACCTTTAGCAGCTGTATATTGATGAGAATTATCCTGGTGTACTGGTTGTTGCTGCCAATACCGGATTTTTTCTTTACACTGGTTTGGACTAAATATTTTCCGATGATTTTGGCGCAAAGTAGTCGTATATCATTTTTAGTAACGATATAATTTTTACTGATCAGTTGCAATCTTAAATCCTGTAATTTCTCATTTGGTGATGGTATACTACCAGCTCCTGATATATGGGTTAGTAGTTTAAATTCTTTGGCAGTAAATGATTCGGGGCCAAATACTTTACTATTATAATTTATGTTTACCTGATTTCCTTGTGTGGTTAGCATATTAACACTCAGGAACCTGCTGAAAGCTTTTCTATGAATATAAAGTATTGGACTTGTTGGTGTTTCGGCAGCAATGGGAAGGGTATTGTTCAGGTGTTGCAGTACACGTTCGAGTTCTGATACCGTTCGGATAGTAAGGTGATCGTTAGCGGCTTTATGAATGTGTAATTCATTGGTGATTTGTTCTGCAAAATATTGCAGTTGTGTTTGTATAGTTCGTTGATCGAAGCTGTGCATGGATTCGGGTAATATGATACATTCTCCCGGAACTAATTCACTTACTGATTTGAATAAGGATAGGTGATAGGTGTCGTTTAGCTGGTCTTTAACAGACGTAATTTCGGAGAGGTAATCCGTGCAGTCCAGTGTATGGATATTTACCAGTTCTGATAATTTAATGGTTTGGGCAACGGGCCTGAGATTGGCGACCGGGAATGCGTTGATGTGGCATTGTGCTTCTTCCAGTAATATATTGGGTATGCCGGGGAATTCAAGTTTAATCCATATATAGTTTTCTGGTTTCAGGAGGTGCTGCCGGAGCAGAGATATAAGGGTTTCCGGGAGTCCATTGATCCCTGGAGAGAATAGCTGGGATGTGTGGAGGGTGAGGAAATTTTTTGACCATTTATCTGCTATTTGTTCCCTGACAGTATGTTGTGTTATAGTTGATTCACTGGAGCAATGATCTGCAGCCGGCCAGGGACTAATATTGTGTTGATGCCCATCGATATAGCATTTTACGTATGGGAGGTGATGCAATAACTGTTGTTCTGTTTCCTGTTGCGGGTGTGTGAAAAATAAGTTCAGACCATCCAGCGAGGTCGTATTATGTTTGTCTGGCTCTAATCCGAGGAATAGCGCGGGATCAGCATCTTTAAAGCATATTCCCTGCAGGAGTAATTTGTTATCGGGATGGTTACTGTGATATACCTTGTTGCTTGTTACAAAGTAGGCGAGGTTAGCGTTTATTAATGGACTGGTGATGCAGGGAGTAAGGTAGTATTGATCATTCGCAGCGGTGAACTGCAGTGCTGGCTGGATGGTAGTTTGCGCATTGACAGGTGTTGCATGCATGATACCATGAGCGGGAAATAAGCCATAATTGTACCTGTTGAGCAGACGGGTTGCCAGTTGTTCCAGTATACCTGCCTGTGATATTTTTTGTTCCTGGTGAAGGATAGCTAACTGATTGGCTACTGCTGCTGCAAGAATATGGAATACCGGATCATTGGAGGTGTCTGCTGCATTACTGCCGGTTTTCTGGTTTTCAGCGGCCTTACTTAAAATTGACTGTAAGATTTCTTCTGTTGTCATTTTATAAGATTTAACTGAAGTAGGATATGAGCAATGTGATGGTTATTAAGGGATATTATCCAGCAATTGAGTTCGAGGGTAATCTGCCCGTTGATGTTCAGCGGAACTATTTTTATTTTATTTATTCTTTTCTCATATCGTTGAATTGCGGTTAGTAATTCGGGGATATTGTTCCATTGACTTTCTGTGTATGGCTGGACGGAATGGTGCCAGCCAAATGCTTTGTCTGGCTTGAACTCACCGGGGGCGGTGGAGGTCAGTGACTGGATGAATCCACTGATGGATGTCTGGATATTGGTGTATTCCAATCCTGATGCTTGGCCTGGTGACAGCGGCAGTTTAAGAAATTGTTTTTCCATTAATTGCTCAGAACAGATTGATTAATCTTTTTTTATTTACGTTGATTCGAACTTCCTGGATGCATCCGCTACTATCTTTTATAAGCGTTACCTGTTGTATTTGTGTTTTTTTCTTACCGTATAACTGGTTGCAGAATGCCATCAGGTCATTGGTTTGGTTGTCATTGATCAGGACTGGTGTGTGTTGAGGATTACAAAGATATTTTAAAATATCTGATGGCTTAATTTGTCTGGATATGATTTGTAACAGATTGAATCGGAAGTCTTCTTCGGATATACTGATTATCCTGTTTGTATGTTGAGGTATTAATTGTTTTTCCGGATGGGGGGTGGGTAAAGGCGTATGGGGAATAGAAGGATATACTTTGATCCTTTTAATGGCCATCAACTGGCTATCTGTGCAATTGTACAACTGAATTATTTTTTCGCCTGGTCTGCTGAATGTAAAAGTGGTGCTGTTGCCATAATGAGTGCTGTCCTGGTCCGGCGTTTTCCAACAGCAGGTTATATTATTTGGGACAGATGCTGACATATGGATGGGGGTATTTGTGATGGTAGCGGATTCTCCTTCTATTTCGGGAGCAGGCAGGTTGCTGGGAATAACCTGTTGCGTGGTTATTAGTAGTGTTTGTGAGCAGGAACAATTACCGGAGACGGCTTTTACGGCGTAGTTTCCTGCTGTGTGGAAATTGTGATGTATTATTTTTCCTGTCTGAATACCATTGTCAGAGAATATCCAGATGGTTTGATTTTTATCAGACAGTGAATAGGAGCTGAAAGTGATTGTGTCATTTGTCGTATATGCATTCCCGTTATTATTACTGTTATGATGTATATTGAATTGATGACATGAATGTGCTGTATATACCGGGAAAATATATAACAGGAAACTGAGCAGCAATGCGTGCGCAAAGGTTAACAATATTATTTTATCGGGCATAATGAATAGGTTAACAAGTAATATGGTTAAGTGTTGTGGCTGGTTGGTTAACTTTTCACCAATGGTTTTTATGATGATACAAGTTTATGAAATTCTTCGATTCAAAAAAAATCTGATAAAAAAAGTTGAAATTTTTTTTGTTGAAATGATCAAAGTTATACATTTGCTGTATTGTTTGTTTTCTTCCTTATTCCATTTCGGCCTTCGGTAATTTTTGTTAACCATTTTGTAAAGGCTGATGATTCAAAAAAAATATTACTGGCATACATCATTGAAAGCATCGGCGGTATTGTCCTGCCTGGAAAGAGGCATTCCATTGAGCCTGGTGTCTGCCTTCAGGCTGGATACGGCCGGTGAGTTAAGCATTCACAAAGATGATCATTCAGAAGAATGTTTACGTGCTCATTTGCCTGGAATTTATGATCTGTTGCCTTCTTTTTTTGTGGATGAATCAATTGATGCAGGTAATACTGACTTTAAGCAGTTGTATCGTAATAATGTTAAGAGAGAAAAGCAGCTCAGACGATATTTTGCGCCGCTTGATGAATCGTTGTTGGCGTACCAGGTAAACTGGTTTAGGTATTCAATAATTGAATGCTTATTTCAGTTGTATGATTGGGATTTTAAGGAGAGATCGGTAGATAGGATGCTGTCGTTTTATGGGATGTTACCATGCATGAATGCACTGATGGATTTACTGGGAGAGATGTTGGGCGCTAAGATGTGTGCAAGGGTCGTTACATGTATGGTGCCTGTTTTAGTTGATGACGCTTCATTAGGGCAGGCCATATTGGGAGCAGGTAGTTATATCTGCAATTATCATATCGCAGAAGAATTAGTGATGAAGATTAGCATTGAGTTGCCAATACCTGCAGCATATACTGAGTGGCAGGAAGGTGGTGATAAGAGGTGTTGTCTGGAGGAATTGCTTGCCCGTAAAGTTCCGGTAGAATGGGAGATAGAGATTGATCTGGTAGCAGTAAAGATATGGGGGATATTGCCTGCCCGCCTGGGCTTTGATTTGTTTGTTAATTAAATACCAATGAAATGTTGACCCTTATCGCAGTAGGTATTGTTTGTGCCCTTTTAATTGTGCAGCTATTAAAGTTAACGGGTATCCGGTTGTCTGTGTTGATAGTGTTATTTCTCATTAGCGGCCTGATATTGACCGGAGGCAGTGTTATTTATATGCAATATAGCAGGGTAGAGCAGATTGCCTTTTACTTATTGCATGAATGTATATGGGTAATGGTTGGTTTATGTAATCTGTATATCCTGCAATATATCAGTAAGGAGAGGGTTTACAGCTGGTGGAAAATGATTGTCTTTACCTGTTTGCTGCCATTGGGTTATGGTGCCCTGCTATTGCTGTTCAACTATTACAGGAAAGAATATGCAATTAGCTATTACCCGCTTGTTACGGTGATTTGCTGGCCATTCATCATATTATTTACTTCCTGGATGACAGCAGCCGGAATGTCTATTCCGGTTGAAATATACAGGACATGGGTGTATCCTCAGGAAATGCAGGTGCCGGAAATGAAAGAAGATGAACTTAAGGATGTCCTGGTGATCGGGCTGAAATTAACAAAGGCCAAAGATGATCCTGTAGTTACTTATATGCGTGCCCGTGCCCCGGGAAAAATAGCGCTGGGCGTCTTCTTTTTTCATTTTATCAATGATTATAACGATCGTCATCCGGAGACGCCGGTACAGTGGCAAACCAACAACAGGCCGGATGAATGGCTCTTCTATATAAGGCACCGCTGGTTCAGGTATTGTACCATACTGGATCCTGCCCTGCCTGTGTATAGGAACAGCATTAAAGAGAATACAATTATTTATTGCCGGAGAATTTAAATAGATTTTTCATGATAATACAAAACCAGAACAGACATCACTTCGTAAACTGGGTGAATGGTATGAAAATTCAACGACAGCATTTTATGATGCTGGAAAATGCCGTGCTGGAACGATTATTACATTCGTCAGCAATAACTATGCATGATCTGAATTATGGCCTGTTATCGCAGGGGTCTGCATCGGGCAGTTGTGAGCTGACATTGGATATAAACGGTAATTGGGATTTCAGACTGTTATACTGTAATGGCTTTTCTCCTGACGGATTACATATTCAATTGCCGCAAATACCGGCTGTTACTGGTTTTGTTATGCCTGTCCTGACTTACTATCCACGGAATGACATTGCAGCTACTTACCTGCTGATGGTGGAGCAGCATGTATTTGATCGTGTCCCAGCCGGGGAGGTTGACACAGATGAACTCCCTTACAGAAGCCCGATTACGCTGCCGGCAAGCAAATTATTGATCGTGGCAGCCAAAGACCTGGAGCAGACAGGTCCCGGGCGTGGACAGCTAATCATAGCAAGGGTAAAGGTTGAAAATGAAAAACCATTTATAGACCGGCAATATATACCACCTTGTTTGTGTGTAAATGCGCATTATCTGTTACAGGAGTTATTTGAAGAAATCCGCAGATATCTTTCGGAGATATTATTATATGCCAGTGAGATCTTCCGGAATATACAGTTAAGAGCACATCAGCCGGAGCTTGCGCTCTGTATTATGGAGATATGCAGAGGCATGAGCGACCTGATTAATCCGCTTATGCCTGGAATCGACAATCTGATGAAGTATCAGGCGCCGGTTCATTTATTTATAGTTGTTAACAACATAGCGCGGAATTTCAGAATGTTTACTACCTATAGAATCGGACAGTGGAGGGAACAGGTACTCAACTACTTTGCCGTATGGCTGGATATTACTCCGGGCGTGCTGGATGCAGTCGTTTGGGCTGCCACGGGCACGGAATATTATCATCTGGATATTGATGCCTCCTTCAGACCTGGCCTGGAGTTGTTGAAGCTGCTGCATAAGCTCACCAAAACTATTAGTCAGCTGGAGTATATCGGACTAAAACCAGATCATAAGATATTTGTGAAGGAAGAGCTTCAGCAAGATTTTAACAGTGCCGACAACGGCAGTAATAAAAAAGTCAAATGGAAATTTACTGATTAATAACTTTTATTTCATTGCATATGCAGAAAGCACTGAATGCTACCGAAAGGGCCAGAAAGTATTTTTTATTCCTGTTATTGTATATAGCCTCTACAGTTCTACTTATTTGCAGTATTTTTTTTAACTATCAGGTGCCGGTTGTTGAGAATCGTATGCTGAGAGAAGTAGTTTTAAGGATCGGGCAGGAAAGGGATTTTCAGCATGAGTTTCAACAACAGATATCGCTGGTAAAAGCGAATATGCATAGAATAAATGAACCGGGACAGCATGTCGCATTTATAGACCAGCAGGTAGTTTCGGCATTGAGTAATATCCGTGAACACATACCTGATAAGCGAGGAGGTAGTTTTCAGTTATATGATGATGTCATCCAGATCTGTCTGGAACTGCAGCAGACGAAACAGCAACTGAGAGAGTTGTCAACAGCCCAGCAAACGCTGCTCAATATGAAAGTAGAGCAGGATAAACTAAAGCAGCAACTGGATAATGTTAACCGTGATTTAGATAATTGCAGGATGTTGATGTTGAACAGCAGACCAGTGATAAAGTAGTATTATTTGTTAACCTTTAAATAATCAGAAGATGTCTTTTAAATCAATTCTTACAGTGGGTGGAGAAAGCTATAATGTGCAACATGTTACCTACGCACTTAATCAGGAAACAGACCCCACAGGGCGCCCATCTGCCATTACAAGGGGAGGAAGGATCAATATAACGGTGGAGTCTACCGGTAAAACGGAGTTGTTTGAATGGATGGTGAATAACTTTGAAAGGAAGGATGGATCTATTACTTTTTTTAAGCGGGACACAGATGCCAAATTAAAAACCCTGGATTTCAAAGAGGGGTACCTGGTGAAGTTTGAAGAGATTTTTGATGCTGCAAATGAGCATCCGATGAATATTACCTTTACAATATCTGCACGGGAGATGACAATGGGAAATGCCAGTCATGTTAACGAATGGGTATGATATCATAATAGTATTCCTTACTTATTATCTCCGGATCGCGTAAGTTATTTTCCGGCTTGCGTAACAGTGTTTATGCCTGCCTGTTATACTTTTGCAAAACAAATTTAACGATCCGAAATGTTTAGATATTTAGTCCTGACAGGCTGCCTCTGGTGGCCCGGGATCCTGTTTGCCCAAACAGATACCATTACAGATAATAAGGCATTACAGGAAGTTGTTGTTACTGCTACAAGGAATGAACAACAGCAAAGCAAAATACCTATCGCTGTTACCGTTATCAGGAAGGAGCAAATCCAGCAAATGGGGGCCATGTTACTAAATCAGGTATTGGCTGAGCAAACCGGATTATTCGTTACTGCGAACCATGGTAGTGGTATTCAGATGCAGGGACTTGAAGCGGAATACACGCTCATTTTGCTGGATGGAGAACCCTTGATTGGAAGAACAGCCGGTACTTTGGACCTGTCAAGGATTGTAGTCAGTAATATAGAGCGTATAGAGATAATAAAGGGGCCGGTTTCATCGCTGTATGGCAGCGATGCCATGGCTGGAGTTATCAATATAATTACCAGTAACAAGCAGAAACAAGGACAAACCAATGCTACAGTAAGGTATGGCAGCAACCAGACCTTACAGCTGGATGCCGGAACAAAAATTCCGTTTAAGGATGGTGTTTTTTCCGTTAATGGTAACTATTATAATACCAATGGATATACGATCAGTGGTCAGTCTGCTCCGTCTGTTTCGCCGTTTAAATCAATGACAGGGCAGATGAAGTGGCAACAGGACTGGAGTTCCCACTGGCAGACTACCGTTTCAGGAAGGATGTTTAACCAACAGTATAAGAGTTATTTCGAGGATACCAAAGGGAGGGTAAATGATAACGGAAGAGAAGACGACGCCAATGCTTCGCTGAATATACGGAATAATGTCAATGACCATTTTACGCAGTTGTTGCGCCTGTATTATTCGAGATATGCAACAGATGAAAAGATGTTGTATGAGAAAGACGGAAGTTTATATGACGCTTCCTTTTTTACCCAGCAGTATCTCAAGCCTGAATATCAACTGGATTGGACGCTTAACCCCAAACATGCACTGACGTTGGGTGGAGGGTATATTCATGAAACGTTGGAGGCTACACGCTATGATGAGCGTATGGCTTTTAACAGCGGCTATGTATTTGTACAGGAAAGCTGGAAGCCATCAGATAATTGGAGCATCCTGGCAGGCGCCAGATTTGATACGCATAATCAATATGCGTCGCAACTGAGCCCTAAACTGTCCGTGTCATATAAGGTTAGTCCGAAATTAAAGTTGTTAGGTTCTGTTGGCCGTGGCTACCGGGCACCGGATTTCAGGCAGTTATACCTGCACTTCAACAATGCCGCCGTTGGGTATAGTGTTGTGGGAACAAAGCTGGCATCTTCCATTATCAGCCAGATGCAGGTAGCAGGAGAAATCAAAAGTATTAATTATGACCTGGACAAACTCAAAGATCTCAATGCAGAAAGTTCATGGTCCTATAATGCAGGTATACAGGCATTGCCATGGAAAGGCGCCAGTATGAACGTGAATTTTTTCCTGAACAGGGTTACCAATCTGATAGATACCCGTGCTGTTGCCCAGAAAACAAATGACTTCAGTGTATACAGCTACGTAAATGTGAACAGGATCACGACATACGGTAGTGAATTGAATTACAACCAGGTTATTGATAAATATTGGCAGGTGGCGGGTGGTTATCAATATTTACAAGCTATTGATAATGATCAGCTCAAAATGGTAAAGAAGGGTGAAGTCTATACCGTGGATGAACAGACACATGAAACACGTTTGTTAAAGCGCCACGAATATTTCGGGCTGTTCAACCGCTCCCATCATGCCGCCAATCTGAAAGTGCAGTATACAAACCTGCATGCAGGCATTGACGCCAATATGCGTGTCATTTATCGCAGTAAATATGGTTTCCAGGATGAGAATGGGAATAATATACCGGATATAAAAAGTGAGTTTGTTCCCGGTTACGCTACTGTGAATCTGGCAGCTGCCAAAAGTTTCATGCAGCAAAGATTACGTTTGCAGGGAACCATAGAAAACCTGTTTAATTATACAGACGGAAAACATATACCAGGTATGCCTGGCAGAATATATTCAATCGCTGTTACCTATTCATTTCTACATACAATCAAATAGTATTATGACAAGTCAACAAAAATTCCTGGGACTGGGAGCATTGGCATTAGGACTCTTATTCACTGCCTGCAGTAAGGACGATAAAAAGAACGATTCACCAGCTCCGGTACTGACAACTACAACTGTGACCAACCTTCAGGCAGATACGGCCAATACCGGTAAATATACACTCTTCAGCTTTGCAGATAATAAGGTTATTCCTAATTCCGATTCAGCAACTTCAAAGTGGGACATTGGGTTTAAAACTACTACCATCATTATCAACGGTGGTGTAAGTGGCCCTGGCAAAGCAGAAGCACAGGTGGTTTCTGGCGTATTCAGTGACCTCTCCACAGCACCGGCTACCGGTTACGCAACGGATTCTACCGGTGCAAAATATGCGCTGAAATCATGGTATAGCTACAATGCTACCACGCATATTATTACGCCCGTACCAGGTAAGGTATTGGTGATTAAAACACCTGCCGGGAAATATGTTAAAGTTGAAATCCAGAGCTATTATAAAGATGCGCCTGCAAGTCCGGACCTGAACAGCGTTTCCCGACTCTATAAATTTCGCTATGTATTCCAGGCAAACGGTAGTGTTAACTTCTAATTACAGGAAATATGAAAAATATCATCAAACTGGCACTGGCAGGTGTTTTCCTTCCAGCCTCGCTGCTGGCACAGAAAGCAGATTCCAAACTGCAGCAGGATAAAGCCGCTATCAAAGATATGTGCGGTTGCATGGAAGTTACTTTTGAATATACAGAAACATTTCCGGGGGATACAACCTATAAACCAAAAGGGTATCATAA
Source organism: Chitinophaga sp. Cy-1792 (assembly GCF_011752935.1). Lineage (NCBI taxonomy): Bacteria > Pseudomonadati > Bacteroidota > Chitinophagia > Chitinophagales > Chitinophagaceae > Chitinophaga > Chitinophaga sp. Cy-1792. The sequence continues at coordinate 2,362,844 of NZ_VWWO01000001.1, forward strand.
AATCACGGATGCTGTTGAATATGTAACTGTTGCTGATGAAAAGAACAACCGCATTGTGTTACAGCACCTGCTGGTTGCAGGGGGTGAAGTGATTAAGCACTGGACGGAAGACTGGCAATATGAAAATCAGCAGCTGCTGGCATATAGCAAAAACGATACCTGGAACAAAATGAATTTGACGGCTGCAGCAGTTAAAGGGCAGTGGACCCAGAAAGTTTTCGGTGTAGATGATGAACCGAGATATGAAGGTTCTGCTACCTGGGTGCATGCAGATGGCCGTCATTACTGGGAAAGTACCAGCGATGCCCCATTGCCTCGCCGTGAGTATACCACCCGTAGTGATTACAATGTGCTGCAGCGTACCAATCACCATGAAATTACCAGTTTCGGCTCTCTCCATGAACAGGACAATAAAAAAATCCTGAGAGATGCTGCGGGAGACAAGGTTATTGTTGGAGAAAAGGGATTGAATACCTACCGTAGAACTGATGAAAGTAAGTGTCAGCAGGCGAAAGCCTGGTGGGAACAAAACAAACAGTTCTGGGCAGTAGTACGCCAGCAATGGGATAAGTTGTATGGCGCCAATACAGGTGTTGTATTACAAAAACAGGTAAATAACCAGCCATTTTATAAAGTAATGGGAGAGCTGGAGAATAAAGCGCGTAATAAGGAGTTGAGTGGTGCAGCGCTGGACAATGCTATTAGTGGCGTATTGCAACAGTTTGCGCCAAAAGCTACGGCTGGTTTATAAAATCATGCGATAAATGAAATAATAATGGCTGCCCTGAGTTGAGGCAGCCATTATTTACGTATGGTCGTAATAGTTAGTTAAGCATAATCCAGTCTCCGGGATCAGGAATATTACATTCCTTGGCGGCTACTGCCACTGCTACTGCCAGGTCTTCCCTGGTGAGCGTGCAGTGATTAAGTGATTCCATATGCACTGCAATGACGTTTGTCTGCGACGGGTGATTAATTACCTCCAGTACATCCGCTGCGGTCATCGTAATGGGATCTCCTTCCACAAACCTGGCTGCACCTGCGTTTACAACGGTATGCGTAGGTTGGTAGTGGTCCAGGGCATCTTTTACATCATCACACCAGATGGTATCGCCGGCGATATAAAAGCTGGTCTTATTATCCGAGATAACAAATCCGGATACCGGCGCCATCTTTTTACCGATTTCACCGGTGCCATGCTGGCCTTTGGTGCGGTTGATCGTAAAATGATACCATTGGATATTGTCTGTAACTGCAATAACATCCGTAAAACCTGCAGCTTTGATTTTTTCTTCATCTTCCGGCTGACAGATAATAGTTGTGTCTTTGGGAATCATCTCCTGTGCTGCTGTATCCCAATGGTCGCGATGGGTATGCGTGAGCAATACTGCATCGATATCCTGTACCATCGTCTGTACGGCAATTTCACTCAGCGTAAGGTCGACGGTGGGATTACGGATGGCATTTGCGGTGTTAGGAATTGGTTCCATGCTGTTTTTGGGACCCAGCATAGGATCAATCAATAGTTTTTTGTTGTCCCATTCCAGCAGGAATGTGGCATTTCTTAGGAAAAGTAGTTGCATGATAGATCAGGTTTTCCTGAGTTTGATGGATTGAACAAAATGGTTACTACCTTTCTCCAGTATGAGTCCGGCCCGATAGCGTGTAGGTGCGATATTCTGCTCCAGATTGGGTTTATTGATATCTTCCCATATCTGTGTGGCTAATTCCACGGTGGCGCCATCGGAGAGGCTGGCATAGCGGTGAAAGAACGAATCAGGGTTTTGGAAAGCTGTTTGACGTAATGACTGAAATCTGGCGATATACCATTTACGGATATCTTTTTCAGCAGCATCCACATATATAGAAAAATCAAAAAAGTCAGATACGAAGACCGCAGGATCTTTTTGTTGCTGGCGAGGTCTTACCTGCAGTACATTGACACCTTCCACAATAATGATGTCGGGTTGCTCTATCCATTGGAGCTGACCAGGCAGTATATCATATTCCAGGTGAGAATATAACGGTGCGGCTACACGTTCTTTGCCGGACTTAACGTCTGCAAGGAAATGTACCAGCCTTTTGATATCATAACTTTCAGGGAAGCCCTTTCTGTTCATGATATTATTTTGTTCCAGTATTTTATTTGGATAGAGGAACCCATCTGTTGTCACCAGCGCAACCTTAGGATGGTCGTGCCATGCCTGTAATAGTTTCTGCAAAACTCTTGCGGTGGTGCTTTTACCAACGGCTACGCTCCCGGCAATACCAATGATGTAGGGCACTTTCGACTGCTGGCTCCCAAGAAAGGAGCTGGTAGCTTTATGTAACTGTTGTGAAGCGGTCACATAAAGGTTCAGCAAATGCGCCAGCGGCAGGTATACCTGGGTGATTTCTTCCTGCGTGAGCGGTTCATTCATGCCATGCAGTTGTTCCAGGTCATAGTCTGCCAGCTGTAATCTGGCATCACCACTTCGTTCTGCCCATTCTTTACGGGAGAAAGTGATATAGGGAGTATAGCGGTCGCGTTTCAGAGATGTGGTCATGTTCTAAAAGCCTAGTGTATATAAACCGTCTTAACGTTTAAAAATTCGTGTGTGCCTTCCAGTGATAATTCTCTGCCGTAACCCGATTGTTTAACGCCGCCAAAGGGCAGTCGTGCATCGGAGCGTACCATTGCGTTGATGAATACATTCCCGCTTTCAATTTGCGTTGCCAGCCGGGCGGCTTTTTCCAGGTCTTTTGTCCATAAAGCGGACCCCAGTCCGAACTCGGTTTCGTTGGCAAGAGAGATAGCATCGGCTTCGTTGGCAGCTGCTATAATCACGGCCAGCGGCCCAAAGGTTTCCTCGCGGAAAGCCGTCATGTCGCTGGTTACACCGGTTAGCAGTGTAGGAGCAAAGTTACATCCTTCCCAGGTGCCACCCAATTCTAAATGGGCTCCCTGACTGATGCTGTTTTCGAGCTGTTTTCCAAGCTCCTGTGCAAGGTCCAGGCGTGCCATAGGCCCCATTTGGGTAGATTCCAGCATAGGATCACCCTGTTTCAGGTTTTGTAATATCGAACGTACAGCGGCCGTAAAGTCGGCCACTACTGGTTGCTCTACTATCCAGCGTTTGGCGGCAATGCAGGATTGTCCGGCATTTTGCATCCTGCCCTGAACGGCAACTTTCGCAGCTTCCTGAATATCAGCATCTTTTAAGATGATAAACGGGTCACTGCCTCCCAATTCCAATACTGTTTTTTTAATATATTTTCCTGCCAGTGCAGCAACACTTTTGCCGGCTGGTGTGCTACCGGTTAATGTTACGCCCTGTACGCGCGGGTCTGCAATGATGGGTTCGATATGCTTGGAAGATAATAATACACTTTGGAAAGTACCTTCCGGGAATTCTGATTCAACGAATAGTTTTTCTATCGCCAGGGCACAGCCACTCACATTACTGGCGTGCTTTAATATGCCGGCATTTCCTGCCAGGATGTTCGGAATAGCGAAACGGAATACCTGCCAGTAAGGGAAATTCCAGGGCATAATAGCCAGAATAATCCCTTTAGGTTCATAAGATACATAACTTTTTGAAGCATCGGAAGAAATAATTCTCGGCGATAACATACTGCCTATATTCTCTACATAAAAATCAATGGTAGTGGCACATTTCAATACTTCTGCCGTAGCTTCCTTCAGTGTCTTCCCCATTTCCCGCGTTATGATGGTCGCATGTTCCTTCACATTATCCCGCATGGATCTGGCTATGGCGGCCATCCACTGGCAACGTTTTTCCAGCGGGGTTTTTAGTAATTCGCGGTAGGCTTTCTCTCCTTTGAGGAGCTTGGTGGCAATCTCACTTTCCGTGTGCTCCTGGTATTCTGCAATGATTTCCTGTGTGTAAGGATAGATACTGTTAAACATAACTATCGGCTTTTTGGTGAGCGATTAACTATTACAAATTTACCGTTTCCAGAACTATTATCTGTCCTTAAAGGTTCGAAGCATTAGAACTATCTTTGCACAGCAAAAAAATGGAATATATGGCGCTTAGTAAATGGACAATTACTGTAATGGCTCTCTGCACGGGGTTGATAGTTGCGAATATTTATTATTGCCAGCCATTGCTGGTACTGATGAGTGACGAATTTGGTGTATCCGTTGAAAATGCCGGACAGGTCACTTTTTTCACCCAGTTAGGTTATGCGCTGGGCTTACTTTTTTGCGTACCGCTGGGTGATATGCTGGAGAAAAAGCGGCAGATCATCCTGATGACGCTGGCAGCTGCAACAGCGCTGGCGCTGTCTGCACTTTCCCTGAATATTACCATGCTGAAGGTTACGGGTCTAATGATAGGCTTCACTTCTGTGGTGCCACAACTTATTCTCCCGCTGGCAGCTACGTTGAGCTCCAACGAAAACAGGGGAAAAGTGATTGGAGTGGTGATGAGCGGTCTCCTGATTGGTATTCTCCTGTCGCGCACCCTTAGCGGCATCGTAGGTCATCACCTGGGTTGGAGGGGCATGTTCTGGATCGCCGCCGGCATCAGCTTATTGCTGGCTGTTTTCATGTTCTTTACCTTCCCTAAAAGCGCGCCTGCTTTTAAAGGCACCTATGGCGATCTGATGAAATCGCTGATGACGCTTACAAAGGAACAGCCTGTACTCCGGGAAGCCTCCGCTATAAATGCATGTGTATTTGCTATGTTTGGACTGTTCTGGACAACAGTCGTTTTTTTGTTGTCTGAGGCTCCTTTCCATTACGGCAGTGATAAGATCGGCCTGATGGGCCTGGCAGCGGCCGCGGGCGCAATGGGTGCACCGCTGGTGGGTCGTATCGCCGACAAGAAAAATCCACGTATAGCCATTGGGTATGGTATCATATTCTTGTTTATCGGTTTTTTCCTGTTTTTCTTCTTCAAAACAGAAATTATTGGCATTATCATCGGTATCATCGCCATAGACCTGGGTCTGCAATCTATACATGTCTCTAACCAGACAAGAGTATACGCGCTGATCCCATCTGCCCGTAACAGACTAAATACTGTATTTATGACCACCAGTTTTATCGGTACCGCGCTTGGTTCCGGTATCGGGCTCTGGGTATGGAAAGTGGGCGAATGGACGGGCGTGTGTATCGCCGGTACCGGCTTTATCATGATCGCATTACTAATTTATCTGTTAACCTATAAACGTCCATCGGCATAATTATGAGAGAAATTACCGCTGTTTATCCGTCAGAATACCAGGTTTTAATTGAAGTCTGGGAAAGATCGGTGCGTGCTACCCATGATTTTCTTACGGAAGATGATATTCAATTTTTTAAACCCCTGATCCTGAACGAATATTTTCAGGCGGTGAATTTGTCCTGTATGAAAGACAAAAACGGCGCTATACTTGGTTTTGCTGGTGTGGCAGACAATAAGCTGGAGATGTTGTTTATTGATCCTGCCTATCGGGGAGAAGGTGTAGGAAAGGCTTTGCTGGCTTTTGTGATAAGCCAGCAGGGCGTGACGCTGGTAGATGTAAATGAGCAGAATGAGCAGGCGGTGGGCTTCTACCTGCACAATGGTTTTAAAGTATTATCACGATCTGAGGTAGATGGAATGGGAAAACCATTTCCGTTGCTGATGATGGGACTGGTTTAATATAAAGGCTTTAAATAAAAATTCCCGGTCGTATTACTACGCCGGGAATTTTTATTTAAAAAGATAGGTAGATGATTAGTCTTCTACTCTTGTGATTTTCAGCATGTTGGTTGGCAGATGCTGTTTAACTGGTGTAGAACCAGTGTTTACAACAACGTCACCAGCTTTGATGAAACCTCTTTCTTTCAGGATGTTGATCTGATCAAAAACGATATCATCGAGGCTTTCTTCTTCTTCGTAGAAGAATGCGCGAACGCCCCAGCTCAGGCTCAGCTGATTCACCAGTGTTCTTTCTTTGGTGAATACATAGAGTGGAGAGCGTGGACGGTAAGAGCTGAGCATGAAGCCGGTGTAACCGCTCTGGGTCATACCGATCAGGGCATCAGCATCGAGGTCTTCCGCGATTTTACAAGCGTTGTAGCAGAGTGCATCGCTGAGGAAGGTAGGAGAGTGGCGGTGAGGGATCAGGTTACGGTTGTAAATGATCGCTTCTTTTTCCACTTCCTGGATAATTTTGTTCATGGTCTGGATTACCAGTACCGGGAACTGACCGGTAGCGGTTTCGCCGGAGAGCATTACTGCATCCGCGCCTTCGAGTACTGCGTTTGCTACGTCCGTGATTTCGGAACGGTTAGGACGGGTACGGTCCATCATGGATTCCATCATCTGTGTTGCCACGATAACAGGTTTCGCACGGTGGATACATTTGCGGATAATATCTTTCTGGATCATTGGGATCTGCTCTACTGGCAGTTCCACGCCGAGGTCACCACGGGCGATCATTACGCCGTCGGATTCCCAGATGATCTCTTTCAGGTTCTGAATAGCTTCAGGTTTCTCAATTTTAGAGATAACCTTCATTTTTGAATTGCGTGCTTCCAGGCGTTTGCGCAGGTCCATCAGGTCTTTAACGCTTCTTACGAAAGACAGGGCTACCCAGTCACATTCCTGGTCGATGATGAATTCCAGGTCAATAATATCTTTCTCTGTCAGTGCTGGCAGGGATACTTTGGTATCTGGCAGGTTGAAACCTTTTTTAGAAGAGAGAACGCCTGGCAGGGATACTTCAGCTTTGATTTCACCTGCAGGAGTCAGTTCTTTAACTACGGTTTCGATTTTACCATCGTCGAGGAGGATTTTTTGTCCAACTCTGAGGTCTTTATAAAGATCCGGGTAAGAAACATAGATTTTTTCCATGTTACCTACTACTTTCTCATTTACGAAGGTCAGGATATCACCGGCTTTGAGCGGTAATGCGTTGTTCTCGATTTCACCAACACGCAGCTTAGGACCCTGGAGGTCGGCGAGGATGGCTACGTTGTAAGGTTCAGTTTTGTTGATCTGACGGATGTATTCAATGATCCGCAATTTATCCTCATGCGAGCCATGGGAGAAGTTGAGACGGAAAACGTTCACGCCTGCTCTAACTAACTCCAGTAATTTGTCATAGGTATCACTAGCCGGACCAACTGTTGCTACAATTTTAGTCTTGTGGGAGGAATGCTCTCTACCAGCAGCGTTATCCATCTGCTTGTGATAGTATTTGGAAAGATCCTTTGTACTCATAAGTCTTATTTTTTAACTCGCAAGAATTTTTACAATCTTAAACCATTCGGGGTCGATCTCCTGTTTAGCTTTAACCGCTTTGTCGAGCGGTGTATACTGGATCTTATCATTAACAACTCCGATCATTACGTTGTGAATTCCTTCACGGAGGGCGTCTACTGCCGCATATCCAAGCCTGCTGGCAAGGATTCTGTCCTGGCAGGTAGGGGAGCCACCGCGTTGGATATGACCGAGGATGGTCACTCTGGTATCCAGTTGAGGACAGGCTTCTTTAATTCTGCGGGCTACTTCGTTGGCGCCTCCGGTTTCATCTCCTTCTGCTACCACAATCAGGTTAACGAGTTTTTTACGACGTTCGTTGGCCTGCAGTTCTTCAATGATTTCATTCACTTCTGTTTTGCGCTCCGGCATCAATACGTGCTCCGCGCCAGTGGAAATGCCACTGTGTAAGGCAATGTAACCGGCATCCCGGCCCATTACTTCAATTACGAACAGGCGATCATGCGCATCTGCGGTATCCCTGATCTTGTCGATAGCATCCACCGCTGTATTGACTGCTGTGTCAAATCCAATGGTGAAATCAGTGCCAGCAATGTCCTTGTCAATAGTACCAGGCAAGCCTATACACGGAATGTCAAATTCCTGGCTGAATTTCTGCGCTCCATTAAAGGAACCGTCGCCACCTATGACAACGATACCATCAATGCCGTGCTTCTTCAGATTCTCGTAAGCCTTTTTTCGCCCTTCATATTCATAGAACTCTTTGCACCGGGCTGTCTTCAATATGGTGCCTCCGCGTTGAATGATGTTAGCCACTGATTTGGACTCCATCTTGAAAATGTCATTTGTCAACATTCCCCTGTAGCCGTACATTACGCCATACACATTCAGCTGATGATAAATGCCCGTTCTTACTACTGCACGAACTGCTGCGTTCATGCCAGGAGCATCTCCTCCTGAGGTAAGGACTGCAATGTTGTTCAATTTTTTCATATAAATTGCTAAAAAAATATCTTAAGGGCGCACAAAAATAACATTTTGCAATTGTTTTTCTAACAGTTATCTCATGAAATAACCTAAATTTTTAATTTTCATCAAACAAAGTAGAATTTTTTTTTAAAAATTAAATGCATGTTGAAAAAAACTAATAGAAGTTTGTTAATTATGAGTATGAGTATTTTGACGGGACAGGCCATGGCACAACATCACAGCGATATTAAATATCCAGACACCAAAAAAGTCGAACAAACGGACGATTATCACGGAAACAAAATTTCTGATCCGTATCGCTGGCTGGAAGATGATAATTCTCCAGAAACCAAGGCCTGGGTCCATGAACAAAATGCCATAACCCAGGATTATTTGTCAAAAATCCCTTTCCGGAAAGATGTTAAAAAAAGATTAGAAGAGCTCTGGAATTATCCCAAGACTTCTGCTCCTTCCAAAAAAGGCGGTTTTTACTACTTTTCCAAAAATGATGGCCTCCAGAACCAGGCCGTAGTAATGCGGTCTGCCTCCCCGGATGGCCCCGCAGAAGTATTTCTTGACCCAAACAAGCTCTCCGCAGACGGCACCACCGCCCTCGGTACCATGCAATTCTCCAAAGACGGGAAATATGCAGCATACCTGATCTCTAAAGCGGGCTCCGACTGGCAGGAAGCTTATGTTATGGACGTTGCCACCAAACAGGTACTCTCCGACAAACTGGAATGGGTGAAGTTTTCCGGTATCGCCTGGAGAGGTAACGGCTTCTACTACAGCCGCTACGCCAAACCAGACGAATCAAGTAAGCTCTCCCGTAAAAACGAATTCCAGAAAGTGTACTACCACATCGTAGGACAACCACAGGAGAAAGATGAGCTGATCTATGAAGACAAGGCACATCCGCTGCGCAATGCCGGAGCAAGTCTCACTGAAGATGAAAGATTCCTCATTCTGCAAACTTCTGAAGGTACTTCTGGCGGTGAAGTATGGGTGAAAGACCTGAAAAACCCTTCCCAGAAAGATTTTTCCCTGCTGATCCCGGGATTCGACTACGAGCCTAATGTAATTGATAATATGGGAGATAAAATCCTCGTATCCATCAACCGCGACGCTCCCAACTATAAAGTGGTTGCAATCGATCCTAAGCATCCGGAGCCTGCCAACTGGAAAACAATCGTTGCAGAAAGGCCGGAAGCCCTCCAGGGTGTTGGTACCGCTGGCGGTAAATTATTCCTCAGCTACCTGAAAGACGCTTCTTCCTATGTCTATCAATGCGATTACGACGGTAAAAACGGTCATCAGGTTGCTTTGCCTGGCATCGGAACTGCCGGCGGCTTTAATGCTGAAAAGCAGAATAAGGTGTTTTATTATACCTATTCCTCTTTCGTTAGCCCTGCGACTATATATAAATATGATATAGCTACGGGTAAGTCTACACTCTTCAATAAGGCGGAAGTAAAATTCAATCCTGATGAGTATGAAACCAAACAGGTTTTCTTTACCAGCAAGGATGGTACTAAAGTACCTGTTTTCCTGTCAGGTAAAAAAGGCATGAAGCTGGATGGCAACAATCCGGTGCTGTTGTATGGCTATGGTGGCTTCAATATTCCTATCACACCTGCTTTCAGTGTGGCTAACCTGTACTTTATGGAGCAGGGTGGGATATACGCTGTTGTATCGCTTCGTGGTGGAAGTGAATATGGTGAGGCATGGCATAAAGCCGGTATGATGGAACATAAACAGAATGTTTTCGATGATATGATCGGTGCGGCTGAGTTCCTGGTAAAAGAAAAATATACCAACCCGGCGAAACTGGCTATACGCGGCGGTTCCAACGGAGGATTGCTGGTAGGCGCCTGCATGACCCAGCGTCCTGACCTGTTTAAGGTGGCGATTCCGCAGGTGGGTGTAATGGATATGTTGCGTTTCCAGAAATTTACCATCGGCTGGGCATGGGCTACAGAGTATGGTAGCAGTGATAATGCAGAACAGTATAAATATATCATTAAATATTCTCCGCTGCATAACCTGAAGCCTGGCGTTTCTTATCCTGCAACACTGATCACTACTGCCGATCATGACGACCGCGTAGTGCCGGCACATTCTTTCAAATTCGCTGCTACTTTGCAGGCAGACAATGCAGGACCTAATCCTGCGCTGATCCGTATTGAAACCAATGCGGGACATGGTGCAGGTAAATCTGTTACAAAAACAATTGAAGAAGCAACAGATATCTGGTCTTTTGTAATGTTTAACCTGGGGATGAAATAATTCGCGTTAATCATCTACCTGGATAAAAAATAACAGGAGAGGGCATCTTAAAAGACAGACATATAATTATATATGTCAGCTTTTAAGATGCCTTCTTCTTTTTTATGACCAGCTACGGAAAATTGCTTATCTTTAAAAACAGTGTATGAATATGGCTTATGAATGTACTTATAACTGGAAGTAACGGACTATTGGGGCAGCATTTGCTCCCGATTTTTTTGCAGGATAAGAACTATAGCGTAGTAGCCACCGGAAGGGGCCCCAACAGATCTCCCCTGCACGATAACTACATATACGAACCCGCGAACCTTCGCGCGCCCGGCACTGCACAGCAGCTGCTGGACAAATACAAACCAGACATCATCATTCATGCCGCTGCCATGACGCAAGTGGATGAATGTGAAAAAAATAAAGACGCCTGCTGGGATATGAACGTAGGCGCTACCCGCAACCTAGTGCAGGCAGCAGAAAAAATCAATGCATATTTATTATTTCTGTCTACCGACTTCATCTTCGATGGCCTTAACGGCCCTTATACAGAAGAAGACCCTGCAAATCCCATCAACTATTACGGTACCAGCAAAGTGGCTGCAGAAAGAATTGTTCAGAACAGTAAACTGGCCTGGGCAATTGTAAGAACAGTACTGGTATATGGTGTGGTGGCTGATCCGCAACGCAGTAACATGATTACCTGGGTGAAAAATAATCTGCAGCAGAACAAAAAGATCAAAGTGGTAGATGACCAGTGGCGTACGCCTACGCTCTGCCTCGATCTGGCAAAAGGCTGTAAGATGATTGCCGATAAAAAGGCCACCGGTATCTTTAATATCTCCGGCAAAGAAACGCTGACACCATACGATATGGCCATCAAAACAGCAGATTTCTTTAACCTGGATATTAATATGATCGAAAAGATCAGTTCAAAAAGTTTGGCCCAGCCTGCTGCAAGACCTGCAAAAACAGGACTTATCATTGAAAAGGCAGAAAAAGAATTTAATTATGCCCCGCATACCTTTGCGGAAGGCCTTGAAATAGTTGCGGCAGCAATACCTGCTTCCCGCTAAAAAGAAAGCCGCCTCTACTCAGTAGAGACGGCTTTTTTATTTGTTTTTCCGAAACTTCTAGTGTTTTTCGAGTCGTGCTTTAGCACCAAACTCTTTGCTGACGCGGTCTGCTTCGCCGGTAGTATCTGCATTATTAACTGGTACTGCCAGTTTATACAGACTATCTTTGAAGATGATCACCTGCGTTCTGCCCCATGATTGTTGTTTTTCAAAGGCTTTATAGGCAACGGTGCTATCCTTAGGTGTGTTTTTAAAGGTAGCATAAACCGCCACATATTTCAGTGTATCCGTTGCCGGTACTGCAACTACGGCAGCACTTGAATCTACCGGCGCCATAGCGGTGCTGTCTTGTTGTACAGGAGGTGCGGTTACTGCAACACTGTCCGTTTTAGGAGGTGCCATATCAACAGACATGTGTTGTTGTGTAACATACCACCATGCGGCCACGCCGCCTAAAATAAGTACCACAGGAATTACTGCCCACCACCATTTGAAACCGCCTTCGTTTTCAATGGCTTCCAACGTGTCTTCCACTTCCGCTGTCATGATAGGTTCCACCGCTTCGTTAGGAGGTTCCACGGGAGCCGCTGGCTGTTTCGAAGTTTCACTTTCCTGCCTGATAGGCTGCAAATCAATTGTATCCTGTGTTACCGGTAATCTTTCAGCAAAGAAGTGAATGTTGCCGGTGAAGTCGCCCTGTAAAACGCCTATGCCAGGCAATTCCATAGGTTTACCTGTTTTTAGCTCCGTCTTCATTTCTTCCAGGTACTTCTCCAGTTTCATTTGTGCAACGGAAGGTACCAGGTTTTCTTTCAGGGCAATCCATTCCAGGCAGGAACCGTCGTCCTGATAGGTCTGACTGAACAGTACCTGTTCCCATGGTGGGGTCAGGGTCTGTGTTTTCACATTGTACTGTGCCGGGAAATGCTGTAAGGTAAAGGTGCCTAACTGGGGGATAACACAAACTCTTTGTCTGAAGAGTACTTCCTGAATGTATTGCTGTAGAATCATAGTGCTTTATTACTAATTACTATGGGATCAGAGACCAACCGGCCCATATAGGTTTGGGTCAGTACCTGGAAAGCACACCACCTGTAAAGGTTGTGTGCTTTCCGGAGAACGGGTTTTCTTGTTCCAATCTCTTAATTACCAACTAAATTAGAATTTAAATAGCAACCCACCAACAATATTAAAGCCATAAGAAGGATAGAGATAATAGCGTTGGTATTGGGTATTGAAAATATTATTGGCGTTCAGCCAGATGTTGAAGTTTTTGGTAATATCGAAAGATGCGCCGAGATTCATGTCCCAGGCTCCATTGGTTTTACCGAAATCAATTTTATTGGCATTCCTGTAATATGCGCCGCTCATAGCGAAGAGGTCCGCATTCAGGTGTAATTTTTTCATTAAGATGTAGGAAACAAAAACATCACCCTGGAAAGCTGGCAGCGCCCATGGCTGTGGCTGAGACTCCTGTTTGTTATAGTTGTACCAGTCGAAGCTCACTCTTCCCTGTAATTTCTCTTCCTGGATATAACCGATTTCACCATGTAACTGGAATGCACGGAGTTGTGCTTCGTTGAGGGTGATAAAGCGCTTGCTGTCGAGGGTGTCGTTTACGAACAGCGGCAGATTATACCAGGTAACAGAAGCAAATTTCGTGTTGTAGTTGAAGTGGCTGCCGAGGGTTCCTTTGATACCGGTATATTTTTCTTCTACGCGGGTATTCTGCATATCAGCCATACTGCCGGTGAAGAAAGGATTACGGCTGGTCAGGTTACGGTAGGAATTTTTTTCCATGTAGGAAATCCATCCACTGCTCAGGATCAGCTTTTTACGGATCAGGTGTGTTTCATTCACGATGTCGGGCAGCAGGTAGAATTTGCTGATGCCCGGGGTGTTGGTCCAGGTAGGATTTACACCTGCATGGAGTACAAAGCCCGGCTTGATGACATCCACAGCAGGGTGGATGGCCACAATATTGTTATTAAAGGAACGATCTCCGTCTGCTTTAAAGGTAGTCAGGTCAAAAACACCTTCTGCCTTGATGTAGATATCTTCAAATATCTGTTTGCGTATAGGAATGTTGAACTGGAAGGTATTTTCTGTATTCTTATGAGAATCATTGAAGAGGATGAACTTCACTTTCGGCTGGAACTGGAAGGCCCAGTCGTTGGTGGTTCTGTTGTTGGCGCCTACTGCAACGGTAAACTGGTTGAAGGTTTGCGCGATATCACCTTTCTCAGGAACCGGTAAAGTCTGGTCGTAACCATAATAGTGTACGGTATTACGGTCGTAGGCCATGCTGGCGTTGAACTGGAACTTAGGTAACAGGTAGGAACCTGCTGCCAGCGCGTTAAATGTGCTGTAGTCCTGGTATTTTATATCTTTTCCTTTGGAAGAGGAATAGTTGACAAAGAGTCCGTAGTTATAGTTTTCGTGGCGTCCGCTACCGAATCCGGCTTGTACCAGCGGTGTGCTCAGGTTACCATAACCCAGTTTAATAAAATTATTCTGGAGCAGGTCCAGGGAGTCTTTGCCCAGGGCCAGCGGTTTCAGTGGTGCTGCCTGGTACATGAAGTTCAGGTTAAGCGAAGGCACCGCGTACTTCAGTGTAGGGCGGGAGGTATCCACGGCCGGCAGTGAAGCGGTGAGGTTCAGTTTGGCCGCATCTCTCAGACGTGGCTGGTAAGTGGAAATAATATCAATAGTTTCCTGTTTCAGCGTATCCTGAGCTGATGCCTTTTGGAAGAACCCGGCACCCAGACCCATAGCAGCGAAAAAGAAAAAGCGTTTGCGGTATATGTTATGAATGTTCATGCGATCGTTTACTTAAATCCGAAAATCTGTTATTTCTTCTTTTTGCCTGCTGCTTTTTCATCAGCTTCGGCTTTTGCCAGTTTATCTTTTGCTTCCTGTTTCAGCTCCGGAATGGAAGAATTGGAGACGATACTCTGGTAAGTGGCTTTGGCATTGAAATAATCCTGTTGTTTGGAATAAACATCACCCAGCAGGATATAGGCTTTCGCTACCCAGTATTCGTAGGAGGCGGTATTTTTGATCACATCAAAACCTGCTTTCTCAGCGGCGTCGAGGTCGTTTTGTTGCAGGTAGCTGTCAGCAATATCATAACGTGCTTCTGCGCCGATTTCTGATTTCGTCAGGTTGCAGACGGTTTTGAATTCGGTGATGGCAGCAGGATATTGTCCGTTTTGTTTTAATGCTTTTGCGTGGTAGAAGTGCCCGAGGATCTGATCATCGGTACTATTGTTGCTTCCTGCCAGCAGCATTTCAGAATAGTTGGTTACTTCGTCCCAACGTTTCAGCATATACGTACTGCGTAATAAGCCACGGGTGGCACTCAGGCTGTTTTCCTTGCTGGTAGCAAGGTCCTGTAACTGCAGGTAGTAGCCACGAGCCTTATCATAGTTTTTAATCTGGTAGTAGTTGATATTGGCAGCCTGAAGCGCAGAGCGTTCTGCATAGAGGCTGTTGTTGCGCGACAATACGAATTCGTACGCCGGTAAAGCGGTTGTATAGTCTTTATTGTTATAGCTACATTCTGCTTTATAGAAGTTGGCAGGCAGGATAAACTGACCGTCAGGATATTTGCGGATGTAGTTATTGAAGGCAATGATGGCGCCTGCGCAGTCGTTGCTGGTGAAGCGTGCTTCAGCTGCGGAGTAGGCGAGTGAATCTTCTGCGGAAGCGCTGACAGATTTACCATTTGCTTTCAGGAAGGCGAGGTAATCATCAGTTTTGCCCTGACCTACATAAATGGATTTGATGCTTTGCAGTGCTTCGTTGCTTTCAGGAGATCCCGGGAATTTCTCCACTACCTGGCGGTAATAGCCAAGGGCTTTGGATTCATTGTTTTTGTTATAGTAGCACAGGCCTAATTTGAGTAATGCACGTGGTGCATTAGGGCCATTAGGTTGTTTGTTCAGCACGTTTTCCAGGTAAGGAATGGCTTCGTTGAATTTCTCAGATGCCAGGTAGGTATTGGCAATTTCGATATCTGTTTCGTTGCTGAAGTTGCTGGTCGGGAATTTATTACCTAACTGTTTCAGCAGGGCGAGTTTATCGCTTTGTTTACCCTGTAAACCCAGGATGATGGCTTTCTGATAAGTAGCGTAGTCGGCGCCTGGATCGTTATTGCTGATTACCCTGTCGTACAGCGATAATGCTTTAGGGAACTGGCGCAGCATGTAGTAGCAGTCGGCAGTACGTAATACGGCGTCGTTGCTGATACGCTGGGCGTTAGGGCCGCTGGCTTTCTGTGCGGTTTCGAACCATGGCAATGCTTCGCTGAAGCGGTCCTGTTTGAGCAGGCTGTAACCCAGGTTGTAGCTGGCTGTCTGGGCGTTTGCTTCGCCGGAAACGATGGCGGTGCTGCCCATATAGGTGTTCAGGTTAGCGATGGCAGCTTCTGTTTTGTTCTGGCGCAGGGCGATTTCACCTTTCCAGAAGTAGGCCAGTTGTTTGATTTGCGCATCGAATGGATTTTTGATAGCGATATCCAGGAGGCGATCTGCTTCTGCCAGTTGTCCATCATTGATGAGCTGAGTGGCACGGCCGAAGGCTACTTTCTGATAGGCTTTCAGTACGGTCTGGTTTTTATCGGGGATCATTTCGATGGTGGCCAGTCCTTCTTTATAGTTGTTGGAATTCATGAAGAGGTTCACCATAATT
Organism: Chitinophaga sp. Cy-1792; assembly: GCF_011752935.1. Lineage (NCBI taxonomy): Bacteria > Pseudomonadati > Bacteroidota > Chitinophagia > Chitinophagales > Chitinophagaceae > Chitinophaga > Chitinophaga sp. Cy-1792. The sequence goes on from NZ_VWWO01000001.1 coordinate 2,379,054, forward strand.
TCGCGTGCCTCTTTATTGTATTCTGAATTCGGATATTTTTTTACGAAGCTGCTCAGCTCAGAGAGGGCTACGTCGGCATAACCCAGTTCATAGGAAAGTTTGCCGTAGTTGAAACGGGAAATTTCCTGTTGCTGTGGGTTGGAGCTGTTGTTGGCGCAATAGGCGAAGGCGTTGCGTGCATTCGTTTTCTGGCCGGTACGCAGGTAGCAGTCGCCAAGGAGGTACATGGAGTTTTGTCCCAGTGAATCTTTGGAGCCGCTCAGTTGTTTAAAGCCGCTGATTGCTTTTTGCAGGTTGCCGGTAGAGTAGTAGGAATAAGACAGCTGGTAGATATCTTCATTTCTTACATCATCTGAATTATCCTGGAATTCCTGGAGGTAGGGCAGTGCTTTTTTATAGTCTTTTTTCTCGAAATAGGCTTTACCGAGGAGTTGTTTGAGTTCTGCTTCGTAGTACTGGCCGCCTTTCTGTACCAGTGGTTCGCCGTAAGCGATCAGCTGATCAGGTTTTCCCTGGAAATAATAAATTTCTGCGACGTAGTAAGGTACGACGTTGCTGTATTTAGGATCGTCAGCTACTTTCTGGAAGCTTTTCAGGGCTTCGTTATATTGCCTGTTGTTATAGGCGATATAGCCGTAGTAGTAGTTTGCCGGTATATAATATTTGCCTTGAATTTCCTTGATGGAAGCGAACAGTGGCTGTGCTTTCTTAAAATCTTTCACGTTGAAATAGCAGTAGGCCAGTTCGAATTTGGCATCAGCAATTTCTTCGTTGGAGAGGTTGTCGATATTGGCGTGTTCGTAGTAAGGAATGGCATCTTTCAGCTTATTCTCATGGAAATAATATTTTGCCAGCTGGTAGCTTACCATTTGTTCGCGGGCATTATTATTAAAGAGTTTGAGATATTGCTGGGCAAGATATTCTGCGTTTGCCTGTTGTAATTTCAGGGCGCAGATGGTGTAATAATAGTAGGCATCCGATTTTACCAGGTCACGATTGGTTTCGTGCCAGTAATCGATATTGTCGATAGTTTGCTTGAAGAGTTGCATGGACACTGCATATTTCCCGTGTTGGAAATATTGCTGTGCGTCTTTGAATGCTTTCTCCGGGTCAGTGTAAATACGGGTTTGCTGAGCCTGGGCGGAAGGCATTCCTGCTAATCCTGCACCGGCAAAAGCGACTAGGGATAAGTACAGATGTCCGGGAACAATAATTTTTCTTATGACCTGCATGTTTGGCTATTATCTTGAATATGCGATTAAAACGAATACCGGGCAGAAATATTTTCCGGCCGGCCGATTACTATTTGATTAGGATTCGTTGTCCCGCTGTTCGGACGGGTGCTACGGCTACATAGCGCCTGACAGAACGGTTAGGAGCAAATATATAAGTTATATCTGTTCTTTTTCGCCTGCGTTCTACACAATGTGGATAACTCCGTATAGGCGGCAAGGATGTTATGATTATCTTGAGAAAACATTTTTATTAGCAAAAACCTTACCTACTATGAGAAAACTGTTCTCAGCCAGCTTTACAAATGGTGCTGTTGACTTTTCCATGCTTATTTTGAGGGTAGTTTTCGGGGGATTGATTTTATTGCATGGGTGGCCATTACTGATCAATTTTGCGGCTAAAAAGAATTCATTTCCAGACCCCTTACACATTGGGCATACTACCTGGCTGTCGCTGACAATTTTTGCAGAAGTAGCCTGTGCTGCCTTCGTTATCATAGGATTACTGACACGTTTGGCAGCTGTTCCGCTGATTATTTGCATGGCAGTTACTATTTTTGTAGTACATGCACATGAGCCCTTGCTGAGGAATGAGCAGTCCGTTATGTTTCTGGCGGCCTTCACTGTAACCCTCTTCACCGGCCCTGGCAGGGTATCTCTGGATAACCTGATTGCATAAATTTATTTAAAAAAAGACAGGACCATGTTTATCAGTACAACGACGATCAGGGTAAGATATGGAGAAACAGACCAGATGGGCTACCTCTATTATGGAAATTATGCTTTGTATTTTGAAGTAGGAAGGGCAGAAGCCATCAGGGAACTGGGCTTTACCTATGCCGAACTGGAAGAGCAAGGTGTAATGATGCCCGTAGCTGAATTGAATGTTAAATATTTCAGACCCGCCTATTATGATAACCTCATAACTGTGAAGACTATATTAAAAGAACTCCCTAAAAGCTCAAAGATCCAGTTCCATAGCGAATTGTATAATGAAAAAGGGGAATTACTCAATGTGGGTGTTACAACGTTGGTATTTGTAGATGCAGTTACCAAACAGAAATCCGGACTGCCGGAGGTACTTAAAGAAAGACTGGAACCATTTTTTCATTAAAATCCCAAGTAAGTGGAAAAGATAACTGTCAGTATCGTTACCATTGGCGATGAACTGCTGATCGGACAAACCATCGATACCAATTCTGCCTGGATGGCCCAGGAATTGAATGCGATGGGGATATGGGTACATCGTCGGGTAGCCATCGGTGATATCAGAGAGGATATTTTAGCTGTGCTGGCCGCAGAAGCAGCCCTGTCTGATGTTGTACTGATGACCGGCGGCCTTGGCCCCACTGCCGACGATATCACCAAACCAACGCTCTGCGAATACTTCAATACCCGCCTGGTACAGGACCGCGAAACCCTGCAACGGGTGCTGCATATGTTCGAAAGCCGCGGACTGCCTATCCTCCAGCGAAATGTAGATCAGTCGCTGGTACCGGAAGCTGCTACCGTTATTCCTAACTTACGCGGCACCGCGCCGGGAATGTGGTTCGAGCGGGAAGGGAAAATATATGTTTCCATGCCTGGCGTGCCCCATGAAATGAAAGGTATCATGGAAAGTTACGTCCTGCCCCGCCTGGAAGCTCACTTCCGTACCCCGGCCGTAGTACATCATACGCTGATTACCTCCGGCATGGGTGAATCCTTTGTGGCGGAAAGACTGGTGGATTTTGAGGCCAAACTGCCGCCGCATATCAAACTAGCCTATCTTCCCAGCTATAGTCTGCTCAAACTACGCCTCACGGCCCTGGGCAAAGACAAACTCAGTACTGCTACCGAACTCAGCCTTTATTTCACTGAACTGAGAGAACGCCTCGCCGATATCGCCGTGGCCGACTCCGATATCAGCATGGGTGAAGTACTTGGTCAGTTACTCCTGAAACGCAATAAAACCGTAGGTACCGCCGAAAGCTGTACCGGCGGACTGATAAGTAGCTGGATTACAGCTATTTCCGGAAGTTCCGCCTATTTTAAAGGTAGCACGGTGACTTATTCCAACGACATGAAAATGAAGTTGTTAGGAGTGAAACAGGCTACCTTGATGGCACATGGTGCGGTCAGCGAAGAAACCGTACGGGAAATGCTGGCAGGGGCACTGGATGTGCTGGAAGTAGACTATGCCATTGCCATTTCCGGTATCATGGGCCCTACCGGCGGCTCAGAGGAAAAGCCCGTAGGAACCGTATGGATAGCCGTTGGCAACAGGGAAAAAAGTGTCACTGTAAAATATCACCTGCGCTACGACAGGGAAAGAAATACTCAGATGGCAGCTGTTTATGCGATGAACGAATTAAGGAAGCTCATTCTGGAGCTTGAACCGGAAGGGCTGAATTAATACAATTCCCTTATTTTTGTCCCGCACTAATTAAGCTAACATCAAAGCTAAAATCAATCTTATGGCTATTGTAGAATTGGTAATGCCGAAAATGGGGGAGAGCATCATGGAAGCTACTATCCTGCGTTGGCACAAAAAGCTGGGCGACCACGTAAAAGTGGACGAAACCGTGCTGGAAATTGCCACCGACAAGGTAGACAGTGAAGTGCCGTCTATTGCAGACGGTGAAATCACTGAACTGCTGTTCCAGGAAAATGATGTTGTCCCTGTAGGTACTGTCATTGCACGCATTAACACCAATGCCGACGCCGCTGCAGACGTAACTCCTGCATCCCCTGTAACTACTGAACCGAAATTTACTGCTGCTGCAGCTCCTGTTGTTGCTACCCAGTCTGAAACTGCTGTTCCGGCATCTTCCGGCAGTGGTTCCCGATTTTATTCGCCGCTGGTGCTCAATATCGCCCAGCAGGAAGGTGTCAGCCTGGCAGAGCTGGAAAGAATTCAAGGCTCCGGTACAGACGGTCGCGTCACCAAAAAAGACATCCTCCAGTACATCGCCGACCTGAAAGAAGGTAAGGTATCGGCGAATGTGATCACCAGCAACACCCAGGGTACCGCCGCAGCCGCTGCTGCCCCACGTACTGCTGTTGCCACCACCGTTGCTTCCCCTACCTATAGCGGCAACGTGGAAATCATCGAAATGGACCGCATGCGTAAACTGATTGCCAACCACATGGTGATGAGCAAACAGGTAAGCCCGCACGTAACCAGCTTCGCAGAAGCCGATGTAACCAACATGGTGAAATGGCGTGATCGCATGAAAGGCGAATTCGAAAAGAGAGAAGGTGAAAAACTGACTTTCACACCACTCTTTATCGAGGCTATCGTGAAATGTATCAAACGTTTCCCGCTGATCAACTGCTCCCTCGATGGTGATAAAATCATTATCAAAAAAGATATCAACGTAGGCATGGCCACCGCTTTACCTAGCGGTAACCTGATCGTTCCTGTTATCAAAGGTGCTGACCAGCTCAACCTGGTAGGCATCACCAAACAGGTAAATGGCCTGGCTAATGCTGCCCGTAACAACAAACTGAAACCTGAAGACACCCAGAGCGGTACCTTCACGATGACCAACGTAGGTACTTTCGGTAGCCTGATGGGTACGCCTATCATCAACCAGCCACAGGTTGCTATCCTGGCGGTAGGTGCTATCAAAAAACGCCCTGTTGTTATCGAAACAGAACAAGGCGATTCTATCGCAATCAGACATATGATGTACCTGTCTATGTCTTACGATCACAGAATCGTAGATGGTTCTCTCGGTGCTACCTTCTTAACGGCGGTTGCCCAGGAACTGGAAAACTTCGATCCTAAGCGCGGTATTTAATTGATCCGCAACAGATAAGAAAAAGGATGTCTCCCACAGGAGGCATCCTTTTTTATTGCGGATAGGCGTTGATGATAAGGAGGTGTTTCTCCTTACCCCATCTTGTTAAAATATTATACGAAAGCCACTACTATCCAGCCAATCATTAGTAAGGCTGTTGTTGAACACTGACAAAACAGCGTTTAGTCATAGTGGTTATGCCACCTTACAGGAAGCGGACATACTCCATAGACCCGAACGAAGATAGCCGGCATATATACTAGATAAACCAATAAGCCCTATATTCACGGTATGGACAATGAAGTTGGACTGCTCCGCGCATTAGCGGAGGGGGATAGAAGCGCCTATACCAGCCTGTATTATCATTATCAGCCGAAGTTATATCGCTACCTGTTGCCGTTTACTGTTGATATCCATTTAGTAGAAGAGATTACCCAGGATATATTTGTAAAGGTCTGGCTGAAAAGAGAAACTTTTGTTGGAATAGAGCGGTTTGAATATTACCTCTATCGTATGGGCCGTAACCGCCTGCTGGATATCTTCCGCCAGCAGCAAAAGCTGCTATTATCTGAAACACTCCCTGATACAGGGTTTCATCCTGAACAGGAGCAGCAATACCGCGAATATAATAAGCTGGCACAGGAAGCTATCCAAAGGATGCCGGAGAGAAGAAGAATTATTTTTGAGCTGAGTACACAACAGGATTTGTCGTGGGCAGAAATTGCCGAAAGGCAACAGGTGTCTGTGGCAGTCGTGAAAAAGCAGCTGCATCTCGCCAGCAGCTTCATTCGCAGTTATATCCGCAAATATGGTGAGATTAATATAACATTGGTCATCTTACTATATATCTTCTTTTATTAAAAAATATTTTTTGCCGACCGTCCCCTTTCCTATTTCCCAAACGTTTTTATACTATAGCACGCTATGAACTATCGCCTGATATTGGAACGAATCGCAGCCGGACAAGCGACTCCGGAGGAAGTGACCGCCCTGCAGCAATGGCTGCAGCAGCAGTCTGCGGAAAAGTATCATGCCATCATGGTGGAATACGAATCCATCATGATGCAGTCCAATAGCGGTGCCGTTGATGAAGCACTCTTTGCGCGTATCAATCAGCAGATAGCGGTGCAGTCGCCTGTCCGGCAGCTCAACTGGTGGAAATATGCTGCAGCTGCTTGTCTGGCCGCAGTTATAGCGGCAGGGCTGTGGTGGTACTATCCGTCGCATACTAATACAAAGGAAATGGCTACTGTAGCGCCGGGAAAAGATAGGGCAGTATTGCAGCTGGCCGGTGGTAAAGTACTGGAACTGGATACAATGGCTACCGGCAGTCAGTGGTCGCAGCCTGGTGTGGCAGTGGCAAAAGCGGATAGCGGTCTGGTGAAAATTGATAATGTAGATGATGGCAAAGGTACCAATGAATTTAGTGAACTCAGAACGCCCCGTGGTGGCCAGTTTGCTATGATATTGCCGGATGGGTCACGGGTATGGCTAAACGCTGCATCACGATTACGCTTTGCCAGCAATTTTAATAAAGAAAGAAAGATCATACTCGAAGGAGAAGCCTGTTTTGAAGTGGCGGCCAATGCCAGTTTACCTTTTGAAGTGGTGGCCGGTGCACAGAAAATAGCCGTACTGGGAACAAGTTTCAACATTTCTGCCTATAGGGATGAGAACAAAGTCAGCACCACTTTGCTGACAGGCGCCATAAAAGTACGGCAGCAGCAGCAATCCGTCGTCCTGCGTCCTGGCGAACAGGCCGTTGGCGGTGAACAGGAAATAATGACTGTTGCCAATGTCAACACAGACAATGTAATCGCCTGGAAAAAAGGCTGGTTTATATTTGATGACAATGATATTAAGATGATTATGCGTCAGGTATCGCGTTGGTATGATGTGGAAGTGATTTATGAAGATGACCTGACAGGTATTACATTAACAGGAGCCATTCAAAGAAAGCAGCGTTTAGAAGATTTGTTATATACGCTGGAACGGGCCGGGAAGGCGCGTTTCACGATCAGAGATCATAAAATTTATGTCAGCAGAAAAACATCAACCATTAACTAAGAGATTCATTATCAAAAACCAACAGTAACACAATAGCTTATCGCGCTCCAACCATTCATTTGCCACCAGTCATGGAGTAGGTATTGCTATGCCCTTAAATGAACAAAACCGGAAGTGTTCGAGCACTTCCGGTGGACGTTCGGGCATTTTCATTAACACAGGCATCGATCAAATGCTGAATTAATTACCTAAACAGTACGAAAGTATGAAAGAAATGCTATGCAAGCAAGTCAGGCGTCCGGCCTGGCTGCTGTCAACCAAAATGTTGTTGATTATGAAACTAACAGCGGTTTTTATGTTAGCCGCGTTGCTCCAGGTAAGTGCGGCCAGCTATTCTCAATCTGTTACACTCACCGGCAAAAAGCTGACATTAAAAAAAGTGTTTGAATCCATCCGCGAGCAAACGGGTTTTGAGTTCGTTTATGACCCGCAGCTGATCAAAGCTGCCGGTACGGTAGATCTCAGGCTGGATGATGTACAGCTCAAACAGGCCCTGGATGTATGCTTTGATGATTTACCACTGACCTACGAAGTCAGTTATAATACTATCATCGTAAAGGAAAGGCCGCCAGCAGGTATGATAAATAATGGTACTGACCTGCGGAATGCAGGCGTAGCGGAGGAGCTGCGCATTAACGGTACGGTGCTGGATAAAAGCACGGGCTTGCCGCTGGCAGGCGTTACCATTGGTGTACAGGGCTTGTCGGCAGGGACGTCTACGGATGTAAACGGAGAATATGCACTTACTATCCCTACCGGGAAAGCTAAGCTGGTAGTGAAGCTGCTGGGCTACGAAATCGCTAACATCAGTGTGACACATAGCGGAAAATATGACATACAGCTGTCGCCGAAGCCTATACAGCTGGAAGGCGCCGTGGTATCTACTGGTATTTTCAAAAGGCCCAAGGAAAACTTTACGGGTGTGGCTACTACCATTAAAGGGGATGATCTGCGGAAAATGAGTATGAGCAACGTGTTTAGCGCCATCAGAATGTTTGATGCCTCTGTCAGACTTCCGGAGAATTTAGCAAATGGTAGTAATCCTAACAAATTACCAGAAATAAATCTACGTGGTGTGAATAACTTTCCGGCGCAAGGAACATCGGGGACGGCGATGTCTGGCGCTGATTTCAAAGCTACCTACAGTACTAACCCCAGCCAGCCGCTGCTGATACTGGATGGATTTGAGGTAAGTCTGCAACGTATTTACGATCTTGATATCAACAGAATAGCCAGTATCTCTATCCTGAAAGATGCTGCGGCTACGGCGATGTATGGTTCCAGAGCTGCTAATGGTGTAATCGTTGTAGAAACAAAACAGCCATTACCTGGTAAAACGCAGCTTTCATACAGTGGTACAGCTTTCATGGAAGCACCGGATTTATCCGTATATCATCTGCTCAACGCAAAAGATAAATTAGCTGTAGAGGAACTCACTGGACGGTTTAACAGCAATAATCCGGTCGACTATTATAACCAGCAGGGCATATTATCTATGCGGAAAGCAGCAGTGGCTAGTGGTGTCAATACTTATTGGTTATCTAAACCATTGCGTAATGCCTTCGGGCAGTCACATTCCCTCTACCTGGAAGGCGGTGATGATTATATCAGATATGGCGTAAATGGCTCCTATAGCAATACGGGAGGTGTGATGAAGAATTCCGGCAGAGAGAATTACCGGCTGGAAATGAACCTGAGCTACAATAGAAAAAATTTCATTGTTAAAAATGTACTGTCTGTTAATTATAATAAGTCTAAAAATTCCAACTATGGCAGCTTTGGTGATTACTCAAAATTAAACCAATACTGGAATCCATATGACAGCACCGGACATATAAAGCGTTTTCTGGAACAATTCATTTCTACAGATGGTATTGTGCTGACCAGCTTCGCCAATCCTTTGTATGACGCAACATTACATACTGTTAACAGTGCAGAATATTCCAACTTCAATGAGCAGTTGTATATAGATTGGAAATTGAACAAAAACCTGCATTTACTGGGAAATGCAAATATTATGCGTCAGGGAGACGAGTCTGATATTTTCCTGCCGGCATCGCATAGTTCCTTTAACAAGGAAACTGATCCAACGCTGAGAGGAAGTTATTCGAAGGATAATTCCAAGTTCACCACTTTTCAGGGGGCTTTATCACTGGATTACAGCAGGCTGATAGGGAAAAATATGTTGTTCGCGACCGCGCGTGTAAGTGGTTCACAGACGAGCAGCGATGATGTTAACTTCCTTGTAACGGGTTTCCCTTCTGATCGGTTGGATCAATTGGAATTTGGTAATGGATTTGCACCGGATACCAAACCTGGTGGTACTGCCAATGTTACCCGGATGGTTTCTGCGGGCGCATCGCTCAACTATACCTATGATGGAAAATATTCTGCAGACCTTTCTTACAGTCTGGATGGTTCCAGTCAGTTTGGTTACCTGAAAAGGACAGCACCTTTTTATAGCATGGGAGTGGCCTGGAATATTAAAAAAGAAGCGCTGCTGAAAGATGTATCATGGCTGAATGCCCTCAGAGCGGGTGTTACCTATGGTAGTACCGGAAGTGTGAACTTCCCGCCAAACCTGGGTATCACTACCTATAAATATAATACCACTCAAAACTATCAGGGGATGGTGGGTGCAACCCTGATGGGGTATGGTAATCCGAACATCAGCTGGCAGCAGACATTGAAAACAGATTATCATATCGTTGGTGCTTTCTTAAATAGCTACCTGCTGGTAGATTTCAACTATTACAAAGAAAACACAGAGAGTCTGATCCTCGATATAAATACAGCTCCGTCAACAGGTGTGAGCAGCTACAAAGAAAATGTGGGCGCATTGCGCAATACCGGTTTGGATTTCAGCGTAACAGGTTTTGCCATACGTAATGATCAGAAGAATACCTACCTGAGTGTAATGGTCAACGGATTGCATAACCGTTCTATCATTTCACATATATCCAATTCACTCAAAGCACTGAATGCTGCCAACGACAAGAATGACCAGAAACAACCGCAGAGCAGGTTTGTAGAAGGACATAGTCCAACCGCTATCTGGGCCGTCCGTTCCAATGGTATTGACCCTGCATCGGGCAAGGAAGTATTCATCAAACAGGATGGAACGCTCACCTATGTATGGGACCCTTCGGATAAAGTAATCGTTGGGGATGGCTTTGCAGACCTTGCCGGTAATATCATGTTGAACCTTACTGTTAAAGGTTTTTCTGTGGTATTGGGTTTCAATTATCAGTTAAACCAGCAGATGTATAATTCCACCCTGGCAAACAGAATCGAGAATGCGGATCTGCGATATCAACTGGATGAACGTGTATTGAATGGTAGATGGAAAAAACCTGGAGATGTAACCATGTTCCGTGGTCTGGTATCAGAAAATGGTTTCTCTTTTACAGATGCAACCTATGCTACCAGCCGCTTTGTGCAGGATAATTCTTACCTGAATTTTGCCACTGCCACTATTGGGTATACGGTGCCGGATATTATTTCCCGTCGTTGGAAGATGAGTAATGTCAGACTGGCGCTCACTGGCAATGACCTGACACGCTGGTCAAGTATTTCCATAGAAAGAGGTTTGGATTATCCATTCGCACGTAATTTCTCCTTTAATATTTCTGCCTCTTTCTAACCTTTAAAAAGAAATTTATGAAACGTAATTATCTCGTATTCCTCTTTTTATCCCTGGTTACAGTGATGGGCAGCAGCTGTAAGAAGTGGCTGGATGTTAGTCCCAAAACGCAGGTCAGGGAATCTGAAATGCTCAGTAGTGAGCAGGGCTATAAAGATGCCCTTACCGGTGTTTACCTGTCGATGGGAAGTATTAACTTATATGGATGTCAGCTTACGATGGGTGCTTTGGACCTGATGGGCCAGCGCTATACGGGAGTGACCGGCACTACTTCTACAGAGTACCGGTATCTCACTTATAATTATACAGATGCGGGTGTAAAAACACAAACTGCCCTTATATGGTCAGAAATGTACGCGGCCATAGGTAACTTAAATAATATCCTTAGTCATATAGATGGCGGCAGGTCATTGTTTAGCGGTAACAGTTATAATCAGGTGAAGGGGGAAGCGCTGGCACTCCGGGCAATGCTGCATTTCGATCTGTTGCGTATGTTCGGCGCTTCACCAGCGGAGGATCAGACCAGGCCTGCCATTCCTTATGTTAAGGAATTTAATGTGCAGCCAACAGGGTTAAGCAGTGTTAAAGAAGTGATGGATTTCTGCCTGACAGATTTAACCGCAGCAGCTGCATTGCTCACTACTGATAAAGCTATCCGGGAAGATGTTGCGGATGATCAGTTTAAGACATATACCCGTAACCATCTCAACTACTGGGCATGTAAAGGGCTGGAAGCGCGTATCCGCCTTTACGCCGGTGATAAGGGCGGAGCATTGGCGGCTGCACAGGAAGTAATCAGTAATACAAATTTATTCCCGTGGATAATAGCGGCCAATGCGAGCATTACCTATAACCGTGACCGGCTTTTTGTGAGGGAACATCTCTTTGCATTGTATGATTTCGACCTGAAAAGAGTATCTGACAGCTTATTTAAATCTGCCAACACCAGTTTCACACCAGTAAACAGTATTACTACAAAGGCACTGGGTACATTATATGAAACCAGTGCAGGGGGCAGCTCTGATTTACGTTTCCTGAATCAGTTTACACAGGTACTGACAGTAAATTGTACGGCGCGCTATTACCAGGAAAATCTGCAATTCAATTATATCAAAAATCAGATACCATTAATCAGACTAAGTGAAGTTTACTATATCGCCGCAGAATGTGCAGGGGTGCCTGCCGGTGTGGATTATCTCAACGCAGTGCGTACTCATAGGGGACTGACTGCATTACCGGCAAATATTGCTGCCGCCAGTTTTACCACTGAGATTACCAAAGAGTATAAGAAAGAATTTTATGGAGAAGGGCAGTTGTTTTATTATTTCAAACGACGGAATGCATCAAAAATTGATGGCAGTACAGTTGTGATGAGTACAGACCGCTATGCCTTCCCGTTGCCGGCAGATGAAATTCAATACGGTAAACATTAATGATTGCATCATGAAAAAAAATCTTATTTATATATTATTGTTTGGTTTCCTGATAGGTTTTGGTGCCTGCAAGAAAAGTGAATTGCAGACGTATAAAGATATCTCCAGGATCTATTTCTACAGGCAATATGGTGGTATTAATTTCGATAGTTCCACTTATTCATTTGCTGTCAGGCCTGATTCAGTTACACGTGATACCATGTGGTTGCCTATGCGGATCATGGGTATCGCCAGTAATACCGAAAGGACCGCAAAAATTGATGTGGTGGCGGATAGTTCTACCGCTATCGCACCGGATGATTATGAGTTACTACCGGTAAAAGTGGCTGCCAATAGTTATACTACCCTGTTGGGTATCGTCGTGCACCGTTCTTCCAATGTACAGAAGAAGGAAGTACGCATCAGGCTGGCTATCGGCACCAATACTGATTTTTCACCTGGCGTTGCCAACGCTTATCCCGGGGGGCAGACTGCCGGGGGGACTGCTTCTTACCTGGTAAAAATCAATAACACCGTAACCAAGCCTGGCAACTGGGATGACTGGCTGGTTTATTTCTTCGGCGATTATAGTGAGGTGAAGTATCGTTTTGTGATACAGGTTACCGGACAAGCCGATTTTCCGGATACTTTGCCGATTGGGATCTTCTCAGTATACCAAAGTATGTGTCAGGAGGCGCTGGACCAATATATGCAGGACAACGGACCGCTGATTGATGAAAATGGCAAAGAGGTAAGCTTTTACTGATCTTCAATTCTGAATTATGCAACGTAAACATATTTGGCTGGTATTAATAGGTGTTTTATGCCTTGCCAGCTGTCTGAAAGACAAAAGCAATAATTATATCCATCCGGCTAACCAGGCCACTACAACGCTCGATTCACAGGTCATAACAGTATATCAGTTTGACACCCTGCGTGTGGCAAGTAACCTTAAGCTGAATGGCGTGAATCCCGGCGCGATAAAGTATTCCTGGATATTGTACGTTTCCGGCGCCACAGATAAACAGGTATTGGATACCACGCAAGACCTGAAAGCGCTGGTCGCCGTACAGGCGGGGTCTTACAATCTGGACCTGTATGCTGAGGATACTACTACTGGTATTATTACCAGGGCCAGGATGTTCATCAAGGTAAGGAGCCCATTTAATGAAGGTTGGTTTGTTATCGAAAAAACGGCTGCCGCCACTGATATTTCGTTAATAGCCCCGGGAGATTCCGTTTTTCACAATATATTTTCCAAGGTAAATCCGACAGTGTCCTTGTCGCCCGACCTGCAGAATATCAGCATTTTTAAGAGAGGGGCCACACAATACATTTATGCGCTGGCAAAAGATGGCGGTACACAGATCAATTCCTCCTCTTTCCTGGTGAATGGGAGTATGAGTGACTGGTTCTTCGTCATGCCTGCCAAAGACCGTAACTGTCAGCTATATATGGCCAGTTCCATGAATGAGGCGATGCTTGTCAATGGAAGGCCTTATCAGGTAAGTTTGATGTACCCTCCGCCTTACAAACTCGGACTGGCGCCCCAGGGTAATGATTATTATATGCAGCCATTTGATATGTCGTCCTATGGACAGGGAGCAGTATATTATGATTCCATCCATCAGCATTTTAATATAATGGATGACTACTCCCCTGAGCTGAGTGCGTTTCCGCCTCCGGATGATGGTGCAGCCTTTGATCTCAATAATATTAATAAGCGGCTGTTATGGGCAGGAAAACAGCCATCAGCAATAGTTTATTGTCTGTTTGGTAATAACCGGAATGATTCCCTGTTTATCTACAGATTTCAGTCGGATGGACCCTATTCTAGTCCTATGGATGTGACGGCAGTGCAAAATGCACCGGGTTTTAGTAGTGCGTCGGCCTGGAAAGTATCCGCTTCACTTCCGCATATTTATTATGCGAAGGACAATATTCTTTATCTCTATGATGTGCCGGCAGGTAAGGCAAGACAGGTATATGTGTTTCCTGCGGGAACGGGTGTTGCTGCTATCAATCTGGATCCTGTTGCCGGGAACAGATTGGCGGTTGCCACCAATACTGCTGGTGCGGGGGCGGTATATTTCTTTGAAATATCTACTACCGGCGATTTTACAGGAGCTACCTACAGTAATATGGTGAAGGGTTTCGGAGAGATCAGGAATATCATTTACAAACCAGCTCCATAAGGCATTATTTTGTGGCCCCATATGATGGTTGATAAGCTGAAGGGCGCTGTATTCTTACAGTGCCCTTCTCTGACGATAAAACACGGGTAAATCTGCCTTAAATTGGCATAAAATGCGGGTTTTAGGGAGATTTCCCCATTTTTTAATAAAAAGAATAATGTTTTAGGGGGAAGATGGAGGGTTTTACAGGCAGACTTCGTTATATAGATAGATAAAAAAAGACAGGCCGTCTCTATTGAGTAGAGACGACCTGTCTTTTTAAATTTTTTAACAGCTTTACCCGAGTTTATATCGGAAAGTGTGACTAGTAACGACGATCGCGACCGCCGCCACCGTATCCACCGCCACCGCGGTTTCCACCGCCACCACCACGGAAATTATTGCTTGGTTGTTTTGGTCTAGCTTCGTTTACCATTAACTGTTTGCCTTCTACTTCGGTACCATTCAAACTATCCATAGCCTTTACGCCTTCTTCCTGATTAGGCATTTCCACGAAACCGAAACCGCGTGAACGACCTGTTTCATGGTCTTTGATAACCTTAGCGGAGGTAACCTCTCCAAATTCTCTGAAAATCTGATGAAGATCTTCATCGTTCAACCTGTAGTGCAGGTTGGCTACGTAAATGTTCATGATAACTGAAATTAAAAAAATGAAAAATAATGTACTGAAGTTATGAAAATAAGTGTAATAAAAAAGTTACTGCCGAAAAATATTTGAATTTTCTTGATGTTTTACCCCCGCCAGGTTATCCAAACCCTTTACCAGCAATGTTTTAATGTACTTAAAAATATTATTGTAAAACCGGGTTAATATTGGAATTTCAGCAGGAAATCACAGTATTTATTCGTAATTTAATAGTAGAATCCATTAAATTATTTTGTTATGGGATCCTTGAGTGAAACATGGTTTGCGGACGGCTACATTGACTTTGAGCTCAAGAAATACACGTTACTCGCTTACCTCCAGGACATCAACCGGTACTTCGGTCAACGGAAATTATACCCTCAGCTGGCAGATATCATCTTCCATTATAACAACCTGATTGCCTTCCGGGACAATAAACAGTTCCTTCAGCAGCAGTTTCCGAAGCGCCTCAGCGCCGTCAATATCGAGAAGCTGCAACTGATCTTTGAACAGATCATCGCAGATGATGATCTCATGCAGGAACTGGAAAGCATCATCGAATACGCCCTCGGCCAGATGAACGACACCATCCGGGAAGGAACGGAACTCTACGAGTTTGTGGAAGACAAATTACGCATAACGCCTGTAGGTTTGGTGCCGCTGGAAACCGGGGAAGGCTACATGTTCCTCTGCGATGGTACCTACCGGGATATATTGGTTTATAATTACCGCCTTACCATTTTCGAAAGGCATGATGAGAAATTCAGGGGCATACATATGACCTACCTGGATACCTATCAGAAAGATATCCTGCATACCTGCGAATATGTTAAAACACTCCTGCTGCGCAGGTTTACCAACCTGCCCAATCCGGCAGTTTACAGTGTTGAAACCAGGTTAGTTATGCCAATCAACGAAACATTGCTGCCAATTGCAAAACGTAGTTTAGTGAAGTTTATAGCGGCATAACGTTATGGCCGTTTTTTATAACTTTTTTGCGCACCACAGGTGCGCAAAAAAGTTATAAAAAAGTCCCGATGCCGAAGGCATCGGGACTTTTTTATAAAAGCATATAATAGCCTTATCAATCCAATTTCACATTCATATTATTCACTACCCTTGCAGAGTCGCCGGCAAAGCGGACTTCCAGTACATGATCTTTCAGGAAGGGGGTGTAGTATTCTTTCATGATGCCGATGATTTTTGCTTTGGAACGCTCGATATAAACCGGGCTGTTTTCCATTTGTCCGCGTGTTTCCACATAGAGTTTTTTCTGGACATCGGTATAGGTTTCATCGTTCTGGAAGAGGAAAAGTCCTTTGCGGTTGGCGGTTTCCATCCTGTCTATCTTCAGCTCATAACTCAGCAGTTTAGGCGCCGGCAGATCGATGATAATCTTTTTTTGTGCGATGGATACCTTAAAGTTATGTTCGTCGATATCCACACCATATTTAGCTTCATAAGGGATGGTGACCCAGATGGTATTTTCCAGGAAGGTTTTCTTCAGGTTGTCTGTCCAGTCGCTGCCACCTTCGGTGAGGTTACTGCGCTTGATGCTGGCAGATCCCTGTACATCGAGGCTGCTGAGTTCAGCGATTTCCTTTACGATGGTACTGTTGGAAATGACCTGCTGGCTGACGGTTTTGCTGCCGAAGAAGCGTCCGATCCAGAAAACCAGCACGGCTACCAGTACAAGTATGATGGTGTAAATAATCTTCTTCATACTGTAATTTAAGCAAATTGCTGTTTATGCCCACGTATATACCTGGCCGTTATCAATAAGATAACAGCAGCGGGGGATGAAAGAAATTTGTCGGAATGATTTACCTGGTCAGTTCATCTATCAGTTGTGCATGTTGGGGGTAGGCGGCCTGTAAGGGGGCTTTTTCTGCCAGCTCAAAGTCGGCGAAATCGAATCCCGGGGCAACGGTACATCCGGTGAGGGAAAAGCCACCAGCCACTTCTGTGCGGGAGGCAAACCAGTTACCGGCGGTAATGATGACCTGTAGGCGTTCTCCTTTGTCGAAGTCGCGGCCCAGCTTATGTGTAAGGAGATTACCACCTGGTTCTATTTCATATATGGTGAGCGTCTGGCCATCATAAAAGTGCCAGATTTCGTCAGCGGCTATACGGTGGAAGGCGGAAAATTCGCCATGTTCCAGCAGGAAATAAATACAGGTGGAGGCATTCCGGTTACCTGTGATACCGGCTGGCAGCGTAGTCATGTCCAGCATCCATTCTGAACGATAGGTTTCGCGGAAGGCACCGCCTTCTACGTGCGACTGTAGCTGTAGTTTCTCCCGCCACCAGTTTGCTGAATATTGCATAGGTCTTCAGTTATTATCTGAAGATAGGGAAATATGAATTTATTCTGAAGATTTTTTTGCATAGGGGTTTGGCCTGGCTAAGGTCATTACCTTGCCCGGTTCCGGCAGAGCGGCAAATCCAAACTTGCTATAGAGGCCGTGTGCATCGGTTGTCATCAGCAACCAGCGGCGCAGGTCCTGTAATTCGGGATGTGCCAGCATCGCCTGCATCAGCATTTTGGACAGCCCTTTGCCGCGCCATTCTTCGAGAATGAAAACGTCCATCAGGTAGGCAAAGGTAGCCTTATCCGTTACCAGCCGGCCAAAACCGATCAGTGCTCCTTCGTGGTATACACCAAAACACATGGAGCCTGCTATGGCGCGCTCTACTATTTCCCTCGGTATATCCTTCGCCCAATAGGATACGTTGCTGAGCCAGTTGTAAATAACGTCGATGTCTAAACGATCTTTATCTGTGGAAACTGAAAATGGTCCTTCCTGGTAAACAGTCATGCCGGATTATTTTAGTCTCCTAAGATAGGCATCTCTGATTTAACTGGCAACCGCTACCTGTAATCTGTTGCCGGTATGCATATGTGCAATTGTAGTAGATACCGGTTCAAAATAATCAGGCATTTCCCCGTTAAACAAGAGGTAGTCCTTTACGAACATGGCCTGGTTGTACAGGGCATTCCTGCTCATGGTAGCCTGCCACTGCGGTAAACTTACCTGTTGCAGGGAACGAAGGGCGGTTTTGAAACGCACCATACGGATATATAACTGAGGTGGAATACCAGTAACGGCAGTGAATATACGCTCCATGGTAGGGCGGGAGAGATGGAAGATATGTGCCAGCTCAGCCAGTGTTACATTGCCTTTGCGCGCCACCATGTAATCTGTCATTTCGTCTACCTGACGGAGTGAACGGGCTTCTGACTGCAGGCAATTTTTAAAGGTGGTATTTAATACGGAGATGATGCCATCCGGGTGTCTGACCATGGCCAGTTTTGCTGCCAGCTGTGTCCATTTGCCGGCATCGCAGGTTTCCAGGTTGCGATAGTAGTTGACAAAGGCAGGCATGTCCAGTCCTGCGAGCTTGTAGCAGCCATAGGTATTCATCTGTACGATCACCATTTTCACAGGACCCTTTACCTGTAGCTGACAGGCGCAGGTAAACTGTCCGATCACTGCATTGGCAGATAACGTATAGGCGGGATGGTTAGCAGGCTTAACCGTAGCCTCTCCCTGCTGGATAAATACCATATACTGATCTCCCAGACAGAATAAACTCTGTGGTAACTGGATCAGGCCTCTGGTATTGTCTTCCCAATAATAATACTGTTTTACATATGGACGCAATGCGTCTTCCGGCTGGAAAATATGGAAGTTCATAGGTAAAATTTTGCTTAGGTTAATAGGATATTTTTCTCGCTGCATAGGGCCATCATACCGGCTATGATGGTGTTGTAAATATATGTTAATTTTTAATATAAATATTTTTTTTGTTTAATACGGGCACTTTTTCTGCATTTTTTGCTGCCGGTGATTTTTTTATTGGTTAGATTATTTTGTTACATTTAGCAGCAGTGAACAACCAAAATCGTAACACATCGTTAATAATAGGCTTTCCTTGAATTATATATTTTTGCGCAATGAGGAACAATGAGCAGATTAAATCTCTTTTTGAAAGGGTCTGCAATGATGATATGCGGGCATATAATGAACTGTATATCGCGTTATGCAAACAATTACTTCATTTTTCCGCCGCGATCGTATCCTCATTCCATCTTGCGGAGGAAGTTGTATCCGATGTATTCATCATGCTCTGGCAGAAGCGGCACCAGCTGACGCATGTTGAGAATCCTATGGTATACCTGTATGTAGCCACCAAGAATTTTTCACTGAACACATTACAGCAGCATAAGCGCCACCTTCATGCGAGTCTGGAACTCCTGGATACATCCGCGATATGGATAGCACCGGATGCAGAGAGCGGCATGATATCAGCAGAAGTACAGCAGAAAATGGAGACGGCTATACGTAGTTTGCCTGCCCGCTGTCAGCTGATATTCCGGCTTGTAAAGCACGACCAGCTCAGTTACCGTACTGTGGCTGAATTGCTGGATATCTCCCCAAAAACTGTAGATGCACAGCTGGCCATTGCTGTGAAGAAAGTAACCCAGGCAGTTCGCTTTGATCTCTCCGGCGAACTCGCTCAATCCTACCTTCATCTTGATTTATAAAAAAATTTCAAAAACCTTTAGGGAATTGTTGACACCAGTTCTGTCCTTTTAATATCAGCATATGGACCAGGAAAGATTGTATCACCTGTTGGCCAGGGAAATTGCCAATGAACTTACGCACGCCGAGGTGGAGGAATTGCAGCATTTATTGCAGCAATATCCGGATGCATCCTACATCCGGGAGATCTTTATGCGGCCATGGAAAGAGGCTTCCTCACAGCAGGAACCGGAAAATATGCTGGCGAAACATTTACAGCGACTGGAGCAATCCTCTCCGCTGGCATTACAGGAGGAAGAGGTACCTGTTGCAACACGCGGCCGCGGGCGTATTGTTCGTATCCTGGCAATTGCAGCCGGCTTTTCACTCGTGATAGCACTGAGCTGGAAACTGCTATATCAAAAGGCTGCTGCACCACAGCCGCAGTATGCCGTCTCTGAAAAGACGCGCTCAAAACTCTTATTGCCGGATGGTTCTACTGTATGGCTGAATGCACACAGTAAACTGTCGTACCCTAAAACCTTTGCTGCCGGCGAACCTCGCATTGTACAGCTGGAAGGTGAGGCCTTTTTTGATGTGGTAGCAGATGCTGCCAGGCCTTTCAGGGTGCAAACGAAATCCTTTACCATATTGGTACTGGGAACTTCCTTTAATGTAAGGGCCTATGACGGGGAAGACAGCGCAGTGACTTCACTGGTACAGGGTGCTATCCAGGTGCAGCTGGACAAAGCCGGCAAACAACTGGTGGCATTACGCCCCAATGAAAAGCTGACAGTACCTGCCAACCTCTTTGATGAATCTGATAAGCCAGCTAAAGAGACGGATACAAGGAAAATACAGGTACCTGTTTACAAACAGCAGCTCACAACCGTAAAAGACAGCGTCCTGTCGGAAACAGCCTGGGTAACAAATAAACTGGCATTTAAACACCTTGAACTGGAAAAAGTAGCAGCTATGCTCGGGCAGTGGTACAACGTGGAAATTGGCTTCAGAAATGAGCAGCGTAAGCAATTATATTTTACCGGCGTATTCGAAACAAACAATATAAATGATGTCTTGGAAGCACTTGCCACTACCAATTCATTTACCTACACGATCGATTCAAATGGGAAAATCTGGATACAGTAGTCAATCTGTTTAATCAATATAAAATTAATACTATGTAATTCACCTGTCATTATTACTGACGGTCATGCTGATTCAGCGGATAAAAAAACGGGAAATGTTCGTACCATTCCCCGCGTGTTTTGTCGGCTAATGGCATCGTATTGTCTATTGCGCAACAATCAAATTAATTAACCTACAAAACAAATGTATGAAAAAAAACACAGTGGACCATGCTGTCCCACTGCGGCGGGGACTGTATAAACTGTTAATTTTTATGAAGTTTTTTACGCTGTTCACAACGGTTGTGTGTTTGCATGTCAGTGCCAGTGTTCATTCCCAGTCTAAGATCACGCTGAAACTCTCACAGGTACAGCTGGAAAAGGCGTTGGCTACGCTGGAAAAGAATAGCAGTTATCGTTTTGTATACAACGATGACAATCTTCCATTGCACCTGAAAGTATCTGTCAATGCGGAAGACCTTTCCGTCGATAAGGTGCTGGACCTCCTGCTAAACAATACCGCACTGCGCTACCGGATGATGCCGGGAAATATTATTGTAATTGCCCCTGCGGCGGTTGTCAGTAAAGACATACTGGTAAAAGGAAAGGTAGTGAATACAGCCGGGGAGTCATTACCCGGAGTTACCGTTCGTCTGAAAAATACGGCTATCGGCGTTACTACTGATGTAAAGGGTGGTTTTGAACTGAAAGTTCCTGAAAATGCAGTGCTGGTTTTATCCTATGTAGGCTTCGATCAGCAGGAAGTTTCCCTGAATGGCCGGGAGCAGGTCACTGTTACTATGGAGGCTTCCAAAAACTCTATGGAAGAGGTGATCGTTGTAGGGTACGGTACGCAGAAAAAGATAAATGTTACCGGCGCCATCGACCAGATTTCCGGTAAGCAGCTGGCAGAAAGGCCTATCGCCAATATAGCGCAGGCGCTGCAGGGCGTGAGTGCCGGTCTGAATATCACCTATAAGGGCGGGGCTCCGGGACAGGTGCCGAAAATCAATATCCGTGGTTTTACTTCTATCAATGACAATACCAACGCCCCACTGATTATTATCGACGGGATTACCGCTGCCACAGATGATATCCTCCGTCTGAACCCGCAGGATATTGCCTCTATTTCTGTACTGAGAGATGCCGCTTCCGCTGCTATCTATGGTGCCCGTGCTGCCTTCGGTGTGTTGCTGATTACTACCAAAAACGGAACGCCTGGCGGCCGCCAGAGCGTGAGCTACAGTAATTATTTTGCAAGATCAAAAAGAACGGTTCTGCCGGAACCGGTGACGGACCCTTATATCTTCTCCAGGGTACTGGAAACATCTACCAATAATACTCCCTGGGATTATGTAAACTTCTCCGATGAATACTATAAATGGGCTAAAGAAAGATCAGATAATCCTTCGCTGCCGGATACCCGTATAGATCCGAGTGATCCGACAAAATGGGCCTACATGGGCAGCAACAACTGGAATAATTATTTCTTCAGTAAAACAAATCCTTCCCAGTACCATAGTATCACTTTAAGCGGCTCTGCGGAAACAGCGAAGAAAATGCCGATTTCTTACCTGTTGTCTGCTGACTATACACAAGAAAATGGGTTAAATAAATTAGCAAAAGATACCTGGGATCGCTTTGGTCTTCGCAACAAGATCAATATCAAACCACTTAGCTGGTTGCAGGTAGATAATAACCTGAGTATTTATCAGACAAAAGCAGATGCGCCTGCATATAATATCACTGATGTTTATTATCTGCAACCTACACAGGTAGCCGTAAATCCTGATGGTACCTGGGGTAATAACGCAGCCGGCAGACTGGCAGCACAGCTGACAGATGGTGGACGTAGTACACAAACACGTTTTGGTTTTCAGAATGTGATCAGGGGCATTGCTTCTTTCCTGAACAATGATCTGCAACTGACTGCTGATGCTAGCTTCAAACGCGAGTTGTGGCAGTACCACACCGATAACCGCAAATACAAAATAGGTTATGGCCCGGACGATATCCGTGAAGAAGGCGGTACCGGCTCTGTTGCAGAGAATAACGGTACCGTTGCACAGGATGTCTATGACCTGTACGCCAACTATCATAAAACACTGCATAAAGATCACAAGATTACACTGCTGGCAGGTTTTAACCAGGAAAGCTATATCTGGAGCCTTGTAAATGTGAAACGGGTAGGTGTTATCTCTTCTTCCCTTCCTTACCTCGGACTCACTAACGGTGACGCCACTACGGGAGTAGATTACCAGACATATGCCGTACGTGGTTACTTTGGCAGGATAAACTATACGTTCAAAGACCGTTACATCATTGAAGGAAATGGCCGCTATGACGGTTCTTCCAGGTTCCCTTCCACTAACCGCTGGGGCTTCTTCCCTTCTGTTTCCGCTGCCTGGATCGCCAGTGAAGAAGATTTTATCAAGAATATTTCCCGTCAGCTGTCCACGCTGAAATTCAGGGCTTCCTATGGTAGTCTGGGAAATCAGAATGTGAGCAACTACGGTTATATACAAACGATCAAGACCGGTACTTCCGGTTACCTGATTGGTGGTAATGCCAACCAGACTATCGCAACAGGTGCCCCTCAACTGAACGTTGACCCTTCTTCCTATACCTGGGAAAAAGTAGTAACTACCAACATTGGTACTGATTTCGGCCTGTTCGATAACCGTATCACGGGAACATTCGACTATTTCGTGCGCAACACATTAGGTATGCTGACGAAAGGCGTAGAACTGCCTGGCGTATTAGGAACCACACCACCGGCACAGAATGCCGCCGACCTCTCTACCAGGGGATGGGAACTGACGTTGAGCTATCGTAACACGGTGAATGTAATGCGTGATCCGTTGAGTTTTGGTATTAAAGTTTTTGTTTCAGATGATAAAACAAAAATCACCCGTTTTAAAAATGACCAGCAGTTACTGAGCAGTTACCGCGTAGGACAAACACTGGGTGAAATCTGGGGCCTTACCAACGATGGCATGTTCAGAAGTAAGGATGAAATCAAGAAACTGGACGAAAGCGCTATCATACCATGGGGAGCACTTGATATTGTGGAAGGATGGCCTAAATACAAAGACCTTAATGGTGATGGAAAAATTGAACAGGGTACTACCGCCAAAGATCCGAAAGATCTCAGCATCATCGGCAACAGCAGTCCGCGTTATCGTTTTGGTGTAAACCTGGATGCAACCTGGAAAGGATTTGATATTTCCGTATTCCTGCAAGGTATTGCCAAAATGGATTTCTATCCACATCATTATCTCTTCTGGGGCCCTTACCAGCAGCCTTATGCGAATGTTTACCCATGGAACCTTGACTTTTACCGCGGTCAGGCAGATGATCCGGGATTACGTGCCCAGCATTCCCAGTCCTATATCAAGGCGGGACTTGCAGATGCCAATCCCAATTCCTATTTCCCGGTACTGCAGTCATGGCTGGCAGATAACAACTATAAATCCGGCCTGGATATACCACAAACAAAATATATGCTGAATGCAGCCTATCTCCGCATCAAGAATGTAACGATAGGATATACACTGCCGCAATCGCTCACCAAACGCTATCGTATCTCGCGTTTACGTGTATTCGTTTCCGGTGAGAACATCTTTGAGTTCTCTGCCATCAAAAAATACCTCGATCCGGAGTCTATTACCGATGGTTATGGATGGGAATACCCTTACCAGCGTAAATATGCAGCAGGTATCAATCTTGACCTGTAACTGTGAAATGGTGAACATCAAACAAAAGACATGAAAAAAATTTCCATCTTTATAATTGCCGGCATCATGGTGGCCGGCACGGCATGTAAAAAATCTTTTCTCGACAGATATCCACAGGATGCGATCTCTCCGCAGTTATTTTTTAAAACAGAGGAAGATCTGGCATTATATGTAAATGGAATGTTGACACTTCCTGGTACTGGTATTTATTATGATGACCAGTCCAGCGATAATATGGCCACCACTGCCGCTATTGAAGTCAAGTCAGTGATGACTGGCAGCCCGTCTTCGCAGACGCTTACCAGTGGCTGGGACTGGAGTCGCTTACGTAATCTCAACTACTTCCTGGCAAATTATAACGGCGCCGCAGTAACGCAGGATGTGAAGGACCATTATGTAGGTTTAGTGAGATATTACCGTGCACTGTTTTATTTTGGTATGGTACGCCGTTATTCGGATGTGCCCTGGTATGGTACACCTATCAATCCGTCTGATACTGCTTTGCTGTATAAGGCACGTGATCCGCGTGCATTGGTGGTAGATAGTATCATGGCAGACCTTAGCTTTGCTGCTTCACATATCCGTAGTTCGGTTCCTTCCGGTACGCCCAATGCATGGGCAGCAAAAGCACTGTTTGCACGTATTGCACTCTACGAGGCTACCTGGCGCAGATATCATCCTGAATTAAACCTGCAATCTACTGCCGGCCGCTTCCTGGACTCCGCACTCCTCGTTACGCAGGATATCATGAATAATGGCGGTTTCAGTATCTACAATACCGGCAAGCCTGATCAGGATTATGCCGCGTTGTTCAACAGCCAGGACCTGATGTCCAATAAAGAAATGATCCTGGTGCATCCCTATGATGCGTCGAAATCAGTTAGCAGCGGTGGTACCGGTACGGTATTCGGTGACTACGAACAATCTCCTGCCCGCGACCTGGTGCAAACTTACCTGATGGATGATGGTACGCGTTTTACTGACCAGCCAGGATATGCACAGATGCAATTTGTACAGGAGTTTCAGCACCGCGACCGCCGTATGGCGCAAACGCTTGCTGCGCCAGGGTTTATAAAAGCAGGTGATACAAAGCCTTATATCCAGCGACTGAATAAAAACTTCTCCGGATACCATCAGGTAAAAGGATTGACCAATAGTACAGATGCTATTCTTAACGGAAGCGTAGATGTGCCGGCATACCGCTACGCGGAAACGTTGCTGATCTATGCAGAGGCAAAAGCAGAACAGGGAACGCTTACGCAGGCTGACCTGGACAAGTCTGTAAACCTGCTGCGTGCAAGGGTACAGCTGCCTGCTATGAACCTCGCCACCGTAACCGGCAACATTGATGTAACACAGGCAGCAGCATATCCCGATGTTAGTGGCGCAATGAAAGGTGCTATCCTTGAAATACGCCGGGAGAGAAGAGTAGAGCTGGCGATGGAAGGTTTCCGATATGATGATCTTATGAGATGGCATGCCGGTTCATTACTGACACGTCAGCCGGAAGGAATATACTTTCCGGGACTGGGTAAATATGACCTGACCGGTGATGGCATTCCTGATATTATCCTCATTGATAAGGCGGTGGAAATCCCTACTGATGACCAGAAAGAGAAGAATAGTCTGGGTGTAAACCTGATCTATTACCGTGCCGGCAGTTTCGGAGATAACGTTACCGTATATATGAAAAACGGTACTTCAGGTGGAGCACTGGTAACAGATGTTACGCCACGTACTTTCCTGGACCCGAAATATTACTATCGTCCGATACCATATGCACAGTTGGTGCTGAATCCTAATCTCAAACAAATATTTGACTGGAAGTAGTATGAACAGAAGACAGATAATCAGGGGAGGCGGCCTTCTTGCGGCAGCTTCCCTGCTGGCGCCGGCGGTGAAAGCCGTAGTGCCTGCAACGAAACGTAAGCCGGTGCTTACCATCGCACATATAACGGATGTGCATATACGCCCGGATGAAAATGCGCCTGAGCGTTATAGACAGTGCCTTGCTGCTGTTAAGAAGCACGGCGTAGATTTTATTCTCAATGGTGGAGATTCCATCTTCGATGCTTCCTACGATGATGTTAAGAGAGAGCGTGTAACGGAGTTGTGGAGTATATGGGACCGCTGCATGGAAACCATTAAACCGATGGAAGTATACAGCTGCCTGGGGAATCATGATATGTGGTGGAAAGCGCCTTCCAGGGAAGATGAGATGTACGGAAAACCATACGTAGTAAAGCGTTTGAATATTCCTGCACGCTATTACAGCTTTACTAAAAAAGGCTGGCATTTCGTTATCCTGGATGGTAACAACGATAATATCTCACTGGATGAAGAGCAGTATAAGTGGCTGGAAAACGACCTGCAACTGTTAGCGCCGGGTACGCCTGTGTTGCTGATGTCGCATTACCCAATACTGGGTGTAACGCCTTCATTGGTAGGAGGCGGACATGGTGATCATGTGCGGTTGAAAAACCTGTTTTATCAGCATAAAGATAAAGTGAAGATTTGCCTCAGTGGGCATAATCATCTGGCTGATAATGCTGTTTACAACGGTATCAGGTATTGCTGTAATGGCGCTATGTCGGGCTTCTGGTGGGGGAAAGGTGATAAGGATTCTGCGGGGCCGGGCTGCTATTATGAAACACCGCCGGGTTATGCAATCCTGCGATTGTATGAAGACGGGCAGGTTGAAAATGAATACATCCCGCACGGGATTTAATAAAAAAGGCTCTCTACTCAGTAGAGAGCCTTTTTACTATTTAAGAACTTTTATTTCACGAGGTCCCAGCCCCAGTTGATTCCTTTTTCTGTAGCAGGAACACCACTTTCCAGCCATTCAGGCGCAGCTTCCCCTTTCAGGAAATGGTCGAAGAACTGTTGTTCCCTGCGGGAGATATCCTTACGGTTCTGACGTTGAATGAGGTTATGTGCTTCGTTGTTATAGTTCAGCATCCAAACGGGCTTGCCTAAACGACGTAAGCCGGTAAACATCTCAATACCCTGGTACCAAGGTACTGCACCGTCCGCATCATTGGCCATGATAGCGATTGGCGTAGTTACTTTAGGCAGGGAGAACAGCGGCGAGTTTTGCAGGTATAAATCCTGTTTTTCCCACAGTGTAGCACCGATACGGCTTTGAGAATGCTCGTACTGGAACTGTCTGTTCATACCACTTTCCCAACGGATACCACCGTAGGCGCTGGTCATATTGGCAACAGGAGCACCTGCCCAGGCAGCAGCGAAAAGGTTGGTTTGTGTAACCAGGTACGCTACCTGGTAACCGCCCCAGCTCTGTCCCTGGATACCCATATGTTTACCGTCTGTCCATGGTTTTTTCGCCAGATCTTCTGCTGCACTCACGATATAATCGTAGGCACTTTTACCCGGATAACCATCCTGGTAAGTGATATCAGGTGCAAACACGAGGTATCCGCGACTCACAAAGAAGGAGATATTCAGGCGGGAAGGCGTAGGCGCCGGTGCCTGATAGTTATACAGGCCATCTGTCAGCTTCTCATAGAAGTAGAAGATAACCGGGTATTTTTTATTTGCGTCGAAGTTTTCTGGTTTATAGAGAATACCTTCTGCTGGTTTACCGGAGAAGGTAGTCCATTTGTACAGTTCAGCAGTACCCCAGTTATATTGTGCCTGTTGCGGATTGGTGCTGCTGAGCTTTTCTGCAGCTGCGATCTGCGGGCCTGCATAAACATCCGGAGAGGCTACATAGCTGGCTTTGATGAAGGTGTATACCGCTGCATTTTTTGCTTTGGTCAGTTCCTGGTAGGAGTTAGGTCCCAGCACCAGTTCTTTTGGTGCATTAACTTTTCCTTTTGCACCAGGGAGTTGTACGGAGAAGAAACCATTGTATTTGGTCGTATCTGCATAGGCGCTGAGGATACGGTTCTGGTCCGGTTTGAAGGTGCGTTCTTCTTCATCGAGGCGCAGCATACGGAAACGGATCGCGTTTTTACGGCCATAGCCGGCAGTAACGTTTACAGGCGCTTTAACACCGGTAGGATCTACCTGCCAGATATCATAGCGATCGTATACCAGTACGGCAGCGTCCTGTTCCATCCAGCCTGCGATACCATAGGCATCTGGTGCATCCGGATGATCATCTTCCTCATCATAAACTTTGGCAGGAATTGATTTGCTGATGTTGGTGATAGCACCGGTAGCGTTGTTGTATGACCACCAGTTACGTTCCTGCATATCATACCAGAGGACATATTTTCCTTTGGAAGAAATGTGGTATTGGCCATCCAGTTTGTTTTTGATGAGTTTTCTGCTACCATCGTTTACATTCACGAGATAAGCAGTTTTGAGCGTACGGCCTAACCATTGCATCTGTACGCGTTCACCTTTGTCGGTATAGCCCAGTGCATAGTTGCTGTTGCCTTCATCTGTAGTGAGTATGGTTTCGAGGTCTTTGTCGCCCAGTTGTACCATGCGTTTTGCAGCGGGATAATATACAGCGGCGTAGCTTCTTTTCAGCTCTTTGTCTGCATTTTTCAGCTGCATAGGCTGCAGGTAATCATCTTTATAATTCCAGATATCTACCTTGGCTACTTCAAAGTCAACGATGTTGGTATCTTTTGGAGGCAGTATTGGTGCGGTGCCGAAAAATACGCGCTGGTCATCTTTGCTGAAATTAATATTGCTATGCTGGCTGATGGTCCATTTAGCAGGAATGGCGCTGTTGCCTTTATCTACGGCGATTACAGCGCTGTCCATGCCTGGTTTGTAGTAATACAGGGCATAGAACTGCTGCAGTGACTTAGCACTGTCGCGGGTAGCAAAATAGGCGGCTTGCAGGCCTTTCTCGTCGAAGGAGAATTGTTTATAGTCGCCATAGCCGCGGCTCAGGGTATCTGCTTTCCTGGTAGCATTGTGCCAGAGCAGTACGCCGGTGCGGGAGAGGCTATCTTTTTTATCGCTGTTGATGGCGATGAGGATATTGTTACCAGGTTTGCTGATGGCGTAGGCGCCGGCATTTTTGATAGTATCCTGGGCGCCGGTGAGCAGCTGTCTGATAATCAGTCTGCCGGACTCAGCAGCTTTATCGCCTGCTTTGTCGTCATCGGCACGGTCATCGTCTGCTTTTTTAGCCGGTTTAGGATGTTTACCATGCGTAGTATCGGCAGCAGGGCTTTCGGTGAGGAAAGCCAGCAGGCCACTACCTTTGGCAGGCGTTTTAAATGACTTTACATCGGCGAATTTTTTGATGTCGCCGGTAGCCAGATCGACCACTGCCAGTGAGTCTTTAGGCATTTCTGCCGGCTTTTTCTTTTTGATTTTGGCGTCGCGTGTTTCTTTGAACGGCGGCTTGATGCTGGCAACCAGGAATTTAGAATCTTCAGTGATCACCGGTAAAGCGCCACGAGGGATAACCAGGTCTTTCCCGGTTTTACGATCGCGGAGAACGAGGCGTCCATCCCCTTCCTGGGGGTTAATGGTATAAGCTACCCATTGGCCGTCGTTACTGATGATTTTGGTGCCTGCAGATTCCCAGCCGTCGTAAACGCTGTGGTCCAGCGGCTTTTTTGATGGTTGCTGTGCATAGGTGGAAAGGGCAGACCCCATAAGGACGGTGCCCAATACAAATTTTCTCATAAGTGCTAGTATAGATTGCAGCGATTAAATTACAAAATAGATTCTGCCCGGGCATAAAAAAATGGATGAACGTACAGGAGGCATATGGAAACCAGCGGCAATTTGGCTAGTTTTGGGCAAAAGGTCACCCGAAATAAATGAAAAACGGCGCCACAGACGAAAATATGTTGTTGGGCATCGCTGCTGGAGATGCTAAGTCGTTCAGGATTTTTTTTGATACCCATAGGAACAGAATATATGCCTTCATTTTGCATATGGTCAAATCCAGGGAGGTAGCAGAAGAAATCGTGATGGACGTATTTATGCGTATCTGGCAGAACCGGGAATTATTAAAAGGGGTGGCCAATATAGACGGCTTCCTGTTCAAGGTGGCCTATAACAAATCGATCGACTTTATCCGTGCCGCCGCCAGAACACCGCTGCTGGAAGAGGCCCTGTGGGAAGAAATCCAGCCGGTAAGTGATACCTATGCGGATTCCCGCCTGCTGCTCCGTGACTACCAGGCCAAGCTGAAAGAGGCCATGGAACTGCTGCCGCCAAAACGTAAGCAGGTGTATGTACTCAGCAGGGAACAGGGCTTTTCGCATGAGCAGATCGCCGACATGCTTGATATTTCAAAAAATACCGTCAATAACCATATCGTCAGTTCGCAACAGTTTATAAAAGAATATCTTATTAAAAATCTTGATCTGAGTAGTACTGCATTTATCGCCTTCCTGATCAGCCGTTTATAGCAGATAAAATTTTTTTTCAAAGCGAATAGTTATTACACCTGATTCTGTCGTCAATACTTATAAGAGCGCGTAACAGTGAACAATAATGCTATGCACGAGGCTAACTGGAAATACCTTCTGGAAAGATATCTGACCAATACCTGCACACGGGAAGAGCTGCATGAATTACTGCGGTGGGTAGCGGAAGATCCTAACAATGACTTGCTCATTGAGCACCTTCGTGCCCACTGGGAAGCCAATACTGATTTACCGGCGGATGATGACGCATCCCGCTGGGAACAGCGCTTTAATGAAATACTTGACAAAGAGGCTTCTCCTCCGCCACCACGTATTATCCGTTACCGCCCGTGGCTGGCTGCCGCCGCTGCGGTATTACTGCTGGTAACGGTAACTACTGGATATCTGAAGCTTTATCATCATTCGTCCATTGCCGTTCCCCCGGCTGTTATAGCTCATGACGTGGCGCCAGGTACCAATAAGGCCATGCTCACACTGGCCGATGGCTCCGTCATTACATTGGACAGTTCCGCCAACGGCCTCGTTGCCCGGCAAGGCAATACCAGTATCCGCCAGCAACAGAATGGGCAGCTGACCTACAACGGCACCAGTAACAATGCAACGCAAACCTTCAATACGATTTCCATTCCTAAAGCCGGCAAATATGCGCTGGTTCTGACGGATGGTACCAAAGTATGGCTGAACGCCGCCTCCACGTTCCGTTTCCCCCTGGCTTTCGGCAACGAACGCCGCGTAATACTCTCCGGGGAAGCCTACTTCGAAATAGCCCCCGATGCACACCGCCCATTTATTGTGGAAGCTGCACAGACAGAAATAAAAGTACTCGGCACGGCCTTCAATATCATGGCATACCAGGAGGAAGGATGTACGAAAACCACGCTGGTGAATGGTTCCCTGGCTGTAAATGCCAACGGACAGCAGGTGGTCCTCCACCCCGGCCAACAGGCGAATGTAAGCCCTACACAGACAACTATTCAGTTACAGGACGCCGATATGGAAGAGGTGCTGGCCTGGAAAAATGATAGATTCTATTTTAATAATACCGATATACATACCGCCATGCGACAGCTGGAAAGATGGTATGATGTACATGTGACTTTTAAGGATTCGCTCAATATGAGCCTGAACGGTACCGTGAGCAGGTCCGTGAATATCTCCCGGGTACTCAAAATGCTGACACTAACCGGGGAAGCCAACTTCAGCATCGATGGTAATAACGTAACTGTAGGAAAATGACCTAGTAATATTTTATCAACCAAAAATCAGTAACTACTTATGAAAATTAACTAAGTGAACAATGGCATAACAAAAAGCGGGAGTGTTGGAGCACCCCCGCAAGCTTGAAATATGCCCGAAAACATTTGACAGAACGAATTCCAGACATTTCAAACCATTACAAAAGTATGTATTTGCGCACTTTAATCAAAGGTTCGCCCAGGCGGAGCCTTTGCCATCACACAATTATCCGTGTAATGCAACTGAACACCATTTTTATCCTGGCCTTTGTACTGCAGGTACATGCAGTAGGGTATGGCCAGAGCAAGGTGACCCTTGCTAAAAATAATGCACCGCTGAAAGAAGTATTCCGGGAAATCAGCCGCCAGACAGGCTATGATATCCTGTATACCAATAAAGTGTTGTCTGCCGGAAAGCGTATCAACCTGCATGTAAAAGATGCTGACCTCGAAACGGTGCTCAGGGAATGCCTGGCAGAACAGCCTTTGAATTATACTATCCTCGATAAAACAGTGGTCATCAAACTGCAGCCCGCCAGCAACCCCACTACTGAATTAACGGCCATCCCGCCGGTAGAGGTAAAGGGTAAGATCACCGATGCCGACGGTCAGCCACTGCCCGGCGTTACCATCATGGTGAAAGGTACCACCAAAGGTGCGGTGAGCGCCAACGATGGTAGCTTCCACCTGTCTGCCCCCGCGAATGCTACCCTGGTCGTTTCTTTCCTGGGCTTCCAGACACAGGAAGTAAATGTTACCGGTAACGACCTGACCGTTGTTCTGAAAACCAGCGACGCCAAACTGAATGAGTTAGTGGTGACGGCGCTGGGTATCAAAAAAGAAAAGAAAGCACTCGGATACTCCGTAACGGAACTCAAGGGAAGTGACCTCACCAAAGCCCGCGAACCAAATGCAGTGAGTGGCCTTACCGGTAAAGTTGCCGGCCTTACCATCACACCAAGCCCTAACCTGTTTGGGGATCCCGGTATCCGTATCCGTGGCCTTTCCAACGTACTGATTGTAGTAGATGGTGTGCCTATCAGCTCCGACTCCTGGAACCTCAGCCCTGATGATATTGAATCCTATTCTGTGCTGAAAGGCGCCAACGCGGCTGCTTTATATGGCCAGCGTGGCCAGAGCGGCGCCCTGCTGATCACTACCAAAAGAGGTAAGGCTGATGCTAAAGGCTTTCGCGTAGATATCAACTCCAGCACTCAGCTGCAGGCAGGCTATAATTCTATCGTAAAATATCAGACAGAATACGGTCCCGGCGACGACTTCGAATATGCATTCAAAGATGGTCGCGGCAGTGGCATAAATGATGCTGATTATAACATCTGGGGGCCACGCTTCGAAGGACAGCTGATCCCGCAGTATAATAGTCCTAAAGATCCTGTTACCGGTGAACTAACACCTATCCCATGGTTGGCAAGAGGTAAGAACAATCTCACCAACTACCTGCGAAATGGCCTGCTCAGTACCAATAATGTGGCTATTTCTACTGCCAATGAACATGGCGACATGCGTATCTCTTTCTCTCAAATGGGACAACGCGGACAGGTACCTAATACCAAACTGGGAAGCTCCAATATCAATTTCAGCGGCGGCGTCAATGCAGGTAAAAACCTACGCTTTGAAGGTGCTATTAACTACAACAAACAATATACACCTAACTATCCTAGCCTGGGATATGGCCCCGGCAGCATGATCTACCTGATTACCGTATGGGGTGGCGTGGATTATGATATCAATGACCTGCGCAACTACTGGCAGCCGGGCAAAGAGAACGTACAACAGTACAACCGTGAATATACCATCTATAATAACCCATGGCTGATCGCCAATGAAGCCTTGCACTCCTACAATAAAGATGATATCTACGGACACGTGCAAATGTTGTATACCATCAGCCCTAAACTTAATTTCAAACTCCGTACAAACGTTAGCACCTGGAACCGCAGGCAGACCTGGAAATATCCTATCTCTGCCGACTTCTATGAGCCGTACCGCAGGGTAGGTGGCTACAGTGAAAGCTATGATTACTTCTGGGAAAATAATACCGAAGGAGGGTTGACGTATAAAGACAAGTTCTTCAAAGACTTCAGCCTTACCGGTTCATTGATGGCCAACCTCCGTACCGTTAAGGTGAGCAGCCTTTCCGGCAGTACAAAAGGTGGGCTGATCACACCAGGTGTATACGATCTCTCTAATACCAAAGAACAGAATTCTCCTACCAATGACTTTGCAAAAAGACAGGTATCCAGTGCCTACGGATTTGTGGACTTAGACTGGCGCAGCATGATCTTCCTTAGTCTGACAGGCCGTTTCGACAAATCGTCGACTATGCCGGTATCGCATAATACTTACTTCTATCCATCTGCCTCATTGAGTCTGATGTTGTCTGAAATGATACATATGCCTGCTTATGTATCCCTGCTGAAAGTACGTGGTAGCTACGCCAACGTGGCCAGCGACCTGGTAACTGCCAACACCAGTAACTACGATATCTATAAACTTTTGCCAACCTATACCACCAGTGGCACACGTTGGGATAACAATGTGGGCGTGACTTACACTAGTAAGATGTATAATCCGAATATCATGCCTAGTCGTGTGAAAACCGTGGAAGTTGGTGCAGAAGCAGGATTCTTCAATAACAGGCTTGGTTTTGATGTCGCCTATTACAGGAACCTGGAAGGTCCTGGCATTGTAGATGTAAGCGTGTCGCAGGCTTCCGGCGTATCTACAGTACAACGTAATGCCTTTACGTATATCCGTAAAGGTGGTGAGATCACCGTTACCGGTACACCGGTAAAACATAAAGATTTCACCTGGACTGCTATGGCTAACTGGTCTACCAATCACAGATGGTTGAAAGAAATCGATGGTATTCAGACCAGGAGTGGTATGATAAAACTGGGAGATCGTATTGATGGCTATTACCTGAACGACTTCCAGCGTGATGCAAATGGACAGGTGCTGGTAGGGGATGATGGATTGCCTTTATTTAATCCTTATTACAGTAAAGTCGGTTATGTAGATAATAAATTCCAGATGGGATTGAACAATACCTTCCGTTATAAAAACTTTACGCTGGGAATTCAGTTTGATGGCCGTTTTGGTGGACTGATCTACAACTTTACAGATGCTTACCAATGGAGATCAGGTACTGCACCTGAATCAGCAAGTCCATATCGTTTACTCGACTGGCAGAACCGCAACAATCCTGACTGGCATGGCTCTGTGATGACCAATGGACAGAAAGTTATTTCCGGCCAGCTGAATGCTGACCAGGATGGTAATGTTATTTCAGACGACAGGAAATATGCACCGAATGATATTCCGGTAATGTGGAGAGATTGGGCTACTTCTTATTATACAGGTGATAAGAACCTGGTGCACAGCGCCACTTTCGTGAAACTGCGTGAGCTGATACTCACTTACAACCTGCCTGCTGCTATGCTGAAACGCACGCATTTCTTCAACAATGCCAGCGTTTCCCTGGTAGGGCGTAACCTCCTCTATTTCACTGGCGAGCATACCAAAAACATGGAGCTGGATTCCTATGTGACCGATGATGCAGGCTTCCAGACCCCTGCTGTGAAAAGCTATGGTATCAACATTAACCTGTCCTTCTAAAAACTGAAATCATGAAATCTACAATAGCTAAATATATACTGGGCGCTACTTTGCTGACAAGTCTGGGCGCCTGTGAAAAAACGGCGCTGCTGCAGAAAGACCCTGCGGCAGTGTATGATGCCAGTCCTAAATTGTTGCTGACCGGGCTGTTGCTGAATGCCGGCGATAAGCCATGGACGGCTGTTCAACGGCATAACCAGTATGCCACCCAGAACAACTCGTACTATTACGGTCAGCCTTATGACTGGACAACCGCTGATGAAGGTTTTTCTGCGTATGACCGTTTACGTGATATCAGCCAGATGAATAAAGAAGCAGCAAAATCACCGGAAAACTATAAAGGTTATCCTGAGCTGGGTAAATTTCTGACGGCGTATTTCATGGTACGCAATACAGAATTATTCGGTGATGTACCAATGTCTGACGCACTCAAAGGCCGGTCGGACGGTAATTTTACACCGAAGTACGACGACCAGAAAGAAGTATATCGTACCTGCCTGCAGCTGCTGGAAGATGCGAATACAGCCCTGACACCACTGGTGGCTGCCAATGTAAAAGTGGAAGGTGACTTCTACTATAAAGGCGACCTGGCGAAGTGGCAGAAACTGGTGAATTCTTTTCGTTTACGCGTACTGGTTAGTTTGAGTAAGCGTGCCGATGATAACGCAGACCTGAAGATAAAAGAACAATTTGCCACTATCGTTGGTAACCCGGCGAAATACCCGCTGATACTGACGAATGAAGATAATTTCCAGCTGGCGTTCAATGCCAATGCAAGGGATAATAACTATCCTTTGTGGCCTGCGGATGGTGTGGTGATCAAAAATGATCTTAACAATAACCTGGCATCTACCATTGTTGATCTACTGAAAAGAACGGAAGATCCGCGGTTGTTTGTGATGGCCCTGCCTACTGACTCTGCAAAGAAAAGTGGAGATGCAGCCTATGCCACAAAATTCACTTCTTTCAGAGGAGGTGATGTTGGTATGATCATGGCTGACCTGAAGTCGCTGGCCAGTGCCGGTAAGTTTTCCCAGCTGAACTACGATTTCTGGGAGGCAACACCATCGGGCGTTCCGTGTATTCAGCTAGGCGCTGCCGAAGTAAATTTCAGCATTGCCGAAGCGATCAACCGTGGCTGGATTTCTGGTGATGCCGGTGCGTATTATGTGGCGGGTATCAAGGCAAATATGACGTTTTATAATGTCAGCGGCGCTGCGCAGGATGCATTCGTCACAAACCCAGCCAACGTTTATGCGGGCAACACTGCAACCGGTTTGACGCAGATACTCGAACAGAAATATGTAGCATTCTTCCAGAACTCAGGCAAACAGGCGTTTTACAATAATCGCAGAACCGGTGTTCCTAAGTTCAGCATTGGCCCTGCCAACAAAAATGCGCAGAAGATTCCGGTAAGATGGAAGTACCCTACTGTGGAATATACAGTGAATGAAGCCAATATCCGCAGCGCGATCCAGAAGCAGTACAATGGCTCTGATTCGCAGAATGATGTGATGTGGCTGATTAAATAACAGATCTTAAATAGCGCCGTTTTCCCCGCCGAAGGCGGGAAAACGGCTAAAAACAAAAAAGCTTCTGCCGCAGGCAGAAGCTTTTTTATTGCAGGAAATATTTTTGCAGATCAATGCGCCTCAATCATCAGCCCTTTTTTGTGCTGATAATTTACTCTTACCATCTGTAATACCACAGAAAGAATAATACATGCTAATCCGCCATAGAAGGCCGGGTTGAGGTATTTATTTTCATGGAAGATGATAAACGCGAGTATGATGCTGTATACCGGTTCCAGGTTGAAGGTAAGGTTGACGGTAAAGGGAGATATCTTTTTCAGGGCGCTCATACTGAGCAGGTACATGCAGATGGTACATGCCCAGGAGAGGATGAAGAGCCAGAGCCAGTCGATGGCGGGCGGTATCAGTGATGGTACCGGGAACGCATACACGTAAAATGGCGCAAGGATGGTGAATACGATGAGGCCTGTCCATAACTCATAATAGGTGATGGTGATGGTATCAAAGCGTTTGATGAGTCGTTTGTTGAAAACGGTAAACAGGGCGGCAAACATGGCGGATATGATCCCGAGGATAATG
Organism: Chitinophaga sp. Cy-1792; assembly: GCF_011752935.1. NCBI lineage: Bacteria > Pseudomonadati > Bacteroidota > Chitinophagia > Chitinophagales > Chitinophagaceae > Chitinophaga > Chitinophaga sp. Cy-1792. The sequence goes on from NZ_VWWO01000001.1 coordinate 2,416,762, forward strand.
CCTGTGCGGTATTGTGTGTCGAAGTGGAAGATGAGCAGGATACCGGCAAGTGTGAGCATGCTGAGCAGCAGTTCCACTGCATCGAAGCGGCGCCTGTTGATCAGCGGGTCAAAGATGGCAGTAAAGAGGCTGGTGAGTGAAAAACAGACAACGCCGATGGAGACGTTGGCATATTTGATACTACCATAGAAAAACAGCCAGTGTAAAGCCACTATTACACCTGTGCTGCCAATGGGAACGATATCTTTCCAGGGTAAGCGTTTCAGGGAACCTCTCAGCCGAAACAGAAAAAACATGGTAACACAGGTAATGAGCAGCCGGTACCATACGAGCATGCCTTCATTGAGAGAGATGAGTTTTCCAAGAATCCCGGTGAATCCTGCCAGGAATACGGAAAGGTGTAAGTGTAAAAATGCTTTTTTCATGTAGATATCGGAGTGACTGGCTTAAAACCAGAAGTTCCGCCAAGGGCGGAACTTCTGGTTTATTATATGTTGGTGCAGCAAGTTAGTTACTGACTCTTTTTTTGTATTTACGGAAGAGGCTTTGCCATTGTATTTTGAGTACACCGAGGATACCTTCCTTTACGATGCCTTTACTCATTTTGGAATAGCCTTCCTTACGATCTTTAAAGGTGATAGGTACTTCGGCTATTTTAAAGCCGAGCTTCCAGGCGGTAAACTTCATTTCAATCTGGAAGGCATAGCCAACGAACTGGATTTCATCCAGGTTGATAGCTTCCAGTACTGCGCTGGAATAGCATACAAATCCGGCGGTAGGGTCTTTTACCGGCATCCAGGTGATGAGGCCAACGTAAACGGAGGCGCCTCTGGATAATACGGCACGGTCCCATGGCCAGTTTTCGGTATTGCCACCTTTCACATAGCGGGAGCCTACGGCCACATCAGCGCCGCCCTTTGCACAGGCGTCGTAGAGGCGGATAAGGTCTTTGGGATTATGGGAGAAGTCGGCATCCATTTCAAAAATATAGCGGTAGCCTTTGGCCAGCGCCCATTTAAAACCATGGATATAGGCGGTGCCCAGGCCTTGCTTTCCGGAACGCTCTTCAAGGAAAAGCTGTCCGGGATGCTGTACCTGTAGCGATTTTACGATAGCGCCGGTCCCATCCGGGGAGCCATCGTCTACAATCAGGATGTGAAAATCCTGCTGTAAGGAAAATACAGCGTCAATGATATTGTGGATATTATCCTTTTCATTGTACGTAGGTATAATTACAAGCTTTTCCAATTCAGCAGATTATGTTTTTTGGACTGCGAAAATAATTCAAATCGACCGCAAGTTAGAACGTAATCCAGAAAGATTACATTTTTTTTAACATCATATTATAATAGATCTCTGAGAGCTTCTGTTTGGTGTTGAGCGGGAAGTCGGCTTTCATCATCCAGTCATAGTATTGAGGCTCCGCCTTTAATACTTCTCTTACGGGTCTGCCTTTGTATTTTCCGAAGTTAAAGACTTCCTGACCACCCTGCATCACCATACGACGGGCAAAATCCACATAATCTTCTTCCTTGGTAAAGGTTGCCAGGGAATCGATATCTGCATTCAGCTGTTCGTAGCGGCCCAGCTGTGCCTCGAGGATCTCGTAGGTAGCCAGGGCATCCGCTTCCGCGCTGTGTGCATTGGTGAGGTCTTTATCACAATAGAACTTGTATGCCGCGCTGAGGGTACGTTTTTCCATCAGGTGGAAAATTCGCTGTACATCTACAAATTTGCGTTTTGAGATATCGAACTCCATTTCTGCACGCAGGAACTCTTCTACCAACAACGGAATGTCGAAACGGTTGGAATTATATCCCGCCAGATCGCAATTATCCATGAACATTTTCAGCTCATTGGCCGCCTGTTTGAAGGTAGGTGCATCTTTCACATCTTCATCGCTGATACCATGAATTGCTGTAGATCCCGCAGGGATAGGCATTCCCGGATTGATACGCTTTACTTTCGATTGAGTGGTTTTATCAGGAAATACTTTAATGATAGCAATTTCAATGATACGATCTGTAGCCACATTGGTTCCGGTGGTTTCCAGATCTATAACGGCCAGAGGCCTTTTGAGGAGCAAAGAAGACATTATATTTTATTTAAATATTGTTATTAGGTAGATGATCAGCCCAGCAATTTACCAAGTCCGTAAAAATCGATACCATCATAGGTACCTGAGCTCATGAGGAGTAAATTGGTATTATCATATTGTTGTGCTGCCAGGAAGGCTTCAAATGCCGGCCTGTCGGTGAAGATATGCAGATCTTTTCTTCCGAAGCGTTCTTTTACCAGCTCGGGGTCCAGATCAGGCATACGTTTTATTTCAAGGGCATGTTTGCTGTAAAAAACGCCGGCTACATCTGCCGGGTCCATGGCACCCGCATATTCGGTGAGAAAATCGGCATTGAGACTGCTATAGGTATGCAGTTCCAGTACGGCGATCATTTTCCGGTCGGGATATTGCTGTTTGAGCGCTTCCACGGTAGCTTTCACCTTGGAAGGCGCATGGGCAAAGTCGCGGTAAATAACGGAACGGTCGTTTTTAGCTACCAGCTCCAGTCTTTTGGCGGCGCCCTTAAAGGTGGCGATACCTGCCAGGAATTCCTCATCGCTGAGGCCCAGTTCATTGCAAACCAGCTTGGCGGCATGCATGTTCATGAGGTTATGTCCGCCGAAAACTTCCAGATCGGCAAACCCTTCATCGAAGAACACCCGGGTAACGCCATTGCGGATCATATGGATTGGCATGGTATACGGGATGAGTCGCAGGTGGCGGCCTTCGGCGGCTACCAGTGCTGCCAGTTCCGTATCGCTGCTGTTGTAGATGAGCACATGGTCTGCTTCCATCTGCCTGATAAAGATGGCAAATTGCTCTTTGTAGATCTCGTAGGTAGGGAACACGTTGATGTGGTCCCAGGCGATACCGGTAAGTACCGCGATCTGCGGATGCAGGAAATGGAATTTAGGACGCTTCTCAATAGCAGAAGCCGGGTATTCATCTGCCTCGCAAACAATAACAGGAGCGTCGGTGATGTTGACAGATTGTGCAAACCCTTCCAGTTTGGCGCCTACCAGGTAGTCGAACGCCTTGCCGGCATGTTGCAGCACATGCATGATCATGGCTGTGGTAGTGGTTTTACCATGACTACCACCCACGGCTATACGTGTTTTATTTTTGCTTTCCTGGTAGATGTATTCCGGGAAAGAATAAATTTTCAGATTGAGTTCCCTGGCGCGGATCAGCTCCGGATTATTATCACGGGCGTGCATACCAAGAATAACAGCATCTATATCTGGCGTAATCCTGGCAGGGTCCCAGCCCATAGACGCAGGAAGGATGCCGGCCTGCCGCAGGTTGGACAGAGCGGGTTCATAGATCTCGTCGTCACTTCCACTCACCTCATAACCTTTGGTTTTCAGGGCGATGGCTAACTGGTGCATCACACTTCCTCCAATCGCAATAAAATGTACTTTTGTCATAGCGTCATAAAAATCACTACCAGATATATAGTGTTGTTTTTTATAATGTATTTTTTATCTTTGCAAAATAACGTTACAAAAGACGATTAAAAAAGAGATCGTATCATATTTCCTGTGAAATTTCGTTTTACTTCATAAAACACCCATCATGAAATCATATTTAAGAATTTTGGGCTGCGCCGCGTTGTTATTTATCTTTGCAGCTTTCTTAACTTCCTGCGCTACGCATCAGAAATTAGGCTGCCCGATGAGAGGCATGGCTGCTGCGCCTAACGCAGAACATATTAAGCACTGCTAATTCAACAATGAACTGGATACCATTAACATCGGAAACTCAATTGCAGGAAATCAACGAGGCATCTGCAAGCCGGACAATCGTAATATTTAAACACAGCACCCGCTGTTCTATCAGTTCCATGGCCAAATCAAGGCTGGAAAGAGCTACAGCACCAGCAGGCGCCGAATTCTATTACCTTGACCTCATCGCTTACAGGGCCGTTTCCAACGCCATCGAGCATAATTATGGTATCATGCACGAATCTCCACAGATACTGGTTATCCGTAACGGCAAGTGTATATACGATGAAAGCCACAATGGCATCAGCATGGAAGATATTACGGAGCAAATTCAGCTGTAAGATATTGTCCCGGGCATAATAGCCCGGGATTTTTGTTTCTGGCTGTACTATCTGATAAATCCCTAGCTTTGCGCCATGAAGCATCGTATAGTTGTAGCTGTTACCGGGGCCAGTGGCTCCATTTATGCACGACAGCTGCTCCGTAAACTGGAAGCAGCTAGTGAACAGCTGGATGAAGTGGCCGTTGTAATGACGGAAAATGCCAAAACCGTCTGGCAGACAGAATTAAACAATACTGATTACCAGGACCTCGGTTTTAAGTTTTACTCCCAACAGGATTTTCACGCGCCTTTTGCCTCTGGCTCAGGCCGATTTAATACCATGATCCTTTGCCCATGCTCCATGGGCACCCTCGGCCGCATCGCTACCGGCATCTCCAACGACCTGATTACCAGGGCCGCAGACGTAGTCCTCAAAGAACGCCGCAAACTGATCTGCGTAGTAAGGGAAACGCCTTATAACCTGATGCATATCCGTAATATGGAAGCGGTAACGCTGGCTGGCGGTATTATCTGCCCTGCCACACCTTCTTTCTACAGCGTACCTAAAACGATCGAAGAAGTAGCTGATACGGTGGTAGACAGGGTCCTCGATCTTGCGGGAATAGACATAAAAACCTATCGCTGGGGTAGTGGGGATAGTAATAGTTAGTCTGAATAATTATCTTCACGATCCAATTTCAAATCAGCTATGCAAATCGTAATTATAAACGGGCCTAATCTTAACCTGTTGGGCAAACGTGAACCGGGTATTTATGGTAATGAGTCTTTCGAAGACTACCTGGAAACGCTGAAAACAGCCTATCCGCAGGTGACTTTCCGCTATTACCAGAGCAATGTGGAAGGGGAGCTCATTAACTTCCTGCACCAGGAAGGCTTTTCTGCCGATGGTATCCTGCTGAATGCCGGTGGTTACACCCATACTTCAGTGGCTATCAGGGATGCGATTGCGGCGATCAAAACGCCGGTAATCGAAGTACATATCAGCAACGTTTATGCCCGTGAAGAATTCAGGCATACCTCATTGATTGCACCTAAATGCGTGGGTTCTATCTGTGGACTGGGGATGAAAGGGTATAAGCTTGCCCTGGAATATTTTTTATAGGCAGATGATGATATTATAAGGCATCCGGGCCGGTGAAAGTGTTTCACCAGCCCGGATGCTTTGTTTTTATATTCTTTGTCCGCCGATAGATAATCCGCCATCTACGGCAATGCTTTCGCCGGTAACGAAGCTGGCAGCAGGGCAACTCAGCCAGTATACCATTTCCGCGATTTCTTCAGGTTTGCCAAAACGGCCCAGTGGTGCGTGTTTGAGCAAAGGAGCTTTTTGTTCTTCGGCATCCGCTCCGCCAAAGAAGCGGTCAAACATAGGCGTCTGTATATAACCTGGCTGTACATTGTTAACGCGGATGCCATCCGGGGCCAGTTCAATGGCCAGTGCGCGTGTCATGCTGTCCAGTGCAGCCTTGGAGGCCGAGTAAATCGCTGAACCGGCGAAGGCGCCACGTGCCAGCCAGGAGGAGGTATTCACGATAGCGCCACCACCGCCCTGACGCTTGAATTGTGCCACGGCATATTTGGTACTTAACCACACGCCTTTCACATTGATGGCCATCAGCTGGTCGTAATTTTCTTCGCTGATATCGCCGATCAGGCCGAACTGTCCTTCTATGCCGGCATTATTATATATCACATCGAGGCGGCCGAACTGCTGAACGGTCTTATCTATGAGCTGTGCTACCTGTGTGCTGACGGAAACATCTGTCTGAATAAAAGCTACTTCTTTGCTGATCTGTTGGAGCTGTGCCAGGGCTTTCTGTCCTTCTTCCTGTCTGCGGCCTGCGATGGTCACTTTCATGCCATGCTGAAGGAATAATGCTGCTGTAGCTAATCCTATACCGGTGCTGCCACCAGTGACGATGGCTACTTTGTTCTTCATTGATTCGTTTGTCATAGTTTAATTCTTTATGACAAAGTTGCGTCAATGCAGCTGGCGGAAATTATGCCATTCAAACGGAAAGTTATTAATTGGCAACAATGGTTTTTCTGAATTGATTTGGTGTGAGCGAAGTATGTTTTTTGAAGAAGATATTGAAGTTGGAGGCATGTTCAAACCCCAGCGTGTAGCCAATTTCGGAGATATCCCAGCTACTGCGTTGCAGCAGCGTTTTGGCTTCCTGCATGATGCGGCTGGCGATCCACTCAGTGGTGGTTTTGCCGGTTACTTCACGTAAGGCCCTGTTGAGGTGGTTGGTGTGGATATTGAGCTGGGTAGCAAACTCGTTGGCGTTTTTAAACTGTAATGTTTGTTGGGGGGAGGCGATGGGAAACTGGAGGTCGAGGAGGTCCATAAAAAGGCTGCTGATGCGTGCGGCGGCGTTGCCGGACTGGTACTGCTGTACCGGTTGTACTTTCATCGCTTCATGCATAATCAGCTGTACATAGTTATTGATGACCTCATTCTTATTGGGGTAGTCGGAGGCGGTTTCCCGCAGGATGTTGTCAAATATCTGCTTTACAAGGGCTACGCCGTTGGGTTCCAGGTAAAACAGGTGATGGCCGCCCACCTTGAACAGCGGGGATTCTGCCAGACTCCCCTTCCGTAATTCCGGTGTTACAAAATCTTCTGTAAAAACACAGAAATAGCCTGTCTGATCGGTGGTGGAAGGCTCCCAGGAATATGGTATCCAGGGGTTGGTAAACATAATACCCGGGCGGTCTATGTAAATGGTTTTATCTGCATAACCTACTGTACCTTCTCCGGATGTCATGAGAGAGATCTTGTAGAAGTCGCGTCTGTTGGAAGGCAGTGGGGTAATATCGCAGGCAAAATCCTCTCTCCGGTAAATATAGAAATTACCACCTTCTGTAAATGGCTGGCCATGGCGGTCGTAAAACCCGTTGATCGTTTCTTTCCTGCTCATGTATTAAAGTTAGCGAAAAAGTTTTGACGCGTAGCGCTACCCGCCCCGGAGGGAAGGAATAAACCAAAGCGATAGCGAGGCTATCGCTGTCAATTAATATGACTAAAAAAGCCCGTTTCTACGCAGTAGAAACGGGCTTTTTTCTTATTTTAAAAAACTAGTCTTTCAGGTAATTAAAGTTAGTTTTTGGTGTGATATTCAGGAGGGTCTGATAAATCAGCTGAATGGTATTTTCGATATCATCTCTCTTCACCATTTCAACAGTTGTGTGCATATAGCGCAGTGGTAAGCTGATGAGTGCTGATGGGGTACCATCGTTGGAGTAGGCGAAAGCATCGGTATCGGTACCGGTGCTGCGACTAACTGCGTGCAGCTGGTAAGGGATATCGTTTTTCTTAGCTGTCTTGATGATCAGGTCGCGGAGGATGTTGTGTACCGCAGGGCCGTAGGTGATGCTAGGGCCGCCGCCACATTTGATTTCTCCTTCGATGTTTTTGTTGATCATCGGGGTAGTGGTATCGTGGGTAACGTCGGTGATGATGGCAACATTAGGTTTAATGCGTTTGGCGATCATCTCTGCACCACGTAATCCTACTTCTTCCTGTACTGCATTTACGATATATAAACCGAAAGGAAGTTCCTGTTTCTTTTCTTTGAGCAGTCGGGCTACTTCTGCGATCATGAAACCACCGATGCGGTTATCGATAGCGCGGCAGATGAAATTATCATAGGCCAGTTCTTCAAAGCCATCTTCGAAAGTACAAACACAGCCTACGTGAATGCCCAGGTCTTCCACTTCTTTGCGGGAGCGTGCGCCACAATCCAGGAAGATGTTTTCTACTTTAGGTTGTGGTTCTTTTCCTTCCGCACTGCGGATACGTGTATGAATGGCAGGCCATCCGAATACTGCTTTTACGATACCTTTTTCCGTATGAATATTGACGCGTTTGGAAGGCGCAATCTGCTGATCGGAGCCACCATTGCGTATTACATAGATCAGTCCTTCCGGAGAGATATAGTTCACAAACCAGGAAATCTCATCCGCATGTGCTTCGATCACTACTTTGAAAGGAGCCTTAGGATTGATCACTCCCACAACAGAACCATATGGATCTACCATATGTTCATCGATATATGGCGTGATATATTTCAGCCACATTTTTTGTCCTTCTTTCTCAAAGCCTGTAGGGGATGGATTGTTCAGGTAGTCTTTCAGGAATGCGAGGGATTCCTTGGTCAGTATGGATTTCTGTTTCTTAGACATATGTTAACTCCTTTGTGATGAAACAAATGTAAACTTTTTTCCCGTTTCTGCGGAATAGTGGCAGCAAAGGAGCTATAGCGTGTTTTGTTCCTGCTCCGGAGCGTGTAGCAGTGCCTTCGGCACTGCTACACGCTCCGGAGATCTGGCGCCCACCGGAGGTGGGCGCCAGATCTCCGGCAAATCCTATATGTAGGAAATCAAAATAAAAGATAAACAAACTGCAGCACGGCAGACAACATCATAAACCCATCCAGCACAACATAATAGATATAATCGGCTTTATCCCGCTGTGCGCGGCGGGTGATCAGTCCGGTGGCCAGTACAGCCAGCAGCAGGGATATAATGGCAGGCGTATCTGTATAAGGATATAATAAAATGGCGGTGATGGCTGCGAGCCCAAGGGAGGAGAAATAGACGATATCCAGCTGCCGGGGCGGCAGGTAAGTGATGAGACTGCGGATACCCGCTTTTTTATCGTCCTCCAGGTCGCGCATGTCAAATAATATGCAGATGGCGTATACCAGTGCAAAGCGGTGTATTGTAAACAGTGCTACGGGAATAGTAGCGGCCTGATTGGCTATCAGTGCCGGCAGGAGGGTGGTGACGTAGGTCCAGACGAAGGTCAGGAACAGCGTTTTGCCCACGGCAATTTTGCTGAGCCAGCGGAGCGAAGGATGCGGTACTTTTGGGGCCGAATAGAGAAAGGTAAGGAAAGCGGCGCCGCTCAGTTCCAGCCAGTGTTCCCGGAGCTGCCAAAGGTACCAGAGGGAGCCGATGCCACCCAGTATGCAGAGGAGCATCATCAGCCAGCGGTTCCGGGAACCCCAGTGCAGGCGCGCTGAACCGGATGCCGGGTCGTCAGGAGTAAGATACCAGTGGAAATTATAGCTGCAGATAGTGGAGCAGGCAACGAAAAGATAAAAGGTATGTTGTGCATAATGAAGGTCTAACAGGCGATTGGTTTGCCAGATCATCATTAGCGCACAAAGGGTGATATATATGGACGTATAAACGAAAAAATTCAAAAACTTATTCACCATGTAAATACCTGCATTTAAGATAGTTGCCGGAGGCTGGCGGTGCAGCCAGCCTGTTAACTTACCACAAAGGTATGCTGCTGTAACTCTTTCCGGGCATGTTTGTCATATTATTTTCCCGGATGCTGGCCCGACAGATGCGTCTGGTCGGGCTGGAAGGCCCGGAAATATTTTTTCCGGCTGCAGACAAGGCATAAAAAAACAGGGATTCCTTCATAAAAGGAATCCCTGTCTGGAAATATTTGCAGATCCGGCCACTTAATTGACCTTGAAGATCGGTATTCTTTTAGTAGTGATGGTGTCGCTGGAGTTGCCGGCAGCGTCGATCACATATGCCGTGAACCAGATACTGTCCGGGCGGGGGTTTGTATGCTCCACCCAGCCACCAAAGTCCATAGAGCCATTTAATACGAGTGATACCTGTGCATTTACACTTTTTCCGAAATTTTCACCGATTTCCGGCATTTTGCTCCTTACTTCACCAGGAACAGGGTTAGGTGTAATATAGAAGTGTTTCGTCCAGTAAATACTGCTGTCAATATCCCCGTCGCCGTCTTTTACACGGAAAAATACCTGTAACTGCGCTGTATTACTATCTATGGATGGAATGCTATAGCCTTCGAACGTGAGAATGGGTTTCGGGCCATAGTTGTCTTTGTTACAAGCGTATGCCATGGCTGCAAACAGGAATAAAAACAGGAATTTCTTCATAAAACAAACCTACGTTAATTTAGGTAATATACAAATATAGCCGTCTTCGTTACTTCTTATTAACGTTTTTTCAGATCAATTGTTACTTACTGCGGTGAAAATTATTCTTCTCTTTACCTTTGTGAGGTTTTAAAAGCTATCAACAGATGAGTGGAGTATCACCGGATTTGATTTTTTCTTTACAGCCAGCGGGCCTGGAAGCCGCCGCACTGGACGTTTTTCGCTATCAGTACCGCGAAAATGACATCTACCGTGCCTATACGGATGCCCTGCATATCAACCCGGATACCGTGTCCTCCCTCCTCGAAATTCCCTATCTCCCCATACAATTCTTTAAAACACATAAAGTAGTATGCGGCAACTTTGAGCCGGAACTGCTGTTTGAAAGCAGTGGCACCACCCAAACGATCAACAGCAAACATTTCGTGAAAGATGCGGACATCTACACCCGCAGCTTCATGATTGCTTTTGAACAGTTTTACGGACCGGTGAGCGACTACGTTATTGTAGGACTGCTGCCTTCTTACCTCGAGCGTCAGCATTCCAGCCTGGTACGCATGGTGCAGGTAATGATTGAACGTAGCGGCAAGCTGGAAAGTGGATTCTATCTGTACGAACACGATAAATTATACCAGGAGCTACAGGCCCTGGAAGCCCGCGGACAAAAAGTGCTGCTGATAGGGGTTACCTTCGGACTGCTGGATTTTGCAGAGAAATATACCCTGCACCTGAAAAATACCATCGTGATGGAAACCGGTGGGATGAAAGGGCGCCGCGAAGAATGGACCCGCGACGAAGTGCACCAGTACCTCAAAGAACGTTTAGGCGTTGAGGTAGTCCATGCCGAATACGGTATGACGGAGCTTTTATCGCAGGCCTACTCCAAAGGCAACGGGCTTTTTATGACACCGCCATGGATGCGTATATTGCTCCGCGATGAAAACGACCCCTTCGACCTGAAGACAGGAAAAGGCGCTGGTGTTATCAATGTGATCGACCTGGCCAATATCTACTCCTGTGCGTTCATCGCCACAGATGATATCGGCAAAATTCATGATGACGGCCGTTTTGAAGTACTCGGCCGACTCGATAATTCCGCCCTGCGCGGTTGTAGCCTCATGGTCAGCTGATCCTTTTTATTGTAAAATATTTTAATGTATATTGCCCGGCATAAACCTATGCCTATGAAGATCCGGGTGATACTATCCCTCGTATGTGCGTGCCTGCTTATTTCCTCCGCTGCGCAGGCCCAGCTGTTCAAACAGGTAAAAGATCGTTTCCGACAGCTGACGGGGATGCCGAAAGACACCTTTCAGCTGGATGAAGGCCCCTATGAAACACCGGGGAAGCCCATCACAGCGCCCTCGCTGATCATCGGCGGCGATGAAAAAGTGCAGTTAGACTCCGTATATGAATATGATATTGCCATCTACCAGGAAACTAAAACCTGGAAGGATACCGCAGACCCGGAAGTGCGTCAGCATATCACCATCTGCTACAGCAGCGAAAAGCCACAACTCGCTGTAAATATTGAAGATAACCAGAATGGCGCCCGGTACCAGTATTTTGCCGACTTCCTCCATGCGGCCCAGCTGAGTATGACAGCCATACATCGTATAGGCAGCGGCGAAAAGGAAGCACTGAAGTTAGATGAGGTGAGTCCGGTATACCCGGGAGAGTGGGATTTTATGGAGAAGCTGGCGAAAACGGGCCAGCAAAAGGAGATAGAAGGAATATTGTGCGATGAATTTGCGGCAGATAGCCTGGCCATGTCCGACAGTACAGCCCCGGTATCCCTGGTGAGTGCCCATATCTGGCTGCCGGCAACGATACATACGCTTTTCGGCGGGTACATACACATTCCGGAGCCTTACCATCAGCAACTGGCCGATATCCAGGCAGCGGGTGGCATTGTGCCGGTATCGCTGCCGCTGGAAACTTTGCTGACGTATAGCGATGGCGCTGTCAGGGCTACTACCACTACCGCCATTGTTAATGGAGAGCCCCGTCGTATAGCTGTTTCAGATATTATCAGACAAGAGAAGCCCCATTCCTAGCCATTTGCAGCAGCTGCGGAAGTTTGGAAGGATTGTTCACCAGCGCGGTGATTTCCGCCATATAAGGGAAGGAATAATGGTCCATTCCGAAGCGGTTCATCAGGTAAACGTCCAGCTGTTCGGGGGTATGGTGGCCGGCGGTATAATCGCCGATATAGAACAGGAAGCGTTGTTGTTCCTTTTCGGTGAGTAAAACGAGTGCTACTTTATCTTTCAGTGGCTGTTCTGCCTTATGGCTGAATATTTCCAGCGCCTTTTCATAATGGTGACCGGTCAGTTCCTGGCCGGATTGTGGCACCAGGCGTGTACAGAAATAGTCTACCGCCAGGTCGTCAAAGAAGCCGCCGCCGGTATCTGTGCCGGGTTCATTGTGCCAGGTGGCCCATTGCCTGAAGTCGGCCTCGCTGATACTGCCCTGCAATAATGCTTTCAGGTGATGTACCATGCCTGCCCTTGTAGGTGTGGTATCTGTAGCATGGGCGATCGCGGTGATCATCTCTTCATAAATATCCTCATTTAACTGGCGGGCTGTAACAATAACCTGCCGGGTAACCTCATCCGTGGCCGGGATATCCAGGCCGGCCCGGACAGGAGCAATGTCGGATAGCACTTCCGTTTTAGTTTTCAGTCCTTGTAGGTAATCTTTCACCAGCGCAACAAAGTAGGTGGAAGTTACAGGAGGCGTCTGATTGTTCATGGGCTAATAATTTCATGTTTTGTCACCTGAAACTATCCGTAAGGTATAGTATATGGATGTACGTTAGTATAAGTAAGGAACGAGCCTGAATAGCGGCCCTTTCCTGGTTACTGTTGGTCAAAAATAGTGCAAATTGCTTTAATAGGAAGTTTCGATGAATCTTTCCGCTGCCAGCAAGGGTTTAGGTATCTGCCCAGTCAGAAAAAAGCCGTTCGGAAACCTGTCATGATCGAAAAACCGGTAGATTTTTATACCTTCCGTATACAGGAGGAATTCACCCCGGTGAACAATGCCAGACCTCCTGCGTTTTAAACTTTGCAGGGGCTCATCCTGCCTAACCATATTGCCAATTAAGATTTTAGACAGAAAATATTAGCCTGCGTTTAATCATGGCCCTGTCTGATTGCCCTTCCGGATCCATGTGCTGAATGTAGTAAGGATTGCTTACTTATTTTCCTGTAATTATTTTTTACCCGATAAATAAATCACACATCATGAAAAACAAATCCGACAAAAAAGTACTGTTATCCGGATCGCTTGTTGCCGGCGCTATCCTGAGTCTTGCAACACTTGCAAATGCTAAACCGGTGAGCTACACCAACCTGGGGTCAGGAGCGGCTGTACGCAGTACATTAACCGGTACGACTACCAACGCTGCCGGCCTGGAGCTGAACTGCGGTGCGAAAAAAGATTCCGTACACAAGGCTAAAGAAGGTAAATGCGGACAGGGAAAATGTGGTGAAGGCAAATGTGGCGGTAAAAAAGGTGGAAAAGGAAAAGGTAAAGGTATGGCCAAAGACAGTACCAAAACTAAATCCGGCAAATAATTTTTCACAGTAAGGCCGGCCATCCGCAAGGTATGCCGGTCTTATTACCTCAAATTATGACTATGGTAGGCATAGGTTTTCGCAGAGAGATGGCTGAAGCGTTGCTATCCGGTGACCATTTAAGGCCCGAATTCATTGAGTTTGCGCCGGAAAACTGGATGGGCATCGGTGGTTACTGGAAGAAAATATTACATCAGGCAGTGGAACGATACCCGGTGCTATGTCATGGGCTGTCGTTGTCGATAGGCAGTCCGGAGCCGCTGGACATGGAATTTCTCCGGTACATCCGGTCATTTCTGGACGAATACCAGGTAAGGATCTACTCAGAGCACCTGAGTTATTCCAAATGTGACAATGCGCATATGTACGATCTGCTGCCCATTCCTTTCAGGATGGATGCGGTGAAGCATATCAGCGAACGGATACAGCAGGTCCAGGAGTTTCTGCAAAGGCCGCTGGTAATGGAAATTGTATCGTATTATACGCCTGTGGCGGCAGAGATGAGTGAGGTGGATTTTATCAATGAAATAGCGCAGCGCTCCGGATGTCAGCTGCTGCTGGACGTGAACAATGTATATGTAAACGCATTTAACCACCAGTACGACGCGAAGCAGTTTATTGCCGCCCTGCCGGCAGATAAAGTAGCCTATATCCATATGGCCGGCCATGAACAGGTAGCCCCTGACCTGATTATTGATACCCACGGACAGGCAGTGATCGATCCGGTATATGAGCTGTTTGACTGGGCGATACAACGACTGAAGCCCGTACCGGTACTCCTGGAGCGGGATTTTAACTTTCCTCAGCTGGAAGAATTACAGGGCGAAATCCATCGTCTTCAATCTATCTGTCAAAAACACTGGCATGCCAAACACGCACTTACAGCCTGATACCCACCGGATACAACAGGCATTTTCTTCCTGGTGCCGTACCGGTAAAAAGGTGGCCATTCCAGGTGCCAGCAGCGACCGTATGCAATATTACAGGCAGCTGGTTTTTAATGTGATCAATGATGCCATGGAGTCCGCCTTCCCCGTTGCTTTCGCCAACCTGCCAAAGCGGAAATGGAACCGGATGATACAGGATTTCTTCAGCAATCATGCCTGCAGCGCTACCCAGATGTGGAAACTGCCGCTGGAATTCTACACCTATGCTGTGGAAAATAACTGGAACGAGACGTTCGAAACGCCGTGGCTGCTTGATTTATTATACTTTGAATGGGCGGAAACGGAGCTGTTCAATATGGCTGACAAGCCAGTGCCTGATTGCCGCGAAAACGGCCACTGGAAAGATGATCAGGTTGTTTTGAATCCTGAACATACCTTGTTGAGTTTCAGGTATCCCGTACACCTGGAAAGAAAAAAGAAACAGCTGCTGCAAAGAGAAGGCACATACTTTGTGCTGCTTTTTCGTGAACCGGACACAGGATATGTTCAGTTTACCGATTTGTCGCCATGGCTGGCTATTGTGACAGAGCAATTATCCATGGGCGTTACCCTGTCTGATATCCTGGAATATGCGTTGCAGTTGAATATAACAGCAATGGATTCCCTGGAGCAGGATACGGTGGCTTTCCTGGAAGATATGCGACAGCGGAAATTTGTTTTAGGTTTTAAATGATGAAGATATGGGATTTAATGCAGTATGGGTAAGGGTATGGGCATCGCTGAAAGATATACCGCTGCTGATGATGCGGCTGGTATTGGCGTATGGCTTTTTAATCCCCGCATTAAGAAAATGGAAGGATATCAATGCAATCGGTGACTGGTTTGCGCAATTGCATATCATCTTACCATATACGAATGCCTATGTAGTGGCTATTTGTGAATCGTTAGGCGTGGTGCTGCTGTCGCTGGGTTTATTTGTCCGGTATATCACCATTCCGTTGATGATAAGTATGATCGTAGCGATTGCCACCGTACACTGGCAGAACGGCTTTGAAGCCGGCAATAATGGGTTTGAAATACCCTTATATTATTTCATCATGTTATTTACTTTGCTGGCTTATGGCGCCGGCAGATTATCCTTCGATCATCTTATCTTCAATGAAAGAAAAAAGAACAGGAAAATGAAAGGGAGCTGGCGTTAACAGTAGTGCAAATGCATATCATCTCCCGAAAAAATAAATAAAATTAACATGGTACCTGCGTTTCCTTCGCATTAATATGTGAACTTAGTAACAGAGAATCTTCATCCAATATAAAACCATTGTATTATGACCACCGCAGCTATTGCAGCAAGATTAATTGAACTTTGCAGTAAGGGAGATTTTGAAGCAGCACAGAAAGAATTATACGCCGAAAACGCGGTCAGCATTGAACCTTATGCTACACCGGCTTTCGAAAAGGAAACCCATGGCCTGAAAGGTATTTATGCCAAAGGCGAAAAATTTGAAAGTATGGTGGAGAAATACCACGATATTTCTTTCTCACAGCCGCTGGTTGCCGGCAAATCCTTTACTGTTGTGCTGAATATGGACCTGACCATGAAAGGGCAGGACAGAATGCAGATGTCGGAGATTTGTGTGTATGTGACAAAGGACGGGAAGATTATCAGCGAGCAGTTTTTTATGTAGATGTTCTTTTTTACTGTTGATAGACAGCAGTATAGTGTAAATTAATACCTGTCAAACTTACTACTAGAATTTTCTAACCATACAGTAACCGTTTTAGTATCATTATATTAACGGTTACTATATGGTAGGCTTTCAAGAAGTAGATTTCCATCTATATGGAATTTATAGTGAATGGCAGTCAGTACTTCAGTATTAGGTGCCTTGTAGCCATGTCGTAATTGGCTTAAAAAACCTTTTGAAATATTTAATTCTTCTGCTAGTGCAGCTTGAGTTAATTTGTTGCTTTCAAGTAGGTAGGTAATAATTGCCGGGAAATCGGGCTTTGATGGCATGGGATAATGTACAGTCTCCCAGGCCTCAATCGCTTCAGATAATACCCCTAACCTTTTTTCTTCTTTTTGGTTTAATTTTGAAAAGCCTTTTTGATAAAGCCCTTCAATTTCCGCCATTGCAGAGAAATATTCCTGTTTTGTTGAGATTTTCATGATACTTGATTTGTCCTTGTTAAAGGTTTAGCAAGGTTCCATTTTTATTATATTCATCATATTCTTTATGTGTTAAAACAGCCCGAATATAAACCAGTTGGGTGTTAAAATGAATTGCAGCCAATAATCGGCACTTGTTTCCTCCAATATTGAAAATAAATAGTGCATCTCCACCTACATAGTCGACAGAGCCTGATACAACTTTTTTTAGTTCATTCAAATTTCGGCAAGTTACATTTCTGATTTTTTGGCACCAATCACCTAGCGCCTGGGCTGATGTTGGATGTTTATTTGCATAAGCCAAAATTGGAGGCATTGAAATAATTCTCATTTCTCTGTACTTGTTTAACTGTTACAATTGCTTTCATGGTTAAATAGATTAGATATAAATGATTATTATGATTTCTTACAACTTGGGATTACTCAATGGAAAGCTTCAGCTACAAATGTAAATGTATTTTTTCAAATGAAAACAAAGTTTTTATTTGAAAACTTTGTTTTCATTTGATTTATCTTGCTTTGATTCATTCTTTTGCCGGAAATCACCAATAATTTCCTATTTTTCGCAAAAGTTGCCTTTATACCTTGGTATGCGCTATATAACATTGCTGACTGTGCTGACTTTATGTTGGTTCCCCTCGTTTTCGCAGCAGTCCGTTGATGCTGCACTGAAACAACTCAACCAAACAATTGCAGATGCACCACATTATGATTCGCTGAAAGAATCCAATATCAGAAGAATAAAAGCCGGATTGCTGGCATCACCCAGTGTAGCTGAGCGGTTTGGTATTTATTTACAGTTGTACGAAGAGTTTAAGGCTTTTCGTTATGACTCTGCACATACCTATGCGCTAAAATTGCAGGAGGTAGCCATGCAGCTGAATAACAAAACGCTGATACAGCAGGCTAAGCTGAAGCTATGTTTCTCCCTGATTTCAGCGGGCTTCTTCAAGGATGCGGCAGATTCGCTGAATAATATCCGGATGGATTTTCTGCCTGATAGCCTGCGCTCAGAGTTCTACCTGCTGAAAGGGCGCTTTCATTATGATATGGCGGATTTTGGCAGCGATAACAACCTGAAGACAGCCAACGTAGATGAAGGCAACCGTGCCATGGATAGCGCCCTGGCACTGATGCAGCCGGGCTCCTTTGACTACGAATATTACAACGGGCTGAAAAATATCCGGTTGCGAAACAACGAAGCGGCATTAGCTATATATAATAAACTGCTGGCCCGGAAAGGGTTAAGTTATCATGAGATTGCCCTGGCTGCATCTACGGTGAGTGATATCTATATACAGCGGCAGCAGTATGAAGCAGCTATATTACAACTCATTGCGGCAACAGATGCCGATATTAAATCAAGCACCAGGGAAACTTCAGCCGCTTTTAACCTGGCGACCTTGCTATACCAGCAGGGAAATGTAAAGGATGCTTCTACCTGTATCCAGCTTGCCACCTCCGATGCAGCCGCCTATGGCGCCCGGCAACGGAAAGTAAAAATCACGGATATCCTGCCGTTGATTGAAAGTGAGAAACTGAGTATGGTTAAAAAGCAGGAACGTACCTGGATTACCTACGCGACTGTTGTCACGTTTTTGTTAATAGGCGTGATTTTGCTGATCCTCACGGTGCAGCGGCAGGTGAAGAAACTGAAACTCGCCCAGCTGACCATCACCCGGGCCCATGCTAAAGAACAGGAAATCAACCAGCGTCTGAAAGAAGCCAATAGCATTAAAGAAGAATATATCGGTTACTTCTTTAATGCCAACAGCGAATTCTTTGATAAGATTGAGATCTTCAAACGTAACCTGGAACAGAAAATCCGTGACCGAAAATTTGAGGATATCAAAGCCCTCTCCAATAATATAAACCTCCGGGCAGAAAAGAATTACCTGCTGCAGGATTTCGACCGCATCTTCCTGAAACTCTATCCGAATTTTATCGCGGAATTTAATCAGTTGTTTTTAAGAGAGCACCAGATCGAATTAAAAGAAGGAGAGTTGATGAATACCGACTTACGCATATTCGCACTGATACGTTTAGGGATACACGACCCGGAAAAGATTGCGCATATCCTGCAATATTCTGTTAATACCATTAATACCTACAAGACAAAAATCAAGAATAAATCTGTGGTGCCTAACGAGGAATTTGAGCGAAAAATCATGTCTATACAGGCAGTATAAAGCCTGATTTCTTTCCAGAATTATTATATTTTACTATTATTAATATGTTTTTATTATTTTGATTATCATTTAGTTAGATGGTAATATTTGTTTGATTTCCCCATATTTCCTTATACTTCCCGCATATATTTTGAGAAACCTTTCTCAAGGGTCTTTCTTTGCTTCCGTCCATGGTACTGTCGGTAGATGTGGAATAAACAGCTACCATCATTTTTATCAATCAAATTCCATTATTCACTAAAAAGAGATTCCCTTACCGGCTATTGCCGACCTATTTCGAATTCCAAAAAATTCCCAGTTATGATTAAAAACAGATTGCTTGCAACCGCAATGCTCAGCTTCCTGCTATTTTTTCTGGTAAACGTAACCATTGCACAAAACAGGGTGGTGAGCGGTAAGATTACCGGAGAAAACGGTCAGCCCCTACCTGGTGCTACTGTTGCTGTACAAGGAGGCAAAACCGGTACACAGTCGGATGCCAACGGTAATTTCTCCATCACGGTACCAGGTGCCGGCAGCGTATTATTGGTGACATTTGTAGGGTATGAAACACAGCGTATACCCGTAAAAGATAAACAGACTTTCCAGGTGGCCCTGCAAACAGACAAGGGTAATTTAAGTGAAGTGGTGGTAGTGGGGTATGGTACCCAGAAACGTAAAGACCTTACCGGCGCCATTTCTTCCGTGAGTGGCACCCAGATTAAAAATATGCCTGTAACCAATGCTACAGAAGCGTTACAGGGTCGTGCGGCAGGTGTGGAAGTTATCAAGAATTCAGGTGCGCCTGATGCAACACCTACCATCATTGTAAGAGGTCTGTCATCCCTGCATCAGCCGGCGCCTTTGTACATTGTTGATGGCGTGCGTGTTCCCGGAGATAACATCAACGTCCAGGACATTGCTACCATCGATATCCTCAAAGACGCCAGTGCTGCTGCTATCTATGGCTCTGCCGCCGCCGGCGGTGTAATTGTTATCACCACCAAACGCGGTAACAGCCAGCAGCCTGCCATCAACTTCAGCGCACGCTATGGATCTACCAAACCTAAGCTGGTGAAGATGCTGGATAAAAACGACTATATCAAAATGGAGAATGTACTGTTCCCGGGCCGTTATAAATCAGCACAGCACACCGATACCCTGGCCAATACCGACTGGATGGATGTGTTGTACCGCAATGGTACTGAACAGAACTATAACCTCTCTGTTGCCGGCTCCTCTCCGGTGGTGAACTACCTCTTTTCCGGGTTCTACAACAAACAGGATGGTATCCTGATCAGGAACTATTCCAACATCGGTGGGGCACGTGTGAATACAGAATATAAGCTTGGAAAGTATATTAAAATAGGTGAACAATTAGCGCTTTCCCAGCGTAAAACGCAGCCGAACGGCCCGGTGGAATCCATGCTGAAAAACGCTGTTTTCCGCTCTATTCCTACTATGCCGTTATATAATAAAGATGGTAAAATTGGTACAGCCCCTCCGGGATATAATTTTGACTTTGGTGCGCCCAACCCATTAGGTGTTATCAATTCTGCCGATATCACCGATATTAAAAATAACCTGCAGGGAAATGTATTTGCAGACATCAAACTGCCGTTGCACCTGAGTTTCAGGGCTAATCTCGGTTATTCCTACTTCGATCAGGCGCAGGATTATTTCCAGGATAACAGCAATTTCGGACCGGGTACACCTACTGCCAACTCGCTCACTAAAACAAGCATCCGCAGTTCTCAGCTGCTGAGTAACTATGTGCTGACCTATGATCAGGCTTTTGGTAAACATAACCTCAACGCCATTGCAGGTTTTGAGCAGATTACTTCTAAATTCAGCAACCTGATAGCTTCGGAAAGTGCGGTCGGTTTACCAGGCTATGCATTTGTTCAGACGACCAACTCCGCACTCGCCATGAGTGGTAAGAACGATCCGCAGGGATTGGTGAAATCGATGTTCGGACGTATCAGCTACAACTACGCCAATAAATATTATATCACGGGTTCTATCAGACAGGATGCCAACTACACCGTATTTGGCCCTGGAATGCAGAAAGGCGTATTTGGTGCAGGATCTGCCGGCTGGACGATCAGCGATGAAAATTTCTTCAGGCCGCTGACCAGCGCCGTAAATATGCTGAAACTGCGTGGCAGCTATGGTACATTGGGTAACAGCAATATTCCGCCGTATTCCTATCTCGCCACCTATAGCCAGTTTACAGGTAGTAGCGGTATTGCCAACGGAGCACAGAACTTTTCACCGAATGGTACCTTGCTGGTGGCCAACTCCATCAATTCCGTTTCAAACCCTAACCTGCACTGGGAAACGGTTTATGAAAGCAATGTGGGTATAGATGGAGAAGCGCTGAATGGCAGGTTATATTTCTCTGTAGAATATTATAACCGCAATACAAAAGATATGCTATATGCGTTGCCGTTAGCCGCCAGCTCCGGCTATGCGGCGCCTTATTTTGTAAATATCGGTAAGGTTAACAGCAAGGGCTGGGATATCTTACTGGGCTACAGAGATCATGCCGGTAAATTTACCTATGATGTAAGCACCACACTGAGCTTCAATAAGAACCGCGTTGTTGACCTGGATGGTATCAATAATGATGCATTGTACGATGGCCGTAACTATTATAATAACCTCGATCAGAGCGGTTATAACCTGATGGGTACTGCACCGCTGACAGTAACCAAAGCAGGGCTGCCATTTGGTTCCTTCTGGGGCTACAAGGTAATCGGCATATTCCAGACCGACAAAGAAGCATCCGTTCAGACCGTGAATTACAAAGTTTCTCATGCCGGCGACCTGCATTATGAAGACCTCGACAAGAACGGTGAAATAAATGCTGCCGACCGTCAGGTGATTGGTAATCCGAATCCTAAACTGGTGTATGGTGCTAACATCCGCCTGGGTTACAAAGGATTTGATGTGGCGATGTTGTTCAACGGTGTAGCCGGTGTGGATATCTTCAACGGTGTGAAAGCCTATTCCTATTCTCCGTTTGGGGATGGTAATGCTACCTCCAAAGTATTCACGACCTCTTTCTTTGGTGACAATAAAGTAACCAATGCCCCACGTGTATTGGGTTACGATGGATCACTGGACCCAAATAACAACTATAATTCTCCGAGCAGCTATTTCGTTGAAAGCGGCAGCTATCTCAAACTGAAAAACCTGCAGATCGGGTATACGTTCAATAATACCTTTTTAAGAAAAGTAAGCATTCAATCTGCCCGCTTATTTGTAATGGCTAACAACCTGTTTACCATCACCAAATATTCCGGTATAGATCCTGAAATCGGCAGTGCATATTCTGTTCAGTCTACCGCAGGTTTCGTAGGAACCAGTGTAGGTGTAACCACCAGGGGCGTAGATGCAGTGCCACAGTATCCACAGGCAAAAATTTATTCTGTTGGACTGGATGTTAATTTCTAATGCTTAAAACTTAAAGACATGTACAAGAAAATATCTGCTGTAATACTAATATCAATGGCGCTGGCTACGGGTTGTAAGAAAGATCCGGGTGTACAATATCCGAAAGACCAGTACCTCGCCAATAACTATCCGTCCAACATGGAAGCCCTGAACAGTACGCTGACGCCGGCTTATTCCAATCTCCGTGATCAGTACCTGTTCGGATTTACCCTGCTGCCTAAAATGCTGGCCAACTGTACGCACCATGCGGATGCAAACTATACGGACGGTGACTGGAAAGGGTTTATCAATACCACTACCCTGACCTCCGGCAACGGTTTTATTTCCATGAACTTCCTCGCTTTAGGCGCCGGTGTTAAAAACGCCAACGTAGCATTGGAAGCAGCTGATTTTTATGAGAAGAACTATGCGAAGAAAGGCGATCAGCCGAACATAGATTATATACGCGGGCAAGCTTATTTTCTCCGTGCCTATTATTATTTCTGGATGGAAAATCTTTATGGAGAGGACTACCTGGTAAATCCTGGTGCCGGTGATACGCTTGGTGTACCGCTGTTTACAAAGTCGGCCAAGCTGTTAGCTGAAACGCAGCGTCCACGTGCGGGTATTCAGTCTGTCTGGAACCAGGTTATCAGCGATTTGCAGACATCTGCTACCTTGCTGAAAGGTAAAGTATGGGGTGCTGATGAAGTGGGGCGTGTGAATGAATGGGCTGCCAAATCCTTGCTGGGTAAGGTATATGTATTCAGAAAAAGTTATGATAAAGCATTGCCGGTATTACAGGATGTTATCAATAACAGTGGTAAAAGCCTGATGCCATATACGAAATATCGCGATGCATTTATTGGTATTACTGCCAATGAATTCAATGAAGAATCAATTTTTGAACTGAACGTAGATCAGGATTCCAAAGGTGGTTACGGTGTGTTCTCCGGTGCGGCGAATGCTACTACCATCAATGGTTTGATCTGGCCTCCGTATGCGCTGGGAGATGATGGAACAGAGGGAAGTTCCATCGCTATGGGCTATGGTGGAAACGATGGTTTGCACGACAGAAATGTGGAGCGTTTCGGTTATTCCCTGGGTAGCTTTACGTTGGTAGATAATCCGAAATTTAACAGCAGTCAGCCGGCCAGCTACACCAATCCTGCGAAAGTAATGGACCCGGTATATAAAGCGAAGGCAATGGCAGCAAGAACTAATCAGACAGTAGATCCGCGTTTATATGTCAACTGTTTTCAGCCATGGCTGGATTCTGTAAAATTAGATGGCCAGAACTGGCGTCCTGTATCACGTCCGAATTATATTTTCGGAGATGCTGATATCGCTACCAAGCTGGGCTGGAATTTCAGAAAATATGCACCCGTATTTAATTCAATTTTAAATGTAGGCCCTGCAGATGGTGCAAACATCTACCTGCTCCGTCTGGCAGATGTATACTTACTGTATGCAGAAGCCAGCATTAAATCCGGCGACAATGCTACTGGCCTGGAATACCTGAATAAGGTAAGGCGCAGGGCTTATAATCTGCCGGTGAATACTCCTTCCGCCATTGATTATAAAACGATTACAGATGCTACACCTGCGGCAGCTTCCGGTGATCCTGTACTTGGTCATAATCCTTTGTATTATGAACGCTGGGCAGAGTTATTCAATGAAGGCCATTGGTGGTTCGACATTTGCCGCTGGCACCTGGGCGCAACAGAAGCCGCCTATTTTAAAACTACCAGAACGGTTGCCGGCCAGCTGACATGGGACGACAAGGCATATGCATGGCCTTTACCTATTACTGAACTGAACGCCAACCCTGCCCTGCAAGGGAAGAATAATCCCGGCTACTAGGGTATTTCCCGCAAAGTAAATACAGACTTATTTTTTCCCGTTGAGATAACTGAGACCGAAGGCATCGGTTATCTCAACGGTAGTATCGCCACCAGCGGTGGCGATACTACCAAATAATTCTTTGCAGGGAAACAGATTCCTTCATCAATAATTTTTACAGACGATATGCTAATGAGAAGACTTACACTCGGCTTAGCTGTTTTGCTGGTATGGTTTACAGCGGATGCACAGACAGTTGAGACGGAGAATGTTAAATTAACCTTTGCGCTGGACAAAGCCGGCCAGCCTGTTTATGCCGTCTCATATAAGGGAAAGCCGGTGGTATTGCCATCGCAGATGGGGTTTGTACTAAATGATGATAGTACCTTTTACCGCAACTTTCGTTTGTTGGGTAGCGATGTGAAAGAAACAGATGAAACCTGGCAGCCGGTATGGGGAGAAGAGAAAGATATCCGCAACCATTACCGCCAGCTGCAGGTAAGATTACAGGAAAATGAAAAGCCTTACCGTCAGCTGAATATTGAATTTCGTGTATTCGCAGACGGTGTAGGGTTCCGTTATGAGTTTCCTAAACAGGACGGGCTGCAATACTTCGTGGTAGCGGATGAACGTACTGCATTCAACATGGCCGGCGATCATAAAACTTTCTGGATTCCCGGTGATTATGATACTAACGAGTATCCATATACGACTTCTAAAATATCTGAGATAGACAACAGGAAGATGGTGGAATCATCTACCGCCATTGCTGTACGTGTAGCGCCCGATGCTACTGCCGTGCAAACACCACTGATGATGAAATCTGCCGACGGGTTGTATATCAATATCCATGAAGCGGCGCTGGTGAACTATCCTGCGATGCAGCTGCATACCAACAGAGAAGCCTGTGCTTTCAGTGCCAGTCTGGTCCCGGATGCAGCAGGTAACAAGGCTTATCTGCATGCGCCATTTAAGACACCGTGGCGTACCATCATTGTGAGTGATAAGGCAGCGGATATTTTATCTTCCCGAATGATCGTTAATCTGAATGAACCATCAAAGCTGGACAATACGTCCTGGATTAAGCCAATGAAATTTGTGGGGGTATGGTGGGAGATGCAGACAGGCAAGAGCACCTGGAGTTATTCCGACTATGCCGACAGTACCGATGCGGCAGGGCATCTCGTGCCCAGTGGCCGCCACGGCGCCACTACGGCCAACGTTAAAAAATACATCGACTTCGCTGCTGCCAATAACATCGATGGCGTGCTCGTAGAAGGCTGGAATACTGGCTGGGAAGATTGGTTCGGCAACTGGAAAGAAGAAGTATTCGATTTTGTAACACCTTATCCGGACTTTGATCTGCCCGGCATTAGCGCCTATGCCAGGTCCAAAGGCGTTGCCATGATCATGCACAATGAAACATCCGGTTCCGCTACCAATTACGAACGCCGCATGGAGCAGGCCTTTGACCTGATGAACCGATACGGCTACAAAAGTGTAAAAACAGGTTATGTGGGCAGGATCATTCCCCGTGGCGAACACCACGATGGGCAATGGATGGTCAATCATTATGAGCGGGTGGCACAGATGGCGGCGAAACACCAGGTGACATTGGATAGTCATGAACCGATGCGCCCTACAGGCCTGCATCGTACCTGGCCCAACTGGATGGCGTCAGAATCGGCCAGGGGTAATGAATACAATGCATTCAGTACGGGTAATGAGCCGGAACATGAAACAATTTTACCATTTACACGACTGATGGGCGGCCCGATGGACTATACCCCAGGTATCTTCAAAATCCGGTATTTCGGACCTGATTCGAGTAAGCAGGTACATACTACACTGGCCAAACAGCTGGCGCTCTATGTGACCATGTACAGCCCAGTACAAATGGCGGCCGACTATCCCGAAAACTATGAAGCGCATATGGACGCCTTTCAGTTTATCAGGGATGTACCGCTGACCTGGGACGAATCAAGGGTGATAGAAGCCGAACCGGGCGATTATGTCACCATAGCGCGCCGCAGTGCCGGCAGCTGGTTTATCGGCTCCATTACCGATGAAAATGCCCATACTGTGGATATCCCACTGAACTTCCTGGAAAAAGGAAAGCGATATAACGTTACTGTATATGGTGATGCAAAGGATGCCGATTGGAAGACCAATCCGGAAGCCTATAAGATCGATCATATATCAGCAGATACAAAAACTGTTTTACACCTCCGCCTGGCAAAAGGAGGCGGGGCTGCTGTAAGTGTGGTGCCGGTTAAGTGATGATAAATGGATGATAGAGCCAAAGCGGTTGTACCTCTATGGTACAGCCGTTTTGTTTTTAGTATGCAACCTGATATCAATTGCAGCAACCCACTGCAATATACCGGCAGTATTTCGTTTATACCCTGGCGTTACCAGACTTCCATATCTTTTCACCCACCAGGCAGAAAGGCCAGGCAAGCAATACACCGGCGGCATAGCAAACGATATCGCTCCATAGAAAGCCATAACCTAATATAAGACCGAAAGGGAAGGTGTTACGGAGCTGTACCAGCCAGGGAGCCTGGCAGCACTGCTGTATTTCTATCAGCACACAATAGATAAAGCCGGCCAGGAGAATCTTCCAGAGGGCAGGCTTCAGCCAGAGGAAGCGTAACCCGAATACAGCGAAGGTCGCGTAGAGGATATCTCCCCCATACTCACTGATAAATTTCGGGAACAGGTCGGGCGTATGCCTGGTAGCGAGGCCGGCCCACATGGTAACAGCCAGCAAAAGAACGTAGTATAGGCGTATGCGTAAGTTGTTGTTCATCAGGGTACAAAAATAATATTAAGTAGCTGACGTAGTAATGTCGTAGTGTTAAAGTTTCGACTTGTATAGTTGAAGAATATTTTTGTCATGACGCTTATATTCTAATTCCTCACCTGTAAAATTCCCCTTATGAAGACACGTCTATCCACGTTGTTACTTTTGTTAATCTGTTTTTTATCTGTCAGGGCACAAACGCCATTCCGGGTAGTTGGTTATATGCCAAGCTGGTCTGGTAGTGTAAGCAGTGTGCAGTACAGTAAGCTGACGCACATCAATTATGCCTTTTTGTTACCCACTGCAACAGGAGGCTTGCAGGCAATCGACAACCCCAGCAAACTGCAGAGTCTTGTCAGTACCGCACATGCCAATAATGTGAAGGTGCTGATATCTGTTGGTGGCTGGAATAATGGCGATGACAGCGGCTTCGAGAGCCTGGCTGCCAACAGCAGCTACCGTACCACCTTTGTCAACAACATGGTCAATTTTGTTAACCAGTATGGACTGGATGGAGTGGATATTGACTGGGAGTACCCGGATGCGGGTGCTTCTGCCAACAACTACATCTCCCTTATGACGCAACTCAGCACCACCATGCATAATAATGGTAAACTGCTGACAGGTGCTGTGGTGGGCACAGGAGGCGCCAGTATCCTCAGCAGTGCCTTTGCGCTGGTAGACTTCTACAATCTGATGGCCTATGACTACAACAACTTTGATCACTCTACCTACACGTATGCCACACAGTCGGTGTCGTACTGGCTTGGTCGTGGGTTGCCGGCATCCAAACTGACGCTGGGTGTGCCTTTCTATGGCCGTCCTACCTGGGAATCGTTTGCGCAGCTGGTAGCCAGAGGAGCAGATCCCTATGCCGATGTATTTGGTAATGTAGGATATAATGGCATCAATACGATCAAGCAGAAAACCAATCTGGCCTTTGATCAGGGCAGCGGTATCATGATCTGGGAGCTTTCGCAGGATGTTACCGGCGCCAATTCACTGGTATCAGCGATTAATGACGTGGTAGTAGCGCGTAGTACGCCATCATCAGCGCCTATCGGCAAGGTGATTACGCTAAAAGGCAATAACGGGCTGTATGTAAGTGGAGAGAATGGCACCACCGCCATGACCTGCACCCGCGCTACGCCAGGTACCTGGGAACAGTTTTCCGTATTGGATGCCGGCGGCGGCAAGATCGCATTGCGTTCTATGGCCAAGTATGTTTCTTCCGAAAACGGCACACAGGCTATTAACTGCAACCGTGCTACCGCGCAGGCCTGGGAGCAGTTTACCTGGATTACCAACAGTAATGGCACCATTTCATTGCTGTGTAACAATGGCGGCTATATCAGTTCTGAAAATGGCGCTGCAGCCATGACCGCCAACAGGACAGCTAAAGGTACCTGGGAGTCATTTAACTATACCGTAGTGGGCAATGTAGTGGGATCTACGACAGCAGTTACCAGTGCCGCCGTTACCGCTAACCCTGCGCTGCAAATCGCTACCATGGCGCCAGATGCAGAGAAAGCTACTGTAAATCATACGCTGAATGTTTATCCTAACCCGGTAGTGGCAGGCGGTAATATTTATGTTAAGGTTCCTGACTATAGCGGCAAAAGCGCTATCAAAGCAGTACTGCTAAGTGCAGGCAGACAAGCGATTCAGCAGCAGCAGGAAACCACTGCCAGCTTTACGGTGAAGGTGGGTAATGTGGCGGCAGGCACCTATTTCCTGGAAATATTCAGCGACGGTAAGCAGTATACGCAGAAGATCGTTGTTCAGTAATTTCTTTCCTCAGCCATAGTGTAGAAGCAGTCTCGATTCAGAGGCTGCTTTTTTTATCAGCTTCTCAATATCTTCTCCATCTTCTTACCTTTTGCCAGCTCATCTACGAGTTTATCCAGGTAACGGACTTTTTGTGTGAGCGGGTTTTCAATATCTTCTACGCGGTAGCCACAGATAACGCCGGTGATCAAACCCGCATTGGGGTTGAGTTTTGCCTTTTGAAAGAAGGTCTCAAACGTAGCTTTTTCCGCTATCAGCTCCAGTAATTTTGCATCACTGAAACCTGTCAGCCAGTGGATAACCTGATGCAGTTCCTCTTTGGTCCTGCCTTTCCGTTCTACCTTTGCCAGATAGGAAGGATATACGGAGGCAAATGTCATAGCGGCGATGCGCTGATCGTGGGAGTTTGAATTGTCCATACAATTAGGTTTTGTGGATGGTTACTACGGTACAGGTCGAAATATTATGATTTCCTTAGCAATATTAACAAAAAGGATGGTTATCTTCATACCATGAAACGCGCAATCATATTCATCGCAGTTTTAATGTCCGGCATGGCCGTAAAGGCGCAGCTCCCTGTATATCCGGGCGCAGCGTACAATACGCCGTCCATCCTGGGCAATACTGCCCCGGTAGCCGATTCTAATATCAACTACCATCCTAAGAAATGGTTTGTGACCAAATATACCGGCATTTCCACCGGCATTATGGCATTTAAGGGTGGGTCGGTGAGTTATTTGTCTGCCCCGCTGGCGATGCAGCTCAACAGGAGGATTACGGATAATGTATACGCTTTCGGCGGACTATCGGTAACGCCCTATATGATGCATATGAATGGCGCCATGTTCCAGCCGGTAATGAATAAAGCCATTGGGTATGGGCCTATGCAGGGCCAGATGAACAATACCGGTATTAATCCCGCCGCTAATGTTGGCCTGATGTATATCAGTAAGGATAAGACCTTCTCTATTTCCGGCAGTGTAAGCGTTAGCAGAAGTAATTATTATGGTTATGGCTATGCGCCTTATGGGGCGGGGCCATTCAGTACCTTTTAAAGCATAGAACTGATTATATTAAAATGCCCTCCTCCGCCTTCGGCAGAGTAGGGCATTTTGTTTGTTTTAATGAGCGGCGGGTGGGCGCTTCGCTTATGTTTTTAGATGGTCATGAGGTGGATTTCTCCTTCCGGTCCTGAAATCTCAAAGGGGATAGCTTCCAGTCCCGGTACATAATTGAATATGCGTTTGTATTCCATTATATCGAATCTGGGGGGTGATTTTGCAGTTATTATTACTTTTCCTCCGGGCTTTGTTACCTGGCAGGAATAGTCATTTATCATTTTCATTTTTTCATTGGAAGATGATATCAGCGGGAGTACAAATTTTGTAGGCAGATGATTTTTAGTACACTGATATTTTATCTGTAGGCCATGATCTGAAAATATATAGGTGATGTCCGCTGCTATTTCAACGCCATCAGGCAGTTGCTGGTTCTTATCTTTTAATACGGATTTCGTATATACGACAACGTTATTACCTTCTTTTTCACAATGCATAGTGGCATTCAGGTCCTGTATATTCGTATAGGTAACACCGTTATATGTTACCTCCAGTCGCGGAGTTAGCGGCATGGCGTGGTACTTGTCGGGTTGCATGTTATCTGCTTCCCACAGCTGGTATTCGTTCATGCTGGCACATAGCAGCACCCCCATTTTTTTATGCCATAGCATAGTGAGTGCTCCGCCGGAAGCATGGCCGGCTTTAAAATCCTTGTAATTTCTATCGTATACGGTAACAGTTGCCCTTAGGCTGTCGGTGGCTACCAGCGTGGTTTGTATGTCTTCTATGAATGTGATCGGTTCGGCGGATTCTCTTGGCAGCAGGATTTTTTCCGGCTTTTTAGCAGGCACGGTATATTTTTTTTCGAGAATGGTGGCCAGTGCTTTAGCATGTGTAAACGTATGGTGCAGGCATGGTGTGAGTCCGTGATCATATTCATGCGGGCCGCCGTAGAGGATGCCGTTATGTGTGTTTTGCTGCATCAGGCGTGTGTTCTGCAGCGCAGCCTTATAGAACGCCGGATCTTTATGTGCCAGCAAGGCATAGGCGGGCTGGCAGCCATCAGAGGTTCTGCTGCCCCAGTAGGTCCATTTATAATTGCGGGTACCCCAGCTGTTGTCCCATCCACCATCCGGCAGCATGAACTGCAGGTGCGATTTCATGGAAGTGCAAACTACCTCGAGGAGTTCCTCGTTTTTGGTATGCATGGCATACTGCACCAGCGCCGGCAGAGATTCTTCCACGTTGTAGCCCAGGTCTACACTGTAGCAGCCTTTGGGGCTGGGTGTATTGATAGGGCCACCTTCGCCGCTGAGCAGGTGATTGTTTTTAGTAAAATATTTCAGTGCATCATCAGCGAGGGCTTTGGCTTTCTGGCTGTAACGCGGCACGGATAGGAGTTCGTCCAGTAATGTCAACGCGTAGGTGGCAGATACCGGGTAGTTGATATTACCATATGTTACGGAGAAGTTATTGCAGATATAATCCCCGCTTTTATGGAGTCTGTCGCGGATTTGTTGTTTGAAACCGGTATCGAGCAGCTGATCGTAATGCAGTAATGTTTCTGCCAGTGCGATGGTGGTGAATACGGTTGTTCCTTTCCAGGAGCCGGGTTTTGGTTCGTTGAACCAGGAGCCGTCGTCCTGGGAAACGGTGCGTTCCATCCATTGGTACAGTAACACGGACGCATCTACGTAGGCGTGGTTGCCGGTATGCGCGGCGAGGTACATGAATGGGAATATCGTGTCGGCGCTGCGGCCATGGACCTGATTTTCAGCGGGGTAGATGAGCGTGCCGTAATGTGGACTGCTGCTATCTTTCACCTGCATGGATAACAGGGTTTTTCCCCAGAGCGCTAATAAATCGCTGCTGACATCGTGTAGTGGGTCATCTGCCGAAGGCGAAGACGAAGGAAAAGCCATACCGGGGCCTGCGTACAAACTCCCGATGATACCCGTGGCGCCTATGGCTGTATTGCTGATAAATCTTCTTCTTGATAACATATCTTACGCGGAATAGTGGGGTAAGATATTGTATCTGCCTAAGAAAAGAGAAATATTCTGATGAATTGCCTTCTGTAAATTTTACTGCTACAGGAAACGATATTTTTATATATTACCGGCATTATTCAGAAAAGTACATAAAGACACACGTTATGCACGCATTGCCAGACATCTTCCCTGTATTAATAACCAGTAGGTTAGCACTACAAGCTATTTCCATGGATATGCTGGAAGAGATCTATTATATTTTCAGTGATCCGCAGGTGGTGAAGTTTTATAATCTACGGCCGTTGGCGGGCAGGGGAAAGGCGATGGAGCTGATACAATATTTCCAGAAACGTTTTAAGGAGAAAGAGGGCATACGCTGGGCGATTACGATTAAAGATACGCAGCACGTTATAGGTACGATCGGTATCAATAAATTCGATAAAAACAATCATCGGTGTACGATAGGCTATGACCTTGCCAGTAACTGGTGGAAGCGCGGGTATATGTCGGAGGCGCTGCATGGTTTCCTGGAATATGTTTTCAAGACGCTGGATGTCAACAGGGTAGAGGCGGAAGTGATGAAAGATAATGCAGATTCCTGTTTATTGCTGGAGAAGCATGGCTTTGTGCGGGAGGGTTTGCTGAGGGACCATATGTACTGGCAGGAGCAGTATCATGATATGTATATGTATGCTATCCTGAAGAAGGATTTTCAATAATGGGCTGACGGGCGGGCCTGTCAGCCCTGTAATATGTTAAGGTAGTTTGTCGAGCAGGACGATGCCGTGTTTGAGGGCATACGTCACTAATCCCACCCTTGTTTTCACCTGTAATTTAGCGAAGAGGCTATCGCGGTACCCATCGATGGTACGGGCGCTGAGGCACATCTGATCAGCGATTTCCTTATAGGTAAGCTCTGTGCATACGAGTTTAAGGAAGGTGATTTCCCTGTCGGAGAGGTTGGTAGCGAATTTGGTTGTATTACCTTCTTCTTCCGCTTCGTTGATGGAGTGGATGAGTTTTCCCGTTACCATTTCTGAGTAGTAGTACCCTTTGGTATGGAGGGAGTTCATGGCATCCCTGAGTTCGGCGGGTTCGCTGTCTTTCAGGATATAGCCTTTGGCGCCGGCTTTGAACATCCGAACGATGGATTGTTCATTGTCGTACATGGAGAGGGATAGTACTTTGACGCCGGGGTGGTTTTTCTTCAGCCATGCGCAAGTTTCGTAGCCGTCCATTTCGGGCATATTGATATCGAGTAGTACGATATCGGGGAGTTGGTCGGGTTGGAGCATAGCGATGAATTCCTTTCCGTTATTGGCTTCAAACAGCAGGGAAAAGTTATCGAAGCTGGCGATAAGTGTTGCCAGTCCTTTACGGAAAAGGACGTGGTCATCTACCAGCACAATAGTTACTTTATTGTTCATTGATGGTTTTCTATGACCGTAAGATACGGTATTTTTATCGTGATGGCCGTACCTTTTGGAACATCGGCTATCTGGAGGTCGGCGCCAATCAGGCTGCTTCTTTTGCGCATGCTGCGCAGGCCGAGTCCGGAGGATTCTCCCTGTAGGATGGCTGGTGGTATCCCGTTGCCGTTGTCGGCGATTTCGAGGAGGCAGTTATCCTGGAAGAAGTTGACATTCACATCAATGATAGTGGCATGGGCATGTTTGATGATGTTGTTGAGCACTTCCTGGAAGATGCGGAAGAGGATCAGTTCTTTGTTGGCTTCCATTCTTACGGGCATGCCTTCAATTTTATAATTGACTTCGTAGGCGCCTGTTTTGCGTACCATTTCCAGTTCCTGTGCGATGCCGGCGCAGAGGCCTTTTTCGGAGATCATGTCCGTATCGAGGCTTTTGGAGAGGTTTCTAAGGTCGTGAATAGCTTTGGAAAGCAGTTGTTTAGAGTCCTGAAGTTTTTCGTCCAGTCCGGGTACATTGGCAACGCTCATGGTGCCCATGTTTAGTTTGACCAGGCTAAGTACCTGGCCGATATTGTCATGGATTTCCTGGGAGATATTTTTCTGGGTTTGTTCTTTAATTTCCAGTTGGGCGCGCAGGAGTTCCTGATCGAAGGCTGATTTAAGTTGTTGTTTTTCCTGCGCGTGTGCTGCTCTTCTGCGTAGGTATATCATCCAGAAAGCGATGATAAAGCTGATTAGCAGGAGGAACAGCAGGGTTGCCATGACTATGCTTAAGATGATATCATTTTCCATTTGCGCTTTGATAAATTACTTTGGCCTGATGGGTTTTATGGTTTTTCCAGATACCTATGGTAAACAGGACATACATGGTGATATTAAAGATGCTTTGTATGGTCCAGAGTTTAGTTGTTACAGAATCCGGGTGTATTTTGATATACTGCCACAGGGAAAATACCAGCATCGTACAGGGTGCGTACAGTAAGATTCCTGTGAGATACCAGAAGAAAGGAGAGCCAATGCGTATGCCGTCGGTGATTTCGTACTGGTCCAGGATGATCAGGAGGATCCAGATGGTATATACCAGGTTGTTGACGGATACTGCTTCGCTGATAAAGCGAGTGGACAAACCAAACCAGATAACAGCTAAGATATTGAAAACGGTTACTAGTACTGTTGTGATAATAAATATTTTCTTTCTGCCCGGATTGATGACTTTTGGATATAACAGGCAGCAGATCAATGTAATTTCTAAAATTGTATAAAGATTATAAGTAAAATTCAAGAGGGGGCCGGCGTCCATAAATGCCCTTAGTAACTGAGGGATAGCGGCCAGTGCCACTATCCCCAGTATTATCATTGAGTCCCGTGACAGGGATCTGATAAAGTAAAGGCCTGCCAGCAAGGGGCATATAACGATCCATATTGAAATTTCGCTCAAAACATCCTGTAACTGCATAAGACCACTGGTAAACTGAAACGGTATGGTAATTATGCAAAATACGCAAGTTGTGAGGAAAAACATTAATATGGGGTCATTAAACTAAATTGATATTTGTAACATTGGTTGCTGGTGGATGTTCCAGACCCACAGGATCTGTAGGATCGCCCACTTTTGAAGTACCTTTTTTAGACTGCGGAAGGAGGCCGGTAGCTAACACGGTAGAACCGTTGGTTTCTTCTCCATTGCTATCTTTCAGCAGGGTGCAAGGGATGATCATAACGGTAGGATCTCCTTTTTGAAATGCGGTGGATTTTTCTGAATGGGCACCTGCAATGACCATGTAATAAGGTGCCTCCGATTCGATCAGCTGCAGTAATTCTGCTTTGCTGAACAGGAAACCATTCTGGTTACCCAGGTAATAATGTGTTACTGTTGGCTCGTGAAGAATGCCGGTGGCGATTTTTAATGGCAAGTCCATTTTATCAACGCATTCTTTACGGGTATTCAGGATAGCGCGTGCTTCTTCTAATGAAATTGGCTTTCCTCCAAATGTTACATTTGATGATGACATCAGCATGAATGTTTTAGGGTGATCAAAAAGTAAGCTGGTAAAATATATAAAAAAGTGATAATTTAAAAAGAAAGGGGATGAAGAACGTTTTATTTTCCCATCCCCCATAAAAGTGGAGAGCAAACAACGGGCGCTAGTACGACAGCGCCGGGTAGGCAACAACATCACTGTGTTGCTCAGATTGAACAGTTGGTGACCTATCTAGTGAAATATTGTTAAGTGTATTATACGTGCGGTCCGCAACATTTTTCTCCTCCTTTGCAGTACGACGGACCTCTTTCTTTGCCTGGACATGCAGGTATATTGCCAGGTGGCCAAGGATCAAAAGTAACAGGATAAATAAGCGTTTCATTTCACAGTGTTTTCGGATGCAGGATCAGGCGTATTCCTGAGTTCAAATGTATAACCGGTCGCCAAGCCCCGCAACGGGAAAATGCTCATAAGAGGGGGGTGTTTTCACGGTATTTTATTTTTCAGGTAGCTGATTTTCGTAATTTTAGGGAATAACCCCTGATTTTTAAATAATTCGCCCGGGGTTTTTACGTTGTTAGTATATCTTGACCACCAATCTTTATTGACAAAACCTTAAATCTCCAGTCATGAATGCAATGAGTTCCCCATGGTTTTTGCTGGCCAGCGCGGCCATCTTCTGTATTTTACAGATCATCATTCTCAGATGGGTATTCCGGGTAGATGATATCGTTTTTTATCTCGACAAAATCAATGAAAAACTATACAGAATGGAGAAAGAGCGAAAGAAGGAGCAGGTAGAAAAAGTATAAGCCGTACTCACTAGTTCAAAGTATATCCATGCGTGTTATAGGATATTATCAAACTAATCTAATATCCTTCTACATTCATGAAAAATGCTTCACTGGCGAAAAAAGGTGTATGGTACGGGTTGCTCGCTCATCTGCTGATTATCTTACTGGCACACGTTGTTTTTTTATTACTGCTTTTCAGAAATGATCTCCGTGCAGGTATACCCGTTATGCTGGAGATAGAGTTGCATGCTACCTACCTGTCGTTCTTTGGCCTGTTGCTGGCCGGAGGGGCAGTGGCAGGAAACAGGCTGGCAGCGCAGATCATCAGATTGCAGGGCAGAGCGGTAGCAGCCGGACTTACCTACGGCTGCCTGGTAGCACTCATTATTATCGCATATGGGTTAACGTTATCTACTGTTCAGATAGGATTCAGTCTGGCGGTGAGCCTGATGAAAGAGCCTGCGGTTGTGGCGATGCTGGTGTTTGTGCCGGTGTGGCTGGGGATTGCGTTGCTGTTGGGGAGAGCTTACAGGAAGAACTATCAGGTGGTATAGGGAGATGATGGTGTTTTGTCATTTTCCCGTTTCGTTCACCGATGCCGAAGGCATCGGTGAACGAAACGATCCCCGGAAGTGATTAGCCTCGGCCTTCTTTCTGCAATTCCCTTTTGATGGCAAGCTGCAAATCGGGATAGGAGAGTTCTTCCTGATTGCCAGCGATGAGCTTGAGGCAGCAATGGTAGGCGATGTTGTTGATATTGGCGCCGGTCAGCTCATGGTAATTGGAGATATGTTCGAAAGAAATTGATTTGGAGAACTTTACCTGTTCGGGGAAAGCTTGTTTCCATAAGGTAAAACGCTCTTCAGCGGCAGGTATAGGGAAGTATATGATATTCTGGATACGGCGAAGGAAAGCCTCATCCATATTGGATTTAAAGTTAGATGCCAGTATTACCAGGCCACCATATTGTTCTATACGCTGCAGGAGGTAGCCTACTTCCTGGTTGGCGTACCTGTCGCGGGCATCGTTGATCTCTGTACGCTTACCGAATAAGGTGTCTGCTTCATCAAAGAAGAGTATCCATTGTTTGCGCTGTGCCTTATCGAAAATCCTGGAAAGGTTCTTTTCTGTTTCTCCTATATATTTTGATACTACTTTGGACAGATCTATCTTATAGACATCCAGCCCGGTATATTTGCCCAGCAGCATGGCGGCCATGGTTTTACCGGTGCCGGGAGGGCCATGGAACAGGGCACAGTAACCTTGTTTCACGCGACGTATCATATTCCAGTCATGCAGGAGCTGGTGCTGGTGCCTGACCCATTCTTCAATTTCACGAATCTGTTCGAGGGTGTGCGGGTTTAGAATAAGGTCGTCCCATTCCTGCATGGTGGTGATATATTCGGCGGCGAAATCGCTGGTAAACTTAGGTCTGCCGGCTTCTCCGGTGATCCATATGTCTGCGGTCTCTTCGTCGAGCAGGAGGCGGCCGCTCATGGGCGGTTCGCCAGCGGGAACAGCGTCCAGCTGCAGGATGCCTTGCTGGAAGAATTTACTATTACGCAATAGCGACAGTTGCAGCGCCGCCCTTTTGTTTACGTCGGTGCCGGCCAATATGAATAGCAGCGTATCGCCGGTAGGAAGCAGGCCACGGTGGTTCATCCCTTTGGTTCCGCCGAATTCAATAAAATTACCGCCGTCCGGAAGAAATTCTTTTAAAATATCATCAAAAAATCCGGGTTGTATATGTGGCGCGAATGCCAGCAATAACGCAACATATTCCTCTACTTCCGGCTGCTGTTCCATGATCCACCTGGAGAACGGGGAATCGTCTTCCAGCCAGGCATCGGCATCAACGTTGACTTCAGTAGCCTGCTCAAAATGCAATGCCAGCCGGCCGGTAACATACTGCCGCAGATATGTGAGCGGGACGTGCAGGGAAGTGTGCATAAGATTATAATTGAGAAATGATGGAAAGATATTCCGCCAGCTTTACTTTTTTGAGATTCTCCGGTGAGAGGTCTCCGCCTAGTGGTATCGCCGGAAAAAAGCCGTAGCATTCATCTTCAGCAGGCATGCCCAGCCTTGGAAAGGCAGCGGTATACAGCGGTTCGAACTGATCTTCATTAAGTACGTTATCATCTGTCAACAGGATGTTAAACAACTGCTCCATGGTAAAATCCGGATAGTGCACTATCTCATTATATACAGACTCAAAGAAACTTATATTGCCGTCATGCAAAAAGAAAATACCTGCTAAACCCGTTCTGAGAAAGGGGATGGCGGTAGGATATTTGGGTAGTAATCCTTTTGCGATGTCTGTATATTTATCCGGATTGATCAACCAGAAAAAGCCATTACCATAAGATGCGAACCCATTTTTTGCCCAGGCATCTAATAAGAAGTCGGGCAGTTTGTCTTTGAATGCCGCGATGGTATTTGCATCTGCGGATGTGAACGGGCCTTTGTCTAAAGGGTGCTTTTGCTCAAATTGTTGCAAATTTTCCATAGCAGTTAAGATATTAATTTAACATTCATATTGGTACTTTTGTATACTTCGGGTTTTATCTTTTTTACCTCTTCTAAAATTGGTTCTAATCTGCCTGGCCACTGACTACCGATATCGGAGTTGATTTCACTATCGCCGTGGCCTGAGAATTTATAGGAATCACCGCCAGCTACGCCGTCAACTGTATGCAGGTAAGCTTGCCCTTCATCTTCTGCCCGGATATCTGCTCTATGTTCTCTTGTTGCAGCTTTCAGTGCTGTTTCATAATCAGGGTCGCTGGGTTTAATTTGCCCTTTAAGTTCAACTCTTGCACGTCGTGCAGCCTCGCTATTACGCTCCTGACGTTCTACCTTGCGCATGGTAGAATTATCCCGACCTTTCATTTCATAGAGTGACCTGTTGGTAAACCATCGGGCGATTGTCATTCCATTCAGCCCTGCAGTCTGGTATCCCAATTGTTCGTCGTAGATTTCTTTGTTCAGGTTTCCTCGTTCGAATTTAACCGTAATAAGATCCATTTTTTCTTTCGTTGCGCCGGAAATCTTCATTTTGGAAAGGATATCTGCAACTTTGGATATTTTTTCGTTCACAAGTTTTTCTTTTTTGTCTACCTCTGATTTCTTATCCGAACTGACGACTTTCTTTCTTTCTATATCTACTTGTTCCAATGCTTTTTCCAGTTGAGTTACATATTTTTTATTTTTAGGCTCCTTTCCTGCATTAGCTATAAACTCTGTAAGAGCCTGTGGATTATAACTGGCTACCATCACTACGGCGTTATCCTCTGAGCCTTTAAAAAATACGCTATGATTTTCGCCAGCCTCATCGGTGAAGTCTTTCCGGAGGCCCAGCCAGCCTGCCACTGCATTTTTTACTTTTGATACCAAACTCTTACCCAAACTCAGAATCCATTCAATCACCTTATCTATCGCCTTGTCTACCGGCGCCCTCAGCTTTTTGATGATTTCCACTACCTTATCTGAAACTTTACCCAGCCCGATGAAATTGGCGAGGAAGCTGATGGCCATGCTCAGCATACCTCCCAGCACATTCTCTACTTTGTTGGCAGCATTGCCGATCGCGCCGGAAGATATTTCCACAATACTATCTACTACGGCCATACCTACTGCGGCGATCTGCTGTATCTTTTGTATCAGGAACTGGATGGTGTTCCATATGGCAAGGATGGCCTGTATAAAGGCTCCCGCCGGGTTCAGACTGGTGAGCAGTTTGGTGACGGCTGCCTGTACTACCGTTACCGTTACGAAGCTGGTAACTTCTGAAATGAACTGCGCTTTCAGTTCTTCTATTTTGTCCTGGATTTTCTGCCATGCTGCTGCGGGCCCTTCGTGGATAAGGGTATCCAATACATCCACTGTCTGCTCCATCACCACTACCGCTGTTTCACCTACTGCTTTTACCAGTTTGCCACGTATATTCTGCCACGTTAGTCCGAATACAGATAATACCAGTTTCAGGATTTCTTTCAGTGTAAAGGCCTGGGGAATGTATATGTCCGCACCTTTCAGCGATCCTAACAACCAGTCGAGCAGTGCTTTCTTCAGCCATTGGCCAATACGGTCTTTGAACTGAAGGAAGCCTTTCTTAGCCGCGTCTATCAG
Organism: Chitinophaga sp. Cy-1792; assembly: GCF_011752935.1. Taxonomy (NCBI): domain Bacteria; kingdom Pseudomonadati; phylum Bacteroidota; class Chitinophagia; order Chitinophagales; family Chitinophagaceae; genus Chitinophaga; species Chitinophaga sp. Cy-1792. The sequence goes on from NZ_VWWO01000001.1 coordinate 2,456,892, forward strand.
GTGTCCTACAAATACCATCGGTTTTTCGAGGATGCCTTTAAATGCGCCTCTTACCTTGGCCAGGTAAGGCATGGCGCCTGGTGCTACTACTGAGAATATGATTTCCAGCAGGTCGAAGATGGTATCGAGTGCCCAGTTGGCGAAGGTGCCGGCGAAATTGCCGAATACCTTAAATACCTTACTGAAGAGGTTGGGCAGGATGATGAAGTCCATTATCTCCAACGATTTCAGCATGGCGATGAAATCGTCTTTGAAGCCCTTCACCATTGATATGAGCCCTTTCATGGCATTGAGGAACCATGCGTAGGCGCGCTGAATGGCATTTCCTTTCTTGATATTCTCCCAGATATCAGGTCTGCCGATCATCTTCATAAATCCGCCTATCAGCGTATCAGCATTGCGGGGAACAGATTCGCCGGTAATAGGATTGAAACCCAGTACGGCACATAGCAGGTCGTAGCCTGGTGCATTGGCTGCGAGTCCGGCCAGTGGCTTGAGTACGGCATCGCGTATCAGCTGGAACAGGTCCTGGAAGATGCTCTGAATAAAGCTGATAATTTCATTTACCGGATCAGAGAAGATATGTACGGCCTTTTCCCAGGTGGCTATCGGATGCAGGATGATATCGAGAAAGTCGAGGTCGTCGGTAAATTGTTTGATGGCAGATTTCACTGTTCCCATCAGGTTGGAGAAGCGTTTCAGCTTGCCTTCCACCCATGCACCTGCTTTCTCAAATACGTTATATTTTTCGAGTGCCTGTGTGATGATATGTCCACCTGGCAGGAATTCCACGATGGCACGTAATATGTTGGCGGCGCTTCTGTCGGCGGTTTCACCATTGATGGGATTTACACCGATCACGATGGTGAACATACGAAAGCCGGGTATGTTATAGGCTTTTTCGGCCAGCCAGTCGATGACATCTTGCCAGGAAGGGATATGAACGCCTAAAAAACGCTGTACCTGTGGCATTACAGTAGACTGACCCTGTTGTACCACATGGGTAAGCTCGTGTGCCAGCAGGTGTTTGCCATCGGAGGTGCCTGGCTGGTATTGTTGCTGATTGAAGTAGATGTTGTTCTGATAGGTAAATGCTTTTGCTCCCAGATCATTATTCATCTGGCTGGCTTCAGTACCGGTGTGAATACGGACGTTGCTGAAGTCGGCGTTGAAGCGCTGTTCCATGAAACTGCGTGTATCGTCTTTCAGCGGACTACCACTGTTACGTGTGAGCAGACTTTCACCTATACTATCGATAGACGAGGATTCTGTGCCTTCGCTTTTGCGCTGTACTTTCTTGTCATCTTCTTTCTTGTGTATCTGCTTATCTTCTTTCTTGTGTATTTGTTTATCTTCCTTCTTGTGAATCTGTTTATCTTCTTTCTTATGTATCTGCTTGTCTTCTTTTTTGTGTATTTGTTTATCTTCTTTCTTTTGAATCTGCTTATCTTCTTTTTTCTGAATTTTATCATCTTTCTTTCCCGGCGACATTTTCGCCTGGATGGTTTGATTGGCAGTAGCTTTGCGCTGTACCGCATGCGTGGCGTGGGCAGGAGCATTCATGACCTTATTGGCCATATGATCGGCTTCTTTTTCGGCCGGATCATTCGGACTACCTACCTTTAGTTTGGTTTGAACGGCAGGTTTGGCAGGTGCAAAAAACTGCTTCTCCGGCGCTTTCGCCGAAGTCGTAGTTTTACTGTTTGTTTTAGATGCATTAGCTTTTACACCTGCATCTGCACCTGATTTTGTACTCATCTGCTATGCTGTTTTCATGACCATTCTACCCAGATAAATTGTTGTTTGCTGAATAACAGCGGTACCATCTGGTAATTCCATGGCAGATCCGGCAGCAGGAACTGATCATAGCTTTCCGGCGTTACCTGCAGGCGCCACTGTTCATTGTTTTCTTTTAGCGATAGCTTACCGGTACGCTGTAAGAAGCTGACCCGTAAACCATCAATACTGGTGCTCTTCAGGCTTTTCCAGTAACCTATAACTGTTTGCAACAGTTGTGCTGCTTCGTTGGTGTGTTCGGGTTGTATGCTGTTGATTCTTTCCAGTGGCCTATCTACAGGAATGCCACACAAAACTTTATTAAACACCAGTTCATGTTCACCTACACCGGTGCGGCCAGTGGCCAGCAATTCCAGCAGTGCAACGGCATAACTTTCATTGGTCACCTGCTTTTCATCTGCCACATCACAGGCGCGCAGGAATGTACCGAGGAAAGGTGCCAGTAATACCAGGCCTGCATTGTGAATAAAATAGCCTGCTGTTGCCTGCTCCGTATTTGTTTGCCAGTTTTCGGGAGATGATGACGCGATTGAAATATTTTGTGGCTGTAGCTGATCAGTAACAGCTTGCTGTTGTGCAGGAGGGAGTTCGTTTATCAGTGCCGGTATATCTGACATGATATTCATCTTTTCAAATTGAGATATAATACCAGCTAGCAACCTGACTTCCTCCGGACGCCCTTCCGTATGTGTGATGATATGCTGCAATATCCAGGGTTTCAGCGCCTGCATTACATCCGTACTGCTAATAATGGAATTGCTTATTTTCCTGGCGATGATAGCATTTAAAGTAGCTACTGTGCTTTCAATGGCGGTGAACAAAGTGGGTTGTAATGCATATAGAAAGCTCATCTGCCAGGTAGCTGTAAACTGGTGCAGTAGCCTGTACTGCGCAGCAGCAGATTGTTTTAACACGGCTATTACTTCCTGTTGCAGTGTTTTGGCCAGTTTCAGGGCCGTTGGTATTGCTGTTGTCAGCTGATCAAATGCTGTATTCCCGGCCCACCATGGCAGCTGGCCTGTTTGCAGGAAGGTGCATAGTATGCTGGTCAGCTGTTGGGGAGTATAATCTGTTGTATTATTTTTTTTGTTTTCAGAGAGAGGATCAATAGATGGTTTCGGTATGGCAGTAAATTCATCTATGCTGGTTTTTTGCTGCAATACATGACTTATTTCTTTGGAAACAGTAGTCAGAATGGCTGGGGGTAGTAACTGCATATCATCTTCCGGAATTTTTATTTCCAGTTTATCGATGATGACCTGTTGTCCGTTGTCGTACTGATCAAATAATTGCTCCAGCATTTGCAGCAGCGGACCTTCGCAGAGCGCAGTCATTTCCTGCTGCAGTGCGATGGCCTGCATTTCGTCTCCCTTCATTTGTATGGAGACAACCAGTTGCTGTATGAGGTGTTCTGCCATTAGCCTAATGGATAGTAAGATTCGTCAATTGCCCAGCAACCATTCGTGTCAATCACTATTGCACGAAGGTTTCCTCTTGGGTTCATGGATTTATTAATTTTAAAAGTTGTATCTGAGCCGAAACCTGGTATGGCTTTGTCAGCAATCCAGTAAACAGCTTTCAGATTCGTTACATTTTCAGGGCCTCCACTGGTATTGCCGTTCGTTTTTATTTTGAAGTCGGAGATCTGACAACTGTTTGTTATCACTTTATTCTGGCAGAGATCTGTAACGACACAACCGAATTTCGGAATGCGGGCACTGAATTCCTGGAATGTCAGCTTGCTGGTGCTGTTGTACCGGGTGATAATATTAACACCAGCATTATTGTATGTATAGTCGTAATAGGCACTCGCTGTTTCAGCACTGATACGCAATTCGAAGCTATAACACTGGTAGGTGCCCAATTGTAATAGTCCGGTACCGATATCCCTTGCCGCAGGCTGATAGTTGATCGTAAAGGCGGCGGTATCTTTCAGGTTATTTTTTATAGATGATGTAATTACATCTATCAATAACTTAACGGTTTGCAGGGACATCTTTTGTTGGTTTAGCTTGCCGTTGAGGATTGCACTGAATTCTTCATCATAAATAATAGCGCCTTTATCATCGCGGATGCTGAGGTAGGCGATATCTATTTTAATTTGTTCCGAATTGGGGTCTACGTCAGTACCCATCGGCATCCATAGCGGATAAAGACATTGCTGTACTATGCCGTTGCAGGGCTTGTCGCAGGTGCTGGGTGGTGGCGTCGTTGTAGTAGTTTCATTCACCGTATATTGTGAAACACCACCATTTGCACAACAGATATAAGGGAGATAGAAGTCTGCAATGATAATACCATTGGTAACGGCTACAGGCTCAAAGTTTACGCCAACCGCCGAACCATGGCCTACTACTACCACCGGCGCCAGGTTCTGGTTATTGGGCCGCTGTGCTACGAAGCCGGCATCCGTGAGCTTGTTTGCATTTATATTGGTATCTGATACATTGAAGCTTCTGGCCACGTTTACAGGACTCACATTCATCACCTGGACGTTGTTGATATGTTCTGTGATGATAGGCAGCAAGGTGGACGCATTTTCCTGTGTCACGCCGGGCAGCAGGCTATCGGTCATGAACTTCAGGTTGGGGTTGGAATTGATTATCTGCTGCGCGTCATCAGACAGAACATAGGCATTACCAACCAGCGTGAATATATCACCCCAGTTCCATTTTTTTCCCTGATAAGCACCGTCATATACCACTATAAAAGTGCCGCCAGGCGGTACACCGGCTTTATGTGTAATACCGGGATTATTCTGGCCGTATTTATAGAGCATCAGGTTTTGCTGAAGATCATTGAGGCGGTTTGTATAGGCCAGGTATAATGCGGCCAGCTCTTTTCCCAGGCATTGATTGCGTTGAATGACTGTTTTTATGACCGTGTCATTAAGGCTGGCCAGGTTAGCCAGACTATTCAGCAGGTCCACGCCGGCGCAGGCGATGGCCGCCTGTAGCTCGAGGTAATTGGCTTCCAGGTCAGGGAAGTAGGCAGAAGCGGCTGCATCGGCCTGATTACCGGTTCTGATGCCCACGACGTTGAACGGCAGGCGGTTGTTATTCCGCATGGCAGACAATGTATCCAGTGTTTTCTTGTAATCGGTGCCAACGATACCTTCTATACGAAAGAAATTATAAGGCTCCAGATCATACTTCAGCGGATTCAGTACAAAGTCGTCTGAAGCCGGATACGATGTTGCGTTGTATGATAGGTTTTGCTTGCTCCTGCTTTGTTGTGTAAGCTTGTAGTTCCAGGTATCGAAGAGCTGCAGGCCATTCGTTTGTTTGGTCTGGCTATAATAGAATGGAATTGACTTTTCGGATAAAGGGCTACTTAGTTTACTCGGTGTAATGATAATATTCGGTGCACCGAAAAGCGTAGGTGCAGGTATGTTGGGAAAGGAATATAACATGGTCGTCAGCCGGTTAAACAGCTGTACCAGCTCACCTGCTACCTGTGTTTCCTTTGCGATGGCAGGAGAAGGGATGAAGTAATGCCGGTAAGGATCTGGTGCGGTTGTGGCAGACAGCAGGTTCAGCAACAGGTGACGTGGAAACCAGCTTTCATCCGGGCAACAGACAGCCATTATCCTGTTATACCTGGAAATGATTTCCGCATATCCTTCCAGCAGGTCGCTGATAAAATCGTAATAATATTGGTAGTAATATTCTCTGGTGAGATTAATATTATTTCCCGAATCGTAGGGGATATTGTCTAGCTGATTGATGGCCTGTCCCAGTTTATTAATATCGTTATGTACGTTTTTATAGGTTGTTACCAGTTGCTGTAATGCTGGTTTTACAGTATTCTGAATAAAGTCTTTGGTAAGCACTTTTTTATAGGCGTCTACCAGGTTGGCGGTAGTGGTAAGTGTGGTAGCGGTAACATTTACTCTTGGCATCTTCACAATTGGCAGGCTGGGCTTACCGGTGTAGGCGGGGATATTAGTTTTTAAATAGGTGTCGGTATCGGAAGATTTGATAAGCAGTGGCCGGATGGTGATATTCACTGTGGCGCCTTTATCATCGCAGGAATTGGGCAGGCAGTTTTTGTTTTCCGTTTGGTTGAGTTCAACGAACAACATGACTACTTTATCCGCGAGGAAGTTTTTATCCAGGGCGGTTACAGAGCTGTCGCCATTGTTGGGTGGTATGGCGGTAAGTAGCTCCCATAGCGGGATTTGTACATCGTTATTGCTGGCATCTTTATGAATAAAAACATCATATTTTACAGGGTCGGGTTGTGTATAGTTTTTCCTGTAGGTATAGGTAGTATTCGGGTCGAGTACTACCAGGTAACCGGAAGACGTAACGCCACAACCACGGGTAATGGTAATGCCTGTGCCATTTGTAGCCATGGTGGCTTCCAGACCGCACACAATACCAATACCGATGAGGTTTGTGCGCGTGAGGCGGTTTTGCTCATCATTATATTCGAAAAGCAGGTTTAACTGGTCGCTGGTGAGCACCTGGTTTGCCTCAAAGAAAGGAAAGCTTTGTGTTTGGGGTACCATGATTAAATAACTAAACGTTAGAGAATAATAATTTTACAGTCCTAATGCCGTGCTGCCTAATCTTACCGGGTTGGTATCATTGCCTTCTTCACAGTCATGCAGTGTAGCAGGAGGATATATGCTTTTCAGGTGTGATACCATATTGACCACAACTGCGTGTGTTTGCAGGAGTTTTATTTTATCATCGTCATAAAAGTCAGTAAACAGTTTATTGACTGCTGTCGTATAGTCTTTACCGTTACATATGGCTTTTTGTGTGTTGATTAATGTATCGAGATCAGCCTTGTTCAGATCGGGGACTGCAACCGACGGTACTGGCGGTGTTTGCGGGTATATCAGTATTGCATTCGGATTGGTGGCTACCCATGCGGCCACCCAGTCGTGTATTACCTGGCCATATTGTTCCAATAAGGCGTGGGTACATTTACAGGCCTGTTGCTGATCGGCGAGTATTGCTTTTACGGCAGTACCGAGACTGATATCTTTTTCCTGCAACTGGCTGTTTTCTGCCAGCCATTTACACCATGCGTCCTGTAATTGATTAACGGGAGATGTCTGCCCTATCCAGCAAACCTTCGGCAGCAGGTGTGCCGGCACTTCCAGTTTGATGGTTGTTTCCGCATACCGGCGGTAATCGAAATTCATGTACTCCGGTTTGGAGCCTTGCAGGGCTACGGTTATCCGGAATGAATAAGGATCATCGTCGTAACAGGTGTGGCAGTCGCCATCGGTGCAGATGGGCAGGAATAGTTGCCCGGGGATGCGTGGGCGGAGTAACAGGTGCTCAATGAGCAGCAGGCTGTCGCCCTCGGCTGCAATCAGGTTGAGCAGTGTAAAAAGCCGTTGTTGCAGGCCGCTGATTTGTCCGCTGCAAGGGTCAGCGATGGAATAGTCGATACCTCTTGCGCGGTTGCTGCTGGTTGCCGGGTAATTGATCAGGAAGTCCGTTTTCGCTTTCAGAAGGGCCTGGCTATCGCCATTTTCCACACTGTATAACATCAGCGCATAATCGTTGAAGCTCTCTGCAAACCTTGCCAGCAGGTGGTCTATAGCCTGGTTGCGGCGGGTAAGGCCACCGTTGACTGGCTCCAGGAAATCGCTGAGCGCCTGTTTTACAGGAGGTATCCCGGATGGGTCCCGTGGATAGGGCAGGACATAAAATTCTTCTGCATCCCTGATGATGTTACTATCAACGAAAGCAGGGAAGTAGCTACGTGTTTGTGAGGCATCTACCAGGAAGAACTGCCCTGCATTTTGCAGTTGTGCGAGATAGTTCAACAGTAGCTGTTCCATAAAGAGCAGGTAGGTTTTGAATTGTGCCGCCTGCGCTTTTCGTACAGTCGTGGCCGTATCAGGTAATCCATCTTCCCCTATACCATAGTTAAGCGGATAGGAATACTGTACGGGATAGTAATCCATGAAATTCCTGGTGGTACCTGCTGGCAGGTCCAATTCGTTTTTTAATCCCGTTGTTTTTATGTGTGCATATTTACTACGCTCTTCCTGGAGGAGCGAATTCAGTTCGGCGGGGTCTGCAGGCAGGAAAGGCAGGCCATTCTTGAAGAAGAGCCATTTGGACCTTTCTGCGTATAGCCGTGGCTGATGGCCGGCCGTAACTGGTAATACCCATGGTCTGCTACTATATATCGGATCGCCCTGCTCGTTGTAGCTGGTCATCAGGAAATTGCTGACGCTTTCTACGCCTGGAATTTCCATGATCTGACCAATAAGGTCGGAGGCATGCACGGCGGTTTTGAGGTCTGCTTTTTTCAGGTCTTCAGTAAGGATAAATCCGTTGTCGAGCCGGGGCCCATTGAAAATTTCTTCAATGGGAAGCTTTTTATCCAGCATTTCTGCAAGAGAGTATACAGGTATGACAGGGTTCAGGTATTGCTCTACCAGTACGGTAATAATAGCCTGTACCTTTTCGATATCAGCATCCTGGGTGAGTGATACATCGGCACAAAAGCTAACATCCTCAAAAGGCACTAGCCCGATATGACAGAAATCTTCATCGAGGTTGCGGTGCGATTGCAGCTTATGTCTGCTGGCCTCTATCAGTGTATGTATCTGTATAAGATTATGTTTGTAGGTAGTGATTAAACCACTTGCCGTAGTGATGGCCGTGGTGATATCACTGGTTTTAATGGTCGCTGTTGCACCCTGGAACAGGTAGATGTTCCCGATGTTTTTTTCGAAAGTAATTTCAGTACTGTCGGATAAAGTGATTTTCAGATCGAAGAAGATACTGCGGCGAATGGCTTTGGCGATGGTGGTATCATCTATCGCATTGCCGGCAGCATCTCTTAATAACGCGCCTGTTACGGGTATTATTTCTACTTTGGCAATGGTTTTGGCAGGGTCAGTGAGTGCTTGCAGCCATGCGCCGTGTTGCTGCAGTAAAGTATAATCCGGCAGCCGAACTTCCAGTGTAGCCCGCTGCTGGCCGTATATCAGCACCTGTGAGATACGCCCGTCGTTGATATCACCATATACGGGATCATCATCAAAAGATATCAGTACATCATAGATCCCTTTAAGGTCTGTTTTTTTATTTGGTTTCGTATATCCCTTACTGGTAGATAGGTAGGTCAGATTTCCCTTGATTTCATCTCCATAAAAATCTACTTCGCAATTACAGGTAGTACTGCAAGGGTCATCGGCGCCGGTGTCGTCGCAGCTACAAACTTTTGGCAGGAGCCATGCATTCCTGATCCCTGGCTGGTCTATCAATAACTTACGAAAATCATTGATGGTAAGCGGATTGATCGTCAGTATTTCATGGGCGGGGAAAAAGGCCTGCTGGTTGAGGTTGGCAGGGGTGAGATAAGCGGCGAAAATATCTTCAACGGGAAAGCCTATACGATATGCGATGTCGGTGATGGCAAAAGAGAAAAGCTCCAACGTGGTAATACCCGCATCGTGTAAATTATAATCCGTCCAGAATTTACTGCCAAGAGCCTGGATATAATCCATGCCCTTTTGCCGCAGGAACCAGAAGTCTTCTGCAGGCTGTCTTACCGGATTTTTTGGTATGGTATTTTTTTGTTCCATATTTGGGGTCATCTTTTATCAGGGACAGCCACAGTCTTTGTTGTCTGGGGTTGTGCCGGTATTATTGTCAGTGATGATGTGGATCACGTGCTGTTCTGCTTTTACTGGCACGATGATGGCCGACTGACGATCTGGTGTAACGGTATCTTTTACGATACTGTTATGATATATTTTAACATCTGTTACATAGTCTACATACTTTTGATTTTCCATGAGGTCAACGATCATGGAATTGGTGATACTATTTTCAAAGCGCAGTGCTGAAATATCTTCATATGCCCATGGCGCGAGGTATTTGGTGATTGCCTGTTGCAGCTGCTGAACGCACATGGTTTCATCATATTCGGGAAAAAACCTCGCACTGGCTTCTACTTTTATCTGTTCGTAGTAAGGGTTACAGATATGTAGCTGTACAAATGGGGAAATGATGGCACTCAAATATTTCTTTACCGCATCGAGATCACTTACGTAAGTAAATGGCCTTAACGGGTCAATGCCGGTGATGCCAAAGGTTTTGGGTATTGTAATGACGGTAACATGACCTGGGGCCAGTTCATCGTAAATGCTATTGTCGAAGCGTGTATGTGGTATACATTTGGCCCTGTATAGCTGCGGAAACTGCTGCAGGATCAGGTGTTCATAATCCCATACGGTAATGCCCCTGCCTTTGTGCCGCAGGAGTTCACTGATGCGGAGGTTGAACTCGCCGGTACTTTCGCCCGGGAATCCGCCAAAGGAAGGGAAAGACTGAGTGATGGTTTTTACTTCCGGCTGTGGTGTGTCCAGCCTGGTGATAGTGCCGGCAGGCAGCGGATCGGGCAAGCTGGCGCCTGTGTTTACAGCGGGTACTAAAGTTGCCGAAACTGCCTGTGGCAGTATGGCGATGATCTTACATACTGCTTCATCATCTTCGTGTATGGTAGCCTTTATCCAGTACTGTCCGTTGGGAAGTACGTGGTGCGCTGCGTCTGCATCGCGGGGCAGTGCTACGGAAACGATACCGCTGCGTATCAGGTTCGCGGTGTCATCGGACAGCGAGGTGTTATCAAAACCTTTCCAGGTGTCGCCGGAAAGGTAATGCCAGCGTACCTGGTTGTCCGGCTTTGCGACCAGCGGATTAGCGGTACTTTCATCTATCTGGAAAAGGATATTGACGCGTCTGGGAGGTGTGGTGCCGGTAATGCCTATATAAAACTCAGCCTGACTGGCAATTACATTGTTTTCATCATGTAGAAAGACAGGTAGCAATGTTTCATTGCTGATAGTAGTTACTTCCTGCTGCCCGAAGGGGAACAGGTGGTAAAAGGTTGCGGCAGAACCTGTGGCCGCATAGTAGTATAGATAGATATCCTGAACCATGGGTGGCAGGTAGTTTTTTACCTGGGTAGGCGTTTGGCCGGCGGCCAGTTTGCCGAGGTAAGTCACCCTGTCGTCTGTTGCCTGCTGATAGTTCAGGTCGGAAGAAATTTTATAACGGTAAAAGCCGGTGACGCTGGTGGCTGTATAAGGTACATTGGAGGCGCTGAAAACAGGCGGAATGATGGAATCCTTTGTAACTACAATTAAGTCAATAGCTGGCGGAGCAAATATATGGCTGCCCATCGTGACGATCCAGCCGCTTTTGCTGTCCAGTATCTGCATGTCCGGAGCCTGATAGGTATTATATGCGGTATCATTTTTCCAGGTAATAAACGGATATATGGTGGCATTTTCTTTCTGGAAGATTTCGTCACATCCAATGATCAGCGTATTGCCCGCCTGTGGTGTTGCGCCGAAAGCGAGGAATGGTTTCGCCGGGTCCATGGCGCCGGCATCTGTCTGTACAAAAATATTCCTGACTTTATCGACCACTACTTCCAGTTTAAAACTGGCCATGCGTAAGTCTTTCAGCGCATTGTAGCTATATGCTTTTCCGTTATCCTGTGCCAACGTAATTCTTGCTACCGGCAATTGCTTCGTATATGCGCCCCCGTGAACTGCAGTATTCCATGGCGCAGAAGCGGGCTGCGTAGCCTGCATGGTGCCGGTGAAAACCATACTGGTAGCCGTTGTTGTCACTTGTAGTGCAGACATTTTTTCCCATCCTTTATCGGTAGAGATTTCCATTACAAAATCCGTTTCATCAACAGTAGGTATACCGCCGGAGGTAAGTTGAATGGTGATGATAATCGTGCGTTTACCTTCTCTCAAAAAAAGATAATGGGAAGCAAAAGCAAAGCCGATGGTGGCGGTGGGCATTTCAATATCCTGCACCTGTGTATAATCCGCCATTGTTTTGTTGGCGAAAGGGTGCCATGGTGTCAGGGGATTATCAAATGTGGCGCCGTTGCCATCTGCACTGTTGGCTACCGGCGACGCATATACGCGGCCGGCATTATTGCCGGTAGCGGTATTGTCTGGGTTTATAAAAACAGCCTGCAGACTGCTGATCTGTGCATTGTTGATGGCGATGTCCTGGTCTGTTGCATACCAGGCATCTGTTTTATCGGAGAACTTACCGGCTTTTAATAAAGAACCCTGTGGTAACAGGTAATCGTCTGTAAGGCGTGCCAGCTGGAAGGATACATACACCTGACCGGGCTGTGGTCCTTTCGGCTGGAGGCGGAGAATGTTTTGATAATACAGCTGTAAATGCCTTTCGGTGATGCCATTCATCTGTTGTTTGGCATATTCCAGTAATTTCAGATAGGAGAGATAGAGCGCGTTGTGTGGCTCATGTGTATTCCAGTCGCCGAGGGTTTGCGCCAGTTCCTGTTTGGCAGCGCTGATAATCCTTGCCAGCGCCATGATGAATACATCGAGGATATCTTTAAAGAAAGTATTGTTAGTGGCGGTAAAAAGTTTTTTGGTGATTGTGGTGCCAGTGCCATAGATATCGGCATCCGGTGTGATAGTGCTGGTCCATATAGGAGAGAAGCCGGGGGCTTTAAGATGTTCCATGGTTTGGGTGGCTTCACCCAGCACAACTACATCAAGGTTTGCGGTTATATCAACAAGAGGAGGCGCCTGGGCAAGGGCGTAGTTAAAATACAGGAGCAGTTTCGCCAGCTGGTCTTTCAGCTTTGTGCTGATAAGTGCCTGTATAGTGCCTTTCAGCTGCGAAGTAGGATCAAGTGCCACATAAAGGTTGTCTATCTGAACTGCCAGTGAATATATGCCACTGATGATATTGCCGTAGCATGTGGTGGCTATTGCGTCAGTGGCGGCGGTTCCTTTCTGGAGCGTCTGCAGGTTTTGTTTGATGGCTGCTGCGAAGTCATTGCTGTTTTGAGCCGCCACCATGGCCAGCAGGGTTGAAGGATCTCTTTTAAAAAATACCTGCCAGGTACCTTGTTCCTGGTTGGTAATATTCATATACCGCAGCTGGGAAGCCATGCGGTAGGTATATAGAATGTCGTCTTCCAGCTGCCTGCCGTTCAGCGGGGCGCTGGCGGGGTCCAGTGCCGCCAGTTCCCTGGCTTTCCGGGAAGTGCCATTACGCGGGAGAAACAGCGGATTTAATATTACTGAGCAGTCTGTAGGCATAACCTGTTGTTAGAGCGTGTCATTTGTATTGGATGTCTGATATAGCAGGCCCTGAATTTCCGTGCCTTCCTGCAGGTAGAATGGAAAGACGAAATTGAACCTGGAGTTGGACGTTTTTACGATGAAGTTCAGTTTGATGAAAACCACTCCTGCCCATATGTTGGAGGTATCGAGTTCCAGTGTGTCTACTTTTATCCTTGGTTCATAAAACAGTACGGCGGTATCGATTTTTTCCATCATCAGCGTTTGCATGCCTGTGTCCATTGGTTCGAACAGGAATTCCTGCATGTCGCAGCCATAGCCTGGTTGCATGATACGTTCACCGGTGGCGGTGGTGAGTAATATTTGCAGGCTGCTGTATATATCATCTATATCTTCCAGCATTAATACAGAACCTGTGTTGTTGTTGAATTCCGGGGGGAAGCTCCATCCACGGCCCAGGAAGCTGTTGTCGTCCATAGTAGTTAGTTTATTTGTACCAGTGCACCTTTTACTGCTGTGATGCCATTTCCGGCGCTTATTTCACAACCACTGCCGCCATCTGCTTTAAAGCCGAGGGTAGCTTTGAGGTTATTCGTTTTCCCTTGTATGTTCATGTCGCCGGTAGCTTTGAACTGAATATCTTTTGGACTTTCGATGGTGATGCCGTTGTCGTTCATCGTAATTTTATTGCCGTTCTGGTCTGCCATGACGATGCCTTTGGCATCATCAGAAACTGTTATTTTATTACCGCCGGGCGTTTCCAGCTGGTAGCTTTTTTTATCATCGTTGAAGATCATTTTCATACCACTGCGTGTCACAAAACCTTTTTCATCGTTGGTGTCTTTGGCAGTGATAGGTGCCGGTAATGCGCTACTGTTGAGGCCTCCGAGTACTACGGGGTAGTTGGGGTTGCCATCCAGGAATGCCACCAGTACTTCATCTTTTATTTCCGGCCGGAAGTAGGCGCCTCTTTTATTGCCTGCATCGGGAACGCCTACACGTGCCCATACACCATCGTCTTTAGGGTCGATGGATGGCAGCGTTACCTGGATGCGGTCTTCTTTGCCGGGGTCGTTTTCCAGTTTGGTAACGATGCCTGTCTGTAAGGTGGTGATGCCTTGTGGAATGGCTATGGTGGCGTTGTTGGAAATGCCTGCGGGGCCGGTAACGGGAACGCCTATCTGGGCGTCGGTAGTCCAGTTGCCTTTTATGATCATATGTTTCACACCCGTTACATAGGCATTGCCCTGGTAATGTTTGCCGATGCCATTGAGTGCTATCATACAGCCCGGAACAATTTTCGCGGTACCCTGACAGTTCACTCTTCCGCTACAGGCGCTCAGCCTGGTGCGCATCAGCATGGCGTCGGCGGCCAGTTGCAGTTCCTGTGCAGGAATGGTGGTGCTGATCAGCAGCTGGCTATCTGCTGCATTTATTTTTCCTGCAAGATCTTTTCCACTGAGGTCGCCATTGAGTTTGCCGGCAGGCTCTTTGGCAGTGGTGGTGGTGATATCCTGACTGCTTTGGTCCCAGCTGATAATTTTCAGTTCCGGTGGCTGGGTGCGGGCGTCCAGCTCCAGGTCCATTTCCAGCAGAGAGGAACCGTATTGAATCGTTTCTGCGGGCGACTGCCCCAGGTCGGGTACTTTAAAACTTCCCTTGCCATCGTTGATGATGCAATGCATATTGGTGGCGGTAGCCCGTTGCAGGAGAAAGTCCCAGTCGCTCTGCTGGTATTGTACCAGTGTAGTATGTTTTATTGTGGTAGCGGTTACATCTTTGTCCAGCTGGTATTTGCCAAGAATGTCTTCAATTATTTCACTGTCTTTCTGGTCTTTGTAATATTTATTTTGTGGAGAGAGGGAGGAGGAGAATATTTTATCCCTGCATTCCACATATAGCAAGGATACGTTCTTGCGTACCCTGATGGTAGTTCTGATGACCTGTCCTTTAAAAATCGTGTCTTCCTTGCCTCTGTAGCCTGCTTTTATTTCTATTGCTGTTCCGGGCAGGAAATCATCTTTATCAGCAACGGGGAAGGTCTGTTTGGAGGCTTCGCCGTCCTGTATCACGATGGTGGCTGCGGGAATGCGGTTGACCTCTTTCATGACCATGATAGAGGAAATCTGGTAGGATTTGGTGACAGCATTGCCGGCAGCGCTGATGCTGAAGGTGGCAACGCTGGGCGGCGCAGGGGTTTGTATGTCGCGGTTATCAGGCATCAGATAATGGTAAGAATTTGATGACAGCACCGGGAACGAGTTTCCTGAAGTTGGTCAGGTTATTGGCTCTGGCGATGTCGAAATAATATTTGGGGTCTTCGTATTGCTGGTAGCATTTAAGGGAGATATGATCGCCGCTTTTGACTGTACGTATATGCGTCAGGTCGGGCGACAGCGGATCTTCTTTGGCTACCCTTTTTTTGTCATCGATACTGCTTTTGAAGGTTACCTTACAGAGTGCTCTGATGGGGCGTCCGTCGGGTCTGAACAGCTTAAAGGTGATATTCAGTGAGGTGAGCCTGCCGGCGAAGAGCATAGGCCCCCATATCACACGGAAATGCCTTGGCTCGTGTGCATCGCCTTCATAGGCTGTCAGCAGCTGTTTGAATGTTTTGACGTCGTTCCAGATATCGTCTCTGGGCTGATCATCGATAATACCGGTAGCATCGAACAACAGTTCCAGGGCGAGTTCATCGGGTGCAATGGCTTTGAACTTCTGTTGTTTGCCACTGGTTCCCTGGCCCTGCCCTTCGTTGTATTCGATTTTATAGTTAAGCTGGTAGCTTTCCGGATTGATAAAGGCAGTAAAATCACCGGTTTTGGATGCATCATCCATTTCGGGTTTACTATATGCGATGATCTTTACCTTTTCCAGTTTCCCCTGATCGATACTCATGATAGGTTACGTTTAGTCGTTGGGGTTATTTCTCCATTTTGTCTCTGAGTACCTGCATTACCTGTTCTACACATTCGGAGATAATGAGGTCCTTGTCGGTATCCTGTTTATCGCCGGCTGCGGCGGATGGTGAGGCCGCAGCCGCAGGAGTGCTGCCTGGCGGACTTTCGCCGGCATTGACTTCTACTTTGATATGTAGTTCTCTGATCTGTATGGGCATGCGCGATGGGTTATTTAACGGTAAAGTACTGGTATCGCAGGTCGAGGCTTTCAATAACGATGGCGCTGCTTTCGGCATTGAGCTCCGTCACGGCCCATTTTTTGGGCCATGCTTTGACTACGTTCCAGGTGCGGATAGGATCATGTTCCTCATTCAGTAAGGTGATGATCACATCAGAAGGGGCGAACGACCTTTCCTGGAATGCTTTCATGCACCAGTCGAAGAGCGGTGATCCTGGCAGTACCATTCCTCTTTTAAGCGTCAGGTCAGGATATTTGGTACGTACGGGCAGTGTGTGTTCGAAGCGGTTTTCACCACCTTCTTTCACGGCTTCGGTTTCGTATTCCACTGATAGACCACTGACCGCCTGAAACCTGGTATCGTTATCATTTTTGGTGAGGCCGGTGAATTCCACTTTAAAGTGAAATCCTACGGGCGGATAGTAGGTAGCCATGGCTTACGCTTTAACCGGGAAGAAACCTTCGTGTGCGATTTCTATCGTTTCTACCGCCACTTCATTCGCATCAGCTTTGAGGTCGCTGGCCTGTACTTTTACCGGGAAGGCATTCAGTACTGTCCAGGTGAATACCGGCTGATGATTTTCGTCGAGCAGTTTAATGGTGATGGTTCTGCGTTCTACATTGCCAAGATGATTTACTTCCTTAAACCAGTCGAAGTATTCTGTTCTGTTGGGGAAAGTGCCTCGTTTCATGGTGATGTTGCTGCTTTTCTGCAGTCCTGGCATTTTCACTTTGTTATAGTCTCTGCTCTGGCCTTCGCGGTATTCGATTACATCTACCTGTCTGTCGAGGCCGGTCACTTCGGTGAATCCGATGGTGGTATCTCCCCATTTAACCTCAAAGTGAAACTTAGGAATTGGATATTCTGCCATGATTATATCAGTTTAAGCATTGTAATGAGATGAAGATTGTTATCAGGCTTGTGCCATTATATGAGAGAAGCGCAGGATGATGAATTCTGCGGGGCGTACAGCAGCCATGCCGATTTCTATTATCATGCGGCCTTCGAGTATATCGAGTGAGGTCATGGTTTTGCCCAGGCCTACGGATACGTAGAAAGCTTTGTCTGTGGTAGCGCCTTGCAGGGCTCCCTGCCGCCATAAGGTGGTGAGGAAGTTTTCGATCATTGATTGTGCGCGTACCCAGGTATTGGCATCGTTTGGTTCGAATACAAACTGCTGGGTGGCATAACGTACGCTATCTTCTACCATACAGAAAAATCTGCGTACGCTGATATATCTCCATTCATTATCATTGCCGGCGAGTGTGCGCGCACCATATACGAGTGTTCCTTTGCCTACAAAGGCGCGGATGGCGTTGATGGATTTGCCGGATAGTACATCAACATTGAGATTGTTTAGCTGAGTGGCCGTATAGATGTGGTCAGGAGTGGCGCCGCCGTTGAGGCTGACATTGGCCGGTGCTTTCCATACGCCGCGGTTATTATCGGTAAAGGCATAGATGCCTGCGATGGCACCACTTGGTGGCAGCGCAGTAGGGGTGTTGTTGATGCCGTTAAGGATATTTTTATATACGGGGAAGCCGCTGGAAAGTGCATCAGATTGGGACTGCAATCCTTGCGGTATGGCATCCACCAATAGTGCCTGGATAAATTTGTTGATGGTAATGAATTTATCCTGGAATTCACCAGCAACGAAGTTATAGGCATCGTCGTCGGTAAAGGTGGAGGGGATATTGGAAGAGGCCACAGGTACGTGATCATTGATCGTTTTCAGCAGTGGCGCTGTTGCTAACTTCGTTGACACTTTATATGCGGGCCATTTCTTAAAAATTTCGGCTTCATTATCTTCCAGGTCCATCAGTGTTTGTGTGATGCCATTAATGGCGTTTTGGGCGCCGGTAGTCACGGTATCGCTATACGTAGTGTTGGTGGCTACACCATTCAATGAATTTGCCAGTGAATAGAGGAAGTCGGCGATGGGCGTCAGGTTCTTTAATTTATCAGCGGAGGCTGCTGCCTGGAAGGTCAGTTGTAAGCCGTTAAACGTGGTGGTAATAGTCGCGAATATTGGCGGGATAGTTGTACTGTCGGCAACGAGTTTTTGTAGTTGTGCTATACTTTTTGAAATGGTAAGGTCGTTGCTGAGTGCACTGATAGGCTTTGCGGTGCCTGCCACTTTAATTGAGTTATAGATCTGCTGGAAGCCTACATTTTTATTTAGTGCCACATTTATCCATGGTGCGTATGCAGCGCCGTATTTGAGGCTGTTGATACCGATATTGTTACGGAGGCTGTCGCCCTGGTAATCGGTACGGGCGGTATCGAACAGCCCTATCCTGTTTTTCATGTTTTCGCAGTGCAGGAGTGTGGCTGTTTGTACATCATAGAGGCCGGTGTCTGCCAGCAAAGTTGCGTCGGGAAAAAGTATGATGGTGGGTTCTTCATATTTTTCGAGCTCATCTATGGCATCAGTAAAAACTTTTTTGACGGGTGTTTCTGTATAATATCCGATGGAAACGATGTAGCAGTCGCCCCCGCCATTTGCATAGAACATGCTGACAGAATCGTACATATAAAACTGGCTGCTAAGGGTTGCGCTAAGAAATTTATAGGTGGCATCCAGGTCAACTGCGGTAATGACAACAGGAGCGGCGATACCAAAATACAATTCAAAATCTGCCAGGGAAGAAATTTTGGTAGGCTTATATTTCAGGTCATCCGGCGAGAGGTTCTGTGCAAACTGTGTGTACCCGATAAATGCCGGGATAGCGGTTTCCACTGCTGCGATGGAAGGTGGAAACTTGGGCACTTCATCTATGTACACGCCCGGCGTTTTGACAGTTGTAAGATTGAGCATGAGATGGGGTTTAAAAGGTCAGAGTTATTTATGAAAAGTGATTTGAAATTTGCAGGGTGGTTGTCCTTTGATGAACCTGATTTTTCCGGTGCTGTCAAGGATGTCGAAATCCGTACTTCCTTTGCTGATCTTTATTTCGAGGTATCCGAAATAGCGCCGGGTGACGGAATAGTCGGCGTAAATTTTTGCAGGAATGGATATGTCCGGGAAGACGGAACCATTATCCCGCGCGATGATATTACCGAATACGTAGCGGCCTTCTAAATTGGTGGTATTGTCTGGCAGCGGCGGCATCAGGAAATGTGCAGGCAGTTGCTGACTGGCGGCGGCGGCTGCACTTAAAAAAAATCCTATACTAAAGTGAATGCCATCGATATTGCACCATGGCAGATTACCTGGCTGTGCAACGGTGAGTAGCCGCCATCCGGTATCGGATGGACGTATGAGCAGTTTGTTGTCACGGAGCAGTTGCGTGGTATCGGTATCAATATCCAGCTGAATCCACTCGCTGGTATTGATACCTGCGGGTAATCCGGTATGAATGAAATTAATTTCCAGCAACTGCTGATAACTGATGGCTACATCATCCATTGTTAGGGGTTATTGTTTGGGTTGAATGACATTGTATTTCTGCCCGATGTTTTCGATGACGCCGTCTCCTGTGGTAACAGGTTTTTCGCTCTTTAATTCTGCCACGCGCATGATATAGATAACGTTCGGGTAAACTTTACCTCCCAGTACACCCCAGATATGGTTCATGTCTTCGAAAGTCGGGGAATATATACTGAGATTTATTTTGTATATGTCGGGCCCATATGTTACAGAGAAGGTACTTTGTTCCTGCAGCTTGCGGATGATTTTAGCGATATCCTCTACCGCTGTCAAATACGGAGTGCGGGTAGAACAAAATAGCAGGTATACATTCAGGTATACATATGGGTTGAAATATTCTGTTTTCAGGGAAGTGTTATTTACCCTGGAATAGGCGTTGTTTTTTAGTGTAGGCTCTTCTTTCAGATTGAGCACAGAAAGTGTTACTCCTGCCTGATTGGTTGGCAGGGCCGCATAACCAAAGTCAAAGGTTGGCTCGGGAATCGCGACATTAATGGCTTTTTTTATTTCTTTAAGTGCTTCAATCAACATATTTGCTTAATTAACAAACAAGAAAAATTATCCAATCAGTACATTCGGGGCTCCCAGTACAATGGAGCCACCCTGAGCAGTGAGGTCACCCAGGCGTGCAGCGGGTTTGCCTCCAATAAATACAGTTAGAGAGCCAATGATAATGGCATCTGGTGCGAACGGACATACACAGGTATCCCCCATGACCGCAGCAGGTTTACCGCCGATCAGTACAGTCGGGCATCCTGGCCCAATGATAGGACCACCGCCATGAGGACATACATGCATATCGCCGATGGTAGCAGCCGGCATTGACATACAGTATAATCTTATGTTAATTGATTTTTCCGCAAACTATTCTGAGTGAGCACGATAGCAGCCTTCCTGGGATTAATCTTTATTACTGGTTAAATTCTTTGTGTCATTCTAAACCAGGCACAATAGTTTTTGGGGTAGTTGATATTTCAGTGAAAAGTTAGAAAGAAATATTTTTCCGGCAAAATATTTTTTTGAGCATCGGATATTGTTCGTATGACTAACACAGTATGAATATTTTAGGTAGATATAGTGTGATATGCTGGCGGTTGGTTGTGTTTTTATTTTGCCGATTTTCTGCGGGATACCGCAGGTGTCCCGCAGAAAATCGGTTCTTCCGCAGCCCCGACGGGGCTGCGGAAGAACCGATGGATATTATCTGATTGCCTGAATATCTTTTAAAATCGATTTTGTAATCTGCTGTCTGCATTTGCTGAAATTATCATTCACAATTTTTCTTTCTTTCCAGATGCGTGTAGCAAAAAAATATACATTGTCTGTTGTTTCCACATAACCAGTCCACCATCCCATATCATAGCCATCAGGGCGGGTCCATCCGGTTTTCGAATGAATCGTGTACTGCGGTGTTTTCTCCGTAATCATCACGTCTTTGAGTATACGAATATTCCGTTTTGAAAATGGTACTTTATCTTCATACACATTTTTTAAAAATCCTATCTGGTTAACAGGGGTGATTCCAAATGCACCGAAGTTCCAGAAGTCTGCATCCTTCTCGTCCAGCTGATTATTTCCATAGTTGCATTTTTTGAGATAATACCTGTATTTCTCTCTTCCAATGCGTTTGGCGAGTTCTACGAATGCCCATCCTGCGGATACCTGGAACGCTTCTTTTACAGACATGTCGTGGTAGATATCGGGTCTGTAACCGTATTTCGTAGTATCAGTGCTTCCAGGCCATCTCACAGTATCATTCTCTGTTTTGATGGTGCCGGTTTCCAATGCGATCAACAGATTGATGATCTTAAAGGTAGAAGCGGGCAAACTAGCTTTGTTGGCATCAGTGGAATCAGTAAAAATCCATCGCTGTTGCTTATAGTCATATACCGTGGTGCTCCCGGTAACATGACAGTCTTTGAAAAGCTGCTGGTAGTCGTGCTGTGCTGCTGCGCTGCTGCAAATGAAGAGCAATACGATGCAGAAGATAATTTTTATGGTATGGCGTGATGATTGATTATTTATCGGCATGGGTTTAAAAGATATGTTAATAAATATACCGGTAAATTGTCTTACTAAAAATAACTATCCTGTAAAATGGCTGCAGTACGGGATGTTGGCTGATGAGGGGTGTAGCCGGATCTTATCTTGTTAAATGGACAAAGGGGAACTTGAAATAAGCAAACCGGCGGTTGCTCGCCGGTTTGCTTATTTCAAAAACTGTATCATACTATTTAATTCATTAATGAGTGCGTCGTCATTACCATCGAAGCCATTGGTACGGAACCTGATATTGCCCGCTTTGTCGAGGATAACTTTATATGGTACACTGGAGACTTTATAATGATTAAATGCTTTGAATCCGGGTCCGTTATCCGCTTTTTCATCTATGTAGTAGCGAAAAGGGAAGGATTTCTCCTTGGTAAAACTTTTCACCTTTTGCAGCGCATCACCGGTTTCGAAGGTGGCTACGAAAAGAAATACTACTTCAGGATGTTGTTGCATGACCTGTTGCATGGCGGGAAACGACTGTATACATGGTTTGCACCAGGTGGCCCAGAAGTCCAGCACTACTACCTTTCCTTTGAGTGAGGCGATGTCCAGTTTTTTTCCGTTGATATCTTTTATGCAGATGTCTGCAATTTTTTCATTCAATGCAGCCGCCTGGATTTCCCTGCTATGCTCACTGCTGGCGGTGATGGGCTGCAATGTTTTATAGTAGGCGTTGAAATCAGCTGCAGGGTGCTGACGGATGTAGATATCCTGCAATAGCTGTCTGATATAGGTAGATGATTGTCCGGATGTGACGGCCGTTTCCAGGGGTTGAAGTGCAGCGGCGCTATCGCCGGCGGCGGCCTGTGTTTGCGCCATCAGCAGGATGCTTTCCTTATTCTTCGTATGTGCATATACGATAGTTGACAATGCTATTGCATCAGGTAATTTTTTTTGCTGTAAATATAATTTTGCAGCATTCGTGTAGGCTTCCCAGTTAATATATCCTTTGGTGGTGTCCGTGGCGGCAATGCCTTGCAGCAGCCAGTACATGGCTTGCTGCGGCCGACTTGTTGCTGCGGATACATAGGCACTGACTTTGTCGGCGTTGTTGTGTATCCTGGTAATATACTGTTGGAGGGCACTACTGTCCCCGGCAGTAGCGGCGCCTTGTATCATGGATTTATAGAGTGCGCCATACTCGTAGTTTTGCTGGCCGGCAGGCTCCGGAAAGCGCGCAATGAAATCATGGAACAGCTGCTGTTGCTCCTGCCAGCTGCCGGCTTTTCTGATGGCGTTCATCTGGCGGCGTTGTACGTACATACCGTTGGGGAAGCGTTGTTCCAGCAGCTGCCCTAGTGAATCTGCGGCCGTTTTTTGTTGCAGGTACTCCAGGTACTGCTGGTTCATGGTGAGCTCCTGCTCGTTGCTGGTAGTATAGGCCAGCAGTTTTTTTATCAGCAGCGCTTTATGTTCCGGTTCAGGAGAATTGACGAGCATATTGAAATACTGTTGCCTGAACTCCGCCTCAGCAGCAGGGTTGTTGTCAATTTCCTGCTGCATGTAACGTACCGCTGCTGTGATATCTTTCTTTCCACCGCCGGCACCCAGCATTAACTGCGACATCCGGTACCAGGCATAAGGCTTCGCTTTTCCTACTGACATCACCGGAAAAATATAGCCGTGACCGTTGTTGTCGTCTGTAGATTTACCGTCGTATATACTGGCGGTAAGCACTACGGCATCATCCGGGAGCCGGAGAGAAAAGAGGTATATGTTTTTCTTTTTACCAGCAGTTAATAACAAGGTATCTGTAGAGAGGTGCATTTGTTTTGCTTCTGCGGATACGATTGTATATAACCCGGAATGCCCTGCAAGGGCGGAGCCGCTGAGGTCCACCGAAAAGGTGGTATCGCGGCCCGCTGCAGGTTGTCCCGGTGTAATAGGTGTATGATGTTGTGCCAGGGCCTGCTGCGTGGATAACAACAGGATAGCATAAACGAAATATTTCTTCATCTTACCTGAATAAAGCTTTTATTTTCTCTTCCAAATCCTTTCCTGTTAAATTGCTGGCTACAATTTTTCCCTGCTGGTCGATGATGACATTGGCAGGAATACCGTTTACAGGATAGCTTTTAATCACCGGGCTCTTATCTGCCAGGAGGTCGGAGACATTGGGCCAGTTGAGTGCTTCTTTTTCAGATGCTTTCTGCCAGGCTACTTTGTTATTGTCCATAGAGAAAGACACTATTTCCAGTCCTTTGGAATGAAAGCTTTGGTAGAGCGATTTCAGCTCCGGGATTTCAGCTCTGCAAGGCACGCACCAGGAAGCCCAGAACTGTAACAGGGTATATTTATTGGCATTCACGGCGTCGGCTAAACGAACATGCCTGCCATTGACGTCAGGTAGTGTAAAATCAATGAATGGTTCACCGATCATTTTTCCCTGTCTGCGTGCGATCATTTCTGCCTGTGCTTTGTTCATGCGCCTTGCCTGGCGGACGATAAAGCTGCTGTCGCCCAGTTGCGGGGCAGCGGCGTCTACTACTTTCATGGTGGCTTCGCGGTCGGGCTCCAGTTCCAGCATCACGGCGGCTATCACGGCAGCAGATTTATCTTTTCCGTTGTGGAGTATCTTCACGAGATACTTACTGCGGATGTCGAATCGTTCCATGAACTTTTGTATACCCTGCCATTCGGCATCTGCATTTTTAGGGGCATCCGGCTGCCGCATTTTAAATACCTCCCTGTCTGTTTGCACGTAGCTGCTATCCCGTTGGTAGCCAAGTATCCAGTTGTTGTATTTGGCACCGGTTACCTGCGACAGTCCTGTAGGCAGGAGCCTGAAGGTTACTTTTCCCGGCTCCAGTATCACCGGGTAGGTAAACCTGGTTCTTCCCTGGCTATATACCAGGGATACGTTCATTATTTCTTTTACGGTGCATTTCAGGCGGAAATTCCCCTGGTGGATGGTGTCTATCACCAGCGTCTCCGCGTCGCCGTATGGGTCTCTTACGAGGGATACAGCGATATTGTCTGCGTTGGGTATAATGCCGTTGATGGTGAACTCCGGTTGTTTCGGCTGACTACGGAACGCCAGCAGCGACGCTGCCAGCATAGTTGTCAGGAATATGGTACGGGTATTTTTTAAAATAGTAATAAGCATGTTATCGTGGGTTTTGTGTGATTTCAGGATTCATGGCAATGTATTTCCTCCCGATGGCCAATGCAGTTCTGTTGCTGTTGGGCGCCAGCGTGTATACGGTACCGTTGGGGAGTGTATGCGTTACGGTGATATTGTCGTTATCGAACACATTATATCTTCTTATATCAAACCAGCGGCTACCGCGGAAAGCCATTTCCCTTCTGCGCTCTGTTTTTACGATACTCAGCGCTACTGCAGCATTGGCGGCACTCAGCTGGTAAGTACTTCCTTTTTTATATCGTGCAGCGCGTAACGTGTTGATATCCTGGATAGCTGCTGCAGTATTGCCCAGCCTTGCATTAGCTTCTGCATGTATCAGCCAGGTTTCCGGAACAGAAGGACCTTTGGTGGCTGACCTTCCAGACCACTCATTGCTGAAGTAACCGAAGCCCAGCCCGAAACTTTTGTCATTGAAGAAATACGTGCTGAAACGGAGGTCGTTATTGCTGTCGTATAAGGCCAGCAAATCATTGGTGGCATATACGATCGGGCTGATCATCGTACCGGTTTTTTCCAGTAGCATCTCCGGATTTTTGAAATTCTGCGGATAGCTTAGTACGTCCGGGAAAGATGGATTAGGCGTAAGCGTGTTGTAATCTATCAGCGTGCTGTAGATTTTAAGGCTGGAATCCGCGTAGGACAGCGCTGCGGCAGCATCATTGCGGAACAGCGATACTTTTGCCAGCAGGGTATAGGCACTACTTTTTACAGGCCTGTTGGTAAGGCCCAATACGGGAGCAGCAGGTAAATCGGGAATGGCGTTGACCAGGTCTGCTTTGATATAATCATAAACATCCTGTACACTTGCACGCGGCAGCTTTTCTTCAAAATCAAGGCCACGGCGGATAGGCACGCCCGGGTCCGTAGCAGCAGCAGGACCGTATTGCTTTGCATAAAGGTTCACCAGCATAAAATACGCGTAAGCCCTGTGTACCCTGGCTTCTGCCATCAGCTGGCGCCTGTCGGCATCACTGCCCCCGCTGGCGCTCATCACCTGTGTAGTAACAAGATTGGCGGTATAAATCTGGTTGTACATTGCTTCCCAGTCTGCATCGGATTCATTTTCCAGGTAGATGTTTTCCGCAAATTGCCACGCATTCATGGCATTGGTGTTGTAATAGGTCTGTGAAAAGGGATTTACAGCCATATCATCATCCAGCATAATATCCATACCATAGGTATAGAAAAAGCCGTTGGATTTTCCTTTAGGACTTGTTTCATCCAGCAGCAGCCGGTAGTCGGTGGTTTTTTCCGGAATGAAAGACCCTTTAGGTTTCAGGTCGAGGTACTTTTTGCAGGAGCTGGCTGTAACAACCATGGCGCCGCAGCATATATAGAGGAATATCTTTCTCATCGTTGCAGTGTTTAGAAGTTAGCTTTTATGCTGAAGGTAAATTCCGGTGGCGGTGTCAGTAACAGCAGACTTCTGCTGAGGTCAGCTGCATATTCCGGGTCTATTTTTTCCTTATTGAAGAGGTACACGCCCAGGTTGCGTGCCTGTCCGGATAAGGTAATCCGCTGTGCGCGCAGCTTCCGGGAGAAGGCATCCGGCAGGTTGTAATTCAGCAGTAATTCACTGAAGCGTATATTCGAGGCCGTAGCCACGTGTATATCTGCATAGCGTATGTAGTTGTCGTACACGGATAATCCTGTCTGGCTGGAAGGCATGGCGGCTACGTTGGTAATCAGCTCATCGCCGGGTTTCTGCCAGCGGCTGGCCCAGTCTTTCTGTACTTCGCTGGCTGATTCAAACAGCTTCGTATACTGTAGTTGTGGCTCGCGGAATTTATGACCAAACTTATAGGTAAATCCGGCGGTAAGTGTAAATGCCTGGTAGCCGAAGTTGAGGAAGAGTCCACCATAGTGAGGAGGAACAGTGGTGCCCTGATACACCAGTGCTGCCGTACTGGTCATCTCTTTCGTATAGTCGGTTTTGTTACCTTTTTCGTCGTAGACCTGTGGAGTGCCGGTGGCGCTGAGTCCGGCCCAGCGGTAGCTATAGAGATAATTCAGTGGCTTGCCTGCCTGTGCTGTTCCATCGGTGTAGGCGCCAACAGTAGGATTAGGGAAATCGACACTGATCACTTTATTGCTGTTGTAGCTATAGTTCAGCGTAGTACTGAAAGATAGCGCCTTGTTGATAATCAGTCCGGTGATGGCTACGTCTACACCGCTATTGCGCATGGAGGCATAGTTGACATAGGCGCTGTTGAAGCCATAGGTGCCATTTACAGTGGCATTGCCCAGCAGGTCGGTGCTATTGCGCTCGTAATATTCTACGCTTCCCTTGAGGCGGTTATTGGCCAGTGCATAGTCTATTCCGATATTTTTCACAGCTGTTTTTTCCCAGCGTAGCAAAGGATTGGCAGGATTGGAGATATAGCCATAGTTGAGATTTGTTTGTGCATCTTTATCTACTTTGGCGATCAGGAAAGGACTGGTGCTACGGTCTACGTTGCCATTGATGCCATAGGTGGCGCGTAGTATCAGGGAAGAAAAGGGACTGTTGTCCATGAATGATTCCTTATTTACCTGCCAGCTGATACCGGACGACCATAACCATACATCCCTGTATTTATTGCTGCTGCCGAAAAGATTTGTTTTATCCAGTCTGGCGCTTGCATTGATGGAGTACCTATCGAGGTAGGTATATCCTGCATTGGAGAACAGGGAAACGAACCTGTTTTTAGTGTCTGTAAATACGGTGGCATCGCGGATATAAGAGGTTGTTCCTAATATATTCGTGTAGCCATTCACGTAATTAAGATTGGCAAATTGCAGCGTTTCCGGATCGTAGCCGTATTTGGTTTGTCCGGAAGACTTCCCGCTGACTTCCCGGATTTCGAGGCCGGCGATAGCGGTCAGACTATGATTATGATTGACGATATAATCATCAAATTTTACCTGGTTGCGGAATGTATGTGTTTGCAAGTGGGTTTCTGCCAGGCTGTAGATACTACCTTTTGGCAGGCCACTGATGATTTGTCCGTTTTTTATATAGGTAGAAAAATTAACCTGGTTACGTACATCGTAGCTCTCTTCATTTTCCAGGATGGTATTGGTGCTGCTATAGTTTTCGTACTGATAGGAGCTATGCAGGGAAAATCCTTTTGGCAGCATATAGGTAAGTGCCGCTACTGCCGTAATATTCCTGTTTTGCGTGGTGTTGTTGTTATTCCGGAACTCCTGTAAGAGGTTGTAATTCCAGTTGTAGGGATAGCCGGACTTGTACAGTGCATCTTTATCTGCCTGATAGAAAGTTCTTGGCTGTGGTATATAATTGCCATTGGCATCCTGTAACTGCTGATAGGGCAACAGGTTGTTGAGGTCATCGAGGGAAACGCCGTTGTTCGTATTGTTGATCATGACGAAATTCAGGCCCATATCCAGGTGCAGCTGTTTTGTCAGTGCATTGGACTGGAACAGGTCGGCGGAGAAGCGTTCGTTGCCTGTTTTTTTCATATAGGTGGGCACGTTGTCATAGCTGAAAGATCCGCGGGTACTGCTTTTCTCTCCTTTGGCGGCTATAGATAAGTTATACTGCTGCCTTAAAGTATTTTGCATGAAGAGGTCGCTGTATTCCTGCCTGGCGTTATATCTGCCCAGCGAATCGGCGATGGCCGCCGCATTGGCAGGGTTGTTCAGGTAAGCATCAGCAATAGGGCTGATCGCATTTCGTGGTTTGCCGAAGAGCGTGGTCAGTTTATGATCTACTTTATATTTTTCAAAGTCGATGAAATCTTTGGTAGATGCAAAAGGTAGGTTGCTCAGGTCTGGTTTTTTCGTATAGGCCAGTGCGGTAGAAAAGCTGATGTCCATCGATTTCCTGGAAGCTGCGCCACGCTTGGTTTGTATAACGATAACGCCGTTGGCTGCACGAACGCCCCAGATCGAAGCGGCAGAAGCATCTTTGAGGATGGTGATACTTTCCACGTCGTTGGGATTGATGGTGTTGATGTCTCTTTCTACAGGAAATCCATCGATGACCAGCAAAGGATTTCGGTCGGCGAGGAACGTACTCTGGCCGCGTATAGTCATCGTGCCGTTGGTATTGACGAGTAAGCCGGGCACCTGGCCTTGCAGGTAACTGGTAAGACTATAGTTATTCCTTTTTTCCAGTGTGGCGGTGTTGACCACGCCAAAGGAGCCGGCGGCGCGCTCCCGCGGGAGGCGCTGGTAGCCGGTGTTTACAACGGCCACCTCATTGAGCTTCGAGATTTCCGGCTGTAATTGGATAGCCCCTAAAGTAACATCCCTGTTACTGATTTCCAGGGAAAAGGTCAATGGAAGAAATCCCACGGATGTGATCTCCAGTGTGTATTTTCCGGGAGCGACGCCACTGATATTAAACCCACCCTGCCCGTCTGTAACGTTGCCCCTGTTGACAGGGCTGAGCTTCACCGTGGCAAAGGGAATAGGCGCGTGTTTGGTGTCGGTAACCTGTCCGCGGACAGAAAAAGTGGTTTGTTCCTGGAAGCTATTGTCGTTAGCTGGTTTGAGCCGCAGGAAGATATTTTTGTTAACGATTTTCCAGGTGATGGGCTGGTTTTTGAAACAGGTTTCCAGCGCGCTCTCCAGCGTAGCGTTATGTATTTTTACAGAAACCGTTTGTACTTGCCTGGTAATGGTTTCGTCGTAGAAGAATACATAACTGGTTTGTTTTTTTACTTCCCGGAAGAACTGTTCTACGGGCGCATTGTTTAAGTCCAGGCTCACCTGTTGACTGCTGGCGGCGTTCAGCTGTAGTGACAGCAGTAATAGCAATACTATTCGTTTCATAAGCCGGATAATTTTGGTCAGGCATCTCCGCGAAAGCGGGAAACTACCGTGTACGATGTTGATACCGGTATTGGCCGGCATAACTGATAAATTCATACATTTGATTTGGGTAGAGAAATAAAATTCACGCAAGTTTTTTGTTACATACCCGCTGATAACCGGAAGTACTTCCAATACTTCCGGTTTTTTACGGATGGCTGATTTTAGGCCTTGCCAGGGCATTTTGGCTGATATTGCATAATAGTTGGTATTTGATATTCCCTGTCAGGGGATGATAATGACTTTGTTACCTTGCGTTTTGGTGTTGATTCCGCTGATAGCGAGTCCGGCTAATACTTCTGATAATTTTGATGACCTGGAAATTTCCCCGCTGAACTTTTTATCCGGCAATGGGCCTTCGTAGCTTATTTCTACGTCGTACCATCTGGATACCTGTTGCATGACTTCTTTTACACTAGCTTGTTTAAACTGGAAATAGCCGTTCATCCATGCGGTGGCTTGTTCGGTGTCGGCGTTGGCAATGATTTTTATCGTTTGTTTTCCGTTGGCGGGGTTGCTGACGGCCTGCTGGCCTGGGGACAGGATAACGGTGTTGCTGCTGCTGACGCTTACTTTCCCTTGCAGGAGCGTTGTTTTCAGTGTGTTATCATCCGGATAGGCGCTGACGTTGAATATTGTGCCTAATACGGTGATGTCAGTATTATTGGCAGATACAATAAATGGCTGATTTTTATCCGGCGCGATGTCGAAGAAGGCTTCGCCGGTGATGATGATGCGGCGTTCCTTACCGGAGAAACGGGTAGGGAAGCGTACCGTCGACATGGCATTGAGCCATACTCTGGAACCATCAGGGAGCATCAGCTGGTATTGTCCGCCTTTAGGTGTGGTAAGTGTATTGTATTCGGCTGTTGCCTGCATATTGCTGCCGGCATTATATACGAGGAGGCCACCGCTTCGCTGGCTGATGCGGGTGTTACCTTGCATGGCTACGCTATCATTCCTTTGCTGGCTTAACAGTAGTGTTTTGCCATTGGCAAGGGTAAGCGTAGCTTTATTGGTGCCTGGCTGTATATCGGCTATTGGTGCCAGTGTACCGGGATGGCTGCCAGTATGTTGTTTTGGAAAGAATAACCAGGTAGAGATGCCCGCCAGTAATAGTATTGCAGCTGCATAACGTAGCCATGCACGGCGGTATAACGGGACGACGGGTTGTTGCCATCCTATTTCACGGTCTATTTTCTGTTTAAGGTTCTGCTGTGCATCCACCAGCTCTTCGCCTTCGAGTTTCCAGTCGTAGTCCGTCAGCAAGGTATTGTACCATTGCTCCACTGCGGCCTGTTCTTCAGGCGTGCAGCGGTTTTCCAGGTATTTCTGCAGTAGTGACTGTGCCTCGTTTCTGTTCATAGTTAATCCTTTCCTGTTAAGTTAGTGACAGGACGGAGGCAGTAGTGGTAGATAAAAAGAAAAAAAATTTAGTGTACCTGCGGAATGAGCGCCAGGAACAGGATGAGGCCTGCAGGAGCATAGCCTACCTGGCTACGTAGCCTGGCAAGGGCATTGCTGATCTGTTTCCTGACGGTTTCTTCGCTGATGCCCAGTTGGGTGGCTATTTCCCTGTAAGACAGCTGCTCTTTGCGGCTGAGGTTAAAGATTTCCCTCATTTTATCCGGCAGGTCCAGGATGGCCAGTTCAATTTTTTCTTCCAGGTTGCGCATGTGGAGAAGGGTTTCAGGAGAAGGCACGCCGCCGTTGTCTATCTGATCAGACAAGCGTTGCAGGTAGTTGGATCGGGTTATATTCCGCTCTATATTCCGAATGGCCATATAGCGCGCGCTGTTGAAGAGATAGGTGGATAGTGCATGTTGTATTTCCAGCCGGTCCCGGTTTTTCCAGATGGAAACAAATAACTCCTGCACAATATCTTCTGCTTCCGAATATACTCTGACTGCTTTCATGACGTGTTGCATCAACGGGTACCAATACTTATTATAGATGGCAGTAAATGCCTCATGGTCCCCGGCTTTCATCAAGCCCAGCAACATAGCGTCATCGGTGGCAGCATAGTTTGTCATTCACATTTTGTTAGCACGGTAAAAATATAAAAAAGGAAGAATTGCAAGCAAATGAATTATCTTCTCTCTATATTCTTTTGATATAATTAAATTATTGAATATTAAATATGAAAACGACAATTTCTAGTAAGATACTGACTGTATTATTGTCTGTTTTTATGCTGCTGCAGGCTACCGCCTATGCGCAGCAAACTACAGCTGTTGGTACTTCCAGGGTATGGGGAACTATAGACGGCATGGCTATAGAAGGATTGGTGCAAGGCCCCGCCACCGCAGAAACGCCCTTGCAGGTAGCCTGTGTGTTTGAGTATACCGAAGGTGATATTTTTAATCCACCCGCATTGCCGGCGCAACTGAATGGTATGGTACACCTGGATCAGGCACTGAAAGGACAGATTACTGAAATCCGCCGCAGTGGTAAGTTTGCCGGCCATTACCTGGAAACCTTACTGATCGTACCGCCTACAGGCACACTGAAATCCCCACGGTTACTATTGATTGGGTTAGGTAACCGAAATAGCTTCAACGCTGATATTATGACAAACGTTGGTGCCGTGGCATTGCGCGAGGCAGTCAGACTGGGTGTTAAAAGCTTTGCCTTTGCCAGTGATATCAAAGATGCCGGCATCGACTCACCTACCGCGGAAACCGCCGCTAATATTACAAAAGGTATTATTAACGCATATCGTACGCAGCTTTATCTGCAACAACAGCGTCTCGCGCCGGTACAGCCTATCGTAAAAGCGACCCTCCTGGCAGGGCCGGCATTCTTCGAAACCGCCGGCGAAGGCATTAAAGGGGCTATTACTTCATGTAGCAACTAAGATGTAAAGATGATTAAAACAGATGTAGTACAGTATAACGGAACCGTATATCCGGTAGCCGCCAGCAAGCCCTATGCCACAGTGGTTGCTATGCCGGTTGATGAAGTGATGTTAATCCAGGTGTAGAAATTCCCTGGGCATGCAGCTTCGATTTATTATCTTGGTAATCAATGGCTTTTAACTATTTTCTGAAAAAGATGAAATAGTTGTAACCTTTCTTTATGCACAAGGTTCTAAATTATAGTACCCTTATATAAACTGGATATTATGTACGAAAGACAATTGATCTTTAGTTGGGCGATACTGATTTTTGTAGTGCTGGTAATGGCGGCGGTGATTTATTACATCCGGGCCCGGCATAAGGAACGTTTAGAGCTAATCAGAAGAGGTGATTATGTGTTTGAGAGCAATTACCTGGAAAACCAAAAGTATTCGGCATTGAGTAAAGGAATTGTCTTACTCTCCCTGACGTTTGGATTGGTGCTGGCATATATTTTAAGCGGAAGCTTTTTGCCATCGTTCTTCCTCCTTTGTCCATTCTGTTTGCTTGGTTGTACAGGCATCGGGATGATGTTGTACTATTTCATCCTGCAAAGAAAGCTGAAGTAAGATGCCGGCAAATATCCTGCAACTTGCCATAGCCGGAGATAGAAATGCTTTGAATCACCTGCTGGAAAAGCATAGAGATCTGGCATTTTCTGTGGCACTGAAATACATAAATAATACTGCTGATGCAGAAGATATTATTCAGAATGCATTTATCAAAGTTTTTCTTAACATCGGAAAGTTCAGACATGAAGCGGCTTTTTCTACCTGGCTCTATAAAATAATCTACTTTGAAGCGATACGTTTTATGAGTAAACAACAACGTATACGTACGATAGAAGAAGAAGTGAAAGACCAGGCACCCGTAGAAGAAAATGCAAATGTATTCCCCAATGAAAGAGGACTGGCATTAAAAAATGCAATGATTTGCCTGTCGGCAAATGAATACCTGGTAATGAACCTGTTTTATCTGCTGGAAAAAGAGATAACAGAGATACGCGAAATCACCGGGCAGTCGGCCGCTAATATCAAAGTGTTGTTGCACCGGGGCCGCAAAAAAGTAGCTGACTATATTTCCAATAATGAGGTAATAAGAAAAGATTTATGAAAGACGACGCTATAAAACAATTCCTGGACGACAGCATTCTACCTGTTCCTTCCGCCAATTTCAATCATGTTGTGCTGAATGGCATTCCTGCCATACCAGCCAGGAAGAAGCGTTTCGTATCTTTCGATGAGCCGCTGATCATGATACTTGTTTTTGGTGCCATTGCCCTGCTGTTATTCTTGCTGGTAGCACCTCCCAGAATGACTGGACTGTCGATAGTTTTGCCTGTCGCATTAGTCGTTTTTATGATACCCATAATGATTGTCGCATTTAATGCCCTGACAGCGAAGATGCTGAATGCTGCTGAAAAGCATAGCTGATTAATCCTGCTTATTCATCTCCCCAACAACTGACTATGAAAAGAGTAGCTACCCTCATGTCCATAATGTTGGGCCTGACCCTTCATGTGATAGCACAAAACAGTATACAAGGAATCGTAACAGATGGTACGCGACAGGAAGTAATGATCAATACGGCTGTGATATTGATAAAGGCCAGAGATTCTATGTTGGTCCAAGCCGTGAGAACAGGTAATGACGGGCGTTTCCAGATAAATAAAATAGATACCGGAAAATATATAGTGTTGATTTCATATGCTAACTATGCCGACTATACGGAATTTGTATATCTGCAAACTGCACAACAACAAATAGACCTGGGCAAAATCGCCATGACCACAAAAGCACACCTGTTACAGGAAGTGGTGGTCAGAAAAGAGCTGGGCGCCATCATCATCAAAGGTGATACCACCGAGTTTGTCGCCGACAGCTTTCGCCTGCAACCCAATGCCTCCGTGGAAGAGCTGCTGGCCAGACTGCCGGGATTACAGGTCGATAAAGACGGGAACATTACTGCACAGGGAGCAGCTGTAAAGAAAGTGTTGGTAGATGGAGAAGAATTTTTTGGAGATGATCCCACATTGGTAACCCGAAACCTCCGCGCAGACATGATTGACAAGGTACAGGTATATGAGAAAAAATCTGATATGGCGGTAGCAACAGGTATCAATGACGGGAAGCAGGAGAAAACCATCAATCTGCAATTAAAAGAAAACAGCAAAAGGGGGATGTTTGGTAAGATATCTGTCGGTGGCGGATTGCAGGGGTATTTTGAAGAACAGGCCATGATTAATTTTTTCCGCGGTAAACAGAAGGTTTCCGTGTATGGAACATTGGGAAATACGGGCCGCATCGGGCTTGGCTGGCAGGATAATGAAAAATTGAGCGTACAGCGGGATGAGTCGGTGACAAAAGACAATGAACTCGACTCCTGGAGCGGCAACTATGAAGGGCAGGGTATTCCATTGGCACAAACAGGAGGCTTTCACTTCAATGACAGATGGAGCGAAGATAAACAGGCCATCAACCTGAATTACAAGGTGGGGAATTTGATGATCGACGGAGAAAGTAATACAATAGCGCAGAATAATCTCCCCGGCAGCATTATATACAGCAGCACAAATCAGGCATTCAAAAATAATATCTTCAAAAATAAACTACTGGGTGAGTATGAAATAAAAGCAGATTCATCTACCCGTATAAAAGTTAATGTTAGTGGTATATTGAATCATAAAACAACGGATAATCAATACCATGTTAAAACATATGATGGAGATAGCAGTCTTTTAAATACCGGTAGGCGGCAACTCAGTAATAGCAGCGATCTTGGTAATATCAATACTATGGTAATGATAGAACGAAGTATGAAAAAGAAAGGCAGAAAACTGGCCTTGTTTCTTCATGAAAATTATATCAATGAAAATTCGGCAGGCATTGTAAAAGCACAGAGCGATTTTTATTATGGTGTGGATAAGCGGGACAGCACAGCGTTATTGGACCAACGTAAGACGGCCGTTTCAAAATCGCTGTACCTGGATGGTAAAATCGTATATACGGAACCGTTATCAAGGCGGGTGGTAATGGTGTGGAATTACGGGCTGTCCGTTAATGCCAGTAATGCAGATATGAACGCATATAACAAATCTGCTGAAGGGTTTTATAATCAACCGGACAGCGCCTTCAGCAATAGTTACGCCTTTAGTCAGCTAATAAACCAGGGGGGTATTGCTTTTTCTGTAAACAGTAATAAAGTGCATTTTAATTTCGGTACGGATGCAGGCCTCACCAACTGGACCCAGACCAATCATTATACGGGCAATAGCAATCAGCGTTCCTTTGTTAACTGGTACCCTTCAGCTGATCTGACCTATGTTTTCAGGATGCAGCAATCTATCGGCGTGTACTATAACGGCACCACGAAAATGCCTGCTATTAACCAGGTGCAACCAGTGCTGAATAATACAGACCCGCTGAATGTATACGTGGGTAACCCTGCGCTGGACCCTTATTATACGAATGTGATGGGCATAAGATATAACACCTATCAGCCTTTGAGCGGAAAGTATCTCTTCAGCAATTTTAATTATTCCTTTTCCGGCAATCAGATTACGACTAATACAATAACAGATCTCTCCGGAAAAAATATTTATTCATATATGAATGTTGGTGGAAATAACCGCTACTGGGGATACCTGGGCCTTGGCAAAAAAATGGACCGGTTCAATGCCAATGCTGGTATCAACCTTGGAGTGAATGGAGAACGAGGCGTGAATTTCAGCAATGGTGTACGGAATATCCTGCATTACCATAATTACAACGCAGAGATATACGCAAACCAGTACCTGAAAGACAGGTATGATGTTAGTCTGGCGCTGAATGCCGCCTGGAATACCAGTGCTTCTTCCCTGCAACAGCAGGCGCCTGTGAATTACTGGACGGGGACTATCTCTCCGGCGCTGACTGTTTTCCTGCCCGGCAAACTCCAGCTGCATACAGAAGTAAAATATTATATCCGGCAGCGAACTAACATTTTCAGTGATAACCTGAACGTGCTCTTGTGTAATGCGTGGATCGGTAAAAAGTTCCTGAAAGAGGATGCATTGCTGGTGAAGGTTTCCGGCAATGACCTGCTAAACCGGAACAAAGGTTTCAATCGCTTTGTGGGCGGCAGTTCCATGGTGCAGAACAGTTATACTACGGTGCAGCGTTTCTTTCTATTGTCCGTTACCTGGAACTTCATTCAGCGGACAGCGGTGCAAAATGGTAATCCTTCATCAAAATAATATCTACGTTATGAGAAGTTTCCTTAAAGTATTTATTTGTCTGCAATTGTTGACGGTAATGGGATGGGCGCAGTCGCCCGTTATACTCACCGAAGGTAAAATACTGTTTGAAAGAAAGGTGAATGCCTATAGTCTGATGAATGAGATGAGCGATAAAGGAGGGCTCACAAAGGAGAAGGTGGAGGCTTATAAGAGTAGCAATCCTGCTTTCCGGGTGAATCAGTTTACGCTGGTGTTTAAGAATGGCCAGACGCTTTACCAGGGCGCTCCGGGAGATAATACAACCGCGGTTTCCACAGACGAATGGTTTATCATGGTGGGTGGTGATAATGTGGTATTTACTGATTTAAATAGTCAGATGATGGCAGCGGAGAAGCATGTATGCAGCAATTCCTTTGTGGTGGCGGATAGTATCCGCAGGATAGCCTGGAAGATTACCAGCGAGGTGCGGAATATTGCCGGGTTTCAATGCAGGAGGGCGAATGCGTTGATCATGGATTCAGTATATGTAGTGGCTTTCTATACAACAGAGATTCCGACTGCTGGTGGCCCGGAGTCGTTTTGTGGATTGCCGGGAATGATACTGGGGCTGGCATTGCCTGATGAGCATGTGACCTGGTTTGCAAAGGAAGTGTATTCCAGTGGCCAGGATATTTCCTATACACCTAAAAAAGCCATTACGCAGCAGCAGTTTGCAGATAAAGTGAGGGATATGACAAAGGGATGGGGCCCGATAGCGCCGCTGGTTGCGAGGAAAGCGGCGCTATAACAACGTTTTGTAATCATTTTTAAGGATGTCTCAGCCAGATTTAACTGGCGGTAGTCTACCGCGCGCAGCGCGGAACAAACCAACCGATACCGAAGGTGTCGGTTGCAAATAAATTGTAATTATAGATTATCATAATTAAATTTACTGTTCCCGAAAGACGTAAACAGTAAATTAGTATCAATGATAAACAGGAACATGAAGAAAGCCCTGGTGGCTGTCAGTATGCTGTGCATGTCGCAGTTTTCGATGGCCCAGGAGTCGCCGGCCAAACCACAGACGCCTATTATGGGTTGGGCCAGCTGGAATAATTTCCGCGTCAATATCAACGAAAAAATAATCAGGGAAGAAGCCGATGCCATGGTGCGCAGTGGTTTGAAAGATGCCGGCTACAATTATATCAATGTGGACGATGGTTTCTTTGGTGGCAGGAATGAAAAAGGAGAGCTGCTGCATAACCGCCAGCGGTTTCCCGGTGGGATGAAGCAGCTGTCGGACTATATACACAGCAAGGGCCTGAAAGCGGGCATCTATGCAGAGGCCGGGGTGAATACCTGTGCTTCCATCTGGGATGCCGATACCATCGGCTCCGGCTCCGGACTTTATGGCCACGATGAAAAAGACCTGACCACCTTACTCAAAACATGGGGGTATGACTTCCTGAAAGTAGACTGGTGTGGCGGTAAAGATCTTGGTTTGGATGAACAATTGCGATACACGCAGATTTCGGACTGGATTAAGCGCATTAAACCGGAGGTGGTATTCAATATATGCCGCTGGCAGTTTCCGGGCAAATGGGCGCCGCTGGTAGGGGATTCCTGGCGTATCTCCGGCGATATCAACAATGACTTTGCCTCTATATTGCGCATTATAAACCTCAATGCAGATCTTTGGAAGTATTGCTCTCCGGGGCACTTCAATGACATGGACATGCTGCAGGTAGGCCGTGGAATGAGCTTTGAGGAAGATAAAAGTCATTTCTCCATGTGGTGTATCCTCAATTCGCCTTTGTTACTTGGTAATGATCTCCGGAAAATATCTAAAGAAACATTATCTATCATTACCAACAAGGAAGTGATAGCCCTGAACCAGGACCCACTGTGTTATCAGGCCAGGAAATTCAGCGATACATTGGGTGTGCAGGTATGGGCGAAGCCACTGGTCAGCGTGATGAGCGGAGCAGTAGGTGTAGCCTTGCTGAATACCAGCAATGCACCGGTAACCGCAGAACTGAACATCGCTGCGGTAGGCTTAAACCCTGATAAGCCTTTTGTTGTGCGCGACCTGTGGAAACATAAAGATACCAAGGGTTCCCGCAATAAGAAGCTGGTGTATGAGTTGCCGGCGCATGGTGTGGTGGTGCTGAAAGTGAGTGGTAGCAGTGTGCCGTTTAATGTTTTTACAAAGAGTTAATAAAAAGATTTACCAGCGGTATCAGCCAACCGACACCTTTGGTATCGGTTGGTTTGTTCCGCGCTGCGCGCGCGGGGGCTATCGCCCCATAAAATATTTCAGATAATTACTAGTAAACGATCTGCCCTTTATTTATCAATGATTTTACAGGAGATATCCTGGATACTGCCTCTGCGGAGCAGCTGGCATCTATCAGCACCATATCGGCGGTATCGCCGGCTTTAGGCCATTGCTGATTGCCTTTGTCGTCGAGTGGTAAGATGTTGCCGGTGGCCAGTTTCAGGCTCCTGGACAACAGGAACTCAGACGAGTAGCCGTATAGCTGCGCCATGGTATTGGCTTTTTCCAATACGCTGCCGGAGCCGAATGTGCTCCAGTGGTCGATGATACTGTCGTTGCCCGTCATAACGTTTACATTGTATTTGTACAGCGTAGGTATAGGCATAATAAGCCCGCCGAATGGAATAGTGGAAACGATGCCCACGCCGGCAGCACTCAGCGCCTCTGCCAGTGATTCCTGTTTTGCCTTATCTACTCTTGCCAGTGCAAAAGCGTGGCTGACAAAGGTTTTGTTTCTCAAAGCCGGATTTTCGTTTACCTTTTTGATCAGGTATTCGATGGTTTTTACCCCTGATTCCCCTTGTTCATGCAGATGTATGTCGATGCCCTTGTTGTTGTCCAGCGCGAGTTGTACGGTGAAGTCCATCGTTTTCTCGATGGCGCCGTCGATGCTGTAAGGGTCGAGGCCACCGATATAGTCAATACCCATTTTAGCGGCTTCTTTCAGGTAGGGTACGGAATCGGTGTAGTAGACGCCGTGCTGCGGGAAGGCTACCAGCTCCGCGCCGAAGGTGGCCTTTTTATTTTCCAGCGCTTTTTGCAGGTGCAGGAGTGATTGCAGTTTTGAAGTAGGTTCAATGTTGACATGACTTCTGGCGTAGTTGGAGCCTTTGGACTGTAGTAGTTCTATCAGCTTTTCTGCGTGCAGGGTAGATGTTTTGAGCATTTCCGGCAGGATCTGCTGTTCCAGTGCTATCATGCCTTTTACGCCGCCCTGTGGTCTTCTTGTTGCCTGCCACTGGCCGCCGTAGAATGTTTTATCCAGATGGATGTGCATGTCTCTGAAGGCAGGGAGCATGAGCCATCCTTTTGCGTCTATCGCCTGGGTATCATTAGGTTTATTTGCAGAGATACCGGTGATTTTTCCATCTTTGATGGATACACAGTATAACTCTGTTTTTGTGTGTACAACCTCCCCTTCCTCATAAACAAAGCCAGTTTCCAGTCGTACGTTTTTTAGCAGGTAGCCCTTGCTGCCATGGGATGCCTCAGCAGCCAGCGCTGTGGCCGATCCCAGCAGGCCGGAGGTAAATGCTATGCCTGCCAGACCCAGTCCAGACATCTTTAAAAAATCCTTGCGGGATATTTCCGTTTTCTTCATAGTCCCCATCATTTTTTTACAAAAGTAACTTTCCTGCTCCCGGGGAGCGTGTAGGATTCATGACATAGCTTGAAAGATTTATAACTAATGCCAGAGGATTTATAAATCTTTCAAGTATCGGAATAGATACCACAAAGTTCCCGGGATATTAACCACGTACTTTGCTGTAGTAATCCGGAATAAAAAATGGAACTAATGGAAAACATAGCAAACGACAGCAGCTATACATTCAAAAATGTATTGCTGGAAACAGGATTTGAGTATGATGGTGAAGAAGTCGTGAAAACGAAAACCGCGCTGTTTTGTATAGAAATAGCCGGTGGTAAGATCAAAGCTATCAGCCCCAATGATCCTGGCAGAGACGCCATTGACGCCAAAGGACGACTCATGCTCCCCGCCTTTAAGGATATGCATGCCCACCTCGACAAAAATCTCTGGGGATTGCCATGGCAGGCGGTTTCTGAAAAGCGCAGGACCGTAAAGGACCAGATCGCCTACGAGCAGAAAATGATCCCGGAATGGCTGAAAACCTCCGTGAAACGCTCCGAACAGCTGATCGACTTTTTACAATCGAAAGGTA
This sequence comes from Chitinophaga sp. Cy-1792, assembly GCF_011752935.1. Lineage (NCBI taxonomy): Bacteria > Pseudomonadati > Bacteroidota > Chitinophagia > Chitinophagales > Chitinophagaceae > Chitinophaga > Chitinophaga sp. Cy-1792. The sequence continues at coordinate 2,497,678 of NZ_VWWO01000001.1, forward strand.
CCACCTATATACGTTCTCACTTTAACATCGACCCTACCTCCGGCTTCGACTCCCTAAAGCACCTGGAAATTGCCCTGCAAAACAGGAAGAAAACGGTAGGAGCTGAGCTGGTAGCCTTCCCGCAGCATGGCGTGTTTTATACCAACACCGCCCCGCTGCTGAAAGAAGTGGTGAAAATGAACATCGATTTCATCGGCGGAGTAGACCCTTATTCCCTCGATGGCAGCATAGAAAAACCGATGGACCTGATCACACAGCTGGCGATAGACCATAACAAGGGCATCGATATTCACCTGCATGAAATTGGCGACAGTGGCGTAAAAACAATCGAATATCTTATCAATAAAGCCAACGAAAACCCGGTGCTTCGTGGTAAAACCTTTGTGAGCCACGCTTTTACACTGGGGCACCTTTCCCAGATAGAAACGGAACGCATCGCAGCACGGCTGGGAGAAGCCGGCGTAGGTATCGTATCCTCCGTACCTTTTGGTAAAACCGTTATGCCAATACCTACCCTGAGAAAACATGGGGTGGAAGTACTGGTAGGTAACGATAATATCATTGACCACTGGATCACCTTCGGGCCCGGCGACATGCTGCAGAAAGCCCGGCTCATTGCCAGTCTGTATGGCTATAGCTCCGAGTTTGCATTGTCAAGAACACTGGCGTATGCCACCAGGTATGTATTGCCGCTGGATGATAAAGGTAACCAGCAATGGCCGAAGGCGGGCGATGATGCCGACCTGGTGTTCCTGGAAGCATCCTGCTCTGCAGAAGCTGTATCAAGGGTTTCACCTGTTATGTCTGTTGTGCATAAAGGGAATATTGTTTTCTCCTGATTGGAAGCATGGTAATGGCCCGTTATAAATATTCCAAGCTTTGGAATGAATAGCGCAAATGGAAGTTATAGCGGGCAGATACCTTTGTTATGCTTAAAAATTTCATTATATGAAGAATGTAACCACAGCATTACTGCTGGCTGTATGTAGCGTCTTTTTCTTTAGCTGTAGCAAGGACAAAGACAACGGACCAAAACAACTGACCCCGGCTGAAACCCTTGCCAGTGTTTCCTGGGAAACCACCAACGCAAAAAATAATAAAGGCGAAAATGTTGCCTTGTCTGATGCCAACGTATCTAATTTTGTAGGCTTTGCCTACTTCAAGGCCGATGGTACCTTCACCATGTACAACCTGGATGATTCTCCGAAAATGCATGGGGACTGGTCTGTACCTGCGGATGGCAAAACACGCACCGTTGTTGCGAAGGATGCGGATGGAAAAGTGCTGTTCACCCGCGTGGTGGATATCACCGTGCTGACCAAACAGGAATTTACCTATCGTATCTATCCTGATGCCAGCAACAAAGCAGTGTACTTCGATATTGTACACACACCTACAACACACGCTGAACCTAAGAAGTAAAAAATTAATTGCTTGTGAGAAAATGGGTTGGCTTTGATTATTATCATTGTCAATCCATTTTTATTTGTGATAAATTTTCCTATTTTAGATAATAGAACTCCCAACTTAATTTGTTGCTATGAAGCGTTTTGATGATACCGGATACATTCCCGTGCTGGGGTTACATGAATTCAGGAAAGGCCAGCTGGCCGGCAGTCCTGAGTTCCTCTTCAACGAATTACATGGCGAACGGCATATCGACAGGCCGCATAAGCATGATTTTTTTATCATCAACCTCTTCGAAACAGCTAAAGGCATACATAGTATCGACTTCCACGATTACCCCATCGGCAACAAACAGGTGCATGTACTGTTTCCCGGCCAGGTACATACCTGGAGCATCAAACCCAAAACAACCGGCTATCAGCTGATGATACAGCAAAGTTTCTTCGAACGCTTTGCACCATTCTTCCGGTTCTCGTTCTCGAATTATATGAACCATCCGGTGATCTCATTGAGCAATGAATGTTTTAAATTGCTGAAGTATGAATTTGATGCGATCAGAGCTGAACTGAATTCAGCCAGTCCCGTACAGGAAATAATCAGCGCCAGAGCAGCCGTGATAGCGGCTATCATCAGTAAGGAAGCGGAACATGTTTTTACAGACCTGAAAGTATTTCAATCTAACCCGCGACTGGCAAATTTCAAACTGCTGATTGATAAATGCTACAAGCAGGAAAAAGGGGTGGGCTTCTATGCTGCCAAATTACATATCTCTGCCAACTACCTGAATATCCTCTGTAAGAACAATCTCCACGTATCCGCCACTACACTGATACAACAACGCGTACTGCTGGAAGCCAAACGTTTGCTGCAAACTACTGATCTCTCTATAAAAGAAATTGCTTTCGAACTCGGATTTGTAGATCATGCCTATTTCTCTAATTTCTTTAAAGCACAGGCTGGTATTACACCTACACAGTTCAGAGAAGGGTGAATGATGCGGATATAACACAGCCGTATACATCCTACCGTACTATTGTCCCCAAATTGCGTAATTCTACTTTTTAGTGACTACTGTGGCTTGTTTGAAGTCTTTTTTCGGGCATGATATCCGGTAAAATGGCTGTCAGCACAGCCGTTGCCGGATGAAATATTTTTGGAGATTATTTAAGATTCCTAACTTAGTAGTGTCGATACCCCAATTGGTTAGTGTAGCAATAGCATAAACAATTTAATTATACCCCAAATTTTAACACAGGCCCTGCCATGGGTCCTACTTTTTATTACCCCAAAAATTTCAATCATGGCTAAGTTAACACAGACATTCAATGAGCAATTGAGAGGTGGCGTCGTCATCTCTGCCGGCAGCCCTGCCACTTCCTTACTCTTATTCACGGAAGGTACTGGTTTATTTACGCAAGACCTGCATACTGGTACTGTCAAAGCAATTGGTAAAGGTTATCAGGAAGTCGGTGGCATCACCGCTACCGCTGATGGTGCACGGATATTCGTGGCAGACACGGACACTGTTCATCATACCTTTATCATCTATGAATGCAGCCTGGCTGCAGCAGATCAATCTGCTGCGAAACCTGTACTGAAAGGCCACGGGCAGCCGATGCAGCTGGCCCTTCATGGCAGAATTTTATATTATGTAGATCAGCTTGCCAGGGATTTTGTGGCATATGATCTTACTGCGAAAACATCAACGGTTATATCAACCGGATTCCAGGTGCCAGTGGGTTTGGTGGTGGATGATGCCGGCAAGAATGCCTATGTTTCAGATAGTAAATTAGGACAGATCATCGTGTTTAGCCTGGCTACGAAAATGAGGAAGGTACTGGCTTCCGGCCTGAGCGCCCCGCTGTACCTTTCCTGGTCAGATAAAACACAGGAGCAGCTGCTGTTTACAGAACGTAGTCTGATAGGCTATGTCAGCACGGTGAACATTCATACCGGTACCAAACTGGTGATCCTTTCCAGCACAGCAGGTGGTAGGCCTGTTGCGGCATGGAGTTTGAAAAACCTGCTGGTAGTGGCTGATATTAAGCGACTGTTATGGTACGACCTGCTGAACAGGGCGCCGCTATTGCCTGTTACGCTCACCATGGACAATACAAAACCTTTCATCGGTACCTTCCAGCGTGTACAGATAGATTTCGGTACATCAGGATTGACGCTGGACACGGTGAATGTAAAGGTCTCCGATGAAGTAGCTGGTGGCACTATCTCTTTTTCTAAAGATGATTTGTCCAAACCGAATGAAATCATGCTGCTGGTGGGTTACAAGCCGGGCATATATAAAATTTCCATTACCGACAAAGTAAGTAATAGCCTGGTAGGTGAAACCTCCTATGAGATTACCGATACCTGGACTTTGACAGATAAGAGTCCCGGCCATCATATGACGGGAGAGTTAATTGATTTTGTTACCGGATATACCTGGGGCGGCGGCCCTGCATCGCCGCAAAACGTAGATGTGATCCCGCAATCAGGCACCCGCTCTATTTGCATCCTCACTGTAGACACCAGCTCCGCGCAATATCCTACCGGTGCTGCATTTACCACTATTACCAATAACTGGCGCAATGGCGCTGTAGGTACCGCTCCTGACCCTGATGGAAAGGTACGCAGTGCAAAAGCCTACTACGAAGAAGTGTCGCATAATGCTTTCACACTGGGCCTTGCAGGTAACCAGGTACTGAGCATTCACCTGAGCAGCAGCTGGACGGATAACTTCAGCATGATGCCTTCACCATGGCCTAACAACTCCTTTACTCCGAAGGATAACGTGGCGTTTGCACAGGCCTGCATATCTGCTGCAGCAGCGCTGACAGATGGCGGCGGCCATGCATTGGTAGACTTCAGAAATGTACAGACACTCATCATGGTCATTCGTTCTGAAGGAGCCAATTCAGCAGATAACTTCTTCTGGCCACAGGCATGGGGAGGCTCCTTCTCTGTACCTGGCGGCAGCGCAAACATGCGCGTACTGGGTATGCCGGACGACTGGAACCCTACCCGCGATACCCGCACCATTTATGAAACATTATCGCATGAACTGGGACACAACCTGGGCTACCCCGATCTTTATACCAATGCCAATGATCTGTATAGCCCGTCCATACAGGCAAAAGATATCACCAACTTCGACCTGATGAGCCGGGAAGGTGAGCTGCCACATATGTCTGTGGGACAGAAGATGGAAACAGGCTGGGTAAGGCCGGAATGGGTGCGTTCCTTCGATTTCTCACGTTCTACGGTACCGCTGGACCAAACCATTGTATTACAGGCCAGCGAGCTCGGAACACCGCCGGCAGGACAGTTTACTGCGGTGGAAATTCGTATAGCCGATGGCTGGAATTATTACTTCGAATACCGCCAGGGACAGGTGAGCCAGATCGGCGATCAGCAGCTGGCCAACACCGCACCCAATGACGCGAATAATGCCGTCGTGCTCGGTACGGATATGATCTCCCAATCATTTACCTATCCCATCGCCAGGCCGCAGATCATGCGCCTGTCGAAAGATGCAGAAGGCGAGAATTCTTTCTTCACCGTAGGGCAGGACTACAAAGAGACAGATACTTCCAGCATGGCCATTGCTGATTTCAGGATGAGCGTAGTGTCCATGACCGGCAATACCGCAACGATCAGGATACAATACGGCACCAATGGCCGCCCGGATCTGTATATCCGCCCATGGCCCGGCGGCGACAACTGGCAGAGCCCTGATATTGAAGTACGCAACGCCCGTTCCATGGCAGATCCGTCGCATTGGACGAACGTACCCTGGGTGGGCCATCTAAATACCATCATCGCCCGCTACCGCAACCGTGGCCCCGTTACCTGCAGAAATGTAAAAGTGGATTTTTACGTGAAAGACTATACGGTAGGTGGGGCGCCTGAAATCTACCTGGGTAGCGATGTACATGATGTGCCACCGGAAACATCGTCTCCATTTGTGGAATTCTCTTTCGACTGGATCCCGCCGAATGATGGTCACAAATGTATTATCGTGAGAACCCCGCTGTACATCGATACTTCCGTGAATCCGAATATCGTGGAAGTTACAGACAGCAATAACAGTGCGCAGTCGAACTATACCCGGTATATTTCTGCTTCTTCTTCTCCTGCAAAAAGAGAGATTACAGCCATTTCCCTGCATAATCCGTTTAAGCAAAAAGCAGATATCTACGTAGTACCACAGATACGTGGTGTATTCTCCAAATACTACCGTTTATACCTGGAAACAATGTCGCTGAAGCTTAACCCCGGTGAAACCAGGAAGGTGCAGCTGATGGTAGAGTCGATGTTTGGTGATCCGCGCTTCGCGGATGTCTGGAAACAGTATGGCGAGCGCTTTGTATCTACGGATACCCGTATCGGGTTGATTGGTTATGGTATTCCGCCGGAAGCGCCTGCACATCCGGTATTGCTGGGAGGTGCGCAGATCAATGTTGGCTCCGGCCGTGCTACTAAATTTGACCAGTTCGAATTGGTGAAACAGGAAGATATGTTACGCGGGCATGTTGTCGCAAAAGATGGCAGCGCAGTCGTTCCCGGAATAGTGCTGCTTTCTTTTTATGCAGATAAAAATGAAACGCAGACGATCAATCTTCCACTCAATAACGGTGGATTTACCGTTCCTCGCATAAGCACTATCATGAAGCGTTACAGGGCCAACAGGGTAACCGCACATTACCCGGGCTGGACAGGTTTCGGCAGCTGTGATGCGCCGAATGATATAACGATGTAATGATTAAACGAAGATGCCCGAAGCAAAAGACTGCTTCGGGCATCTCTATAAACTATATAAAAATTATTTTGGCTGATATACCCGCACATAATCATATACCACACTATCAGGATAGGAACCTAATGAAGGTGTGCCGCCAAAGCCCGTGAGCTCTGTACTCAAAATTATATATTCCGTGCGTTTAGAAAGGCCAAACGTGGTTTCCCATGTTTTGTAGCCATCGATATAGAATTTGTAGGAAGAATCTGTCCACAGTAAACCGAAGGTATGATAACCGGTATCGATAGATGAAACTGGTACCTGAACCCCTGACGACTGATGTGCAGTACCATAACCGTTGATATGAATGGTCTGCCAGATCTGTTTAGGTGTGAGGCGGTGGTATTCGAAGATATCCACTTCTGCTCCGTTAACAGCGGGGTTGTTGTACGGCGTATTGCCCATGGTAGGCGATTGCAGCCAGAACGCCACATGTGGCCCGATGTACTGGTTCATTTTAGCCCGGCACTCATAGTAACCGTACTGGGAGCTGAAGCGGCCGTCTGTAGATACCTGCCCGACATAATAGGTGCTACCTTCCTGCGTTACACGGATAACCATATGGCCATTGCCGTCTATGGCAACGGTTCTGGCGCCATCAACAGTAGCGTAGTTTCTCACCGTGCCGTTGGCGCGGTAGCTCCATTTGCTGGTATCCATGGTGGTGCCATTGAATTCATCATTCCATACGAGGTTATAGTTGGCCAGAATGCGCTGCACGTCAGTGGAGTCGCTGGCTGTTTGTACGATAGACAATGCCGGCGCGTAGGTGCTGCCTGCTTCCCTGGAAGAGAAGGACATGTCGCCGGTAGCATCGAAGGCACCGTTGTTGATCAGCAGCAGTGATACTTTGCGGTCGGTGCCGGAGAGTTTACTGTTTACCAGGCTGGTGACATCCATAGAATACCAGCCCACCCCGCTTACGGTGAGTTTACCAAGAAGGGTAGTGTCCATGGGAGCGTTGTTCCAGTTGATGGTACCTTCCGCCCAGGAGGTTGTCGTAGTGGCGTACACGTTAATTGTGCGGGAAGGGGAGGTATTTACGCTGCTGGCATAGAGTTTCAGCGTGGCGCTGCTGATAGCAGATCCGGTAACCCCCGAAAGATCGAATTTTACGTAGGCTTTACGGCTATAGGAAGTGGCGTCCGACTTCACAACCAGCCCGGTAGCCGTGCCATAGTTGGTAGTAGCGTAGGTGCCGTTTCTCACATACGCGTCTTCTGTTGCAGGATAATTCACCGCTATGCCTGTAGAGGAATCGGTGGTGACGCCGGTTGCCAGCTTACCGTTGATGGGTTGAAGGCCGCTATTTTTTTTCTCACAGCCTGAAAACGCCAGTGCTGCCGTAACGGCAACAGCGGAAAACAATAAGATTTTCATTTTTTTCACAACGTTTAGGTTTTAGTGGATTCAGAGATATTATTTGGTGGAAGAATGATTGATTGTTGCCGGGGTATTCAGTATCCATGTGCAGCCATCTTCCAGGGTGGCGCCGTTGCCGGCAGCTTTCACCAGTAGGGTATTCTTTCCTGCCTGCAATGCTACCTGCGGCCAGATAACGCGTCCAATGGAATCCCGGGATACGGTGCCGATATTTTTTCCATTTACATATAATGTGGCTTTAGTAAGATTCGTATATGCTTTAACGGTAGTGCTGGCCATTGTGCGTTCGTTGGCACGTTTTTCTGCCAGGTATAACATTGGTTCCTTCGACCAGTTCGCTTTATAAAAATAGAACGCATCTTTCTTTATTTTATGATCGTAGGTAACAAGGCCTTTATCGTTGAGTCCATCCACATTGCCTTCTGTTCTGATGGCGGAGCTGAAGTCGGCCAGTGCCCACACGAATTTTCCCCATACAAAAGGTCTTGCATTGAGCGCAGCCCAGTTGGCTTCATGGTAGGCGGTCTGCCATTCTTCCGGATGGAAATTGCCATCGGCGGAAGGGGCTTTCATCGTTTCCTGGTGCTGCAATATATTGGCGCCGGCGCCGTATTCGCTGACAGCTATCGGCTTTGTTGGAAACTGGCGGTGCATATCATCTGCCCAGGTGCCAATATCGCTGAAAGAACCACCATACCAGCCATAGTATTTGTTCCAGGCGATAACATCACTCACGGTATTGAAATAGTCGGTATCGAGGAAGGTGGCGCAGGTAATGATCCTGGAAGGATCTTCTTTTTTGGCGAGTGCCTGTAAATCTGTTAAGAACGGTCGTGGGTCGTCGTAATTCAGCTTTAGCTCATTGAAAAGCCCCCAGAACAGGATAGAAGGGTGATTGTACTGCTGACGGATCATTTCTGTCAGCAGCTGGCGTGCATGTGCTTTCAGCGCCGGTGAGTTGATGAAACCGGTGCCGGTATAACCTCCAGGGCCTACCAGCGGAATTTCCGTCCATACAATAATACCGCTGGTATCTGCCAGCTGGTAAAAATAATTTCCATGCGGATAATGTGTGAGGCGCATGGCGTTGGCGCCGGATTCCATGATCAGGGCCATTTCCCCTTTATGGTCCGATGGCAGTAAGGCGGAGCCCCGGTCTTTTACATCTTCATGCATGCCGAATCCATGGAGGTCGAGGTGTTTTCCATTAAGTATAAATCCTGTGCTGGCATCTACTTTAAAGGTACGCAGTCCCAGTGGTTGCACCATTTCATCTGCCAGCTGATCATCCTGGTATAACTGCACACTTACCTGGTACAGATAAGGATCTTGCCTGCCGTTCCAAAGGTGCGGATTGTCTATTTTAAATTGTTGTTGTACCGCTGAATCTCCATTGTTGATCAGGGTTTGCATGCTGGCCACTGTTTTGTTGGCTGCATCTCTGATAACAGTGCGGGCTTCCAGCTTGTGTCCACTGAGCGGGAGCGATAATTTCGTTTGTACATCCACGGTAGCTTGTGTAGTGGAAACAGTTGCAGGGGTAATGTATACACCAGGAGAAGCATAGTCCAGCGGCGTGATGCAGTTTTTATTGGTAACGATCAGCCATACGGAGCGGTGCAGGCCTCCAAATACGTTGAAGTCGCCGGATAAGGGCAATACCTCCATGCTGGGGGCATTGCTCACCTGTACCGTTAAGGCGTTGTCGGAGCCGGGGATCAGGTAGGAAGTAATTTCAGTACAGAAGGCCGTATAGCCGCCTTTATGTTCGGTAACGAATTTATTGTTGACAAGTACATCAGCTACTGAGTTGGCGCCTTCAAAATAGAGGAATACTCTTTTGTCTTTCCAGGCGGGATTATAAGCCAGACTGCGGTTATAGATGCCCGCACCACGATAGTATTGCAGCTGTCCGCTGAACACATCTGTGGCATTCCAGGTATGCGGCAGCGTTACCTGCTGCAGCACCGGTTTTTTCCGGCAATCGTAGGAAAAATGAAAATTCCAGCCCGCATCCAGATTCTCGTAGGAACGTATTGTGCCGGCAAAGGCATTACTGATGAATGTAGTTAAACAAGCGATGAGCGCGATAAACGATTTCCTTTTCATTGTATTTTGCAGAGCTGAATATATCCTGATCTGGTGTCTGGATGTGGTGGAAATGTCTGCCCGCACTAGCTACGGGCAGACATCTGAAAAAATCTTCTTTATTAATACTGAAGCTGAAGAACAGGCTGATTGTTACTGGCTTCTTTACTATTAAATGTCATATAGCCGTTAGAGTTATTGGCGCCGGTATTCATCAATAGCAACGATACCGTTTTGCTGCCACTCAGCAACGCTGCATTGACAGCTTTGGTCACATCGATGTTGTAGGTGCCGGCAGCGGTAATGCTTACCTGACCTTGCAGGGTGGTGTCCATCGGTGCATTGTTCCAGGTAAGTGTATTTTCCAGCCACGAATTGGTGGTAGTGCCATATACATTTACCGTGTTGGTAATCGTAGTACCTGCGCAATAAATGCTGAGGATAGCCTTACTTACATTACGTGTAGTCACCGGCGTGAAACTGAACTTCAGGTACGACTTACGTGCATATGAAGTAGCGTCGGCTTTTACGACCAGGAAGGAATCGGTGCCGTAATTGGCGTTGGCATAACTACCGTCACGCACATACGAATCTCCCAGTGAACTGCCTGCCTGTACGATTACAGCATGTTGAAATGCACCCACATCAGGGTTGCCGGCAGGTAAAGTATTGCCTGCGAAATCCACGCCACCGTTACTGCTGATCAGTATGCCGGCATTACGGCAACGGGAAGTATCTGCTACATTATATCCTGAAGCTACGCTGAAACCATTTCCTGTAGCAGGATTTGTGAATAATGGATTGTCGTAGAAGTTGTTGCTGAGTACCGCCGTACCATAGCTGGCGCCGGAGAAAACACCGGAAGGGTACAGGCAGTTATTGTTGAACTGCATGGTGTTGGTCATCGCAACATTGGAAAAATTACCAATCGTAGACGTCGTGTAAATAATGTTGTTGGAGAAATTGGCAGTAGCAGCTCCTGAACCGTTGTAAACCGCCAGCAGACTATTGGCAGGGTTCTTTATTACGAAAACATTGTTGTAGATCTGCCTGTTGTTATTACCGGATTTTTCAAACCAGAAAAGCTTTTTTGTCTGCGATCCCAGTGTGCCGATATCGTTTATACTCACGTTGTAACGTACGGTGATATTTTTGGAATAACCCATAAACAGCATGAATCCGCCGTTGTTGTCGTGGGTATAGTTGTACTCAAAAATATCGCCATCAGTAACGGTAGCGGTGGTATAGCCATCGGCGTCAAAAGCTTCACCATCGTTGGCGCCGCCGCCGGTCATGCCATACACTTCATTGTGTGCAACGAGGGTGCCGGTGCTGGCAATGGTCCAGATGCCGGCGAAGTTGGCGTCCATCGTCATGCAGGCTTTGTACACGGTGTTGTTGGTAACCTTGCTGCCACCACTCACCGACGACATCACGATACCATCTCCATAAATATTCTCTATAAGATTATTATCGAAGATGATATTTTTTAACCTGCTGGCCATATCAGTAGCGCCTGTGGTACGTAAGCCTTCCACGGAGCAGTTGGCGATATGGCAGCTTTGTACCAATACATCGCTGAGCATACCGTTGATGATAATACCTCCGGAACCTTTGGCGTAATTGGTCTGATTTACCGTAGCTGCGTTAACGTTATGAACGTAACAGTTACTGATGGTAATGTTGGAATTGAATGGATCGGTAGAAACGGCGCCCCCGTTGACTCTGATACCGGTAACGGCATAGGTGACACCGGTGGGCACCGTATTGGTGATCTCGAGATTGTTCACTGTCCAATAAGAAACTTTATCCAGCAGTACGGTGATGGAACCGTTCTGCGCACCGCCGCCATTGATGATAGGTAAGGTGCTGCCCCCATACTTGTCTATCACGATGGGAGCGCCGGCGATGCCGGAACCTTTGGGATGCAGGGTGTCGTTCCATACACCACCGCTTTTAAACAGGATCTGGTCGCCGGGAGAAAAAGTCATGGAGTTAACTTTTGCAATAGACTGCCAGGCCGCTGTAGTACTGGTACCGGCGCTGGTATCGCTGCCGGCGGGATCAACATAATAAACAGTGCCACCGGCACCCGTGACTGCTGATTTGCTTTGCGTCAGCTTTTGCAGTGGCTCCTGTTTGGCGCAGGCAGCCAGACAAACACAAGCCACTGTAATAATCGATAGTGTTTTTCTCATGATTGCTATTTAAATGGTTAGAGAAGGGTGTGGAATCATAGATCGATTTTAAAGTCCGCTGTTGATTTGTTTGTCGGAGTAAGGAACTGGCAGCCAGTACCTGTCTTTCGTGATGGCGTTGAGTGGTTTTAAATCATCTGTTGCTTTGTTGTTGTTGGCGGATTCAACGAGTTCGAGGCGTTGCAGGTCGAACCAGCGGGTATATTCTCCTGCAAACTCCCAGCCTCGTTCTGCTACTACTGCATCTGCAAAAGCAGTCCCTGATAAACCCGGCGTAAGGTCTGTCAGTCCTGCACGGCTACGGATGCTGTTAACAGCCGCGTAGGCATCTGCCGAAGGCGTACCTGTACTACGTGCCTGTGCTTCTGCGTAGGTCAGCAATACCTGTGCATAACGCAACATCTTCACAGAAAGATCTGTAGCAGAAGTAAGATAGCCGGGAGTAGGCGTGTTTACGCGAAATTTGTTATAGTAAGGGTGTTTGGTCTGACCATTCTGCCAGTTGATATTACCGGCGCTGGTTTTGAAAACGGTATAGAAAGTGGCATCTTTTCTTTTGCCCGCAGGGAAGTTATTAAAGAAAGTTACTTCACAGAAATAATCATCCCAGCCGGATTCATCGCCAGGCATGGCGGATTTACCATACAGCGTACTTGGGTTGCCGCAGCTGTTGCAGAATTGTAAGGTGAACACATCTTCCGGTGTACTGTTGCTGCTGGTAGTGCCTGTCCACAGCGTAGCAAAATCCGGTACCAGGTCAAAACCATAGGTCGCTTTGTTGTCGATGACCTCTTTAGCTTTAGCCGCTGCCAGTGCATATTTGGAGGCATCTTTTAAAGGATAGCCTGCTTCTGTAAGATACACTTCTGCCAGCAATGCTTTGGCGGTGCCTGCACTGGCCCTGCCTGCCGCTGGTTTGCTACTGCCCATCAGCGTTTCTGCATTTTTTAAATCAGATTCAATTAAGGCATAAATAGCCGCTGGCGCGCTTTTTTGTATAGATAAAAGATCAGCGCTGTATTTAGAAGTAGTGATCAGCGGAATATTGCCCCAGAGGCGCACCAGCCAGAAGTAGGAGAAGGCCCGCAGGAAATAGGCCTCACCGCCGATTTGTTTAATATTGGCAGTAGTACCCACTTTTCCATAATTTTCGATGATGTTGTTGGCGTTTTGTATAGACTTATAACATCCCAGCCAGATAACGTTTATCCTGCTGTTGGTAGAGTTGACGGCAAACTGGTCCATCTCTCTCAGCTCCTGTTTGTTGCTGGCAGGATGTGTGGTAAGATCGTCGGAGCCCATCAGCACCGCATCCAGTGCGGCGGACGCAAAGCCTGATGTATAACCGTTTTTCAGTGGCTGATAAGCGCCTGTCAGCGCCGTTTGTAAGCCTTCAATGGTACTGAGTGCCGCATCGCCCACCAGCTGGCCATTTGGATTTTCGTTTAGTTCCTTATTGCATGCGGTAGTCAGCGATGCGAGTAATATGATAGAGAATATCTTTTTCATGTTGTTGTTTTTGGGAGATGTTATAATCCGATTTTTACGCCTGCAGTAATAGTTTTGGCATTTGGATAAGAGCCATAGTCAATACTCTGGTTGACGTCACTTCCTGCGCCGGTAGCCACACTGTTGGTTTCAGGATCGAAGCCCTTGTATTTGGTGATCGTGATGAAGTTGGCTGCACGCAGGTACACGGTAATTCTGGCCTGTTTAACCATAGACGGTGGCAGCTCGTAGCTCAGACTGATATTCTTGAAACGGATAAAGGTGCCATCTTCCAGGAAGCGGGTAGTAACGGTGTAGTTCTTGTTGGTTTTGCTGAAGGCCGGAATGTCGGAAGTCTCGTTCTGCTTAGGGATATACCTGTTTTTGATGTCTGCAATGGTTGCCTGGCGCATATCTGAGTTAGCAGTAATGCCGGCAGCATAGGTGTAGTCCAGTTTATCGTAGCCACCTAACGACTGCACAAAAATGTTCAGCGTAAATCCTTTCCAGTTGATGGTATTGTTGAAGCCCCAGGAATATTTAGGCAGGCCATGTCCGATGATATGGTAATCACTGCCATCGATGATTTTGTTGCCGTCGAGGTCCAGGTATTTCGAATCTCCCGGTACGTTGCCATAGGCAGCAGCGGCGGCGGCTTCGTCAGGTTTCCAGGTGCCCTGATACGTGAGTCCCCAGTAGGTGCCCAGTGGCTGACCCGGAATAATCATGAACTCCGGCTGTGGCGATAATCCGGAGCCTATATTGGTGCCGGAAGGAATGCTCTTATCGGAATATAACGACACTACTCTGTTGCGGAGGAAAGAGATATTAAACGCACTGTTCCAGGTTACACTGCCGTTACGGATGATATCGCCGGAAACGGCCAGCTCTATACCCCTGTTATTCACCTTTCCAACGTTGGACAACACACTGCCGCCACCCATATAGTTAGGGATAGGTACGGACAGCAGCAGGTTGCTGGTATTCTTGTTATAATAGTCGGCGGTAAGGGAAAGGCGATTGTCAAACATATCTGCATCTATGCCAAGGTCCCACTGGCGGGTGGTTTCCCATTTCAGGCCGGGATTGCCCGGGTTGCCCAAAACGATGCCTGGTGTTACACTTCCCGGTATGATAGTGGTAGATACATTGGTATAGGTAGTGAGTGTCTGGTAAGGGTTGATGGCCTGGTTACCGGTTACACCGTACCCTGTTCTGATTTTTAAGTTATTGAGGAAGTGAACACTTTTCATGAAATCCATTTCTGACAGCTTCCATGCGGCGCCCACAGAAGGGAAAGTGCTGTACTGGTTGCCGTTCTGGAATTTGGAAGAACCATCACGACGTACACCTGCGGTGAAATAGTAACGGCCTTTGTAATCATAGTTGACCCTTCCCAGGTACGACAGCAGCTTGTAATCAGTATAGTTAGTACCTACGCCATAGGTCTGCGCCAGGGCGAGGTTGTAGTATTCCATACCCGGGTAGGTCAGACTGTTGCCATTGGCATTGAATCCATTTGCAGTGAAGTACTGATATTCCATTACGCCGGTAACTGTCAGCTGGTGGGCATTATTAAAAAGGTGGCTGTAGGTCAGGTTGTTGGTGCTTTGTATACCGATGTTTTCCGTAGAGCCACGGCCAGCATTGGCGGTTCTTGCGGAAGAAATGGAAGCACCGGTATAATTCATCGTTTGTACGTTGCCGTAGTTAACGGCGCCGGTCATATCAAAGGTAAGGCCGGGCACGAATTCGTATTTGAGTCCGGCGATGGTAGCGAAGGTAGAATTATAGGTAACCCTGCGCTGGTCAGTAGCCAGTGCTACCGGGTTGAAGGAAATGGAACCTACCGGGTCGTTGAGCGTATAGGCGCCGTTGGAATCTCTTACCGGCACAGTGGGCGCCCAGGCGATGGCCTGTGTAATGGGAGCATCTCTACCTGTAATACCGGTATTCATGGTTTCATTTCTGACAGCATAGGCATTTACATGTAGCTGTAATTTTTTATATAGTTGAGATGTTACGGCTGCCCTTAATGCATATCTTTTTAAAGAAGAATTAATGATGATACCCTGTTGATTGAGGAAATTACCGCTGGTATAGAAGCGTGTTTTATCGTTTCCTCCGGAGATACTCAGCTGATATTCCTGTGCAGGTGCTGTTCTGAATATCTGGTCCTGCCAGTTGGTGCCGCCGTTGGATTTAAAATTGGCGATCTGGGCGTCGGTATAGATAGGGGTAGTACCGTTGGCAGCGGCGTTGGCGTTTGCAGTGGTGGCAAAATCAGCTGCATTGAGCAGGTCGAGCTTCTTCAGCACCTGGGCGCTGGAAAACTGGCTCATGAAGTCGATGCTGGTTTTACCGGCTTTTCCCCTTTTAGTGGTAATCACGATGACACCGTTGGCGCCACGACTACCATAGATTGCGGTAGAAGAGGCGTCTTTGAGGATGTCCATCGTTTCGATGTCATTAGGGTTTACGGTAGACGGGTCGGCGCCTACATAACCATCGATGACATATAACGGGTTGTTGTCACCTTTAATGGAGTTATTCCCCCTGATCCTCACGGAAACCTCGCCGCCGGGAGCGCCGGCATTAGATACCACCTGAACGCCGGCAGCACGGCCCTGCAGGATCTGCTGCACATTCACCACAGGCTGCTCCTTAAAGTCGCGGGTAGATACAGAAGATATCGACCCGGTGAGGTCGCGCTTTTTCTGGGTGCCATAACCGACTACCACCACATCATTGATGGTGTTAACCCGGGAAGCCATGGTAATGATCAGGGGCAGACTGACATTATTCAGCGGAATTTCCTGTCTGTTATAATTAATAGCAGAGAAAGTAAGTGTTTCTGCCGGCTGGGCATCTATTTCGAAATATCCTGATGCGTTGGTCATGGCGCCGGTTGTTTTTCCCTTGACCTGCACACTGATACCAGGTATAGGAACGCCTGTATCATCCTTTACCGTTCCGGTAATCTTTTTGGTTTGTGCCCACATGCCCAGTGGAAATAGCAGGAGAATAAATAGCAATAGTCGTTGAGACATAACGTTAGATTTTGGAATTTATAGTAGTGGCAAGATATCTTCCGGCGGGGGAGCGGATCGGGTAAAATCAGAAAAAAAATGGGGGAAAATTGTAAATTCCGCTAGAAAAGCAGGTTTTTTTGTCCTGCGTGAACAATGAAGATCGCCAAAAAAGGAGCCAGCTGAGCACTGATTTAATAATGAATGTTTGATGTAATGATGCCAAAATCTACTTTCCTGTTACTGCTATTACTGGCATGCCTGCGCATGAATGGCCAGGAATTGCTGTTTAATCACCTCACTTCTGAAGAAGGGCTCGACCCTGGCGCTGTGCTTTGCATCGCCCGGGACAATAACGGGTTTATGTGGTTCGGTACACAAAACGGCCTTGACCGCTACGATACCCGGCGTTTTATGCATTATAAAAGTCCGCTGAGTAAATACATCGATGTTCCGGAAAACTATTTTACTCACCTGCTGGCAGATTCCCGCCATCAATTATGGGTAGGCACCCGTAACGGCCTGAATAAATATAACCCCGTCACCGACCAGCTCGACCTGGTAACGCTCACGGATAAACCGGGAAAGAATAACTTAAGTATCTCCTGTATATATGAAGACCGGCAGGGAAATCTCTGGATATGGTCGTCTGAAGGGTTGTTTAAACAAACAAACGGTCAGTCTGGCAGCTTTCAGCTGGTGCCGGTGCCTGATTCGGTGGCCGGCCTCGCAGAAAACAATAACCTCCGCACCATCTACCAGGACTATACCGGCGCCTACTGGATCGGGTCTTCCCTGGGCCTCACCCGCATGACATTTAACAAAGGGCAGGCAGTTTTCCGCTCTTACCGGCATAGCAGCCAGAATAAGGAAAGCCTGAGTGATAATTATGTCACCGTTATCATTGGTGACAATGAAAACCGGTTGTGGATAGGTACCCAGCAGGGCGGACTGAATTATTTCGATCCGCTGAAGCAGTCTTTCAGGCGGTATGAATCTGGTGGAGGGAATGGTCTTATTAATAATAATATAAGAGATATTACCATAGATTCCCTGGGCCGGCTATGGATCGGAACGCAGGGCGGCATCAGTATCTTCAGCCCGGGGGAGGAGCGTTTTCTCAATTACCATTCCGACCCTGAACAGGTGCAGTCGCTCAGTCATAACTCCGTGTACAGCATCTTCCTGGACCATCATGGTACTGCCTGGATTGGCACCTACTGGGGCGGCGTTAACAGTGTAGCGGTCAACAATACCCCTTTTCATATATACAGGACCGGTAGTTATCCGCAGGGTATCAATAATAATGTAGTCAGCGCCATTGCGGAAGATGCCGTACATAACCTATGGGTAGGCACAGAAGGCGGCGGACTGAATTACCTCAACAGTGCCACGCAGCAGGCAACTGTTTTCAGGCATAACGCTGCCGATAGCAACTCGCTGGGTTCTGATCTTGTAAAGATGATTTATAAAGATACCGATGGTAATTTCTGGGTAGGCACCCATGGTGGAGGTTTAAATGTATTTAATCCAGCCACAAAAAATTTTACCAGATTTTTTTATAAAGATAATGACCCGGTAGTGCGTAGTTCGGAAGTGCTGTCTATGCTGGAAAGCAGGGACGGCATCTGCTGGATTGGTATGCAGACAGGTTTGCTCGCATTTAAAAGAACCGGACGCACCTTGAGTAAACTCCCCGACAATCATCTTACCGGAATAGTGGGCAAAAACTCCATAAAAGCCATGCTGCAGGCCAGCAACGGTGATATCTGGGTAGGTACCTCTGTGGCACTTTTTCTGCTGCCGCATGGCACACAAAACGTATTAAGATTTACCGTAAAAGATAGTCTGCCAAGGAATAATATTAATTGTATCCAGGAAGATGCCGCTGGTAATATCTGGATCGGCTGTGCTTTTGGCGGACTCGCACGATATATGCCCAACGGCAGCAACAAAAAGTTTGAAGTCTACACAAAAGAAAGCGGCCTTCCCGATGATAATATAACCGCCATTCGTGCAGCCGGACACAATAATCTGTGGATCAGTACCGGCAACGGTTTATGCAAGCTGGATGCAGGCCGCATGGTTTTTAAAAACTATAATAAGAGCGACGGACTGGCGGGCAATATATTCAACATCAACTCCAGTTGCATTACCAGCGATGGCAGGCTGATGTTTGGTGGCTATAATGGTATCACTTTCTTTCATCCGGAAGAAATAAAGGAAAATCTGTATGCACCAAAGACTTTCCTGACCGGACTTAAATTATTCGATCAGACAATTGCCGTAAATACGCCGGATAAGCTGCTACGTAAGGAAATCAGTCAGACGGAACATATACGTTTCACTGCGCAGCAAAATGTATTCACCCTCGAATTTGCGACACTGAATTATGTGCAGTCCGATAAAAATGTATATGCGTATACGTTAGATGGGTTCGACAAGGAATGGAACTATTCCACCACACCGTCTGCAACCTACATGAACCTGCCGGCGGGAGAATATGATTTTCTGGCGAAAGGTTCCAATAATGACGGTATATGGGGGCCGCCTGTGCGGCTGCATATCACTGTGTTGCCACCTATCTGGAAAACCTGGCTGGCTTATATCCTGTATACGCTGCTGCTGATAGCCATTGGCTTTTTTGTGATTCGCTTTTTTGTTTTGCGTTCCCTGATAAGAAAGGATAAGGAGCTGACCCGCCTGAAACTGGACTTCTTCACCAATATATCGCATGAAATGCGTTCCAGGTTATCGTTGATCATTGGTCCTGCTGAAAAATTATTGCTGATAAACAAAGAAGATTATGAAAATACGCGTCAGTTGCAGATCATACGCAAGAACTCAGAAAGCCTGCTGCACCTTATTACAGAGCTGATGGACTTCAGGAAGGCGGAATCCGGCAACCTGGCATTGCAGGTAACGGAACAGGATATTGTGGCCTGTGTGCGGGAGATCTTCTATACTTTTGAAGACAGGGCTTTGTCGATGAATATACAACATGAATTCGTATGTCCGTCGCCGGTAGTCATTCCTTTTGACAGGGAACAGCTGGAGAAGGTATTTTACAACCTGTTTTACAATGCCTATAAATTTACGCCTTCCGGTGGCAGTATTTCCGCCACCATAACGGATCAGAAAGATGTGGTAGTTGTGTCTATACAGGATACAGGTCGTGGGGTATCTCCTGAAAATCTACCTAAATTATTTACCAATTATTTCCAGGAAGATGATCAGGGAAGTGATAATAAAGGCTATGGCATTGGGCTGGCGCTGGCGAAAAGCATTATTGAATTGCATGGAGGTACTATTTCGGTAAACAGCACCCGCACGGAGAAAGGTAATACGACCGTATTTACCGTTACTTTGCGGAAGGGGTACCGACCTGTTGATCAGGTGGTGAAGCAGCAGGCATTTGTTGAAACCATCGATAAAATAAGTTTTCCGATGCCAGGCGTGGCGTCGCTGGAACCAGCCACAGATATGGTTGCTGGAGCTTTGCCGGTAGGAGAGAAGAAATATACCGTGTTACTGATTGAAGATAATGCAGAGATACTCCAGTTCAACAGGGAGGTGCTGGAGAAAAGTTACAATGTGATCACCAGCAGCAATGGCAATGATGGGTGGGAAGTAGCGGTAGATACAATTCCGGATATAATAGTCAGTGATGTAATGATGCCGGGTATGGACGGTTATACCTTGTGTAACAGGCTTAAAACGGACGAAAGAACAGATCATATTCCGGTGATATTGTTAACGGCGATGTCTACTTCTGCGCAGCAGTTAAGCGGTTTGCAGAAGGGAGCAGATGTATATCTGACCAAACCTTACAGCATACATATGCTGGTATTACATATCAGCAATCTGTTAAGTTTACGGGAGAAGATTCATGCGCGGCTGGCAAAGCAGCTGGTATCGGATACGGGAGTGGTGGTACCTGCGTTTGAAGAGGCGCCGGATGTAATCCAGGACCCGTTTCTCATGAAAGTCATAGAGATCATCGAAGAGAATATGGAGGAGCCGGGGTTTGGTGTAGATATTATTTCGCGTAAGCTGGCGATGAGCCGGCCGGTATTATATAAGAAGCTGAATATGCTCACGGGCGTTACTGTCAACGATTTCATCAAGGCCATACGTATGAAGAAGGCAGTCAGTTATTTGGGTGAAGGAATTTATAATATCAGTGAGGTTGCGTATAAGGTGGGGTATAGTGATCCGAAGTATTTCAGCAAGGAGTTTAAGAAACATTTTGGGAAGTCGCCACGGGAGTGGAAGAAGGGGGAGTGACTTTAATAATTTATACTTTTTAAATTTATCGGGTATGGGATATGTACTGCATGCATTTGTTTGTAAACAGCCAGTCGCGGATATCATGGTGGCAAGGTTTAAAGAAGCCATCAGAGTAGATTTAAGGCAGGGGGTTGCATTGATACCAATGACTGAAGCATTATGTGATGAAATAGGCCAGGAGGTAGATTCCCCGAGGGTTGGTAACTTCACTTATCTTAATGAAAAAATAGAAGCAAAGGTGCTGGAAACCATTGGGGAACAAGTTATGGCCTATCTGGAAGCGGATTATTTTGGTGGTGAGGGCGGGCAGATGGTGATTTGTTGGGAAGATAAAAAGCGAATACTGTCGATGTTTGATGTAGTACATGGGCAGATAAATGTGGTTCTGCAGAAATTGGAAGTTGAAAGAGGGGATGCCTATGATGAGTTTGCGGCTGTAGATCTCGGCAGACATAGGAGTATGGAAGAGTGGGTAAACGATTAAGGTCTTTCTGAAAACAAAACAGCCTGTCTCTATCAGAGACAGGCTGTTTTCAAATGTCTTTTCAGCTTAGGCTTTACTTTTATTTCCTTGTCTGGTAACTTTCTGCAAGCTAACATTCTCCATAATTGCATATACTGCATAGAAGAACATCAGCGAGAAAATGGTGTACTTGCTGGTGTTAGCCCTGTTGACCACTGCATAGATGGTGATACCTGCCAGGCAGAGGAACATTCTGGTGAGCATGGCGCCATAAACACGGAGCATAAATACGCTGTTGCTTTCTGCTTCTACGCCTTTGCGGCTCAAATTGTAGGTGAAGGCTGAAAGGGCGGCCAGTGCTATGTTTCCGCCAAGTAATACGTTGTGATGAAACCCATTGTCCAGCAACCAATCCTTTAATAAAAATAAGATGCCATTCAGTAAAACAAATAGGCCAATAACTCTAAAGTAAAATCGATCCCACATTTCTATGTACTATTTTCTATTTCTTTTTTAATATTCGCGCCGCAAAGTTATAATCAAATCAGTTAACAGCCAAATGGTTAGCATTAAAAAACTTAACCATGTGAATAGGGGAGGAGTGCTGTGTTTTTAATGAAACCCGTGCTGGATGGTAGATATAACCGTTTTGTTGATGACAGGTGAGGTAAATTTGCGTCGTGAAATGTGAAAATACTAAAACAATTCCTGCCAAAATGAGTGCGGTTGTGCTTGCTTAATAAATGAAATTTTAATTATTTATATATTATAATTTAATTATATTGTACGGGAGATCCGGACATTAACTATTCATGTTTTAAGAAAAATGTACAGCGATAATACCCCGGCATTTAACATAGCAGACACCCAATTTCTTTTTTTCATTATTTCGTATAGCCGCTGGCGGTAGTTAAAGTTATCATGATAAATAACAATACTACAACCTGCCAGACAAATAAATTTGCTATTTTTAGCTTCCTATATAAACTGTAGTCATGAACGAGGAGAAAGAAAAAAACTCATTCGGCATTCTCAAAAGTCTGAAAAAACTGATTTTTGAAGATGAACCTGTAGCGTCGGATCCGGCTCCAACAGCCACACCAGGGCCAGTACCTGTGCCTGTAGCACCTGAAGTAAAAACGTCTGCCGCATTTCCACAGACACCTCCGCCGCTGCCCATCACCGCAACGCCGGCAACGGATGTAAAACAAATGAAAGTCAAGGTTTTGGAGATGCTGGAGAAGTTGAACGAGCCGGGAGTGGACTTCTTCGAAGTATGGAATGCAGCCGCAGAAATGGGTGCAGTAGATGCCAATACGCTTAAGGCGGCTTATACTTCCCTGAAATATGCAGATAAAACACTCTCCAAAGAGAAGCTAACGACTACGGGTAAACGCTATGCGGACGAATTGCAGGAAACTATCTCCCGCGAAACTGTACAGAAACAGCAACAGAAACAATCCGTAGAACAGCAGCAGATAAAGGAAAAGGAGAGCCTGACTACTGAAATCCAGGAATTGGAACGAAAATTGAATGAGCTGCGCCAACAGTTAGATAATAAGCAAAAAGACCTGAGAGAAATCAACAGTAAATATGAACCACAACTTCGTGATATAGACAACAAAATTGTGATTGGCAACACTGCTGTAGCGGAAGTTGTCGCCGATATCCGCAAGGCCCTTGATCTTATTGAAAGCAATATAATTTAATCATCCCTATGGTACAACAACAGCAGCAGGTTAACATTCCTGCCGAGTTAAAAAATCAACTCCCTATCTTCCAGGTACTGGGCGACCATCTGCCCGCTCAAATGCAGACCCCTGAAGCAAAGAAAACAATGGCCAATATTTTTTTCTGGGCATTGGTGCTGGGAGGCGCATTCGCATTCTTTAGATATCTGCCGGTTTTACTGGAGTATGCACAGAAAAGCATCCTGCTGGTCATCTTCAGCATCATCCTGATCGTATTGCTGATGCTGGCTCCCAGGATTATCGCAGTATTACACCGCCTAGGAACAGTGCTGCTATTTAAAAGTGAAAAAGCAATTATCCGCAATAACCCGATAGAATCCTTGCAGTTGCTGTCCAAGGACGCAAGAGATACGCTCAAAAGAGTAAAAGATAAAATCGCTAACGTGGATGGTGTACGCATCGATATGATCCAGAGCGGTGAATCTTCTCAGAAAACGGCAGAAGAGAAATACGGCCTGGCCAAACGTTTCACACAGGAAGCTGGCAGCCTGGAAGAGAAAAGCAAAGCGGAAGCAGCAAATAATAACATGGAGAAATCTAATGCCCTGGCCCGTGATGCGAAAGAAACCCGTACCAAAGCCTTCCTGCTGGGAAAAGAAGGTGAGGCGGAAGAACAGAATGCCAGAAGCTATGCCCAGTATGCCAATCAGTTTGCAAAAGTACTGGAAGTATTGAAAGATAACGAAAGCGCTGCACGCATCTATGTTAGCACACTGGATAGCAGTATTTCCATTATTGCGAAAAAACTGGAAGCTACCCAGAAAATGAAAAACGCAACAGAAGGACTGGCAGAAGTATTCAATATCAAAGATGGCTGGGTATTCCAGGAAGCGATGAATGCCGCTACGGGCGCTATCAGCCAGAATATTGCCTCTATCAGGTCCAACCTTGATTTCCTGGATCAGAACAACAATATCACCGTAGGAGGAGCTCCTTCACAGGGCGAACTGGAAGAGTTCATCCGTAAAGTAGATGATCGTAACCTGAAAATGCTGAATGTCAGCAAAGTGGCCGACTCCTATTATGAGCTGAAACCAGAAGAGAAAGTAGATAAAGGCTTCTCTATACTTGACTAATTTGTAAACAACCCAAAAGAACAATACACAAATGGAAGAAAAATCGACCTGGGCCAAATTGCGCTGGCCAATTAAAGTGTTTATCATCGCTATACCTATCATCGCTATTGGTTACTGGGCATCTGAAAGCGGAAAGCTGGGCGCAACCGGCAAGTCTGAAGATCCAAAAACGGAAGAACATGCAACTGCGCCTGCAGCGGGTAAAGACAGCAAAAAGGCGAAGTCTGCTGCCGGTAAAACTGCTGAAAAACGCAGCTTCAACTATACCCCGGAAAAACCAGTAGATGGTGAAATGAAAGGAGTAGTAGAAGTAGGCGCTTCCGGCTTCAACTCTTTTGTAATTAACTACGACAAAGAAAAACGCTGGGAAATAGTTTCTAAAGATTTCGGTAAATCTTTCGTGTATGAAGGAATGGCTACCACCGCAGATATCCGCCAGGGTCTGAAAGACTATATCGGCGCTATGTTTGACAAAGGTGTAAAATCCCGCAACGTTCACTTTGTGATCAGTTCCGGTGCACAAAAAGAACCTAAAACTGCCACTATTTCTTCCGAATTGAAGAAAATGGGCTATATCGTCAACCTGGTGACTGCCGAGCAGGAAGGTAAATACGCCCTGAAATCTGTATTGCCTCCTACCTACAATGAAAATTCATTTGTAGTGGATATCGGTTCCGGTAATACGAAAATCTCCTGGATGGAAGGTAATACCATCAAATCCCTGGAAGGTCCTGGTGCCAAATACTATGAGAAAGACATGAAGGATGATGCTGTTTATGCATCCATTAAAGCGCTGGCAGAGAAAATTCCTGCTGCCAAACGTGAGATCTGCTTCATCATTGGTGGTGTGCCTTTCGAACTGGCAAAAGAAGTACGTGATGGCGAAGAGCGCTATACCGTGCTGAATGAACCAGGTCAGTATAAATCTGATAAAGTAAAAATCAAAAGCGGTCTGAATATTTACAAAGCTATCAAAGATGTTACCAACTGTGATACGTTTGTATTCGACTGGGACGCTAATTTCACGATTGGCTTCCTGCTTTCCATGAAATTGTAACAGCTATTATTTTATAAGAAAAGAGGATGTTTCAAAATACTTTTGAAACATCCTTTTTTTATTTGAAGCAAGTTGCATATGCTGTTGCGAAATCCGTTAAAGTCCGTGCCGGACGGCCAAGTATTGTACTTACACAATTGGTAACGATTTCAGTTTCTCCATTGCGCTGCGCACGGTCATAAGCCAGGAAAGTTTCGATGAGTGCTGCCGGCATGTTCTTCTCTTCCATATCTTGTTTTGCCTGTTCGGGAGAGATAGGACAGTAAGTTACTTTTTCATTGATAGCATTACTGATGGCGATCGCAACATCATAATAATTTACTGCCTTGTCACTGGTAAGCAGATATGTTTTGTCAAAGTGGGTTTCAGGCCCGGCCAGACATGCAAAAGCTACGTCTGCAATATCTCTTCTGTCTACATGTGCTCTCTTCCCATCACCGGTAGCTTCATTAAATTTCCGTTCCTCACGTACCGCATTGGCTATTTCACCTAACCAATTCTGCATAATTCCGTTGGGGCGTAGCATCGTATAATGAATGCCTGATGTTATCAAATAATGCTCTATCTGTCCG
Organism: Chitinophaga sp. Cy-1792; assembly: GCF_011752935.1. Lineage (NCBI taxonomy): Bacteria > Pseudomonadati > Bacteroidota > Chitinophagia > Chitinophagales > Chitinophagaceae > Chitinophaga > Chitinophaga sp. Cy-1792. Next base: position 2,523,275 of record NZ_VWWO01000001.1, read on the forward strand.
TGAATACGGGGTATATAAAGTGTGGAACTGGGGTCAGCCGCTCCTGAGGAAAGCTTTACGATATGTTTAATTGCCAGTTCCTTTGCCACATCAATCACATTTATTTGATCTTCGACAACAGTGGGACTGTTTCCGGACAATAAAAAAGCAGCCTTGCTGTTTTCCATGGTGGCATACAAACTTTCTTTATGGGAGATGTCTGCCTGTACCCATTGTACAAAAGGCAGGTCTGTAGCGTTTTTGAAGTCCCTGGTTACGGCGATTGTTTCAATTTGAGCTTTAGATAACAGGTGAATCAGTAATGAACCGATATTGCCGGATGCACCGAAAACGGTGATTTTGTTGTTTTCCATTTAGAATAATTTTGAATGATGGCTCAAAATTATTTTAACAATGAAAAGAGAAATTGAACAAACCCGACATTTTTTAAGACACCCATTCCGGGAAGTTTAGTACCTGTTCATTTGCCTGTTGCAAAAACTGTTTTGGTGTAGTGCCGGTAAACATTCTAAAATCCCGGATAAAATGTGCCTGATCCGCATAGGAATGCTGATGGGCTATTTGGGTAAGAGATGTAAATTCCTGACTACGAACATGATCCAACGCAGCCTGGAAACGGCAAATGCGGAAATATAGTTTGGGAGGTATACCTATATTCGTTTTAAACATCCGTTGCAGCGTGCGTTCTGTCATGTTCAGCTCTGACTGAATTCTATGTAAGCCATCGTCGTTGTTGATATTCAAATTTGTTACTGCATAGGATGCTTGTGCATTCTCACGGTACTTATTTTTTAAAATCAATCGGGAGAGGAAATCGGAGATAATAGTAATTCTTTTGTTTAAACGTTTCTCCTCCAGCAATTGTAACGCTAAATTATTTTTAACTATATCATTTAATTGAACATAGCTATCTGTTAATTCATCCGCATCCATCCCGAAAATTGATTTTATGGCGTTGGTCTGTAAACATACGACCAGGTTACAATAATCCCCGGTGACTGTTTTTTGTGAGTTAGAACTTGTCAGGCCATGCAGATAGAGTTGTGGTAACTTTTCGTTATTAATATCGCTGAAACTGTTGGATTTTTCCTGGAATATAAGGCCAGGATTGGCATCTGCAATTATCTTAAAGGTTGTTGTCTGTTTACAGGAACCTTCACTTTCCAGCAAACCAAAATACCGTATGTATGGCTGCAACTTCTTAACAGGCTGTATTTGTGTATACTTCATTTCTCAGGCATTTGGCGTAATAAATTGCTATACCGGTAAAAGATTTCGGGGGGTATTTCAATGTTTTAACAAAGGTACATGTATCCGGCATAATAAAAGAATAAGTCGGAAGAAATACTGACCTGTTATCGTGTCTTAGTTTTGTGTGAAATGTATTTTCATTATAAGTGTTCTGGGGTCAACTATTGAGTGGCTGGTTATAGAAAATTGGCAGGCCGGCGGTAAATTCTAACGTTAATAATTTGAACATATTCCAGCGTCAATAATATGACGGGAAATCATATCATGTGTATTGAAGTTTATCTAGTAAAATTTAATTCTCCGGAGAAAAGTATTTTCTAAAAAAAGAGATTATATTTGTTTTGCATATTAACCCTGTCACTGTGAAAGGTAGCATTATTCAACTTTAATTATGAATACGATTGTTAATAATAAGTTGTTTGTTATTAAAATAAATTAATTGAATTCCTCACCCTATTGTTTAATCCAAATTTTAATTCTGAATTATGTATTCCAAAAAAATATGTACAAAGTACATAGGAGCCTATTTGTTTTCTGTATTGCTTGCAATCTTTACATTTTCCTGTAAAAAAGAATCAGTTCCGAACAAACCTATGGAACCTTCAGCTGTTTCAAATAAGTATAATGTTGAATTGGCTTATCCTGGTATGGTAGGTGAATCTGTCGGTATAAAGTTGGGAAATGATAGTTGTTACCTGCGAAAGATAGGTGACAAATATATCTGGATGGGAGATATTGTGCTGGATAGCAAGCAAAAAGATTCATTGATCGCACGATATGAAAACGTTTCAAATGCAAGAACGTTTCAGACTGATCTATTCACGCTATGGCCCAATGCGGAAGTTTTTTATGTCGTTGATCCGAGTTTCAATACAATGCAGCAACAACAGATCAGTACTGCAATTAGTCATTGGGCATCCCTGACAGCACTTAAATTTACCCCCAGAACCACACAGGCCAATTATGTGAGATTTGTATTAGGAGCAGTTAATTCCGGATTATATTCTACCAGTATAGGGATGAATGGAGGACAACAGATTATTAATCTTGAAGCGGGTTTTGGTACCGGTAACGTTATTCACGAAATTGGTCATAATATCGGGTTTTTCCATGAACAATGTCGTACAGACAGGGATAAATTCATCAAAGTATATACTAGCAATATAATACCCCAGACTGCCGAAGCACTCTATCAATTTAAAATTTATACAGAAATAGGAAAAAGAGGATATCAGCTTGGTAGTTTTGATTTTGGGTCAATAATGTTGTATTCTTCCACCGATTTCTCAACCTCAGCAGCCCCTGCGATGACAAAACTGGATGGGTCTCAGTTTACTGGCCAGCGGGACGGTTTGTCAAGCGGTGATATCGAAACCGCCAATTACATGTATAAACCGGTCTACGCCTATTTTACCAAAGACATCAACTTTATATCTGATCCATCAGATATGTGGAACGATATCCGTGAAGAGGATTATCAGATTAAATTCTTCTCCGATGCAAATTATACGCAGCCTGTTTCTTTAACTAACAGAGTAGTGATTAATTATACGTTTTACAGAACAGAGTTCAGGCAACGTGTGCCGACGACTACTTCCAAGACATACTCCATCACACTCGAGCCTGGAAGTAATACATACAACGTTGTTTCTACTTCCTGGCATTTAAGTTATGATGGCAGTATGAACCCTATTGATGGTTCTTATAGTGAGGAGGCTTCGCTACAACCAGGAATAGGATACAGATAAATTTTTGCAGGAGAATGAAAGTCTCCAATGTTTTAGGAGGATTGAGTCGTCCTGAAATAAGATGACAGATTTTAAAAAAATCCCGGGGGTCTTTAAGATTCCCGGGATTTTTTTGTTACGTACTTTAATTTTGTTTCCCCATATAGTAAGGAATAAACGTTTGCGTAAAACAAGCTTTATCTGTTTTGAATATACCTTTCGCAAATGCTTCTTTATGTGATTCCGGTAGCTTCTTAAATCTTTTCATTCGAAGTTTGTCTACCTTTTTGAGTGTCATAAAATCATAATGACCGCTTAATAGCATTATAACCTCTGCTTCATCACAATTATCTGCAAGCACAATGTTTGTTGGTTCCATTCCAACAAACCTAAAAATTAGTTTATTCACGGAATCAGGTATTTCTATCTGGAAAAAACCATTTAAATCTGTTTTGCCAGCTTCAGATTCATCATTAATCCTGATTGATACAGATGGCACAGGCTGAAAATCTTTATCAATCACCCGGCCTTTGATTGTTTTATGCTGCGCATAGAGACTATAAGCAGAAACAATGCTTACGATAAAAGTGATAATTAATTTCTTCATTTTAAGATCATTATTTTATAGGTATATATTCATGTGTATAATCATATTTAAAGGCCGCAGGCTCGTGATGAGAGGGGAGGAACAATTGCGGTAAGTCTGCAGTTGCTACCTGGAAGAAGGTGGCCGGGTGCTGACCTGCACATTATCATAAGAGGTAAGCTGCCGTATAGGAATGCTGGCAATAGTCCTGGTTACATTCATTTGGGTATAACTTTTACAATACAGTTATTATCTTGATTAAATGCAGATTTTGGTATACTACAGCTCCTGCTGAAGCTTTCTGTTTTTCCTCCAACTTAAGTAATGAAGGGGCAAAAGAACAGATATGGGCAATTAACAAACTTAAAGAAAGTAATAAATAATTACTGATGAAATACCATCTATGTGTTATCATCCATTAATCCGGTGATGATCAGTTTTTTATCCGAAATTATCATTCAGTGGCAGAGGGAATCAGATTTCAGAGAAATAAAGAAATAGAAGTTTTGATATTTTGCCAGCATTCTTATTGTAAGATGCTGGCAAAATATCGGGTAAGGAACTATTCACCTGCTTCTCCCGGGGAAAGGCTTATTTCATTATTCTCATTAAGGCCTTTAATCTTAGCCAGGATTTGTTTAGGTGATGTTTTACCAAATCTGACAATTACTTCAAGGGGTATCTCTCCAGCATTATTACTATCATCCACAAGTACCATAAGTTTATAATCGGTCTGCTGTAACTCGTCATAACTAATCCCTAAAGAATTAGCTAATGTTTGGTCTTGTTCTTTTGTTCTTTCCATAATATGTGATTTTTGGAGTTTGTTAGGAATGCTAATATAAGAAAATAATTCGTATGTGAATATTTTATCTGGCAAGTTATAGGCAGGTAGCCAACAAGGCGATTAACAGGAGAATAGCAAAGGTATATTAATAACGGCTGACCTGCTCCTACGTCAGAATTATTGCTATGTTTCATGTGTTAAGGGGTATATACGGTAGTTCTGTTTTTTTAAAAAATCAATCTTACTTTATGCGTTACTGTTAGAAAATGTGAAAAGCAACAGTGCTATTCTTTTTTTTAAATATATAAATAATTGTTATGTGTATAACTGCAGCATAATCTCATTTTTTGCCTTATCAAACATTATGTATCTTCCAAACTTTAAAGTTAATCTCAACCCCTTAACGCATCCAATGAAACGCATAACACTTTTGTCTGTCATCATGCTTTGCTGCATAGCAGTATGGGCCCAGAAAGCTGAATCCTATTTTAATAAGGTAAGGAACAATAATGTCCTGTTAACCGCTTTTATCAATGGAATGCCCAAAGGTGGAGATCTGCACCATCATTACAGCGGCGCCGTTTATGCCGAAACGTATATCAACTATGTAATCGACAAAGATTATTACATCAATATAAAAACACTTGATGTAGCAGAGAACAAAGCTAATACGGACGACTGGTACCAGTTTTCTGCACTTAAATCCAAAGGACAACTGGAGGATTATAAAGAGAAACTGTTCCAGAAATGGTCCGCAAAAGATTATGATAACAGCACGGCTTCAGATAAACTCTTTTTTGACAGCTTTGCCGCTTTTGGAATTGCTGTAACACCTACCTATGAAGAAGGTATGAAAGAGATGAAATTTCGGGCCATCAGGGAAAACGTTAGCTATATAGAATGCATGTTTGGCAGCATTCCCTGCCCGGTAGTTATACCAGAAGCAAATGATCTCAATAAACGCTTTATCAGCCTGCAGCAACAGAAAGATGACAGTAGCTCCTGGCATCTGATAGACTCTCTTTTCCCGGTATTAATGTCCAAAGATATCACCGCCTGCGGTAAGAAATTCTATGATGAAATATTGCTGGCCAATCATCAGAAATGGAATATCGATGATGATCAATTTACCATGCGCTATCAAACCGCTGCTAACAGGAACCAGCAACCGGTGGAATTCTTCAAAAACCTCATCGTGGCTTTTGCTACCGCTGCCGATCCTGAATGCAAACTCGTAACCGGTGTTAATATCCTCTCCCCGGAAAACGGAGAGGTTTCTATGCGCGATTATCATCTGCAAATGCTGATGTTCAAATATTGCCATAACCGATTTCCTGCAGTAAAATACGCAATGCATGCAGGTGAACTTACCATCGGACTCGTAAGGCCGGAAGACCTCACCTGGCACATCAATGAGGCGGTATTTACTGCCGGCGCCAAAAGAATTGGCCACGGTGTGGATATTGCCTATGAAAACAAACCATATGAACTGCTGCACTACATGAGCATTCATAAAATTCCTGTGGAGATAAACCTGACTAGCAACGAATTCATCCTCCATGTGAAAGACGACCGCCACCCAATTACACTCTATCTCAACCATCAGGTGCCTGTTGTTATCAGCTCCGATGACCCTGGAATATTAAGGACCAGCCTTACCGAACAATACGTGCTGCTGGCATCCCGGTATAAATCTATCAGCTATAAGGATATCAAAACAATGGTATACAATAGTATCAACTATAGCTTTATCAAAGACCAATCAACGAAAGATAAACTGAAAGCTGCGCTTGACAACCGTTTCCAGGTATTTGAATCCCAGTTTCATTGATAGGAAGGCGGCAATAATCCGCTGAATTAACTATAGACTTGAGTTGCCTGAAAAAAATTATTGGGAAGAAACCTTACCGCTTTATTAGCGCAAGCCCCCACCGCGTGAAGCGCGGTGGGGGCTTGTAAAAAGTAGAATGTGTATGTATTTACCGGATCAATCGAAGTAGCCCATAGTAACGGCACCTGTGAATGGCTTAATAGAACAATCAGGCAAAAAACGTATTGAGTGCTTTTGCGTGCGAAATGCTATCTCTCAGCGCACAGGTGGACCGGAGGCAGGATAACATCTGCTACCCATGTATGAAGTAACTCAAGACTACGACACTGATTGCCAAAAGAATTCTAAGTATAACATCAATGGATAAACGAATTGCAAGGCAATCAACCATTACGGGTGAAAATGTGTAGACTTAATGCCATTGGAATTATCAGAGAAAGGGTGTAGACTTGAACCCCATTAACGACTGCCGGGTAGAAGTAACCCGCAATTTGCGAGACCTGTGAAAAATTTAATAAAGCGGTTGGGCAAAAAACCTAGTGAGGACTATTTTCATAGTTTAGTGCTCTATCCAGTTGAGCTACATCTGTTTTTGATGGCAGGACTCGAACCCACAACCGCCTAAATCCCCGAAGTAACCCACTAACAACGGCACCAACCGCTTTGCAAAAGTATATATTTTTTTCCGAAACTAAAGATCTGATAAATGACAACCGGGCAAAAGCGTAATAAGCCTATAAACGTTGAACGCTCTACCAACTGAGCTACACTGGTTTCCCAGCAGCAGGGATCGAACCTGCGACCCATAAATCGAAGTAACTCATTACTACGGCACCAGTTGTCAAAGAATTTTAGGTATAACATCAATGAATATACGAATCACAGGGCAATTAACGTTGCAGGGTTTTCTCATCCGGCGCGTCACCTCCCGCCCTCACCAATGGTGAGTGAGGAATCGAACCTCATCTCCGAATCCCATCGAAGTAGCCTGTAACTACGGCACCTGTGAATAATTTGATAAAGCGGCAAGGCAAAAAGCGCAATGAGTCTTTTTTGATGCAGTACCACTTTATCAAATAAATGCTTTTCAGGGAAAACAAACAGAATGACTATAATTGAATGGCGGATATATGTTCCAATGCATCTTGTCCTTTATCAATTGCCTCCATCACTTCAAACACTTTGTCACTCCATCCGGAGATCAGGTGCACATCATTCTCCTCAATACTCAGGGGAGTATGACCCAATCCCGCCAGGTCGAACAGGTAGAGCTTTGCAGCAGGGAACAATTGTTTATATGCTGTCCAGTTCTGTTTCATGGCATTGATGTGTGTATTATGTTTTGTGCTCCACATCTGGCAATCCGTGAAGAACATTATTTTATCTGCCTGATATTTTCTTTTTACCAGATCTTCCAATACCAGGTGTGCGTTGGTGCTGTATCCCACTTCGCCTTCTCTTTTATAGAAAGCGTCTATGTTGGCAAGGATATTCTTTCCCGGGAGGTTCACCACTTTCCACGTATCGCCGAACATACCGCTCATCACGTTGTCGCATTTGGACTGCAACATCATTCCCAGCATCAGCCCGATATCGTACGACAGTATTTTGCTTTTGGCAGAAACAGACCTTTGCATGGAGCCAGATACGTCGCAGGCGATGACTACCCTGGTATTGGCATTGAACCCTTTCAGGTTGGCAATGCTGGCATGTAAAGCCGCTTCCAGCGCTTCCATCACTTTCCCTGTCATTCCGTGACGTACTTCCCGCAGTTCGCGGTAAGCAGCCAGAAACCGGAAAGGCAACTGTTTTGATTTTCTGACAGCTTCAGGGTAAGACAGCAGGTCGCATACATCTTTTATATGCTCGTAGCTGATCTCTGCTTCCAGCATGTTGCGCAGGTTACGCATCAAGGCCATATAGCCCAGATCCTGACTATCTATCAATGCTTCCCAGGTATCGCGGAATGCTTTTTTCTTTTCTTCCTCGTTGGCATACTTTACCTGTCCCGCAGCGGAAAGCTGCGTTTCCCAGGTAAATGGTGTAGCCAGTTCCTTTTTGGCTATTTTATTGAACAGTTCCTGTTGTGCTTCATTTTTCGCTTTAGGATGTACGAGGAACAGGGCATCCCGCAAGGTGATGGCTGTTTTTCGGTCATATTTCGCGAACTGATATTCATCGAAACGGTTGAAGGCTGTGGTCAATCCTTTCTGCACTTGCTTACTCAGCTTATGCAGTTTTTTCGTCTCTTTACGTTCGTTGGCCATGGTGTAGTAGGCCAGCAACTCGGTAATTTCATCTGCACGTTGTACCACTCTGCCTACTGTCTGGCTAACAAGGGCATCACCACTGTGTTTTTTGGCCAGTTCTACTGCCAAAACCATGGGGATGCTGCGCATATACATTTTTTCACGGGCGTATACCGCCAGCTTTGCTACGAATACAGGATCGGTTTTAGCCATCAGACCACGGATACGATTCAGTTTTTCTGCTCCTTTTTCATAGAACTGATCGCTCAATGAAGCCGTTACCACGCTGGTGTACAGCTCCATTTCCGGGGTCAGCTTGTACGCCGTATATCCTTCATGGTTAGTTGTTAACTGTGTGCCGCGTTTAAGAAAATTGAATTTCATATCCTTTGGGTTTATTGTGTGTGATTGACCTTACAAAGATGCGAGTGTATCTACGCAGTCTTTTTGCGTAGGTCAAAAAACTTTATTTTTTTTAATTATTTATTTCGACGCAGATTGCATGTTGACAAAGTAACCAGGCAAAAAGACGCGTTAGGGTAATTTCTACAGTGTTTTACCAATTCAACTATTCCACAAGGGACTTTTAGCTTACAAACCCTGGCTGCATAGGATAATCACTTCTTAAAGGCGGCAATTCTGCTGGTCGGGTATAAGGTGTAATTGGATAGCGAATGTAAAAAAATATTCGTTAAATTATAATTTCCCAGGTAATGGAAAAGGTAATTTAAAGTGAGCAGCGTAAGGGTGGTTACCACATATAATGTGATGTAAGACATTTCCTTTAAGTCTTATCCCATTCAGCAGATGAATATGCTATTCACTATAATGGCAACTCAAATCATAATACCATAAGCATTACTTTTTAGATGAATGAATAGCTTTTTTCTGCTTAGCGCCGGCTTGCCCTTCTGGTGTACAGAAAAAATCTCCATCCGCTCCTGCACTGCACTACCAAATATTTCAAATTTTTGATGTGCCCTACTGCTGTACTCAACCACAGTATTTTTTTCAAACACGTTACTTCGGCCTCCACAGTGAATTGCTGGGCGCTACGGGATAAATGAAGGGTGGGCGGCTTCATACTACTTTCCAGATGACGATTGCCATCACGCTTGTTGGTGTTTACATAATCCTCGTAATAGTAAAGAAAGTTATCTTTAAACTTATGTGCAGGTATAAACGCTGTGCTTATCGATTGCTGTTCGATAATAGCCTGACTTTTCTTTACCTCCAATAAAGCCAATGCCTGTTTATTATTGTTCTTTTGTGTCTGATCTTTCGGCTTCATATATACGAGGATGCCAGTGGCCGGACGTTGCCCCTTACCACGGCCAAAGTCGTAATAGTAGTACGTTTTGTCGCCGGTCGTGTTCTTGCGTTTCAGGAAATTCATGCGCCAATGATTTTGAAAGTACAACCATTGGCACTAATAACATGCCGTGTCAGTAAGGGTTTGAGCCAATTTTTAAGATCGAACGAAAGCGGAAAAAAGCGGAAGAAAGAATTTTTTAGCAACACAGATGCTGTGTTGACATACTGCCAAAATGCCGGTAGACAGTAGCTTTGGAGAAAAAACCGGACAAAATAAGACAATCACAAACAAAAGATCCTGTAAGCTATGCTTACAGGATCTTTCCTAGTGCCCGGAACTGGAATGATATCGAACCGCATAGTATTGATATTTAAGTAGTTATGTTCGGATATTAATGTATAGTTATCAAGGTTTTTTCGGTAAAACATCTTGAACCTTTCTCCTCTGCTTTGGAGAAAATCTATCAATTTGCAAAAAAAGTGGTTTATGATCATTTTAGTCCGGTTAGACTGGGGCGGCTGACACATTTCGAACCTTTTTTATAGAATATTTAATTACTATTGAAAGAGCTCAATTATGAATAGAAAAAATTAATCGAATGGATCGCAAGAAAGCAATGTCCTGGGCCAATGAATGTTATTGACTTTTGGATTGGATAAGATAGTAACTTTATTTACAGAATTACTCCTTCACACCCTCTCGTTGAATTTGAAATTTCATAATGCTCCATAAAAACCAATTTATTATTTTCAAACCTGAAGGTTACCTTCATTATATATATTGATGCTTATTATTTACTATATTTGCTAATATCTATCAAGATATTATTTTATATATGACGCCAAAACTGGATGAATGTATAAGGGGGCCACGCAAGATATATTTTTGCGACAGTTAGCTTAGTAATTGGATGTGGACACTTCTGTCATTGGTAAATAGAGCGGAGCGACAGACAGCTACCGAAGGAGTAGATTTCCTTATTAGCTGAAATTTTATATGCGGGCAAGGAGGAATTATAAAGTTTTTAATTAACAGATAGGTTATAATTGTGTTGAAAGATGAAAAGTTAGCTGATGAAGCTTTAAAAACTGTATCGAAAAAATTTAAGTAATACAAGTAATACCGATAGAAGTAAATGGCAAAAAAGGAAGTACTAACCGATTTTTGGGTATATGAACTCTTAAAGGAAGCTAATATTAGTTTGCACCCTCAAGGTAGTAATATCAAAGAGATTAATGAGGCTTTAAAGTCTGCTTCTAAGGCTGGGACTGGAAAAGTTGGGTTTCCTGAATACTGTGGTGTGGTGAAAGATTTTTTATTGCTTATAGAAAACAAGGCGGATGTATCGAAGCATATAAACAGAAATGAAAAGAACATAATCGGTATGGATGTATCGAGTATAAAGAGTTTTGCCGTTAATGGAGCTTTATTTTACGGCAAACATTTGGCTCAAAAAACTTCGTACAAAAAGATTATTGTGTTTGGGGTTTCGGGAAATGAAAAACGGCATAGGATTACCCCAGTTTTTATTGATGAGAGAGGTGGTTATAAGGAATTAGAAGATGTGGAAACCTTTCTGCTTTTTAACGAAAGCAATATTGAAGAATATTACACAAAGAATGTATTGAAAGAGCAGACACCCGATGAAAAAACAACCGAAGAAATACTAAAAGATGCTAAAGTCCTGCATGAGGATTTGAGAAACTACGGTAGTATTCAGGATAAAGACAAGCCTCTTATTGTATCGGGTATTCTTTTGGCTTTAAGAGAGATGGAACATAAGGGCTTCAGTATAGAAAGTCTTACTGGAGACGAAACCAATACGGATGGTGAAAAAATATGTGGAGCTATTGAGAAAAATCTTCAAAGAGCAAATGTGTCTCCACAAGTAAAAAAAGACAAACTGCTAAGCCAGTTTTTAGTTATTAAAGACACGAAGGCTATCAATGAAATAAACGAAACGCTTCAAAAAACGCCATTAAAACATTATACTGAATTTCTATACGAAAATATTTATAAAAACATCAAGTATATACATTCTGCCGAAGATTATTTAGGCCGGTTTTATGGCGAATTTATGTCTTATTCCGGTGGCGATGGACAATCCCTAGGAATTGTTTTAACACCTAAGCACATCACTGAATTGTTTTGCGATTTGGCAGATTTAAAACCTACTGATACTATACTTGACCCTTGCTGTGGCACTGCTGGATTTTTGATAGCGGCCATGCATGACATGTTGCAGAAAACAGATAAACCAGACCTTCAGCGGAAGATAAGAAAAAACCAATTGCATGGTTTAGAGTTGCAGCCATATATGTTTACCATTGCGACTACAAATATGATATTGCGGGGCGATGGAAAAAGTAACTTAGAGCAGGAAGATTTTTTGAAACAGAATCCAGCACAGTTACAGGAAAGAGGTTGCACAGTAGGTATGATGAACCCTCCTTATTCAATGGGGAGCAAAAATAATCCCAATCTTTATGAAATTAATTTTACTGAACATTTGATTAACTCTATTACGGAAGATGGAAAAGTGATTGTAATTGTTCCTCAATCCTCCATGACCGGCAAAACCAAAGAAGAGCAAACGAGTAAAGCTAATATATTAAAGTATCACACACTGGAAGGAGTGATCACACTTAACAAAAATACTTTTTATGGTGTCGGGACCAATCCTTGTATAGCAATTTTTACGGCAGGTGTACCGCATGATAAAAGTAAAGTAGTTAAGTTTATTAACTTTGAAAAAGATGGCTTTGAGGTGCAAAAACACCGAGGACTTGTTGAAACCGTAGAGGCAAAAGATAAAAAGCAACATTTATTGGATGTGTGGTTTGACCGTATAGAAGCCGAAAGTCGTTTTTGTGTAAGAACGACTATTGAGGCGGAAGATGAATGGTTGCATTCGTTTTATTATTTTAATGACGAAATACCTACAGAAGCTGACTTTGAAAAAACAATGGGTGACTATCTCACTTTTGAGTTTAGCATGATTATGCAGGGAAGAGGTTATTTGTTTGATAATGAAAAACAATCTTAGTAATGGATCTTGTTAATTTGGAATGGAGGGAATTTTCTCTGACTGAGATCTTTGAAATAATTCAAAGAGGGAAACGTCTCAAAAAAGATGACCACATAGAAGGGAGAATTCCTTATGCCTCATCCACTGCGTTAAATAATGGAATAGATGGGTTTATTGGGAATACACAAAACACAAGAACTTTTGAAAATTGCCTTACAATTGCAAATAGTGGAAGCGTAGGTTCAACTTTCTATCAGCCCTTTAGAGTAATAGCTAGTGACCACGTTACCAAACTGGGAAATAACAATTTCAATAAGTATGTCTACTTATTCTTAGCGACTGTACTTTCGAGAATTAGTGATAAGTATAGCTTTAATAGAGAGATAAATGATTTGCGGATAAAGAAGGAAAAAGTTTTGTTACCCGTTACCTCCCAGGGGACCCCTGACTATGTATTTATGGAAAACTACATGCGTAAAAAAGAAGAAGAGATGCTTGAAAAATATGCTAAATATACTAAATATACGGGAACTGATTACCTTGCCAATAATGGATCTGGAAGTATTTAAAAAAGAAACGGTCTGAATTTCTTTCGACCGTTTTTCACCAAGTTGCCTAGAGGTCTTTACTAATAAAAAAGCATCATGTAATATATCAAGATTGTATCGAACCTTACAAACCTTTATCCGTAACACATTTAACAGGCTATATATAAAATATTAATCTGTTTAAAAACGATAAAACCCGCTCTTAGAACGGGTTTTATCGTTTTCTAGTGCCCAGAACTGGATTCTTATCTAGTTGTGGGGGAATTAGTTGTGAGGTATTTGTGTCAATGGTGTGTCGATTAACTCCACCAATTATTCTGATGGAATTTTCCCTAAATAGTTTATCAAGCAGGCTGGAGTATGTGCATACTGCGAATACATTGAAATAATTGTTTTAAGATTTACATGGCAGACTAGACCTGCTTTACTAAGCTTTTGATCTGTTACTGAATCTTTACTAACCAAGACAAGGAACTTATGAAAGAATTCTATTAAATATTTCCCCCTCAAGCAGCTTACCATGTCCGTTGAATTGAAATACGCATCAATTTCATTAATTCTCTTTTCGTCGCAATCAATTGCTGTTTTAAAATCAGTTCGAATTCTACCAAGATCATATTTACGGACAATCTCTAATAAATCAACAAAGATATACCCCTTCTTAAAAGTATCATCTAGTGCGACTCCAGTTGTATTCAGATTTTCGTTTCTCTTCTTTTCTTTTAAACAATAATACCATGCATTAAATAGGGATTGAGCCGCTGTTGCCTCTGTAAGCATTTTCACATAATGTTTTAGAATATTTTGATACCCTTCATCCACCTCTGAAAGTGCAAATTCATTTTTGAGTACCTCTCCCATTACCTCAGGATAACAATATAGGTTCTCTATTGAATAGGTAGGTGTTTCATAAATATCATCATTATTCAACCGATCATCGAAATCCAGATCTACAAAATAGCCAATCTTATATTTTAGATAAACTTCGTGGTTTTTTATAAGCTCATATACCTTTAAAACTTTGCTTTTGCCTCCGCATTGAATAGGAAACAACTGCAATTTATCTAATCTATTCTTGACACGAAGATTATAATATGGGGCATCCTTGCCTTCAATAAAATAAAAATATCCCTTTTTATCTTCTCCTACATGTTTAATAAATGTTTGGTAGGCAACATTTGGATTATTTTCTCTAGCCTTTCTCAAATCATCTGCCGTCATTGTCATGTAATATAGGGGTGTAATACTCTTGTAGACTTATTGCAAACCTATCAAGTTCATTCTCGAATATGAAGGGAGAATGTGTTACCGCAAGTAAATATGGACATTTGTTAGAATTTACTATGTCCGGAAGCAGCCTTCTTTGCCAAAATATGGATAATGACAATTCAGGTTCATCAAATAACACAATGAATGTTTGATCTTTCATGCTCAAATAAATCCTTGATAGTATTGAAATTATTTGTTTTTCGCCAGATGAAAGTTTGCTCAATTGGATCTTAGAGTCATTTATAGTATTTTTAATATAAATCTTCATTCCACTCTCATCATAATAAACTTCTTTGTGCACCAAATAAGAATTACATATGCTCTGAAATGCCTTAATCTGGGTGTCATATTCACGTTGTTGATCATAAATATCAAAAAGTTTTTCCAAGAAATAGAGGAGGAAAGGATCTTGATCTTTAACTTCTTTGTTATTGATCATTGCTAGGATCTTTTCTTTATCTTCTATACTCATTTCCTTACCAATTCGCTCCAGGATTATCTGAACATCCTTTCCATTTAACTTTTGTATAAAAGCAGGGTTTGTATTTGGTATTCCCTTAACTAATTGGCTTAAAATCTCACCCGATAGTTTCGCAAATCCTTCTTTTGAAAGTCTATCTATTATTCCAGTAAATGTATCAAAACGTTTTTGCACATCGTCCATTCCGAAGTGGATCAGACGATTATCTTCTTTATTTTTTTTAAAAGCCTCTTCATCATATCCAAGGTTTTTCAATTCTTCCTCAACTCTTCTAAAAGTTGGAAAGTAGAGAATATTGGAATTGCCTATTCTCTCTTTAATCATCCTATCAATTACGTCCAACTCTTTTTCAAATGAATCACCAGAACTTGGAGAATACTTAACGTTTAAATAAAAGTAATCTTCAATGAATTCTAAAATTAGATCTTCATTTACATTGTATTTTTGTTTAAAATTATTTTCAGATAGATACTCCCGAATTTTATTTCTAGAGGGTCTTTCATTTTCAAACTTGCTAAAGAGGTTTTCAAGGTGATAATATCCCACAATATCAACAATTTTTTCATACTGATACCGGGCTACCAGAGATTTTGAGCTTTTATATTTTTTATGATTAAGGATTTCCTTATTTATGAAACTCGAATTCTTTTTATCAAATACAATCTCAATTTCTTCAAATGTATAATCGCGTAACTTGCTGAAATTTCTGCTTAGAATGTAGTAAATGATATTAAGAATTTGAGTTTTTCCCATTCCATTTTCTCCAATGAAAATTTTCATCGGACCATCAAGGGGAATATCAATGTCATATTGGTCTAAAAATTTCCGTATGCGAATACGCTCAATTCCTATTTTATTCATATTTGGCTAGTTTACCAATATCTAATTTTAGATTAAGCCTAATTTAGTAAGATACCTAAAAAAGATGCAAATAAAAAAATTAATATTCCCATCACCAAAGTTTGTAATTCCTTATTACAAAACAATTTATAATTACGTTTTTTGCTATACACAAAGGCGCCTGTTAATGCGCCAGCAAGTTGTATCATTGTTACACAATGAACATGAAAGCAACCTCCGCAGTCGGCCGCTTTGGATGAAAAAAGCCGCTCGGAACTCGCGGCTTTATGTGTGGGAAAACAAAACATTTAGCCCTAAAACTGGCTCACTCTTGAGCCAATTTCAGGGCTGTTTAATAAAGATCAGTACATCAAAATCTTATCAAGATCACGGTTAATTGACGCCTTTATTTCCCTGGCGGTTTGTTTAATCATCTCCTTTTCTGCATTACTTATGCTGATGGGAAAGGGTGATTTCTCCTGCTGATCGTCATACGGTTTAGACTTTCTGTAATAGGTCGAAAGACTCCAATCACATCCTTCACATACACGATCCCGTAATAATATTGGTGTCGAGGCAAACAATTTCTGAAGGTCATTCAATAAATTCTGGTGCATATTGGTCACTGGTTTTTCATGGTTACGGGAAGGGATACGTTAAATTTGGTTATGCCGTTTCTACTATGAACGGAGATCTTTCCGCCTAACAATTCCGAGTACTTTTTGCATAAGTACAACCCTAGACCAACACCCGCTTTGCCCTTTTCCAGTGTCTGATATGGTTCAAAAACTGCTTTGTGTTGTTCCCTTGGGATAGTCATCCCGTAGCTGGTGACGTGGAATTTCAGGTTGCCACCCATGATACGCACGTAGAAATAAATGGTGGTGCCAGTACCACAATACTTAAAGGCATTGTGCAGCAAGTTGCAGATTATCTGTTGCGTTTTGATGCCGTCTATCTCAACTTTTGTTCCTGGTGTGATGTGAATTCTTGCTGACAGATCGACACCTGTAATGCCTTTATTTATCATAAATGGAGCAACACAGTTGTGTAGGAAGGGCGCAATTTCTATCAATTCTTTGGAGATAAGCGCTCCTGTTTGCGCCATGCCCAGCATATTATCGTAGACATTCAGGGCATTATTCGTAATTGCCTTTACGAAGTCAAAGTAGTCGGATGCTTCACTTTTAATGGCTCCATCCGGCAATTTGTAAGACTCAATTGCATCTAATGCCTGAGTGATCCCGGCCAGTTGGCCTTTCAATTCATGGGCTAACAAGCCAATAAATGCTTCTCTTAGCCAATCAGTACTGGCGGACCGGAAAGATTCCTGACTGGCATTTACTTTAGTTGGATTTTGCATAAATATAACCTTTGAGGTGAACGATCACATGAACATCCCGGCCCGTTTTTCAACCGGAAAAAGTAAAAGAGTAAGTAGATGGAAGGGAGAGCTGGCAGTAAGGTATAACAACGAAAAAGGCGTAGAACCAACTCTCCGCTATAGAGGCCGTAGGAAGCCCGAACACAGATAAGTTGGCCCACGCCTTTTCAGCATGAGCCTTTACACTTATCACCTTGTGCTCTGAAATTTCCTACGTTTCTATAGCAAGGTAAAAAGCGAAATGCTTCAAAATATCTTTATTTGAAGAATCGCAAAAATATTAATAATCAGAATAATACTCAAATCATATCGCCATAAGCACAGCTGTTTTGATGAATGAATAATTTCCTCTCACAGTACGAATATAAATAAAATAATGACATATTCGTCATTAATGAAAAAATTATTTCTTGCCATATTGTATAAATGGCAACACAAATAAGAGATAATAAGCTGTTAAAAGGCATCGCCGCCGTCCTGAAGGATTTACGAGAGGTAAAGGATGTGAGCCAGGAAGAGGTTTATAACGATACCAATATTCATGTAGGTAGAATTGAGACTGCCAAGGCTAACCCGACCGTTAGTACAATTTCCGCGTTATGCAAGTACTTTGGGTTGTCCGTATCTGCATTTTATAAAAAAGTTGAGGATCACATGTAAAAATCTTCATTCTCCCCTCCACAAAAATAATCCACTGTTACGAGCCTACGTAACGCTGCGCCTCTGCTTCGCGCCGGCTTGCCCTTCGGGTGTACTGAAAAAAAATCTCCACCCGCTCCTGCACTACACTGCCGAACATTTCAAATTTTTGATGTGCCCTACTGCTATATCTCAGCCATAGTTCAGGGTAGTATTTTTTTCCAAACACGTTACTCCGGCCTCCACAGTGAATTGCTGGTCGCTACGGGATAATGAAGGGCGGGGATGCGCTCACAGCATCAAAAAATACGGCAGCAGCTCCGGCGTAGGCAATTGATCGATAGTGCTTTGCTGATCTGCTGGTCGATGTCTTTTATATGTTTTCTGCACCTGCTTTGTAGTGCTATGCCCCATTAAATAAGCGATCGTTGGATCATCTACCAGTTTATCTTTCAACAGAATCGCAAAACTCAATCTGGCGCACGACCATGTAATATATTTCCCAATCTCAGTTGCTGCTATCCACTTTTCCAGCACTTTGTTAGCCCCATCTGCTGTGGGTAAACGAAACAATAGGCCGGTAGCGGAGAACCTGCGTTTCTCAACGACCATGCGCGCGATAGGATGCAGCGTTAAAGTAACCGGTAAGCCTGTTTTAGCCTGAATGATCCGCGTAGTTAGTTTGACTCCGTTAATCTGGCCGATACTTAGTTTTTTAACATCTACCCATCGCAACCCGGTATAGCAACAGAAAATAAAGGCATCCTTTACCTCTTCGTTTGTGCAGGGTGTATTCAACAGCTCCAGGTATTCAGGAACTTCCAGATGTTCTTTTAGCCGGACGCTGGGATTTGATTTAGCAGTAACCTTTTCGGTAGGGTTGATTCTTAAATAGCCGTCAGCTGTGGCAGCAGCAAGTACCCATTTAAACCGGGTATAGTAATCGGCGGGCGTCTCTCCGGTATATTTATCTAACAAGAACCTACGGAAAGCCTTGCAGGTGTTTTCTGTTATGTCACCAGGGGAAATAAAGTCTGCATTGAGAAATAGCCTGAATTGCTTCAGGCTACTTTCCAGATGACGATTGCCATCACGCTTATTAGTGCTTACATACTCTTCGTAATAGTCGAGAAAGTTCTCTTTAAACTTATGTGCAGGTATAAAGGCGGTACCTATCGATTGCTGCTCGATGATAGCCTGACTTTTCTTTACCTCCAATAAAGCCAATGCCTGCTTATTATGGTTCTTCTGTGTCTGGTCTTTCGGTTTCGTATATACGAAGATGCCAGTGGCCGGACGTTGCCCCTTACCACGGCCAAAGTCGTAATAGTAGTACGTTTTATCGCCGGTTGTGTTCTCACGTTTCAGGAAATTCATGCGCCAATGATTTTGAAAGTACAACCATTGGCACTAATAATATGCCTTGTCAGTAAGGATTTGGGCCAATTTTCAAGATCGGGAGAACGCGGAAAAAAGTGAAGGAAAGAATTTTTTATCAACACAGATGCCGTGTTGACATACTACCCCAAAGCCGGTAGATAGTAGCTTTGGAGAGAAAGTGCGTGTGTCAGATTTGTGTCGTGATTGGTGAATGAAAGCAGAAAAAATCGTTAAAAATGACACTTGACTAAATGAAAAAAGGCTTGTAAGTCAATTACTTACAAGCCTCTTACGTGCCCAGAACTGGATTCGAACCAGCACACCCTTGCAGGCGCTGCGACCTGAACACAGTGCGTCTACCAATTTCGCCATCTGGGCAACTGATTTTGTGTTTCAGGACCGCAAAGATACGCAGGAATTTAATATTGCCAAATTTATTTTTGACTTTTCTCGCTGAAAATGAAATTGTTGTGTTACTCTGCAAACTCCCAGGCGCTCTGGTAGCCGTTTTGAGCCTCTGAATACTTGATGAAATCAGCATAGAAAGGCAGTTGAGACAGTGTACCACTATCACCGATAATCACCAGTTTCTTTCTGGCACGGGTCATCGCTACGTTCATGCGACGGATATCTGACAGGAACCCAATCTTACTTTCTGTATTGCTACGGGTCATGCTGATATATACAATATCTCTTTCCTGTCCCTGGAAACTATCGATGGTATTGATGGTAATACGGGAGAGATAAGGCTGTAACGCAGGATAATGCGCCAGCTGCTCTTTTAGTACCTCAATCTGTTGCCTGTAGGGAGAAATGATGGCTACTGTAGGGAAGTTCTCCGGCTTGTAGTGCGGTACCAGGGTATCTGCCACCAGCTCCAGGTGCCTGAACAGGAACGCTGCCTCTTCCGGATTGGTGGTGCTGGTGCCTTCTGTTTTTTCGTCGAAGCCACAGCCGGCAGTATCTATGAAGGCCAGCGGCACATCGGTATCAAACAGCAGGTGCGAGGCTACAGAGGCATGTGCCTTTAGCTTATCGCCATAAAAAACACCGGAAGAATAACCCATAATAGCTGTATGCATGCGGTATTGCTCTTCCAGTAATACTACCGCTTCCGGATAAAGGTTAACTACTTTTTCCAGTAATGTTTCCGCCAAACCTGCTGCAGCAGCATCGTTCGACTTAATCGTCGGCGGAAGCTGACAATGGTCGCCGGCAAAAATGACGCGTTCTCCTTTCAGGATCGGTATCCAGCAGGCAGGCTCTAATGCCTGTCCGGCTTCATCAATGATGACCGTATTATATTTTAAATGTCTTACCGTGTAATGGTTGGCACCTACCGGCGTAGCGGTAATTACCTGTGCTTTCGCGACAATATCTTCTACTACATATTGCTCTGTATCTTCCACCAGCTTGATGATTTTGCGGGCTTCGTCAAACAGTGCTTTTCTTTGCTCACGTTCTGCTTTTCCGAAATTACGCTTGTATTTATGCGCCATATTACGGAATTCATTCGCCTGCTTACGCAGCCGCGATACCTCTTTTATGCCGCTATGGCCGGTCATTTTGCTATCGAGGGTGAGGGAAAGTAATTTCTCTGATACACGCGCAGGATTCCCGACACGTAATACGTTCATGCCTTCCTCTGCCAGCTTTTCACTTAAAAGGTCTACAGCAGTATTGCTGGGCGCTACTACGAGTATCTGTTGCTTTTCCTGCTGGTACAGTGTTTTGATGGCCTGTACCAGTGTAGTGGTTTTACCGGTACCTGGAGGGCCATGTACTACTGCCACATCTGCTGCCGATAAAATCTTATTCACCGCCGCATTTTGAGATTCGTTCAGCTTTGGAATATGTACCGGAGAAATATCTGTTCTGAAAGATGGTGCCGCCTGACCTGTCAATACCCGCACAAGGCGGCCTTTTTTAGGGTCGTCAGCGATAGTATCAGCCTGTTTTAAGGCATTTACCATCTCGTCGTAGCTATTGTCGTCGAAAAGGAGATCTATCCCCAGTTTGCCGTTATCTGCCCATTCCGGGAGTTCATCCGTTCGTAAGGTTATTTTAAGGCGATTACCACCTACCCAGGATATCACGCCTTCCTGTTTGTCCTGCTTACGGTCGTGGTTGGAGAAAAACAGTGCAGAAGTGCCGGCACGAAGCTGATGTGGCAATTCCTGGTTGGTAGTGCGTTCTACTTCTACGGTCAGATAATCACCGCGGCTCATCTCACTGCCACGTATCGCGATGGGGTACCACGCCAGGCCATTAGCCCTGCGCTCCTGTATAGATGTGCTCTCCGTTAAAGCCTGATAGTTGCGTTGGTCTTCTTCCCGTTCTGTTTTTAACAGCCCAAGCAGCTTTTTAAAATAATCCATCCTGCAAAGATACTAATAAGTTAAGGGTTAACATGGGCTGCTATCTCCCAGAAATCTCTATAATATTATTTATTAATTTACTGTATTCTTCGCTGAATGGCAGATTTTTATTAATATATAATTTCTTCCTGATAGTATTCACCGTTTGCTGTGTAACGGGATTGAAACCATTGATTTCCTCGTCTTTCCAGTAAATGCCTGAGCCTCTTTTCTGCCAGGCTGGCAAGTCGTTGTAATTGATGCCGTTACTAAACAGAAGTTCGTTTTTATCGGCGGTATTGAACCTGTTGATGCGCTGTGTGGCCTCCGTGGCTGAGTTGCCTTGCTTTCGCAATAGCCAGTAACAATGTGCACTCAGCGCATTCCGGTGGGCATCTTCATTACGCCAGCGGAAATAATCTGTTACCAGACCGCTGTTGGGAAATTCACACAACCGGCAGTCAAAGCTGGCCAGGTCGCCCAGTAACAGGGAAAATTTAGCACTGGCTTCTCCCGCCAGGATAGAATTCCATTTACGCTCCTTCCGGCTAAAGGCATTTTCATTCAGATGAAATAACAATGATATTTCATCGCTCTGCGTATAGCCGTACACGATATTAAAACCGCAATTCATCAGATGCTGTACGGTGGTCAGCATATAGTCATGAAACCTTTCATCGAAAGGCTTTTCAAAATCATGTTTCTCTTTGGTTAGCCTGGTAAATCCACGTCCATCTATGCGCGCTACTACATACATTTCAGGCATAACGGCTCTGTCGTGGTGGGTCTCAAAGCTGCGCATCTTCCCATCCAGTTCATCAAATTTCATGTTCCCAGTTTTTAATTACAAATTGGTTATCCTGAATAGATACATAATACAGCTCATCAAATCCTTCTTCATAGGTGGGTATCTGCAGTCGTTTGTAGGCCGCCAGCACACCTTTTTCGGGAATAAGCGCCTTTCCGGTTCTCAGGCTATTGCGCTGCAGGGATTTTTCCAGTTCAGATTTAAAATAATAACATTTTATCCTGTACTTATTTTCTTTTGCCAGAAGAATATATTTGTTCCGTTCTGCCATGGTCGTATTGGTATTATCTACCACAAAAGCTTTGAAACTATTAAAGCAGGCATCCAGGAACAGGTTTTCCCTGTTCCTCGTGGAAAGCAGGTCCAGCGAGATTCTTACATGACTGTTGAAAAAGTGTTGCTGGTAAAAGGTAGATTTACCGGTAGCCTGTATACCACAGAATATGATTGCTTCCATAAGGGATGAATATAGTTTTTTTTCTTGAAGCAAAATGAGAGTGCCCCACAGAGGCCCTCTCATTTTGCTTCGGAAATCCATGAATCCCTGGAAATATATTAATAGCTCAACGTTATACCAGCTCCAAATCCCATATCACTGTCGTAATGGGTAGATATAGCCAGATTTTTGGTGACAATATACCGGAAGCCTGCCATATACTCATAATCGGTATTCACCATGAAATTGAAGCGCAAACGCCTGGATATAGGCACATCTTCCCGGCTTAACTGTACACGCAGCCTGCCTTCCGTATCCAGAGAAGCATCCGCCACAATCAGCATCGGTAATGTGTATTGTAAGCCGACATGAAATACCTGGCGGAAATCTTTGGTATTCTGCTGACCAAAGAGATTTTTTTCTGTATCATTCATCTTACGATAACGTACATCCCAGCCTATATACGGAAACAGCCACTGCATCTTACCTATATACCTTCCGAAATGACTCTCACTTTCATAGCCATGTCTATCGTTAAGGCCTACACGCCATTCGGTGGTAAGGCGGTAACGGGTGTTGGCCAGCATCAGCTCCCCGTCGCTGCCATTGCTTTCCAGGCCTACACGGCCCATAAAGTGTAACATGCGGTCATCACGCTTGATCATCCTGAAAGACTTCACCGGATCAGGAATCTGAGGGTTTGGGGGAGAATCTTCATAACTGAATACCCTGCCCATTCCACTCATCATATGGTACAGGATATGGCAATGGAAGAACCAGTCGCCACTCTCTGTGGCCGCAAATTCAATAGTATCTACTTCCATGGGCATGATATCCAGCACGGTTTTCAGCGGAGAATAATCACCCTGGCCATTCAATACCCGGAAGAAATGCCCATGAAGGTGCATCGGATGGCGCATCATGGTGTTGTTGAAGAGAATGATACGCACGTTTTCACCACGTTTGATCAGTATTTTATCCGCTTCTGAAACGGTTTTGTTATTGATACTCCATACATAGCGGTTCATATTACCGGTAAGCTCGAACTTCAGTTCCTTTACCGGTGCATTGGCAGGAAGCGTGGTTTTCTCCGGTGCGCGCAGCATGCCATAGTTCAGTGTAACGATATCACCACCGCCCATGTTCATATCGCCCATATCATGGCCTGCGTGTCCGCCGGGTGCTGTACTTTCCGCTTTGGCAGCGGGTTTGTCATCGCCGGTAATCTCAGGGTACATGACGGTGTTCATATCCATGGTCTGGTTACTCATCTGCATACCGGTGCTGGTATCCAGGTCGCCATTCATCTTCATCATGTCATTCATCATCTTCATGCCTTCGAAATATTTCAGCTTAGGCATGGGCTGCATGGGCATTTCCATGCCACTTCCCAGCCAGAGACCGGTAGCGCCGGTACGGTCTTCTGCTGTAGCCAGCAGCTGGTACTTCATGTCTTTGGGCACGGTTACTATGATGTCGTACGTTTCGGATACGCCTACTATCAGCCTGTCTACTTCCACGGGTTCCACATCGGCGCCATCGTTGGCAACAACGGTGATTTTGCCGCCGGAATACTGCAGCCAGAAATAGGTGCTGGAGCTTCCGTTGATGATACGCAGTCTTACCTTGCTTCCGGCCCTGAGCTGGGGCATACTATCTGCCAGCCGGCCATTGGCCAGGAATTTCTCATAATACACATCACTCACATCCATGGCATTCATGCGTTTCCATTCATTGGTAACTTTGGTGCCAAAATGTTTTTGACGGATCGCCTCTGTATAACTTTGTGTAGAACCTTTTTTGATGGCAAACCAGTCGTTGGCATTATGCAGGTACCGGTTTACCTGGTGGGGGTGCATATCTGTCCAGTCACTTAACAGCAATACTTTTTCGGGGATAGCTGCTTTTTTCCGCGGATGAAATATCAATGCGCCATACATACCGCTTTGTTCCTGGAACATCGTATGACTGTGGTACCAGTAGGTGCCGTGTTGAACAATAGGAAATTTAAATTCATGTGTTTGTCCGGCCTTGATAGGACTGGTGGTGAGGTACGAAACCCCGTCCTGTTCATTGGGAAGAATAATGCCATGCCAGTGAATGGAGGTCTCTTCTTTTAGCGTGTTATGAACATATATCAGCGCGGTGTCGCCTTCTGTGAATTCGAGGGTGGGGCCCGGAATAGTGCCGTTGATGGCCAGTGCATGTCCCATTCTACCGGAATAGGTAACCATGGTGTCGCCTACGTACAGATCGTATCTTATCGTTTTGGGTGCCTGGGCTATAGCCTGACTTCCAATAACCATAAGGGTTATATATAACAAAAACTGTTTCATAAAGATGAAAATAGATATTGCCTGAAGGGGCAGGATTTAACAGGTGAACAGCTATACAACCCGTTCACCTGCTAAAATGTTGAAGAAAAAATTATTGGATGGTGTCGGCAACTTTACCGCAGGTAAGCATCTGACTGCCGAAGTAAGGATTTTTGATGGCATTGCTGCTACTCAGCCAGGAGGCTTTTTTCATTGGGCAATACTGCTGATAAACAGGCTGCTCGGAGAGTTTGGTAGTTTTTGCCAGCGTGTACATGTCGGCAGATAACTGTTTGAACTGCTCACGTTGCTGTGCGAGGTCTTTACCGGAGGCAATTTGCTGTGCATCGGCTACCAGTTTGTCTTTAGAGGCCTGTACTGCTTTGTCAGTGCTGTTGCCAGCAGCAGTGATCAGCGCGGTAGCTGCGGTAGCCGCGGCATTGCTGTTGCCACTCACCAGTGCATCTTTTACTTCGTAGTAATGTGTCAGTAATCCGGATTTATCCTGTGCAAATGCTGTTGAAAGCTGGAACAGTGCTGCCATTGCAAGAAATACTTTTTTCATATAGTGTAAGTTTTTGAAATTTTATGTTGATAAAAAAATGGGTAGAATAGTAAGAGATTAACGGGTGTATCAACATCAAATCTGAAAACTTCTGATCACTATCCGGATGTCTTTAACGGGTAATTGTCTGGTATGGTTGGTTAAATATCGTTGTCCGGTTTCCAGCAGGGCGGGGGCCTGGCTAAATTCGGGATGGTCTGTGAAGGTAGGTGTAATATGGCCCGGTGTTGCGGCCACGTGTAAACTGGCATCTACCATTTTGTCCAGCAGACTGAACTTCACCATATCTTCGGAGCAGCAATGCTGATGGCCGTGATGGTGGCTTGTCTGCGCTTTCACCTGCATGATCGCGGCACAGGTAAACCCTGTCAGGATATGGATGCTGAAGATCAGCAACAGGCTCAATGCTTTTATGGTAATGCTTCGTTTCATAGTTGAATTAACATCCCAAAGATATGCCAGGCTATTGTGCTGCTGTTTATATAATTCAGGGTATGATTTATATAATTTTGGTAAGATGATTACCGGGGATTCAGGTAGCTGGCCAGGTTAAATACGACGCCTGGCTGCGCCTTCAGTTTGGCCGATCCCGGATAATGCCAGCGCACGTGGTGACTCTGATGAATGCTGTGATCTTCCAGCTGTAATGCGGAGACGGACAGCCCGCTTTTGGCACCGGTGTCCACATTCCAGAGGTTATAAAGGTGCATGGGGCGTTCGCTCCCTGATGCTACCGTTTGGGTATGCCCGATATAGATCTCGCTGAATAGCCGGAGCCTGGCCGGACCACTGGCTTCCTGCCTTTTAAATGCTGCCAGGGTTTGTTCCCACAGACTGCGATCCCAGCATAGGTTGTTGGCGTTGTCGTATACCGGACCTTGCTCGGAAACGTAGCCGCCATGCACAAATAACCGATGTTGGTCATCTACATAAAAATTTAATAAATCCTGGAAGAAGTGCAGGTGCTGCCGGCGGATGTCTGGAGAGAATGATTGGTAACTATTAAGTGTTTGATGGCCTTTGTTCTGGAGCCAGGAGGGATCTGGAGTACCGGTGTTGAGCCATTGCTCGCAATACAGGTCGTGGTTACCACGGAGAAAAATACAGGGCTGTTTTTTGGATAATTGTATCAGGAAGCTAATGGTTTCGACGCTGTCCGGCCAGCCGTCAACATAATCGCCCAGGAAAATTAAAGTATCTGAAGGCTGCAGCGACAAAGAGAGGAGTAATTGCTTAAGTGCCAGTAATGCACCATGAATATCCCCTATTACAAAGGTTCTGGTAGGCATAATAAAGATGGTTTAATAGTGAAGGTGTCATAAATGATGAGGGTTTTAAATACCGATTGGTGTAAGGTTCTTCTGTTATCTAAATGTAAGCACCCTACTTAATGTCAATGTTAAGCTAAGTAAGGATAACTATTTGTTCACACAAAAAATAAAGCCGCCCGAACATGGGCGGCTCTCGCAAACCTGGGGTAACAAACGAAACTGGTAGAAAGGCCGTTGGCTCTTGTTTAGTATACTGTTTAAATATTATTGATTACCAGTTTGGATTCTGGAGCATCAGGTTATTAGCGTTCAGTTCCTGCAGTGGTATAGGCCAGAGATAATCCCTTTTAGGATTAAAAATCCTGGTTTCCACTACTACCGGCTGGCCGGTACCGGGATTGATGGCGCCCATCGTAGGGCCGGATAATACGTCTGGTCCTATCTGCCATCTCCTGATATCAAATATCCGGGTACCCTCAAATGCCAGTTCTACTTTTCTTTCTCTCCGGTATAATTCACGTATTTTATCCTGCGTATTGTAGATACTTACATCTACATTCGGCATTCCTGCACGGTTTCTGATTTTGTTAAGATATAAGACCACATCCGGGTTCTGCCAGTCGCCTGATTCTACCAATGCTTCTACATAACTTAATAATATCTCTGCATACCTGGTGATCATGAAATTCATGGTGCCGGCATTATTCCTGGAAACATCTGCAGGGTCCACATATTTTTTCACCCAGAAGCCTGTCTGCGTTGATTGTGCCGCTCCGATCGGATCAGTAGATCCGGCAGAGAATGGGTCCAGTAAGCGATTGACAAATGTCTGGCCTGGTACTAAAACGCTGGCTTCCAGTCGCGGATCGCGGTTGTTTTTATATAGCGGGTTTTTCCAGTATACCATCAGACTATCCTGTCCCAGTTCCTGTAAGGTCTTTCCCTGCTTGGTTTCATAAGTATTTACCATAGCGGCGGTAGGGCCGTTACAGGCCTGGCCGGAAAGACTTTTCGGTGCCAGCCGGAAGAAGGCGCCGGAACAGCCGGTACGCCTGAAAATAATGCGCTCTTTATTTTCCAGTGCGTCATAGCTAAACAGCTGTGCATAGCTATTGACACCCGCTTTGGTAGAATAGTGTAAGTCATATACACCTAATGCCATCAGTTTCTTTGCATATTCAATCACTTTGGCATAATTCTTCAAACTGAGGTATAGTTGCACCTGCATCGCATAACAGGCTCCCTTGGACATACGATAGGCATCTGTAGAAGAATAGGTAGCCGGCAGTATATCCGCTGCTTTATCCAGTTCGGTGGTAATAAAATTCACGACCTCCTCCTGGGTATTGCGCTTAATGGCCTGTGCGGTAGGGTCCTGGCTTTTATCTACAATAGGAATAGGACCGAAGAACAGGAACAGGTTAAGGTGTGCCCTGGCACGTAATGCCCTGGCTTCCGCAGCACGCTGTTCTTTCACGGTAGTATTCTCCATATACACCCGGGAATAATTCTCCAGGATGCGACAGGCATTACGTATGTCTATGTAATTCTGGCGGTAGGTGTCGGAGAGATAACCATCTGATGCAGTGACAGCTCCCTGCGGATACGCACTCCAGCTGCCGAAGTTGGCCCTGAATACCGATTCATCCGTGATGCCAGACATGTGCATACGGCAATTAGCCTGATAGGTAGCAGAAGTGAGTAATGGCCCCGGCGACATCTGGTTAACATATATCACTTCCAGGTTATTATAAAGATCGGTTTCCAACCGCCACCATTTAGCATCCGTGGTGGCGGTTGGATTATCTCGTGTGAGATAATCCTTTGAGCAGCTGAATAGCATGGAACTAGCCATCAGCGAGGTAATTATGGATTTATGCAGCTTGTTCATGTAGTCCGTTTTAGAATTTCAGATTAATACCCAGCGTATAGGATTTCAACAATGGCACGGTATTCTGGTCGCCTCCACTTTCAGGGTCGAGCAGCTTCACGGCAGAGAAGGTGAATGGATTCTGTGCATTGAAGTAAATGCGCAACATTTTTGCCCTGATTCTTCTTGTCATTTCGGAAGGCAGCGTATAGCCCATTGTGATATAACGTACACGGACAAACGTTCCGTTTACACGCCAGAAATCAGAGAAGTTGCCATTTGTTCCTGGTGTAGGTGTCAGGCGAGGTCTGGTAGCATTGGTATGCGTCGGCGTCCAGTAATCGAGCTGGGATTTCTGCGGTGTACCGCTCTCACTACCTATATTCAACGGGATAGAGAGGTTGCCGGTATAGAACAGCGGAGAACCCGCTTCGCCTGAAAATAACGTCGCAAAATCAAAGCCTTTGTAACGGAAACCAAGATTAAGGAAGAAGATATCCGTTGGTTCGGTATTTCCCAGCGGTACCCTGTCACTATTGTTGATGAGGGTATCACCATTGGTATTGACGAAGTGAATATCTCCGGCCTGCTGACCGGTCAGCTTCATGACTTTATTATCTGCGATATCTGCAGCCTGCAAGAGGCCTTGTGTGGCATAACCATAGTATTCTTTCAGCGCCCCACCAACATACATGATGGTATTGCCACTGATGATAGGCTGGTCGCCACCGATGAGATGCAATATCCTGCTTTTAGTTTTTGAATAACCGATGCCGGCATCAAAACTGAGATCACGATTAATGAGTTTGTGATAGTTGATTTTTAGTTCTGCACCACGGATCCTTACGCTGCCTACGTTGAGTGGTGCGCCTTTGTTATCTTTGCCAATTCCCGTTGCACCGGTGTAGCCGGGGTTAGGGGTGATGATCATATCAGAGGTTACTTTGTCGTACCATTCGGCAGTAACACTGAAGCCTTTTTTCAAATTGATATCCGTTCCGAAATTGAGCTCTTTTGTCTTTTCCCACGTAATATCGGGGTTGCCTATCACGGTTTCTGTACCGTTGGTGGCGTCAATGGTTGTCTGGTACAGATAAGGGTCTATGTTGTTATTACCAAGTATACCCCAGCTTCCTCTTAACTTCCACGCATCTACGAAATTGACATTGAAAAATTTCTCTTTATCTATATTCCATCCCAGTGCCATGGATGGGAAGATGCCCCATTTATGGCCTATGCCAAAGAGGGAAGACCCGTCTCTTCTGATACCGGCTTCCAGCAGGTAGCGCTGATCATAGGAATAGAATGCTTTCCCGAAAACGGAGCGGAGCGCTACATCTTTCCAGGAGTCATACGTTCTCAGTTCCTGTGTATAACCCGCGATGGCGTTTACATTGTGTTTCCCGAAATCATGGGAGTAATCGAGATTACCACCAAGGTAGAGATAACTTTCTCTTGCCGTAAGTGCAGCGGATTTCACAGTAGGATAGTTAACGCCTGCAGTACGGTTGGTATAGTAGTCAAAGAAGATGTAGGATTCCTGGTCTGCCTTGTCAATACCTCCGGTGATGCGGTAGCTGGCTTGTCCTTTCAGCGTAAGTCCCGGAAGGATATTCCATTGCGGGCGGATATTGAGTAAGGCTTCATCGCGTGTTTTACTGTTACGGCCTCCCTTTTCAAGCATCGCTACCGGGTTCCAGCTTTCACCATAGGAGCCGTAATAGGTATAACCTGGGTTGTCCGCTCTGTCAGGATATTTGGAAATGATATTAGGTGGTACCGTGTAAATGCGTGTATAGATATCTTTTGTTAGTCTTTTGTTGGCATAAGGTTCTATCTGCTGACTCCTGGAAGCAAAGAGGTCCATGTAGATGAAGAACTTTTTTGTCAGGTCTACCGTGGTATTTCCGCGAACGGTGGTTCGGGAAAAATCGGAGTTTTTCACGTGTCCCTGCTGTAAAGTCTGGTTGATGGCCAATGCAAACCTGGCGGCGGTATTACCACCAGAAACCAGTATGGAATGTTGCTGGATAGGAATTGCTTTCCGGAGTACCAGGTCGGTCCAGTTGGTGTTGGGATATTTCACGGGGTCTTTACCGGAGGCGGTCATCATAATGGTGGAATCAGAATAGATTGGGTTACCACCTGAGTTAGCCATGGCTTCGTTGTTCATACGCATCCACGTAGCTGCATCCACGAAGTCAGGAATGTATTGTGGCGACTGCATACCATAATACCCATTGTATTCGATGTTGGGAACCCCTGCCACACCACGTTTGGTGGTGATGAGGATTACACCGTTGGCGGCTCTGGCGCCATACATGGAAGCTGCGGCCGCATCTTTCAGTACCGTAATGCTTTCAACAGTGTTGGGATCGAGGTTGTTCATGTCGAAAGGAACACCGTCTACCAGTACCAGCGGTGACGCATCTAACATCGTTGCCACGCCGCGTATACGGATATTCGCTTTGTCTTCTCCCACTACACCGGTGGTTTGTGATACCTGGATACCGGTAGAACCGCCCTGTAGTGCCTGAGATAACTGTGTAACCGGTTTGTTTCTCACGTTTTCCATGTTCACCGTACTAACGGAGCTGGCTATATTTTTTACACGTTGTGTACCAAAGCCGGTAACTACTACCTGGTCCAGCATTTTCAGGTCTTCCTTTAAGGAGATGATCAGGTTGGCCTGCTCGTCGGCAACAAGGTATTCCTGTGGTTTATAGCCGATCATAGAGATCATCAGGGTACTTCCTTTGGCAACGTGGAGTTCAAATACGCCATCGATATCGGAGGTTACCCCTTTAGAAGTTCCTTTAACGGCAATGTTGGCGCCCATCAAAGGTCCGGGAGGATCTTTGGCTTCCAGAACACGCCCCAGAATGCGCACAGTTTTTTCCTGTTGGGGCGCAGCAGGAGAGGCGAAGGAGGGGGTGGCAGCCATTTTCTTTTTTACCACCACGGTTTTGTCGACGATGTCATACATCAGTGGCTGGTTCCTGAAACATTGGTCCAGCGCCTGTTTTAGCGGTACTTCCTTTACTTCTATCGTTACAGGTGCCAATGTATTCAGCTCCTGTTCTTCATACACGATATAAACGCCGGCTTGTCTGGCAATTTTTTTCAATACAGTTTTTAACTGCTCATTTTTAGCTGTCAGTGTAATGTTTTGTGAAGCGCCGGTTGCATAAACATTCATCAATGCAAACAGCATCAATAAGGTGGTAATTCGCATCATTCGCTGAAATTTTCTGCGTTTTTCATATCTGCCTCCCGGAGAGGAATGTCCGGGCAATAGCAGGCCTGGAAGCTCCGGTTGTACCGGGCGTCCTGCGGTGAAATTCTGAAACATACATCAGTGGAATTTGGTGAAGACTATAGTTGATATTAAGATGGATAAATAATTTTCATTCGATTGCAAGTTTTAAACAGTAAACAAAATGATAGTAATGCTCACAAATTGTATCAGTGAAAGTCAGGCTTAGATTTCGATGTTTTGGTTGACTGTATCTGTTATTTTCTGATTTATTTTACTGAGAGGACCGTTAATTTTCTTCCTTCGAGTTTACAATGAATATCATAGAGCTCCAGCACTTTCAATACTTCATTCAGGCCCATATCTCTCCCGATTTGCCCACCGAACCTTTTATTGGTATTCATGGCCGGACTGCTTTCAATTTCTATGTCGTACCACCTGGACAACTGTCGCAGAAAGGCGGGCAGGTCTGTGTTTTCCAGCTCGAAATGCCCATTTCTCCAGGATAGTACCTGCTCTATATTGGCAGCAGTTACATCCAGTGCTTTAGTGTCATTATTCCGTACAGATTGCTGGCCTGGTTTCAGCGGATATTGCTTCCCGCCGGATTTCACCACTACGGCGCCCTGTATCAACGTGGTGTTGATGCTGGCTTCATCTGCATAAGCCATGATATCAAAGCTGGTACCAAGCACCTGCACGTCCATGTCGCCCGATTTCACGATGAATGGCATACTGGCATCGGCAGCGATTTCAAAGTAGGCTTGTCCTGTAAGTTCCACTATTCGTTTATCCTTAAACGTAGTCGGGTATTTCAATGAGGAGGCAGCGTTTAGCCATACATGGCTGCCATCGGGCAGGGCTACCTGGAACAGGCCGCCTTTGGGCGTTGTAAGAACATTATAGGCGATGGCGTTGTCTTTGCCTTCACCATTATATTCCAGCGCGCCATGGCTTTGCCTGATGCGTGTGCTGCCGGTACTGATCACCTGACTCCCGGTATCACTCAATGTTACTGTAGAACCATCTGCCAGCGTCAGCACTGCTTTATTGGCGGCAGGACTGATATTGACGATGGCCGGGGCCATATGTTTTGACTGCTGCTGATGAAATACAGGCCAGGCAATACAAAGCGCACCAATAGCTGCTGCAGCCCACCATACATAGGTATACTTACGACGGGTGGTGATAGGGATAACAGGAACGTGTGTACGCTGCTGTATAGCCTCCCAGATGCTGGCGGAAGTCTCCGCCGGCAATGGTGCTCCGTGGTTCATCTCTTGCTCAAACTCCCTGACAGCAAGTTCCTTCAGCGCATGTATGTCGCCGGATTCGAGATACGTTTGCAGCCATTTTTCTTCTTCCGGCGTTCTGTGGGCCGATTGAAGTATTCGTCTGAGTTTTTCTGAATTGTTTTCCAAGAGATGAACTACAGTTATTTAATAATAGATACAACGGGATAAAAAAATCGGGGGGGTATCGGCAGAAAAATTATTTAAAAAAATATAGTGTGGTAATGACAGAAATAGAAAAAAAGCTTCATCTTAAATTGAGAAGCTTTTTTTCTTCCGATTCTAATTGATTGTAAATCAATTAAAATAAATAGATAGCCTGATTTTACCCCCTAATCCGATTTCAACTATTTCCTGTAAAGTAGAAAGCCTGATTTCTTTTATATCATTTTCAATTTTAGATATATAAGATTTGTTTTTTCCTACTCTGGCTCCTAATTCTTCTTGCGTTAAACCTCTGGCAAGCCTTACCTCTTGTAATAGAGATCCAAGTTTGAATACTTCATATCCGGCTTCAAATTCCTCGCGTTTTTTAGAACCTCGTTTACCATGGTGTTTATCTACAAATGCATCAAGGGTGGTTAGATTAGTCTTTTTCTTTTTCATATTCACACTTAATTTTCAATGCTGGATATTCATTAAACTCACTTATCAAATATATTTAAAAGTTTACCTAAAGTGAAACTTTTTAAATACTGATTTTAAATTTTTAGAAGTATTTTTTATTTACAGATATGTATTAATGTATGAAATATAGAAAAGCGATAAGTGTCAGCGAAGTATCATAAACAGGATGTTTCCGCGCATACTCCCTTAAACTGGCCATCACTTCGCTGAGGTATTCTTTAACGGTATACTTCGAAATCCCCATCAGCAGCGACGTTTCTTCATAGGTTTTTCCTTCCAGCTTGCAGAGTTGAAATACTTTTTTCTTTTGTGGAGAAAGCTGGCTGATAGCGGCTTCCAGTAACTGAAGCCGGGCTTCTTCCAGGTGTACCCCGGATTCATTGTCCGACAGCAACAAGGCCACTTGTAACCTGCTCTTTTCGCGCAGTGACTTTTTAAGATGGTTGACTGTACGGTTAAATGTAACGGTAAACAGCCAGGGCCCCAATGGCTTTTCAGCATCAATATCTTTTCGCTTCTCCCAAAGGGTAATAAATACTTCCTGGATGATGTCTTCCGTTTCGCCGGCCGACTTTAAAATAAAATAGGTTTTACGGTATAGGGCATGATGGTATTTATCATACAGCGCTTTGAACGCTGACTGATCATTGCCGGACATCCTGAGCAGGAGTCCTCTTTCATCGTGGATTTCAGGTAAGTTTATCAATAACGTGAATGCTGGTATTTATTCCAAAGTAATTAAAAAGTTAAATGCAAACCTGATATTGAATTGCTTAAAGCTGGTAGTAGATTGTACTTTTCTTGTAAAAAAGCAGCCGGTATCTCCAGAGAAGACGCCGGCTGCATACAGATTTTAGAAGGGTAAAAAGCCTGTTAAGCCTTTTTTAGCGAAGTATCTCAACAGTACGACACCTTCTGAGAATATAGGTTAAACAAAGATGAAATAAAGCGGTAAGGCAATAACTGTGGTGAGGGTGGCAGCTGATGCTGCCGTTCATTGAAGTTGAAGTATCTCACTACAACGGCACTTACCGCATACAAGAAGGGTGATAAACTTACTGAGATTGATTTCGTGACAGGAAGTAACTCAGTAAAACGACACCTTCCGTTTTTTAGAATGGCAGAAGTTATGGATGTCAGGGTTAAACAAACAATGGATGTTACAACGTGATATTGTTGATATGTGACAGTGCATCTTCGCCGTTTTCCAGCGCTTCCAGCACTTCAAATACTTTATCACTCCATCCCGCAATCAGGTTGACATCATTGGCCAGGATATCTATCGGCGTATTTCCATATCCCGCCAGGTCGAAGAGGTACAATTTAGCCTGAGGCGCAATCTGTTTGTACCTGTTCCAGGCGTTTTGCAGGGTCTTATCACCATAGAGCTGACAATCTGTAAATAGCATTACCTTATCAGCAACATAGTTACGGTTGATCAGGTCTTCTATTACCTTGTAGCCAAAGGTGGCATATCCCACTTCTCCCTGGCGGCGATAGAATTCATCTACGCTGGCCAGGATCTGGTTGGTAGGCATCTGGATAATTTTCCATGTGTCGCCGAACATACCACTTACCACATGCTGTGATTTAAACTGCAGCAGCATTCCCAGCATCAGACCAATATCGTAGCTCAGGATTTTGCTTCTTGCGGATATAGGTCGTTGCATAGAGCCGGATACGTCACAGGCGATTACCACTTTTGTATCAGCGTTAAAACCTTTCATATTGGCTACACTGGCCTGTAAGGCCATTTCCAGCGCCTGCTGTATTTTTCCCGTAAGGCCATGCGGTACTGCCTTCAGTTCACGGTAGGCCGCCAGGAAACGGAATGGCAGCTGTTTGGAGCGCTGTACTTCCGCCGGATCAGACAACGTATCACATACTTGCTGTATATGCGCAGCGCTGATATCAGCCTGCAACATATTGCGGAGGTTACGCATCATCGCCATATAGCCCAGTTTCCTGTCTGTAATGAGCGCTTCCCATGTTTGTCTGACTGCCGCTTGCCTGGCCGTTTCAGACGCATACCGCTGCTGTCCCACGGCAGATATCGCCGTTTCCCAGGTATAAGGTGTTTCCAGCTGCTGCTGTGCAATTTTGTTGAACAACAGCTGCTGTGCCTCATCTTTAGGCTTAGGGTGTACCAGGAACAGGGCATCACGCAGGGTGATGGCGGTGTCGCGGTTATATTTCGCAAACTGGTATTCATCGAAGCGGTTGAAAGAAGCAGATAATCCTTTTTGTAACTGCTTACTTAATCCGGATAGTTTTTTCGTATCTACGCGGCCGTTAGACTGCACATAGCAGGCCAGTAGCTCGGTAATTTCATCTGCACGCTGCACCACTCTGGCCACAGTTTTGCTCACCAGCGCGTCTCCTTTATGACGTTTCGCCAGCTCTACTGTCAGCGCCATCGGAATGCTGCGCAGGTACATCTTTTCACGGGCATATACCGCCAGTTTAGCTATAAATGCAGGATCTGCTTCCTGTAACAGGGCTTTAATACGATCCATACGCTCAGCGCCACTTTCGTAGAACTGATCACTTAATGAAGACGTTACAACGCTGCTGTAAAGCTCCATCTCTGTATTCAGTGCATACGCTTTGAACCCTTCATGGTTGGTAACCCCGCCGTTTTTTCTTTTCATTAAGTTGAATTTCATAGCATTTTGTTTTTGTTTCATTGACAATACAAAGATGCAAGTACATGTGCGCAGTCTTTTTGCGTAGATGAAAAAAAATCTTATTTTTCGAAAAATATTTCACCCATGCCCGTTAACAGAAATGCCCTGATAAGATATAAAACAATAGACGCCTGCCTTAGAAACCGTCGCCGCCGTTGGACTTTAGAAGATATTATCGATAAGGTATCCACGGCCTTATATGATTATGAGGGTATAGAAAAGGGTATCAGCCGCCGCACCATCCAGGCAGACATACAAATGATGCGCAGCGATAAGCTGGGATATAATGCGCCTATTGTTATTGTAGAGAAGAAGTTTTATAAATATGAAGACCCGGATTATAGTATCACCAATATTCCCCTGAGCGATCATGATCTTAGTAAGATGACCGAAGCGGTAGAGGTGTTAAAGCAGTTCAAGGGCTTCTCGCATTTCAAAGACCTGAATGAGGTAGTCCAAAAGCTGGAGGGACATATATATGCATCTTCCCATAACCAGCGTACCATTATTGATTTTGAGAAGAATGACCGGCTGAAGGGGCTGGACCACCTGCATGTTATCTATGAGGCAATCGCCAATGAACAGGTACTGGAGCTGAACTACCAGTCATTTAAAGCCCGGGAGCCTAAATGGATGGAATTCCATGCCTCCTGGCTGAAAGAGTTCAAAAACAGGTGGTTTGTGGTGGGCAATCATGGAAGTAAAGAAGTCATGGTAACACTGGCACTGGATAGGATTGTGGAAATCAACATTAACAAGGATAAGTTGTACAGGCCCCGGAATAACGGGCATACCCCTGAAACCTACTATGAAAATACAATTGGCCCTACGGTAATGAACCAGGCGCCTGCACGTGTAGTCATTGCCGTGAAAGGGGAGCATATTCCATATGTAGCTACCAAGCCACTGCATAAGAGTCAGCGTATACTCGAAACAACAGAGGATGAAATGGTCATTGAAATGCATGTTACGCTAAACCTGGAGCTGGAAAGGGAGATACTGGGTTTTGCTGACGGCATGAAGGTCCTGAGTCCTAGGTTATTAAGTAAAAGAATTTCAGATAAGCTGCGACGAGGCACTGATTTGTATAATGAATAAATAATTGTAGCATAACCTATAGCTGTATGGAGAGAAAATATACGTATTCGGAAAGTCACAAGATGGGGATGGCATTTGCTGTGCAAATGGGAAAGCTTTTTTTTATTGGCCTGGCTATAGCTTTTTGGTTTACACCCTGGTCGTTCCTGTTGAAATTGGGTCTGAACATTGTTTGTCTTATTTGCCTGTATCTGATGCGAGGCGGTCCCACGGGATTGGACTACTGTATCATAATAGACGATAATGGAATTAAAAGCCGCTCAGGGAGGGGAGAAATAGAGATACTCAAAAGTGAAATGACCCGCATTTATCAGGAGAAAGAAGGTATGCGGCTATTAGGTAAAGGTGATCGTACTATTTATATTAGTTACGATATAGATGGCTATAAGGAAATCATTGCCTGGATGGAGGATGCACTGAAATTAAAGAAGGAACCACCGCCAGTTTACAAAATCCCTTTTGAAGGAATGGACCGCGAACGTGCAGCTGTAAGGATGAAACAGGCGAAGATCTTTTATATTGTGATGATCTGCCTGCCGTTACCATTGTGGCTGGCTGCCCTATATTTTAATGACACACGTTATGTGACTGAAACGCAGCCCTGGTTGTTCTACGGGTTGTGCTCCCTGAACCTGTTGCAGCTGTTTGCTATCTGGTATTTTGATGGTGTTTCCATGCTGGATTCGCCGCAACTGGGTATTGTAATACTGAGTGCATGCGCTTACTTTTTAATAAATGCATGCATTGCCATGTTTGGGAGTTTACAAGGCCTGCATATCAAGTCATCCTGGGGCTTGTGGGGATATACGTTATTACTGGAGATTTTCCTGTTTCTCTGCTATTTATTGGTTAGTTACCAGGTAAACATACCCTACCAGCAAAAATTCGCCTTTTTTATATTCTATGGGCTTTGTTTCCTCTGGGGTGGTTACTATATGATTTATTATACCAATAATGCGCTGGATAAAAGTAGTCCGGTCTCCTATACAGGCATAATCGTTGATAAGCATATAGAATTGGGGAAAGGGAGCTTGAAAAAGTATTATATTAAAGTGAAATGGAAAGAGAAAAGTGTTGAAGAATTCTGGATACTTAATGCACAGTATGATAAGATGCCGGTAAGCTATAAGATTGAAGTGCGGGAGCGACCGGGCCTCCTGAATATACCCTGGATGGAATTTTTTGATCCGGCAACAGGAAAGAAGTTATAGGAGTTACCTCGCTGCTGAATATTCGTTAAATTTAGGATAGCCAAAACTTACGGTTATGTCCATTCCTGACTTTGACTTCAATACCTCCCTGAACCAAACTCCAGTACTGGAAAACTACAATTCCTTTACCAGCAATCCTTTGCTCCGGCAGCTGCTGGAAGCCTGGGGCGGCAACCTGGCAATTCCGCATGCAACAGCATTTGGTGAAGTAATGGGCAGTGCAGCAATGCAGCAGGCAGGTATTATCGCCAATAAGAACCTGCCTGTATTACATACCCACGACCGCTTTGGTAACCGGGAAGAT
The DNA here is from genome assembly GCF_011752935.1 of Chitinophaga sp. Cy-1792. Classification (NCBI taxonomy): domain Bacteria; kingdom Pseudomonadati; phylum Bacteroidota; class Chitinophagia; order Chitinophagales; family Chitinophagaceae; genus Chitinophaga; species Chitinophaga sp. Cy-1792. The sequence continues at coordinate 2,562,687 of NZ_VWWO01000001.1, forward strand.
ACCATCAGCTTTCATCCTGCCTATCACCAGATGATGGATATCTCTATCCGTAACGGTGTCCATTCCACGGCATGGAATACGGCCCGTCCCGGCGGATATATGGCACACGCCGTTTTATCGTACCTCAAACAACAAATAGATGAAGGCACCAGCTGTCCGCTTACCATGACTTTCGCCGTAGTACCGTCGCTGCAACTGGAGCCGGATATCGCCAAAGCATGGCTGCCACTGGTATTGTCCAATAACTATGATGCCCGTCATATTCCCTGGTATGAAAAATCAGGCGTAACCTTTGGTATGGCCATGACGGAGCCACAGGGCGGCAGCGATGTACGTAGTAATATCACCCGCGCTGTTCCTAACGGTGATGCGTATATAATTACCGGCCGGAAGTGGTTTTGCAGCGCTCCCATGAGTGATGCATTCCTGGTGCTGGCACAAACGGAGAAAGGCCTGGGCTGCTTTCTGGTGCCTCGCTTCCTGCCAGATGGTACTAAAAACCAGCTCTGGTTCCAGCGGCTGAAAGACAAGCTGGGTAATAAGTCGAACGCCTCGTCAGAAGTAGAGTTCCATGGTGCATGGGCACAGATAATAGGTGAAGAAGGCAGGGGAGTGGCCAATATCATGGAAATGGTCAGGCATACCCGCCTCGACTGCGCTATCGGCTCCGCCGCTACTTTGCAGCGCGCCCTGGCAGAAGTGATTCACCATTGCCACTATCGCAAAACTTTTGGTAAACGACTGATAGATCAACCCCTGATGCAAAATGTACTGGCAGATCTCTGCCTGGAGTCCATCGCAGCTACCACCCTGGCTTTCCGACTGGCAAAAGGCTTCGACGAAGCGCCGCATAATGAAACAGAAATGCACCTGATGCGTATAGCCACGGCCGTTGGTAAGTTCTGGAACACCAAACGCGCCGTACTGGCCATGGGAGAACTGCTGGAATGCCTGGGTGGTAACGGCTACGTGGAAGAATCTATCCTGCCACGCCTGTATAGGGATGTGCCGGTAAATGCTATCTGGGAAGGCTCCGGGAATATCCAGGCACTGGATATACTGCGCTCCATGCAGCGGGAACCCCGCAGTATGGAAGCCGTTACCAGTTATTTCGAACAGGCCGGAGGATTACATCCACTCCTGGATAATCATCTCTCCCAGCTTAAATCGCTGCTGATAAATCAACAAAACCTGGAATTCAATGCCAGAAGTATTGCAACACATATGGCGCTGGCGATGCAGGCCATTGAGCTGATACATACGGTAGATCCATCGATAGCAAACGCATTCTGTGAACACCGCCTGGCAGGAAACAACGGACAAATGTGGGGAACATTAACCGTCAACGGGAATACCGTTGCTACAATCATAGAACAGACATTCAGGCCTTCTTAAACGAAATACGCTTCGTCAAAGATCCAGGGAAACCATTTCTTCCAAGCCGTCACCGGTTTCGTGGAAAGTTGTTTGCCTGCCGCGAATTTTCAGTTCTATTTCAGCCATTGTTTCCACAACAATATTTTCGGGTTGCAGCTGCTGTAGCAGTTCAAGTATAGTGTTTCGGCTATTATTATTGATATCTCCGTTAATAAATTTACACATTATATCCAGGATGCCCTGATGGTAGGTTTGATTAAATTCGCGAACGGAATTAATATCTATGGCACTATCAAAGATGACCTTGTTTTGCTTGCCATGCGTCATAAATAGCTTCAATATTTTAACAAAATCCTCATTACCAATATAAGGTAACAGCCCTTCACAGGTAATAAGCGTTGGTTGTGCCGGATCATAGCCATGCTGTACCAGGTTGTTCCAAAAGGTCCCGGTATCCCGAAGGTCTTGCTGGATAAAGCTGATATTCGAACTGTCAATGTCCAGCTGCTGATATAATTCTTTTTTCAGGTCGAGATGACCGCGGTCGATTTCAAAAATATGAATGATATTTTTATGAAGATGTGTAGTTAGATAGGCAGATAATGGTTCAGCGCCTGCAGCAAGAATACATACCTGGAATTTGCCGTTACTCAGCCAGTACTCAAGGAATCTGCGAACGGCATATTTGCGTAAAACGATCATTTCTCCCAATGGAGGGCATGTCTTGTTTATCTCAGCTGCTAATTCAGTGATTTCGCTGTAGGTAAGGTTTTGCAGATAGGCTTGCTCTTTTTCAGAATGATAGATTTCTCCTGAATATTTTAAAACCAGGGTGGATGTTGCAGGAACTTTTAAATGGTCTTTCATGTTGTTTGGTTTGACAGACAAACTAAAATATAAATGCTGTATTGATATTTCAGTGACAGATATTTAATTAGGATACCTGTATTGTGCTGTTTTTTGCATAAATTAACTTGTATAAAACTTACACCATGGATACAGAATACTGGATGCGTGGGCCGGTGGAAAATATTCCGGCATTGCTGCAGCCTGTTGCCCACACGCTTTTACAGGCAAGGTCAGAGATCAATCGTTTGATGATGGGCTTCCCGGAAGAGCAGCTGTGGGATAAGCCCTCCGGTGTTGCCTCTCCGGGGTTTCACCTGAAGCATCTGGCTGGTGTGCTGGACAGGCTTTTTACCTATGCCAAAGGTACATTGCTCACCCCTGAACAGATGGATTACCTGAAGGCAGAAGAATCACATACGGGTACCTTACAGGAACTGCTGGATCACTACAACGCACAAACGAATAAAGCGCTGGAGCAGTTGTCTGCAACAGCAGAAAATACCCTGACTGATTTTCGCGGAATTGGCCGTAAGCAGCTGCCTTCCACAGTACAGGGATTGCTGTTTCATGCCGCCGAGCATACCATGCGACACACCGGGCAGCTGCTGGTAACAGTCCGGGTGCTTTGTCAGCCATAACCTTAGTGGTATATGTATTTCTGTCTGATTTTACTATTTTTCAGCCATGAGGGTTTACATTTTATCTATTCTGCTGATTTGTGCTGTAGTAACCGTTAATGCACAGCAAACACAAAAGCCGCCATTACACGGTAAAAACTGGATGGCAGTAACCGGTAAACCGCTGGCAGCTACTGCCGGCGCCATGATTTTTCAACGTAACGGTAATGCGGTAGATGCAGCCTGCGCCATGCTGGCAGCCACCTGTACCATGTGGGACGTGCTCAGCTGGGGCGGCGAAACACAGGCATTGATCTACAATCCTAAAACAAAAAAAGTCATTGCGATTAATGCACTCGGCGTAGCTCCTACAGGCGCAACACCGGCATTTTACAAATCCAGAGGGTATGATTTCCCCCCTGAATACGGGCCACTGGCAGCAGTTACACCAGGCACCGTAGGCGGGCTCTGTTATATGCTGGCAGAATACGGAAGCATGAGTCTTAAAGAAGTACTGGCGCCAGCCATGGATATGGCCGCCGGCTATCCAATTGAAGCCCAGACGGCCAACATGATTGAGCGTGGTAAAAAATACCTGAAAGAATGGACCTACAGCCGTGCTGTATTTCTTACCCACGAAGGACAGGAGCGCGAAGCACCGGAAGCAGGTGAGCTATTCGTGCAAAAAGACCTGCTGAATACCCTCACTAAGCTGGTAGAAGCAGAAGCTGCTGCCCTGAAAAATCATAAAAGTCGCAAAGAAGCTATCATGGCGGCATATGACAGGTTTTACAAAGGAGATATCGCCAGGGAATTTGTACGTGGCTGCCAGGAGCAGGGCGGACTCATTACCATGGAAGATCTTGCCCGATGGAAACCACAGGAAGAAGAACCACTGCATGTCAATTATAAGGGAATAGAGGTCTATAAGCTGAAGGAATGGACACAGGGACCTATGCTGCTGCAAAGCCTGAATATCCTCGAAAATTTTGACTTAAAAGCCATGGGATATAATTCGCCGCAGTATATACATACCCTGTACCAAACCATGAACCTCGCTTTTGCTGACCGTGATTTTTATTATGGAGATCCGGCATTCAATAAGAATCCGGCTATCCAGGGACTGCTGCGTAAAGACTATGCAAAAGCCAGGGCCAGGGAGATCAATCCTGATCACAACGATCCGCTGGCTGGTCCCGGTGATCCATATGAGTTCATGGGCAAACCCAATCCGTACCTGCACTTCCTCAAAGAAAGACAGGACCTCATGGATACCACCAACGGCAGAAAGCCTGGTGGCTTTGTACCAAAACATGATGCAACCTTGCTGTTTAAACCTGATACCAATTTAATTGCGATCAATGATGCCGATAGCGCCTATATGGACCGTCTGTGGCGTGGCACCACCAGTGTTGAAGCTGCTGATAAAGATGGCTGGGTGGTATCAATAACTCCCAGCGGCGGATGGCTGCCGGCATGTATCGCTGGTAAAACGGGTGTTGGTATGAGCCAGCGTGCACAAAGCTTTGTCCTGGATTCTGCCATATGTCCGTTTAATGTAATCGCTCCGGGTAAACGCCCGCGCGTAACGCTGACGCCAAGCCTGGCCCTGAAAGACGGTAAGCCGTTCCTCTGCTTTGGTGTACAGGGCGGCGATACACAGGACCAGAACCTCCTGCAGTTCTTCCTTAATGTGGTAGAATTCGGAATGACGGTACAACAGGCTACTGAGGCTGCCAATATCAATACCAATCAGTTATGGCTATCACTGGGAGGCACTACCGTAAAAGACAGACAGCCCAGACCGGGAAGTATCCTGCTGAATACACAAACACCTGCCGCTACCCGTACCAGACTGGAGCAGATGGGGTATCATCTTAGCTTTGGTGATCGTACCAGCGGCCCGATAAATGCTATTTTCCTCGATGCCAGGCATGGCACCATTTGGGGAGGTAGCAGTAACCACGGAGAAGACTATGGTATAGGCTGGTAACCCCGGCCTTACCACCCTTCGGGGTATTTTTACCCCTCTAATACTGAAAGAATATTTCCCGCCGGATCTTTAAACCAGGCAATAGCTGGCCCGTTACCCCGCATAATTCCTTTCGCATCTGTTTTAATTTCTCCGCTGTACTGCTCAAATACAATTCCTTCTTTGATAAGCTCATCAACAGTTTTATCTATATCATCTACCTTAAAATTTAAAATGGTAAATGTTGCAGGCTGATGATTGGGTTTCGGGTAGATCATCACCGTATGTCCGCCAGGAAGCTTCAATGTAAGCAGTGACATGGGAGCCGGCGATTCTTCGATCTGGATGCCTAACAGGTCCTGGTAAAATGCTTTGGCACGGTCCAGGTCATCTACGGAAAAACTGCTGAAAACGGCGTTGAATACAAGCATGGCAATGTGTTTTGGGTAATCCAAATCTAGCGTAATTTTTTCATTCAAAAAGCGATGGGTACCATATCCCATATAGTCGTGTATGTTATTTACAGAACGTTAAAATTCATGTTATGCAGGTGTTATACGGTAAACCTTCTTAGTTAAAAATTGTTCCAATAAGAAAGTTTAATGGAGATGATTACGCTTATATCATCTGCATAAAAAAATAGGCAATTTTATTTTAATGGAATATTTGGTTAAAGCAACTTAAACTCGTTTAAAATGAATAAGCTAGCAATGATAATTAAAGGCAGACTGTTTCGGGCAGGACCACCTGCAACTGAGCAGTTACGTAAAAGTAAATTCCTGTTGCTGCTTGTCGTCTGCGCACTGGCTGTAAATACGATATATGCACAGGATGCTACTTACTATAACGGGGATCAAACCACCGTTACTGTCCAGGCACAACAGGCGCCTCCTGCATTGCCGGACTATGTACAGCCTCCTTGTCCGGGTGATGGTTATCTCTGGTGCCCTGGTTACTGGGCATGGGGAGCGAATGGTTACTACTGGGTACCCGGTGTATGGGTACTGCCTCCTTCGATAGGACTGTTGTGGACGCCAGGTTACTGGGGTTTCTACGGTAGTTTCTACGGATGGCACCCCGGTTACTGGGGACCAAGAGTAGGTTACTATGGTGGTATTAACTATGGTTTCGGATACTTTGGTACAGGCTTCTACGGAGGTCGCTGGGAAGGTGGACACTTTATGTATAATACCGCTGTATGGCATGTAGGTGGAGGTATTCATAATACCTATGTCAATAATGTCAATATCAACAATAACGTCCGCAACAGGACAAGTTTCAACGGTCCTAATGGTATCAGTTCCCGACCTAACAGGGATGAAGAAAAAGCAATGCGGGTAGATGCCCGTACAGCACCGCGTCAGCAACAGATTCAGCACGAACAGAACTGGAATGAAAAAGGACAGTTCCATAATGGTGGACAAGGTCCGGCAGTGCATAGTATGAGTATGCCTGGTGGTGAACGCTTCGATGCTGGTGGCCGGTCTATGGGATTTGGCCATGGTGGCGGTGGCGGTGGCGGCCGCGGCGGTGGTGGCAGACACGGTTAAGTATATACGGACAAATTATGTGTATGGCCCGACTACTAAAATGGCCGGGCCATGCTGTTTGTTTCGGTATCCTGATTGAGTATCTTTGATGGTTATCTCAGGATTCTAAATAAATAGCATGATGAAATTAAAATTAACCTGGTCTTTATTGGTGGCTTTGCTGATCAGCTACAATAGCTTTGCGCAGTCTGCGCCAAAACTACGAGAAGGAAAACATAACTTCACCTTACAGTGGATTTCATGGGATCATCCGGGTAAAGTTGCCATCACAAAAAATACAGATGGTACCTACAATATCAAAGGGGACCAGTACAGTGCAGACAAAAAAGATTTTGTTACGATCGACGGAGTTATTAAAGTACAAACGCCACAGGAGCTGTTGTTTACAGGTAGTATCAGTACCCGTTACAGTGGTGTTAATGATGGCAAGGTATGTGACAAGAAGGGAACTTATCATTTTCTGGCAAAAGGAGCGCGTAAATACTGGCGCCTGCAGGAAATGGATAACTGTGAAGGAAATAATGTAGTCGATTATGTAGATATTTACTTTTAATTTTTCCAAAGACATCGCTGCGAAGCGATGTCTTTGTTTTTATTATTAAATGATATATCGGCCTTTCTGTAATATGGAGACGGTGTTATCTATGATTTCAACACATTGTAGTGATTGCAGTTTATGTAGTGTACTGGTGATTTCTTCTGTAGAAAGCACGCCGGTATAGCGTTTTTCGATATCGGAAATGGTGGCCGAACCTTTTGAAACATAATAGATGAATCGTAAAATACTGTCATCTCTGCTGTTGATACCATTTTTGAAAATCACTTTAAAGTGCTTGTTACTGGCATACGTTTGATTCAGCTCTTCCAGGGTGTCTATTAAATCGCTTATTTCGTAATGCGGGCGGTACATTGGATGATTTAACAGCCGATAGCTTTTCCCTTTATAGTTTGCTATTGTTACATGGCGGGCATATCCTGACAATTTTTGTTCAGGTGCTTCGGAGAAATTGCTTAAGTGGTGTTCCAGCGATTCCTCTAACTTGCCGATAATCTCCGGCAATCCCGCTGTAGGAATGATTATAATGTTAATCACGTCGCTTGGGTTTTTTATATCAACCAGATGTTGAATATATGGAGCCAGTGAAAGACCTTCAAAATTGGTGGAGTAAGCGTTACGCTCTTCATTATTTCCATCTGAGATATATAAATGAAATCCTTCGTTACAGGGTGCCGCTTTCCGGAGTTTATCATTTGATTCCCTTCTAAGATGGCAGTTATAGCATGCGTCTTTAGACAGATATGGGCTGGTCGTGGGAATAATCAACTTATTGCAATCTGCACAGTTGATAGCCAGGTGACGCTGTGTCCACGATGGGCAATCATCATCAGGTTCATCAGGCGAGGGGAAATAGAATGTAATCCCGTATTTTTCATTGGCATGTTTGCCCAGCGCTTTAGCCAGCGTTGCTTCGGGCCATGCTGGTTCTTCTCCAGTGAATAGCCTTGCATCATTCCCTAAACTGACTACCCCAAGATCATAGTGCTCAAGTTTCTTATTGAGGAAAGTCTTTCTCTCTGCATATAATCTTAAATACAGATACCAGCCATTGGTATCTCCATCCCACAAGGCTTCCAGTACAATAGGCAGGTTACCGTTCTGTTTTATTTCATTAACACATTTGTCAAAAGTGGCTATTTGCATAGGGAATAGGTTCGGATTTTAAAGCTGTTGATCGGTGATTACTAAAATTACATTCTTTATTTCCTATACTGATAAAATATCCCTGTATCAAAAATCGTCCAGCGGCAGGCCTTTTGCCCACAGCTTTTTAGCCCGTTGTTTGCCCAGGTATTGCAGGTAAAGAAGATATTATAGTGGCCACGCGCTTCATAAAAAGCATCTGTGCTCCCATAGTTGGCGTGGGTATCTATTTTGACTGGCAGCTGGTCTGCGCCGGTTTTAAAACTCTTTTTGATGTAGGCGATTAAACGATCATACTGTGATTTACTTATCATGATACGCCGACAGTCCTCATCTTCTCTTAACTGCCGGTAATAGGTAGCATGGATAGCGGCGGTACTGAGACCGGAGGCTGCTTTTAAAGCCGTACTGACTTTAAGGTCTGACCATTCAGGTGTGTTCAGGTAAAAGCCTTTGTCTCCCCATCCGAAGGCCAGTAATTGTGCGCTGCTGTCGTTGGCAGTAGTATTGCTGAAAGGAATCAGGGTGCTCCAGTCTATTTCCGTGGTGCGTACAGGGACTACAATATCCGTATGAACGCCATTGGTAAGGATGTAGATAGGTATGTCCGCATTGGCCACCTGTTCTTTAGAAGTGCTCATACGGGAAAGGATAAACGCTGACAGCAGGTATAGTCCGATCAGCAGGCAAAAGGATAAAAATGTAATCCCAACAATTTTCAGGAATTTCTTCAAAGGATATCTGTTTTACAAGATCAACAAAGTAGTGATAAAATCTTGTTTACAGAGAAAATTTATGGGGAAGATATAAATGGAAACGCCTGTTAGCATTAACTAACAGGCGTTTTCATATATTTTGAAAGGAGGTATTATTTCATACCGGAGCCTGGTGCATTTACTTTCAGCCTGGCTGAATTGATCATGTCAATTTCAGCTTCAATACCATCAGGGGAGAAACTGGCCGGTAATTGAGATGGCGGGTATGCCTTGAATGTCTCCAGGAATTCAATGGCATGGAAACTACCCTGACCAACAAGAAAATCGTTATCTACCAGCCATGCATAATATACATCGGACGACTGGTCCGCTCGCTCCATTGGGTCCATCCTCAGGTTGAACAGCTTGGGTACACGATACAGGATGAAAGGATCTTTCCATACGTTAAAACCTGCAGGGGCAGACTGCTCCCGGAACACTGTTTTCCAGTCGCCATACCGGATAGCCACCAGTTGTGCATCATCGTTGAAGTAGATGAATTCCTTCCTGAAGCTCTTGTTGGTTTTGCCTGTCAGGAAGTCCAGCTGGTTATATCCATCCAGATGTACCTTGTAGGATTTTCCGCTTACGCTGGTGCCCTTGAGCAAGTCCTGTGTAATGGAAGTATTACCTGCGGCTGCGAGGAGAGTAGGGAACCAATCCATGCCAGAGAAGATTTCATTGGTGATACCTGGTTTGATATGTCCTGGCCAGCGAACAAATGCCGGCACTCTGTAGGCGCCTTCCCAGTTGGTGTTCTTTTCGCTGCGGAATGGCGTGGTGGCAGCATCTGGCCAGCTAAACTGGTTAGGGCCGTTATCGGTAGTGAAGATAACAATGGTATTATCTGCAATGCCAAGATCATCCAGTAATTTCGTCAGTTTACCTACGTTGTCGTCCAGTTCCAGCATACCGTCTGCATAGAAGTTGCCTGGCATGCCGGCGCGTCCCAGCATGGATGGGCGAATATGTGTATGGAGGTGCATACGGGTGAAGTTCATCCAGGAGAAGAAAGGCTTTCCTTCCTGTACCTGTTTTTTGATCCATTCCATGCAGGCGCCGGTAGTTTCGTCGTCAATGGTTTCCATTCTTTTGATGGTCAGCGGGCCGGTATCTTCAATTTTACCATTTGCCCAGCTATGGATGACTCCCCTTGGTGTATTGGCCTTGGTGAAGGCAGGATCGTCTTTAGGCCAGGTAGGGTGCTCTGGTTCTTCCTCTGCATTCAGGTGGTACAGGTTGCCGAAGAACTCATCAAAACCATGGCGGGTAGGCAGGTATTCATCTTTATCTCCCAGGTGATTTTTGCCAAACTGACCACACATATAACCTAATGGTTTCAATGCCTGGGCAATGGTGATGTCTCTGTCCTGCAAGCCTACCGGTGCTCCGGGAATCCCTACTTTAGACAGGCCTGTACGCTTGGGACTCTGACCAGTGATGAAGGTGGCGCGGCCGGCGGTACAGCTGTTTTCTGCATAATAATCTGTAAACATCAAGCCTTCATGTGCCAGTTTATCGAGGTTGGGCGTCATATAACCCACTACCCCGAAAGAATAGGCACTGATATTGGTTTGTCCGATGTCATCCCCGAAAATGACGAGGATATTAGGCTTTTTCTGCGCGGAACAAATGCTGATAAGCGCAGTAATCAGCAGGGAAGTTAGTGCTAACTGCTTTACTAACAGGCGTTTCATTTGTTAATATTTTGGTGTTGTAAAATGGTGGATAAACGAAGGGGAAGCGTGGGGATTACGTAGGTGGCCCGTTTGAGCTATGCAGGATTTGTTGGTAACCGGTAAAATGATGCCCGGCAGGTTTGCTCAATACGTTATTATGACTGATAAATAGCAATACGTTTGTTGAAGAGGCATGAAAATGATGCCATGGGAGGGGTATACAAACTTTTCCGTAAAAGTGACTGCTTACTGAACTAAAGCAGGAAATAGCATGCAACATAACATTCCTTTTTAGGAACACTTACCGGGAAATCGGGTTTCGTGATGATGCTGTTTGCTAATTGCTGCTTATGGTCAGGAGGGGGATTAATTGCTTAACAGTAGAGCCGATTAAAAGTTCAATTTTCGTATAGCTGTCACCTTAATAGGTGAATTACTTACAACGTATTTAATTTTATTATTAACTATTGTTCTTTCATCTCGTGAAAAACTAGGGCAGCAATAGCTTTTCTTTAATTGCTTCGTAATAGGAATAAGCACTTTTAATCTTTGTGTGTTTGGTATCTTGCATCACGATAATAAAAGTTCCTTTAAAGTACTTCTGTATTTCATAAATCCTGCATTTATTTACAATGAATCCACGGTGCACACGCACGAATCCGGCTGGTAACCTGCTTTCCAGATAGCTAAGGGAGTATTCAATCAGCTTCTCTCCATTGGTGGTGTGCATCGCAACATATTTATCCTTTGCCTCGAAAAATAATACTTCGTCAATTTGTACCAATTGAATTTTATTGCCTGATTTAACCGGTATGGTACTGATAATACTCGTATTGTTTTGTGCAGTCAGGAGTTGCTTGATCTTTACCAACAGATCTGCATCATTAATTTTACGCTGCGTTAAACGTTTGATGGTGGCTGCCAGCCGGGCATCATCAAAGGGCTTGAGCAGGTAGTCCAATGAGTTTTTTTCAAACGCTTTTACGGCATATTCTTCATAAGCTGTAACGAATACAACAATTGGAGTATAAGTCAGGTGGTTTAATACATCAAAACCATCAAATCCTGGCATTCGGATATCCAGAAATACAAGGGCAGGTTGGTGCGCGTTAATAAACGCTACAGCGGACGGTCCATCATGCGCTTCACCAATTATACGTATTTGTGGAAATGCCTGCAATGCCTGCCGCAAACGCTGAATGGCAATAGTTTCATCATCAGCAATCAAGGTGCTGATCTCTTCCTGGAATACTGAGTCGTACATGTTTTGAAGGAAAGTTGATTAATTCAAAATCATACCCTGAAGCATACAGCAATTTCAATTTATTCATTACCATATGTAAGCCTATACCTGATGATGGCTCGACAGGAAATGCCGGGCCGGTATCATGTATGATGATGACAATATTATCTCCCGATAATTTTATATTTACATTTATATCGCCTTTGTCTGAACTGCGCTCGATACCATGTTTTACCGCATTCTCAACAAGCGGTTGCAATATAAATGAAGGGATAGATAAATGATGGGCAGCAGGATCTACCTGTATATTGAATTTCATCCGGCTTTCGTAACGAATTTGCTGCATATGAAGGTAGGTGCTGATAATATCCACCTCGTCACTAATCGTATGAAATGCATTACTGTTTTTACTGATGGTAAACTGGAAGAATTTTGACAACAGGATCACCAGTTGTTCTGCCTTTTGCGGGTTTGTAGAAATCAGTCCTGCAATGGAATTATGCACATTGTATAAAAAATGGGGATTTATTTTAGCACGGAGTAATTCCAGTTCAAATAGCGTTTGTTGCTGTTCTAACTGTAACAGGCGGTATTGCTGCTGTAAAATGCGGTTGTTTAATTGACTGCGCCATTCTTCACTTACGTACATAGGAATACCTATGACAATTACTATCATCGTATTCAGTATATAAATATTTCCTCCACTGAATAATTTAAATGGTTGACGGGACCAGAGGAGCGCACGGAGCAACAAGGTGAGCTCAGATCCAGCCAATGCCACCAGAATGAGCAAACATAGGATGATAATGATTTTTCCGGCAGGATTTTGCAAATAACAGGTAAAATACTGACGCTTATAAATCAAAATGCATAATAACCCTCCAATGCAAATATTTGATACCACGTTTATATATATCTGCTCAGGACGATGGTTTATTGTAAAATACAGATATAAGCCAAACGCCAGCCCTATAAGTATACATATGGAGAGGATTTTTATGACGAGGCGCATTTTAATATACTTGTTTTAACTGATTATTTTTCTTTGGCAAATTTCTTTTGCGAAGTGATATGAAAATAATCATTATCCATCCGAATCCCAATAAACTAGGTAAAATCTGGCTATATGGCTTGAGTTGAGGAAATACTGTGCCGCTAAATGCGGAGGCTGCCGCCATATACGCTGCAATCATTTTATAAACATGCTCGTAAATAAAAGATTTTTGTAAGAACGTTATTGGCATCCATCCCCTGCATACGTCGTATATAGTCAGCACAAATAATGCGCCTATTGTAGGATAAATAACAGCAGGTGACCAGTATAATCCAATCTTATTAATATAATATAAATAGTATGTAGCCGATGATATTACAATAACAGGCACCAAATAATCGATAAACCGGGGTTGCTGTCCTCCCAGGTAAATTGCTCGTATGCCACTAAAGCAATTATATCCGCTAAGCATGGTCAATACTAATAGGAATGTATTTCTTCTGAATACAAACACGCCAAATAGTGCTGTTATCACCACTATAGCCATTAACCATACGAAGACGAAGCCGTACCTGGTATGTTGTTTAGTATTTTTTCTTGCAAGAAAGGCGATCATTCCGATGATTAAAGCCCCGCTACCCGCCAGAATATGTAGCAAAATACTTAATTGGTGTAAATTTCCCATTTGCTATTCCTTTTATTTTCTTTCAAAAGAACAGCATAGCAGCGTTTTGGCGAACTGATTTCCGACGAAGTGGGATATTATCCGGTGAAAAGAGATAAAGGAAGCAGTTCGGGAGAGAAAAGTAGGCTTATCTCGTGTGTCAGATTTGTGTCGTGATGGGTGAATGAAAAAGACAAAATAAGACAACCGTAAACAAAAAATCCTGTCTCTACTGAGTAGAGACAGGATTTTTCCAAGTGCCCAGAACTGGATTCGAACCAGCACACCCTTGCAGGCGCTGCGACCTGAACACAGTGCGTCTACCAATTTCGCCATCTGGGCAACTGATTTTGTGTTTCAGGGTTGCAAAGATAAGCACTCATTTTTATTTTCAAAATTTATTTTGCATTGAATCTGATTATTTTGAAAAAAAAATTTCCAATGATCATTTCATTCGATCTGGATGATACCCTTATACCTGGTATGAAACGGTTTCCGGTAACGCCGCAGCATATACTGCAAAGACTAATCTGTCGCGAAAAGCTGAGGGCAGGAACCATACCTCTTATGAAGGAACTTAAGAAAAGGCAGTGGGAAATCTATATCTACACTACATCCTACAGGAAACCGCGCTATATCAGACAGCTGTTTCTGAGCTACGGCATCGGCATCAACAAAATAATAAACAAAGCAATTCATGATAAAACACTGGGAACAATGGGAGGGAATATCTCCAAATATCCGCCTGCGTTTAATATTAATATTCATGTAGATGATTCTCCCGGAGTAGCCATGGAAGGCGAACGCCATGATTTTAAAACACTAATTATTGCTGAGGAAGACCAGGATTGGACAAATACTGTTTTAGATCATCTTAATAAAACATTCCCTGCTAAATAAAATATCACGCAGTAAAATCCCTTCTTTACGTGAGGCAGTGAACCCACCGTATTGCTTAATTTGGTTACCTGTTTCCATAACCTTTAAATCACATAATTATGAAAAAGAAGGTAGTACGAAAATTACAGTTAAACAAAATCCGGATCGCAGGTCTGATTAAAATAGATAAAGCTGGTGGGGGCCGGCTCACCGCTGATCCTGACAACCCTTGTGATCCGATTCATACCATGCTGCTTAGCTGCCGTGGATGTTAAGCGCTGCCGGAAATACGGTAACGCATATATGAATAAAGCCTGCATTGATTATCAATGCAGGCTTTTGTTTTGCTTATCTGGACCGGGAATTATTTTCTCAGCTGCTTTATTTTCTCTTCTATATTATCATACTTGTTGTTAGCCTCATCGGCAATGAGGGCATTCCTGCAGGCCCACTCCAATTGTTCGCTGTTGTTGGTGGAAGCAGCCAGCTGCGCAATGCGGTAATAGGTATATGCCAGCAATTCCGCCGGACGGGAGGCACACTGTAGCGCATTCAGATAATATGTCAGCGCTTCCGCCGGTTTTCCTGCTGCGGTGCTGATCCTTCCCAGATGGAAATTCAGCGAAAAAACAACACCGTACTGATCATCAGGGATGCCTTCCGCCAGGAAAGACTTTGCCAGCGCTGCAGCTTCTTCAGGCTTTTGCTGTATCCGAAGATTGATGACACGTATCACCTTTGCCTGCGCAACAGCCATTGGGGTAAGGGTTTCATCCCAATGCAGCACTTTAAAAAATGGATCAACCTTCACCGAAGTTACGGTGCCCCTCACCGGAAGCTGAAATTCATCCCGGGAATGTTGCAGTTGGATATGCTGCAAGGTAGTGGAACCATCGCTGCAGGTAATCAAAACCTCCAGCGGTAGCTGGTACAGGCTGTCTTGCTGCGTGATGTGGAGACGCAATATCTTATCCTGCTGCTGCCAGGTGCTTTCCCATTTAGGGGCGCCTCCGCGGTCAAACCATTGCTGATAGAACCATTGCAGGTCGCTGCCATAAGCAACAGCTATTTCCTGAAGGAATTCATTCCAGCTGATACCTGTCTTGCTGTATTTATCACCGATTGTTTGCAGGGCTTTATGGAATGTAGCTTTGCCGGTGATGTTGGACAACAGTTCCCAGGCGAGAAACCCTTTGCTGTCGCCAAGGATATGGCCGTTGCCGTTAGTAAGTTGCCGGAGTGGTTCATCATTGCCGGCAGCTACATTTTTCAGGTAGCCTATGCCACTCTGGTCGGGGAGGTATCCGGGATAGCCGGTGGTGCGGTAATGCATGGCATGGGCACTGTCAAAATGCATGACTGCCTGTAGTGAGCCATATTGCGCCATGGCTTCTGACATCATATCATT
The DNA here is from genome assembly GCF_011752935.1 of Chitinophaga sp. Cy-1792. Classification (NCBI taxonomy): domain Bacteria; kingdom Pseudomonadati; phylum Bacteroidota; class Chitinophagia; order Chitinophagales; family Chitinophagaceae; genus Chitinophaga; species Chitinophaga sp. Cy-1792. Next base: position 2,578,376 of record NZ_VWWO01000001.1, read on the forward strand.
TCCGGTACTGCCTTTGGCCAGCACCTTATTTCCCCACCACTGATGGCCGATTTCATGGCCGAAGAGGCCGTAATTGAATGTTCGGAGCGCACTGGCAGGCATCACTACGCCACCTAAGATGCTGGCTCCGCCAATGCCTGTCTTTTCTGATACCACATCCGGAAATTCGATGACAGAGAAATTCGGAATATCAAGGCCGCCGAAAAGTGTGGTCAGGTAATCCAGCACTGCGGCTGATTTTCGGCAGATATCGTCGTGATTGCCGGTATTGCTCATGCTATAAACATAGAATGGGATCTTGTCCTGGTATTCGCTGCGGGTATATCTCCCTATATACAAAGAAAAAATATCGGGTCTGGTATATCGGAATTCATAGGTCTCTTTGTTATTGGAAACCTTGCTGGCAGCCATTACGGGCATCATGCCAACAGGAACGGTTACACGAATGGTAGCAGTTGCACGGCTGCAATCTTCCGTACCGTCAGCAGCACGCAACATCAGCTGAGGATACCATGCAGCGCCATAGCCGCCAGCCATTATAAAACTGCTGTCCATATAATACTGAAACGCCGGAGCATCCCCACGGTCGTAGGCATAACTGAAGGTTAACTTAGTCCCGGGCTTCAGCGGATGCCTGAACCGCCAGTGGTATACGATATCCCCGGAACTATTAAGACTGGTATCCATGCTGGCAGCGGCGCCTTTTAATTGTACGTCTGCGGGGCCTTTGGATTTGCTGATGGTAATAGAAACGGAGTCTGCAAAATCCGGGGTGATTTCAAAGGTAAGGGTGCCTTTTATCGTAAAGCTTTTATGTTGCGGGTCTGCATTGACATGAAGCTGGTAGTCTGGCTGCTGCCATGCAAACAGCGTCAGCGGAGATAACAAATAAAGCAGGGCTATTAGTCGGCGCATGTTCTTTTTTTACAAAGAAACGCCAGCCGGTTCGAAAAAAATTGTACCAGATTAACTATTTCAGCAATCGCCGGAACTGAAGGGGAGTAGTGCGGTATTTCGATTTAAAGGAGCGTATCAGGTGTGCGGTATCAGCAAATCCCGCTGCGTAGGCGATATCTGCTATCGGCAAAGCAGTGGTGATCAGTAATTGTAAGGCCCGGCGGGTCCTCATTTTTAGCTGGTACTCACCAACGGTGAGGCCGGTACGTTCTTTAAAGGCTCTTGCGAGGTAGATGGGGTGTACAAAAACAGCCGCGGCCAGTGATTTGATGGTATGGTGTGTATCGAAGTCGTTCTCCAGTATTTTTTGTGCTGTGCCGAACCATGGCAGCCGGGAAGGAATCACAACGGCGGTCATGTCGGCAAGACAATGCAGGATATATTCCTCCGATAAATCACTATTGGGGTCATGAAAAAAATGATAGAGCAGTTTGTAGAGGTCTTCCAGTACACCTGCCCTGAAATGTTGCAATGACGCAGGCAGCTGGTGATCCGGCAGGATTTCCCTTAATGCTTCATGATTGAATTCTATGTTAAGGCAGCGCCCGGGTTGTTCATGGAAATGGTTGGCATGTGTATATCCGGCAGGGCGGAACAGTACTTCACCCGGAAGTATGATATCTTCGCTTTTAGTACTTATCTCCCGGTAGCCGCCACTGAGCAGCATACTTAGATAGGCATTTTCATGATAATGTTTTTGGATAAGCGTTTCAGGTTGATAGTCGGTAATGTTTAGTCGGAACAGCCCAGCATCATTACACTGTTGTTCTTTACCAAAATAGTGTCCGGCAGACAAAACAATACTCATACTATAAAGATACTCTTTTCAGGGAAGCTGAGTGCTTATTGTACCAGCTTTTCTGCAGGTAAAATATTCCTGAATTCGGAGGGCGACTGACCGCACTTCTTCTTAAAAAAATTAGAAAAATAAGGGACATCATTGAATCCCAGCTCATAGGTGATCTGGTTTACCGACTTATCCGTATAGGATAACAGCCTTTTCGCTTCCAGGATGATCCTGTCCTGTATGATCTGTGATGGTGATTTTTGATTGAAGAGCGCGAACAGATTCGATAAAGTTTTGGGAGATTTAAAGAGCTGTTGTGCGTAGAAGTTCACCATATGTTCCGACTTGAAATGTGCTTCTACCAACAAGTTAAACTTCCGTATGGTATGAAACCTCGATTCATCAATCTTTTTTCCCGGAACATAATCCAGTTTAGCCAGTCCGGTTATATAGACGATTAACCTTTTAAGCAGTGCTACCAGTATTTCATGCTGGATATGGTCTGCTGTTTTTAGTTCTTCTATAAAGATGTCAGACAGGAGTTTTAATTTTTCCTGTGCATGTTCTTCCAGCAGTATAAGCAGGTGATCGGTGGTGCTAAAGAGAAACCCCACACAGCTGACTTCACTGTCATGATCTATGATGCAGTAAAACTCCCGGTTGAATTGCCAGGCGATCAGGGTGGAAGCGTCTTCAAAGCTGAAAGTCTGGTTGAAGAGCAGTGTCAGCAGGGAGTTGGAAGGGAATTCTTTTTCGTTGCCGTCGATGGTAACGGTTTGGTCTTCGCCGGGATTCCATACGATGGTGAAGTATTTATGAAACTTATCGCGGATGTAGGGCATCCTGTCAAATCCGTGTTCATCTTTAAAAAGAAGGAGCTCTCCGCCTGTTCTGGCATCTGATATTTTAAGTTTCATATTTTTAGCGATTTGCGGGTGGGGAACCGAATATACGAAAATGTGGAAGATGTTTAAAGGGTGTGTTTTATGTGTTTTTTATGTAAATTCGTAATGTACTTACAGATTTAGACTAAAAAATGTATGATTATTGAATTTTCGATACAGAACTTTAAAGGGATCAAAGATAAGGTTACACTTACCTTTGAACCGGAGAATTCAAAAAGACTAGAGGATTTTTATCTGATATCACCCATGCCAGGCGTTAAATTGCTTAAACTGGGAGTTATTTACGGGGCAAATGGTTCCGGGAAAACCACCATCCTGCAGGCGCTGGTTTTACTTAGAAGTATGATTTTACATCCTGTGGTGCAAAAGACAGAAAAGCTGGAATTTGAACCGTTTCTTTTTGATGAAGTAACGCAGCAGGCTCCTACTACCTTTTCACTGAAGTTTGTCAGCAACGGGCGTAAGTATCTATACGAAATTGCTGTAAGCAGAGATGCTGTTTTGCAGGAAAAACTGATCCATTATAACCCGAATAAGGCGCTGGTATTTGAAAGAGCTACAAATGCCGACAGGCAACTATCTACTATAAAGTTTGGAAGTAAGATAAAAATTAAAAAAGCGGAGGCAAATACGCTTATAACCAATACGCTTTGGAACAATTTGGTATTAAGTACCTTCCTGAGAACAAATGTGGACTCTGTAGAAATGAGAGAGGCCACAGAATGGTTTATTGATGTACTAAATGGTTGGATTCAACCTGGTACCAACCTGTTTTATGATGTTAACGATTATATTTCAGAAAATGTGCACAGCAGATTAAATGTGTTACAATTTCTAAAAAAGGCAGATTTGGGTATTGTGGATATTTTTGTAGAGAAGAAGGTGCAGCAGGTAGACGAAAACGTGAAGCAGCTGGCGAATTTATTAAGCCGGCAGCTGGCAGCAACCGTTAGAAATACAGGCATATTCGATGCAGATACAATAGAACAAATAGAGGTGTTATTCGAGCATGCAATCAAAAAAGATAACAAAGTAAAAAAATATAAATTACCCTATGATCAGGAATCACAGGGTACTAAAAGATATTTTCAGTTTAGTGGGGTATTGAGCAAGATGTTGGAATTGCCGCAGGTATATTTAATTGATGAATTGGAATCTTCCCTGCACCCCGATCTTATTAAACATTTCCTGTTGCTGTTTCTTGTGAATGTAACCAAATCTCAATTGCTTGTAACCACACATCATCGCGAACTGCTCATGGAAAGAGATATGCTGCGGGAAGATGCTATCTGGTTTACAGAAAGAAAAAACGAGGGCGGTATTGAGCTTTACGAACTGAGCGATTTTGACAGCAGTGTAGTGAGAGATACCCTTTCTGTATTTAATGCCTACAAATCCGGTAAACTTGGGGCTGTGCCAGCTTTGAGCGATTATTATATTCATAACCACCATGAGAAATAAAAACAGACCCCAAAAAGGTACCGGCAGAAAGGTGTATGCGATTGTGGTGGATGGTGAAACAGAAAAATGGTACCTGGATAAACTAAGATCTTTTGAAAATCCGGTACCTCTATTTAATGATTTTTTACTTGAAGTGGCAAGGTCTTTCCAGGCGTGGAAGTTACAACCCCAAAAGCCCCAGACGTGGAGTTGCTGAATTATACAAATTATTCAGTTTACTTGGTATCGAAATAAAAATGTAATTATCTCACCAGCATAAAAATTGTTTTACACCCCTGAACATTTCCCCGCTCCCGATGTTATAAGCTGCGAAATCTGAAGTTGCATCCTGCAGCTATCCTCATCTCATTATTCCATTCTTTTTTTTTAAAAAAAAACTCCAGATCATGAGTATTAAAAGAGTCCTGTTAATTGGTAACAAATCGTGGGAAGTAGAACCTATTTTAAATGCTTTGCTGAATGTAAAAATGCGCCCCGCAGAACTGCCCAATCCTTCGCGTATCAACTATCCCTGGACTTTTCAACCTGGAACCGCCCAGCCACGTGCTGTCTGGGATACTTTTCAAAACGTTACCATCGAACTATGGTGTATCCAGGATATCATGGATGCAAAATGGAATCCTTCCAGTTCACAGGGTAAACATGAAAGCCTGCCGAAGATATTGAAATACCGTACGGAGCAGCCTGACCTGGTGGTAGCTTTAGGTACTGCTGCGCTGGGACTCAATAACACCAATAATAACGGGTGTGTAACGATGGGTAGCAATATTTTCATTCATAACTTTCACCCTAAAGGAGAAAACCCGCAAAGCGTATGGGATGACCCGCAAGACTTTGAAAAGGTGCTTTCTTCTGCTATTTCGCCTGACTTCTTTAAACTCCTGGACGACACCACTGCAAAGGCAATAGGCGCCCATTTGCTGAAGCCTTTCAATAATCCGGCGGATAATATCCAGGTGATGGCCGATAAAAACTATATAGGCGTCAGCGTGGTGAATATTACCAATTATGCAGATTACGCCACCTCAGATACGGAAGGCCTGAATAAGCTGGCTGCTACAGGAAATAAGCTGCCCGTAGGCTCTGTGGAAACAACGCATGGTGTCATCCGCCTGGTCTGCAATGCACCGTTCGTGTTTATGTCAGGTATCACTGATCGTGAAGGATATTTTGACGCCGACGTAAATGGAAAGGATGTCAATGGCAACGTGAAAACAGAAGCGCAGAATTTCACCGCAGCATTTAATATCGGTGTATGTCTCGCTCACATGATCCCTAAAATGGCAACATTCGTTACCGGTAAATAATAAACAAGCGGCCTGTAAGTTTAACTTACAGGCCGCTTGTTGCTGAATATACAGTTGTCTTATTTGCTCACTTCTCTGGCGGCTTTGATAATTACTTCTGCTACCTTCTGTGGTTGTGAAATATATACCACGTGACTACCTTTTATTTCAGTGATTTTTGTATTGGAACGTTGATACATTTTACGTTCTATTTCAGGTGCAATACTTTTATCTTCAGTGGCAACGATACCGTAGGAAGGTTTGTTTCTCCAGGCTGCATCTGTAATCGGCGTGGTAAAGCATTTTCCATAAAATGCACCTTGTGAGGCATACATGAATTCGGCTTCTTCCTTGCTTAAATCAGCACAGAATCCTGCATGGAATTTTGCGCGGTCATAATAAACGATACCATTTGCATCCGGAGGTAATACACCGTTTTCAGGGGCTGGTTTGACTGTCTGAAACCATTGTAAGGCGGTTTCTCCGTTATCTGGCTGGAATGCAGCGATATATACCAGTGCCGCTACTTTGGGATGGTTTCCTGCCTGTGTTATTACCGCTCCTCCCCAGGAGTGGCCTGCCAGTATTACCGGGCCATCTTGCTTGTCCAGCGCCAGTTTGGTAGCAGTGACGTCGTCTTCCAGGGATGTCAGCGGGTTTTGTACTACCGTAACATGATACCCTTGTTTGGTTAGGGCCTCATATACGCCTTTATAACCGGAACCATCCGCAAATGCGCCATGTACCAATACGACGTTTTTAATCTTTTGTGCACTGGCTTTGAGGGAGAAAGCTGCTACAGCAACCAGGGCAAATACTACTGCCAGGAATCTGAGTTTTAAGGAGTTCGTTTTCATATTTTCTGATTTTTGAGGTGATTGTTTGTTTTTGTTTTGTTGATACAAAGATGGGAAGATGCAAGATGAGTGCGTGTGTGGGATTTTCCCGCTTATTTGTAATTTTTTCCCCTTTAAACTGAAATGATGAATGAATGCAAAATTCGGTAATTATTTTCTTATAAAGACTGACCGGCATCTCCCTGATAACCAACCTCCGCATTATCTCAATAAAAATAAACGGGTGTAAAATCCTGGTATTATTTATTATTTTAGATGACCACGTATCCTCGTTATGAAAACATGGCAGCAGCCTGCTGTATAAAACCGCTAGTAGTATATGCCACAATACAACTTCAAATTATTACCTGCAGCCCTTGGTATCATCGTATTCTCCGGTTTTGCTGCTGTAAAAAATGTATATAAAGATGATTTACAGGTATCAACAGTTGCCCGACCGGTAACTACATCCGTAAATACTTATTACACAAGTAATAAACAGCCCTTACAACCGCAGTATTTTATCAAACTGCCGGTCACGGCCTTTGCCCCGGGAGGCTGGCTAAAAAAGCAGCTGGAACTGCAAAGAGACGGTCTCACCGGTCATCTTGGTGAAATCAGTATCTGGTTATCTAAAAAAGATAATGCCTGGCTTAATAAGGAAGGCAAAGGTACCTATGGATGGGAGGAACTGCCCTATTGGCTCAAAGGGTATGCAAATATCGGCTACGTACTCCAAGATCAGCATATGATCGCGGCTGCTAAGTTCTGGATAGAAGCCGTGCTGAACAACCAGCGTGATAACGGCGACTTCGGCCCCAATGTGGAAAAAGGCGCCGGCAAACGCGACCTCTGGACAAATATGCCCATGCTGTGGTGCCTGCAGTCTTATTATGAATACGCAAAAGATCAGCGGGTACTAGATCTGATGACGAAGTACTTCAAATGGCAACTCACCATCCCGGATGATAAGTTCCTGGAAGACTACTGGGAAAACAGTCGCGGTGGCGATGAACTTTCATCCGTTTACTGGCTGTACAACAGAACAGGCGATGCATTCCTGCTGGACCTCGCCACAAAAATCGACCGCAATACCGCCAACTGGCGACAAAAAGACAATCTTCCCAACTGGCATAACGTAAATATTGCGCAGTGCTTCCGGGAACCCGCCCAATACTTCCTGCAAAGCGGTAATCAAAACGATCTGGCCGCCACTTATAATAACTTCAGACTGATAAGGGAAGGCTTCGGACAAGTACCTGGTGGTATGTTCGGCGGAGATGAGAATGTTCGTAAAGGATATGATGACCCCAGACAGGCCGTTGAAACCTGTGGTATGGTGGAACAAATGACCTCTGATAACATGCTGCTGGGGATCACCGGCGACCCGCTCTGGGCGGATAATGCAGAAGATGTGGCTTTTAATACCTTCCCGGCGGCCTTTATGCCTGATTACAAAGCCCTGCGATACCTGACCGCTCCCAATATGACCATAAGCGATAGCAAAAATCACCATCCCGGAATCGATAACAAAGGGCCTTTCCTGATGATGAACCCATTCAGCAGCCGTTGTTGCCAGCATAACCATGCTGCGGGCTGGGTATACTACCTGGAACATAGCTGGATGGCGACTCCGGATAACGGAATCGCTGCACAGCATTACCTGGAAGGGGACGTTTCAGCGCAGGTGGGCGATGGTACTACCGTTACCTTCCGCTCCGTTACAAAATACCCTTTTGAAGATGCGGTGAATATCAGGCTGTCGATGGAGAAAAATGTAGCTTTCCCGCTGTACCTGCGGATCCCTGAATGGGCGACCAACAGCAGTGTTTCAGTAAATGGCCGCATCGTTATGAAAAATGCTATAGCAGGGAAGTATATCAAACTGGAGCATGTCTGGAAAAACGGGGATATTATCTCCCTAAAACTACCTATGGCATTACAGGTAAGAACATGGGAGAAAAATAAACATAGTGTCAGTGTAAACTACGGGCCGCTAACCTATTCCCTGAAGATCCGGGAGGATTTTAATAAAGAAGATAGCAAAGCTACTGCTATATGGGATTCCAAATGGCAGGAGGGTGCCGATCCGGCCAAATGGCCATCGTATGAAATCTTTGCCGGCTCACCATGGAATTATGGCCTGGTAATAGACAGCCAACATCCTGAAAAGTCGTTTTCTGTTCATGCCAAACCCTGGCCGGCAGATAATAATCCGTTCGCTACAGGTCATGCACCGGTAGAAATAACGGCAAAGGGTAAACGAATTCCTGCCTGGGGTTTGGATTCCACCGGACTGACAGCCGTGCTGCCGCAAAGCCCTGTGGCAACTGCCGCAAAAGAAGAAGCAATAACGCTGATTCCTATGGGCGCCGCGAGGTTAAGAATTACCGCTTTCCCGGTAACCCGGTAAAATATAAAAGCTCGTCGCTACTTAGTAGAGACGAGCTTTCAAATAACTTTTATTAATTGGCAAACACCGGTTTGCCCAGTGTTTTCAGCGATTCGAGGATGTAGGCCGTCATGGAGGCATCAGCGACCCATTCTTCGCAGGAGGCATAGCTATCTTCCTGTTTGCCGGCATAGGTATGTCCGTCCGTAAACCGATGTTGCATATCCAGCACCACCTGTGCCTGCCGCAGTTCCCAATCTGAAGCGCGGTTTCTTACCAGTGAATCATTGGTAAACACCGTAGCAGAGCAGTTAAACAGGGCGAAATTCATCCTGCGCAATTGTCCCCAGTCTGTTCCTATCGGATAGAAAATTTCCCCTGATCCACTTTTGAAAATGGTGCCACCCGGACTTTGCACGCGTCCTCCGGTAATGCTGTCATTGGCATTGAATTTCAGGTCTGCAAAAGCATGAAATAAAACATCGCTGTTCAGTGCAAAAGCCTTTGGTACAGGAAGTCCCGCCAGCCAGAAGAACTTGGTGGAATTCAGCTCATATGGCGAAGTCATATAATCCGGATGAATGAAATGGTGGTTGACAACCGTACCATCTTCGTTGATGTTAGACCCGGTAAGCCACGAGCTTAGCGTGATACCGGTATATAGTTCTTTACTGGCTACATCCGATGGCCGGGCCATGGCATTGAGGGAAAGCCTGATCAGTTGCTCCTTCCAGGCTGTCTGCTGCGGCAATGCTGGCATCATGGCACATGCTACGCCTAGTATGGAGGCATCCCAGGCATTTTCTTCCGCACCGGTATCTCCCGGACTGATAATCTCTCCGGCTTTATTTCTGTACGTTTTTATTGCAGGTGTGCCTTTGTTACTCATAACCCAGCTGCATTCCGTATTTATCATAGCCAGTACCTCACTTCTCGTATAGGCATCCAGGTTATCCCACATAGACCAGGCAGCAAAAGCCGTATAGGCCGCCCATAAAGGCGATTGCCAGGCTTTTCCCCAGCCATTGGGTGTATTGGCAAGGTGTGCATGTGCCAGACTCCTGATGAGCTGTAACGTTTTATCAGTGGCCTCTTTAACGGAAATGCCTGTGTATGCCGGCTGATATAAGCCTGTCTTCAGTGAAGTAGCCAGGGCCTCTGCTTCTGCGGCAACAGGGCGGATTTTATGTTCTGTGATGCCTTGCAGGTCTAAATATTGCTGGAAAGGGATGCCGGCGAACCCGCGTTTCTCCCACCAGGTTGTGAGTGCATATTTATTCGTATTCAATAGAATTTTACCCATGAGAACGCGTTGAGGCGTTCCTGCCGGCATAGACCTGAACCGGGACCACTTAATGGGCTGTACGAATTTTATTTCCTCCTTTATGACAGGCATATCCTGTATGCTACCTGTTTGTGCATGAAGTGTAAAATTGCTGATACACATAAAAATCAACAGGCCGAATTTTAGTTGATGCATAGTCCCGACAATTTTCTTTTTATAAAGATACTCAACGCGGATTGCCAATATGGTATTTTCTATGAACGGCAAATGCCCGACGTTGCTTTGTCTGGCTGTTGTATAACTGATATTGAAATTGTAACTACTCCGGGAAATCCGCCATCTGTTTTTTAAACTGCTTCGACTGTTTACCCCCGTTTTTAACTGCCCACTGTGCCATCTCAAATAATGTAGGTCGTAAAGCCTTGCCGGTAGCGGAAAGCTCATAGGTGACATAAGGAGGTACTACCGGTTTGGATTTTCGTATTACGAGTCCGTCTGCCTCGAGCTGCTTCAGTTGTTGTATCAGCACTTTCTCCGTGATGGTGGAGATCGTCTTTTTTAATTCGCTGTACCGCTTGGTGCCGCTTAGTAAGTTGAACAGGATAATGGGTTTCCAGTAGCCGCCAATCCGCTCCATTACAAATGTTACAGGGCAGGCTGCAAAGGCGTTTGTCTTATTTTCCTGGATGACGGATGTCGCTTTAATTGCTGTCATGGTTATACATACTAAAGGGTAAGTACTTGTACAAAAGTAAGTACAAATCTACTTTTGTACAAGCAATTTAAAAACGACAAAAATGAAAGCAACAATAACTGGTTCCTTAGGCAATATCAGCCGCGTCCTCGTTCAGCAATTGATAGCAGCCGGACATGAAGTAAATGTAATTACCTCCAATGCAGAAAGGGCGGACGCTATTGCGCAGCTCCGTGCAACGCCTTTGATAGGCAAGGTAGATGATATCGATTTTATTAACAACGCTTTTCAGGGTGTAGACGCAGTATATACGATGGTACCGCCAAACTATGGTACCAGAGAACAGATTATAAGCGTAGGCGAAATCTATGCAGCCGCAATAGAAAATAACAATGTTCCTTTTGTTGTAAACCTGAGTGGGATAGGAGCGCATTTGCCCGATGGCCCTGGTCCTGCTGGTGCAAACCATCATAATGAGAACCGTTTCAGTGCACTGGCTGCACACGTGCTGCACTTGCGCCCTGGTATGTTCTATTCCAATTTCTACGGTTTCATCGACCTGATAAAACAGCAGCATATTATCGGTAATAATTTTGATGCAGACATCGTGCTGGCATTGTCGCACCCGCAGGATATTGCAGCAGCGACCTTTGAGGCCATGCATCACCGGAATTTTCACGGTAAATCCTATAAGTATATCGTGAGTGATGAAGTTACAGGAAAAGAAATCGCACAACATTTAGGGGCTGCTATTGGCAATCCTGATTTGAACTGGGTGAGATTTCCGGATGATGCCATGCTGCAAAGTCTGGTACAGCAGGGTATGACAGCAGAAATGGCCACCACCTATGTCATAGATATGGGCAAGGCTTTACAAAACGGGAGTATACTAAAACCATATTTTGAAGAGAGAACTACCTTATCCGGAAAAATAAAATTTGATGCATTTGCGAAAGAATTTGCATTTGCATATAACGAAGTTGTGTGATCAAGATAAGTAGAAAAGTATTGCTGATTCTGTACATATCCTGTACTGGTAAGGGTATAAACATATTGGAGTTGTGATGGATTAATATATATTGTTAAATGTTTATATTTAATAATCGAATCCTATATTTAACCAACGACCAATTTTTTTATGCTTACCCAGGAAGAACTCGACGAAAATGTACAATATGTATTGGGAATGACCGATCACTACAAAAGTGATGAAGAGTTACACAACATGCTGCTCTTAAAAGGACTGGAGGAGGAGGATACGCGGCGCATAATACGTACGGTAGCATATGCTTTTAATAAGAAAAGGATGCTTCAGCGGAAGAGAGCCATCAAGCTAAATAGCATCTTGTTCATTTTTACACATGTGATACCTGGATTGATCTTTCTGCTGGCAACAATGCGTATTAACATAGGTTACCTGAGTCTGTATCTGATGTTTTGCCTGGGATTACGTCTTTATTATATCCTCCTGGTGGCGGTGCCTTGTTGGCTGGGCTTTAATATTTACGCCTATTTCAAGTATAAAAAGAGAACAGCCGTTGCCGGAGAGATTGGTACCATTGGTACAGTATAATTAAATAATCATGGCTGCAGATTCCAAATCTTGCAGCCATGCTTATTTGTAACAACAGGTAGTAGCTGATTTTAATTTTAAGATAGTCTGGAGGAATCCTGATTGTTCGAATACTGTCACCACCTGTTTAAGTGAAAATACGTATACCCCGTTGCGTTAGTGCAGAAATTTTTTTAGCTTGGTGCGATATTATTATACCAATGAAAGAAACAATTATTATCTCGTTGATTGGCATTGCATTTTGTGCTGTAGTCATTTTATTATGCTGTCTGTTTGCAAAAACGACTCATCGAAAACTGATCCCGTTGTTATTGGGGCTTCTGCTGCTGGATACAGCGGTAACAATGTTACCTAATCTGCCTTTAAAATTCCTCAACCAGTTAGACTGGAACTGGCAGGGGAAATTCCTGAGTATATTATGGGGAGTACTATTTATCCTGTGTACATCTTTCCTGACAAGAAAAGAAGCAGGTTTCGAATGGAAAGTAGAGCGTTCTTCCTGGCCTGCATTTATAATTGTTTGCTTGTTGGGTATCGGACTGCAATGGTGGGATATCAGTACTGACGGTGGAATTAAGAGTATTCATTTCAACGCTGAGAAATTCTGGTATGAACTAACAATGCCAGGACTGTCGGAGGAATTGATTTACCGGGGGATTATCCTGGGATTGCTGAATAAGATATTTATCTCCAGAGTCAGGATTCTCGGCGCCAGTGTGGGTTGGGGACTATTGATTCAGGCGGTTATTTTTGGCGGCGGACATTCCTTTTATTTCGATGATGCCTCAGCGATACATTTTGCATTGGCGCCGGCACTTATTACAGGCGCAATCGGACTGGTTATCGGCTGGCTCCGGGAAAGGACAGGAAGTATTGTGTTGCCAATTGTATTCCATAACCTGTTTAATGTTTTTCCGCAGGCATTGGCGATGATATTTTAATTGGTATTTTTTGAGAAGATTTATAGCTAACGTCTGTAAGCATTGCTTACAGACGTTTTTGTTTTAGCGAATCACATCCATCTTCTACATAAAAAACTCATAGCAAACTTTTATGTTAAAACAGCACCATAAATAGCGAAAGAAATATTATTTGTAAATTTACCTTCTAATACTTTGCTGTAGCGTATTTGGGGCTAAAATGGCTGATTTATGCAATCGTTTGCAATTCTAATTTTTTTTACTAATTTCAGGATAGAAAAACGTTTGTTCCACTTTATGAGAATAGTGTGTGAGTCTTGTCACACAATGGAGTAGTTGTGTAAACCTGAATCAATCATCATCTTAAAATCACCCAAATGATCCCCGTAATTTACACACGGTTAACCCGTCATGCCCACAGGTGGCTGTTATTGATCCTGTCGGTATGCTGTACTATGCAATTATCTGCTGCTACTGTCAATGTCTCTTCTTTATCTGCGCTGCAAACCGCCATCAATAATGCGGTAGCAGGAGATGTAATCATTCTGGCCAATGGCGTTTATACTGCCAGTTCCAACATCACCATTAGCAAGCAGGGAACAGCTGCTTTGCCTATTACCATCCAGGCACAAACAATTGGAGGTGTAGAAATCAATGGTACGGCCGGTATTAGCATAGCGAGTCCGGCGAAATATATTATTATCAAAGGTTTCGTATTTAAATTTAATGCGTCAAAGGCCACTATGGCTGCCGGCACAAGTTTCTGCCGTTGGACCCGCAATGTATTTGAAACACCCGGCGATGGTGAAAACCTGTTGCTGAATGGTAGCGATCATGAGGTAGATTATAATACCTTTCAGCACAAAAATGCAATGGGACGTTTCATTGCCGTTCGCGGTAGCGGGAGCCAGATTGCACAACGTCTCTACATTCATCACAATTACTTTTATGATCAGCAACCGCAAACCGCCAATGGTGCAGAAACATTGCAGTTTGGGTTGAGTGGTTACAGCTTATCCTCTTCCAACAGTATTGTAGAATATAATTTGTTTCAATCCTGCCAGGGGGAGAATGAAATGATCTCAGTAAAATCGTCCGCTGTCACCTTGCGATATAATACCATCAAAGATTGTGTATCCCAGTTTACGTTGCGTCATGGCAATTTTTGTGTGGTGTATGGCAACTATTTTCTGAATACACAAGGTATCCGGATTTTTGGTGATGACCATAAAATTTATAGCAATTATTTCGAAAACTGCAGTCCGGGAATTAACATCGGGAATGGAGATGGGGAAGTCGCGGATGGTGCTGCACTTACCAGTCACGACAGACCTGACCGTTGCCTGATTGCTTTTAACACGCTTGTTAATTGCGCTACAAACTATGTGCAGAGTGGTCGCAGCGGAGGTTTGGGCGCAACCTATACCACATTTGTGAACAACATTATACAAGGTGGGGGCCCTGCAGCCTCTATTGCCGGACCTTATACCAATCCTACCTGGAGTAATAATTTACTGTACAGTACTAATGGCGTTGGCGCAGTTCCTGCAGGAACCTATACAACAGCTAATCCTTTGCTGTCAAGAGATGCAACCGGTACTTACCATTTGCAGACTGGTAGCCCGGCTATCGATGCCGCCACCGGCTCATATACTACATTGAATACAGATATGGATGGTCAGGCCCGTACCGGTACTTTCGACATTGGTGCAGATGAAGTTTCTTCTGCTACTGTTACTGCACGTATTTTAGATTCTACCATGGTAGGTGTAAATGGCACCGGCATACCGACGGGTTGCATGCCTGCAAGTGCCAGCGCAGATGATGGGAATGTGGCAGCAAACGTGCTGGACGGAGATACGGCTACCCGTTGGTCTGCCAGCGGCGACGGACAATGGATACAGTTTTGCTTAGATGGCATCACCAGTGTTTCCGCCGTAAAAATCGCTTTCTATAACGGTAATAGTCGTACCAGTACTTTCGATATTCTTGCCAGTACCGACGGCAGCAGCTTTAGTACCGTAGCTTCCCGCCTGGTAAGCAGTGGCACTTCCCGGACTTTGGAAACCTTCTCTTTTACACCTGTATCGGCAAAGTATATACGTATTGTAGGTCATGGAAATAGTCTGAATGCCTGGAACAGTTTCACCGAAGTACAGATTGTTTCCGACAATGGATGCACGCCGGTAATCGCCAGCGCGGATGATGGCAATGTGCCTGCCAATGTCCTGGACAATGATCTGAATACCCGATGGTCGGCCAATGGCAACGGCCAGTGGATACAGCTTTGTTTGGGAAGTACGCAAAGTGTAACGGGCGTAAAGATCGCTTTTGTCAGTGGTACCAGCCGCACCAGTACTTTCGATGTAAAGGTGGGGAATGATACCAGCAACCTTACCACTGCTGCCACCGGACTAGTGAGCAGTGGCACTTCTACGGCCCTGGAAACGTTCAATTTCAGTGCGGTATCTGGCAAGTATGTACGAATTATCGGGCACGGCAACAGCATTAACCTCTGGAACAGTTATGCAGAAGTACAGGTCATCACCGCCAGTAGCCTGACCTCAGCCGATGCTACTGCTTTGTCTGCCAAAACTGCAATGGTAACGGAGACACTGGAAGTATATCCAAATCCTGCCGGTGCGCAGACCACCGTGTCGTTTACCCTCAAACAACCTGCTCGTGTAACGCTGAACCTATATGATGTAAGTGGCAGATATATCCGGAATGTAATGGCAGGAAAACTTCCTGCCGGCAGACATACCTATGCGGTGCCGTTGTCTGCTTTGAGCGGTGGTAGTTACCTGCTAATTCTAAATAATGAAGGCAAGCTAAGCACAGGCCGTATTAGCCGGCAATAGTAATAAGGTGGAACAATGCTTTTTCTTACGGGAACTGCGGTGCCGGGAGGTGCTGTGGTTCCCGTGGTGTTTTAGGGAAGAAGTGGAGGAGGTATTTTTCAAAAGAAATAAAATTATTCTGGAATAACTATACATTTATAATAAATGTAGTTGACTACGTAAAGTTCTCCTATCTACTTATGGAACTGTGTTTCAGAAAGAAAAAATGCATAATAATATGGTTAATATTAGCTATCATCAGAGATTTTAATGAAAATTTCAGGCCGCATGCAGCAACCAACGATGCAATTGAGCAGGTAAACAATAAGTTAGGGCTCAAATTGGTGGCTGAGGGTTTCTACGGATATCATCGAAAATGATTTTGAGGCGATTATCAGAGAATATAGTGGATTCTGGATTGCGCCTGGCAGTCCATATAAAAGTATGGCAGGTGCCTTGAAGCTGATTGAATTTGTCAGGGAGCACAATGTTCCGACATTTGGAACCTGTGGTGGTTTCCAACACATGGTGATTGAATTCGCCAGGAATGTACTGGGTATCAAAGATGCTGAGCTTGCTGAATATGATCCTGAAGCATGTTTCTTTCACACACTTTTTGGCACTTCTTCACCTGTCGACATAAAAAAAGTAATGTAAAATACCGTATTAGTTAGCTAGAAAAGTTTTGGAGGTTTCCCTTTGTTTACAACAACTGTACGAACAAGAGCTTCCCAAGTACCTATTGTTTGTTGCCACTCATGTCCTGCGAAATATCTATCAAAATTATCATCCTGATTATGACGATCTATATCAATTTCAGGCATGTAGTTTCCGATTACACCTTTTTCTAGTAGTCCTTCCGCTACTACTCCTTTTTCTCGAAAAATCAATATTGGCAATCCAATTTGAAAGGCCATAGCTGGTTCAATTTGACAATAAGGACTAGTAAACCATTGTTCATTTAGGTCATAGGCCTTCTCACCAATATCACTGTCGGGTTTACCTTTTCCATTGATTATTAGATTTCTCCTTAACGCTATTGTAATAAGTCCATTGGACTCTAACATTAACCTTCTAATTGCTGTTAGAGGTTCCTGTATGTCATAATCGGTAACGCCTAGAGTTCTGCCTACCATCCCCCTCGATTCCAAGTAAACACTTACCTTGGTTATGAATATCTCTTGCGCTTTGTTATAGGGCTTTGGGTAACTCAGAAAAACTGGAATTTTATAACTCATTAAAATTAGTTTATCACTTAAAACTTGGAATAATTTTACTCTAACTTGGGTATGTCTTAAAAACCATCAACAGGCAGGGATTCTGTCCCTCATGTCACAGTTTCATTTCTATAATAGCTTTGTCAACATCCTTAAATTTTACAGCAATATCCTGCGTTTCTAACACTTTGATCTTTATAAATCCAACTAATCCGTGAAGGATGGAATCATTTTTTTTATAAATCTCTTGACTTTCAAGCAAGGTAATACAGTCTTTTATCACATCTTCAGGTAGCCGAAGTTTTTTAATGCAGATGGCATAGAAAAATTCTGTGACTGCCTCGGCGTGGGCATCTCCGAGATGCAAGATCATATCGCCTAAAATAGCCTGTATTTGCGCTGACATTTCATCTGAAAGATGATATTTTAGTTCTTCTCGAGTCGCCGCACGCAATATACAAGCTTGTATGATCCCGTCATTGTACCGGACAAAGTTTCCAGGTTCAATAAGGTTTCGCACATATTCCGTTTGCGATAAAGTCTTTTTTGATCTCATTTCATTAAGAATAGAATCAATTATGAAGTATACTTCCGATTGTGTTGCATAATCAAAATTTCTCTTTGGGGGGGCAAATGCAAAGCCATTATTAAGCTTTAGTGAATTGCCGGTGAATGATGGAAAAAACAGCGTAGCGTCTAGTCCGAACTTCGTTCCGCACTCATTTAGTTCCTTCTCACGGATTTCGAAGTGTTTTCTTGCTGTGTCAAAGCCATCTTTTCCTTCGGCGAATTCCTGAAACTCCTTTGCAAAGTCTAGTTCAAGATGCCAAGGCGTTTTGATCGCCTCTTGCGTACAATATATGGTTTCGACATTTACAATTTTATGTGTTCCGCGTCCAAACTCCCCTTGGCCAAGATTTAGTTCTAGAAACTCAAGGTGTTCCTTCCCTTCAGTACGCATTAAGAATGTAAAAAACATCCTGCGATATGTCTTTTCGTATTCTCGTAGTGCTCGGCTCAGATAAAGTAAGTTCCCTCCAGTGACGATTGACGAACTCACTACTGCAATTGCTCCCTGATCATCTTTGTTAATTTTACCCAACTCATTTATTGGGAGAATCTTTTCGTCTTCGAACTTGACCCCATTCTCTCTAATTATATCTGCAATTATCTTCGCAAGCATATATGAAGCATTGTCCGGAAGAACTACCATATATTTTAGAGCAGCAGGGATGTTTTGTAGGACAAGCTTCTCCAGCTTTTCAAATATGCCTTTAAACAAGAAAGGATCACTTTTTCTAGCGGGCCATTTCTCAAAGAGCGCATCCAGGTTAATGTAAACCTCATACCTTTTATCATTCGGACTGCTTTCCTTATGAAATGCCCGAATTATACTCTGGTCCCCATTCGAACTGCGATAAAAATCGCCAAAGGACTTCAAAAATGCAGGCTGATCATTAATTGTAATCCTATGCCCCTTGACGTTTGGCTTTTCAAGAAGGAATACGTCCCCCTCTACTTTTATTGGTGTTGAACCATCATGACAAAGTTTGCATTGATCTCCTTTCTTTACATTGTAGCTCACAAATTTGTCTAAGCCTTCCGGATTAGTATTCTTGTCAACTGACAAATCACAAAGAACCTGATCTGCATATTGCTGTTCGACAGAAAGACCGTAGATGACAACAATGTTTTCAAGCGCTATATTTTGCGCTTTATTACTTGTCATCCGTGTTAAGATACTTCCTGAAGTAGACGAGGAGATTAAAAACAAGCTGTTTCTGCTCGCCTTGAACGTGGATTTTTCAAACAGTTCATAGGATCCGAAACTCTCGACATGCACAATGTCCATTGTGACGCCAAGTTCTTTGAGAATTGATATAAATGCGAACGCCAAGGAGTTTATGGAACTGGTGTCGCAATAAATGTTTTTAAAGGTCGTACATTTAAAATGGAGGACAATATTAGCTGCAATAAAAAGTACTTCAGCTCCATTTATGAGGACATTTCCAGTTCTTAAGAATCGGTCACAATGCTTTCCCGACGGGAATACAAAGTGATGAGCACCATTTTGGGAAACTATAAGTCCGCCTCGCTCATTAAATATTTTTACTAATCCACGATTCAACATTTCTCTCAACAATGGACTGTCAGGAACTGTTCCTAAAACGGATTCTATCTTGCCGTTCTTCGTAATACAGCCTACAATAAGGTTGTTGTTTGTATGATCAATGTCGAACTTAGGAATGAAGCCGTGGAGGCTAGAGCCTGCTTCGAACAGTTTTAGAACGTCGTCTCTGTTATAATCAAAACATATAACAAATACCTTGTCTGGCAGAGTATTGTTGAAAAAATATTCTCTTAGTTGAACCTGGATATCTGAAATATCGGACATTAGGCTTTTATAAGGAAAAAAAATAACTAGTACCTTTTGGAGTTTTTTCCCTTGCCCTGGTTCTGCTATTTCTGTTGTGAAACTATAGATAAAACACTTCCTCATTCATGGTTATTTTGGGGTAAGGGGAACGCCATTGTTAAAACAGCTCCTTCGACATTATTCATTGATGTAAATTCAGTCTCGGAATTCGTGCTCCAATCAAATAGTACAATGTCAGAAGCGTTTTCAACTTCAGCATGTGGGTACCTAATCAAATCTCGATATAGTGAACATCGATTAGTCCGGATTTTCAGAAATCCATTTAGCTTAGTAAGGAGTTCAAGAACCGCATTTAGACCAAAGCCTTTATTTTTTCCTTTCCATGTGTCTACGGATGTTGCTCCCTTTTTTAGACATTGCTTTACTACATTGACTTCCTCGTTTATATCAATATCGTTGGCCCAATGTTTTCCTAAAAATCTTTTCACTAACCCCGGACCACTATCATATACTGAAATCTCAAGAAAGAAGCTGTCTTGCTTGTCTGCAGCATTTTCATAATAGTGCTTTAAGCCTTCATGATTGGCATATTCAGTAAATTTTTTTCGATTACTTCTTATAATCTCCATGGACATACCACGGCTATTGGGGGAAAGGGTTACCTGGTTCAAGTAATCATGTCGCGCATGCTCATCAGTATTCTTCAATAACTCCCAAAGAATTTTTTCAATGTCGTCCTCAACTGGAGATATCGCTGAATTGAGCCTTCCTTTATAGATTTTTCCTAAACGCTGGAAGGCACGATAAATGGTATTATCCAATACTGATGGAGCGTCGGCAAATTTCTCGTAGTCAGGATAGAGCCAATGGGAGAGCCCTTTTGACTTTGAGTAATGATCAAAACATGGGATGAAAATCTCGTTGTTAGGTAATTCTTCATCGAAAAACTCAATTTTCCTGTTCATTTCAGAGGTATATGGTCGGAAATTTAGTTTAATCGATTCCCCAGATTCGTTTATGATGTCAACATTTTTCCAAACCGTTAATAGAATGATATATCCGAGAAAAGACTCGGCGAATTCTTTAAGACCTTTTGGGTCATTCTGATCTATTGGAACAACTAATGCTCCTGAACTTCCAGTTCTCATCCATTTAAAAACAATTTGAATGAGTGAAATTTGAATTCCAAAACCTCTATATTCAAACCTTCTTGGTAGCACGAGATTACAACCTTCGGTAAGTCTATCTAGTTCAGTTATCACCTGTTCAATCTCCGCAAATCCTATTCTGCGAGGTATTGCTATAGTATTCATAAATTCCATTTTCCGTATTATGTTCTCCTTGTCCTAATTACTAATTGTTACCTGTTAATCTTGTTACTAATTAGAGTTGTTTCATATTCTCATTCTAAAAACTTATACCATTCAATATTGATTACCAATATGGCAATATTTGATGAATTTACGATTGATTTTAATAAATAGAAAAAAAGACTATCCATTGTCGAAGGTATGAGGTTAAATTAGAGGTAGTTTAATTAAAATTTAATATAAAATATTGAAAATCAACATAGTTTAAAAGAATCAATGCACGGTGAGTGGAATTCTTTTATCTCTATTAATCTCTCGTGTTTACTCATTATTTTAGGGAGTGTTAAGATAACTGTGTAAAGTATATGGTGTAATCGTAGTTGTAACTTACATCGCTCCTAACCAAAGAGATTTATAAATTGTATTAGTATAATGGGCCAGTCTCTTTATGGTTCTTCTGTGTCTGATTTTTCGGCTTCGTATATACGAAGATGCCAGTGGCCGGACGCGGCCAAAGTCGTAATAGTATTACGTTTTATCGCCGGTTGTGTTCTTACGTTTCAGGAAATTCATGCGCCAATGATTTTGAAAGTACAACCATTGGCACTAATAACATGCCGTGTCAGTAAGGATTTGAGCCAATTTTCAAGATCGGGAGAACGCGGAAAAAAGTGAAGGAAAGAATTTTTTAGCAACACAGATGCCGTGTTGACATACTGTCAAAATGCCGGCAGACAGTAGCTTTGGAGAGAAAGGGCGTGTGTCATGTCGTGTGTCAAATTTGTGTCGTGATTGGTGAATAAAAGCGGAAAAAACCGGACAAAAACGACATTGACACAAACAAAAAAGGTTGTAAGTCAAATACTTACAACCTTTTCTAGTGCCCAGAACTGGATTCGAACCAGCACACCCTTGCAGGCGCTGCGACCTGAACACAGTGCGTCTACCAATTTCGCCATCTGGGCAACTGATTTTGTGTTTCAGGGCTGCAAAGATAAGGATTGATTTCATTCTGCCAAATATATTTTTAAAAAATGCTTGAAGACTAACGACATAGACTATACGAATAATATATTTGCTTACTTACTGGTAAGTAAGTATTTTTGCAGCGGATAACTGAGAATACCATGTCGGAAACAAAAGATAAAATAGTAGCGCTGGCAGACAAGCTCGTTCGTACTAAAGGTTTTAATGACTTTAGCTACAAGGATATTGCCGTGCCACTGGATATTAAAAACGCTGCCGTTCACTACCATTTTCCCTCCAAAACAGACCTCGGCGTTACCGTAGTAGATGCAGAAACAAACAGCTTCCACCATAACGCGGAAAAATGGGCAAAGCTCCCCGAAGACCAGCAACTCAAAAATCTTTGTGAGGTCTTTAACAAACATTGTCGCGCCGGCAATGTTTGCCTAATGGGTTCTCTCGCACCAGACTTCTTCACCTTCGAAGAACCCCTGCAGCGAAAAGTGGAACAAATGGCAAAGGATATTCTCGAATGGCTCACGAATTGCCTCGAAAACGGCAGAAAGAAAAAATACTTCAGCTTCAACGGCAGTGCCGAAAACCGCGCCCTGCTGATTATCACTAATCTTCAGTCTGGCCTCCTGCTCTCCAGAGTACTGGGCCCCGATAAATTTACCAGGATCACCCGCCAGCTATTGGACGACATCCTGCCTTAAATCTAATCATATGAAAAGAGTTGTAGTTACCGGTATTGGTGCTATCACACCGCTGGGTAATGAGGTTAAATCCTTTTGGGACAACCTCATCGCCGGAACCAGCAGCGCCGCTACCATTACCCATTTCGACGCCTCCCGATTCAGAACAAAAATCGCCTGCGAATTAAAAAACTATGATTCTACCCAGGCACTGGATAAAGCAGAAATCCGTAAAACCGATCCCTTTACGCAATATGCCCTCTCCGCTGCCGCCGAAGCTGTGACGGATGCCGGCATCGACTTCTCCGCCATGGATCCCTTCGATACTGGTGTTATCTGGGGAAGCGGACAAGGTGGTATGCAAACCTTCGAGGAACAAGTGACGGAATACGTGGAGGGCGACTTCAATCCCCGCTTTTCTCCTTACTTCGTACCGCGACTCATCGCCAATATGGCCTCCGGCATGATCTCCATGCGCTACAAGGTCATGGGTATCAATTATACAACGGTATCTGCCTGCGCTACTTCCAACACGGCCATCATGGATGCGCTGAACTATATCCGCCTGGGCAAAGCCAAAGTGATGATCACCGGCGGCTCTGAAGCACCCATCACGCCAGCCTCCGTAGGCGGATTCTCCGCCATGAAGGCCATGTCCACCCGTAACGATGATCCAAAGGCGGCTTCACGCCCGTTTGATGTCGACCGCGACGGCTTCGTGATGGGAGAGGGCGCTGCTGCCCTCATCCTGGAAGAATATGAACATGCCAAAGCCAGAGGCGCCAAAATATACGCAGAAGTAGCCGGCGCCGCCATGACAGCGGATGCCTACCATATGACTGCTACCCACCCGGAAGGTCTCGGTGCTTTCAAAGCCATGCAGTTCGCGCTCGAGGATGCTAACCTGAACGCGCATCAGGTCGATTACCTCAATGCGCACGCCACTTCCACACCGGTAGGTGACCTTAGTGAAATAAAGGCCATTTCCCGCCTTTTTGGAGAGGATCCCGAGCATTTGCATATAAGTGCTACAAAATCGATGACAGGCCACCTCCTGGGTGCCGCAGGTGCCATAGAGGCCATCGCTTCTATTCTCAGTATAAACAACAATATCATTCCGCCTACCATCAATACCACACACCTCGATCCCGCCATCCCGAATGGTATTCAGATCGTTACAGGAAATGCCCTGGAAAAAACCGTCAACGTAGCTATGAGCAATACTTTCGGTTTTGGTGGACATAACGGAATCGTTATCTTCAGACAGATATAATACCTGTCCATTTCTGAACAGCTGTTGTATTGATAGCGGACAACTATCAATACAACAGATTGTTGTAATTTATTGATATTCAATATTTTAGCTTTCTGGTATTCTTGTTGAATCCCACAGGGTATATCATAATTACCCTAAACAATTCTTTCTTATGCTTACCAACTACCTGAAAGTAGCATGGCGTCATATCCGGCAGAATAAAATGCTGTCGTTCATAAATATTTTCGGATTGGCAACGGGCATGGCATTCGCCCTGCTCATCTACATGTGGGTACTTCACGAAAAAAGCTTTGATAACTTTCACGTTAATAAAGATAAAATCGGCCTGGTAATGCAGCATACGGAGTTCAACCACGAACGCAACTCCCAGCCGGTTACGCAACTGGCACTCTACTATGAACTGAAATCCAACTACCCCGAAGTCGCCTATAACTCCCGCGTATCCTGGTCTTATCCGGAAAGCATCATGGCCGGCGATAAGAAAATTATCAAAAACGGTATGTATGCTGATCCGGATTTTCTGAAGATGTTTTCCTTCCCCCTGGAAAAAGGAGATACCCGGACCGCCCTCCAGGACCCCAACAGCATCCTGGTAACAGCATCCATGGCTAAAGCGCTCTTCGGCAACGAAGATCCCATCGGTAAAACAGTGAAGCTGAACGGTAAATACGATATGCTGATTGCTGGCATCCTGAAAGATATTCCTGAAAATTCTACCTATAACTTTGACTTCCTGGGCGCATACGAATTCCAGATACAGATAGATCCGTTCAAAGCAAGAAACAGAAGTAACTGGGGTAACAACTTTCTTATGAATGTTGTCCAGGTAAAAGATAATTCTTCCCTGGATGCGCTCGCAAAAAAGATCGCCTACCTGCCTTCTCAGCGAGATGCTACTATTAAAAACCGCCTCCTGACCATACAATCACTGCCAACACTACACCTATACGATAATTACAAAAACTGGCAGCTGGAAGGCGGAAGAATCTCCTACGTAAGATTATTTACCATCATAGGACTGTTCGTTCTGCTGGTGGCTTGCATGAATTTCATGAACCTCACCACTGCCAGGTCGGCGAAAAGAGCCAGGGAAGTAGGGGTGCGTAAAGCCGCCGGCTCCTCCCGCCGCCAGCTGATGGTGCAATTCCTGTCTGAATCAATGCTGACGGCAGTGATCGCATTTTTCTTCGCGCTGATACTCATGGTATTACTCTTCCCGCTACTCTCCAATGTTGGCTTTGACCACATTCATATGAACAGTGTCAATATCAAACTGATACTGATCATGCTGGGAGTTTGTCTGGGCACAGGTTTTATCGCAGGCATCTATCCTGCGGTCTACCTGTCTTCCTTCAAACCACTGGATGTACTCAAAGGCACCATGAAGCTGACGGCGGCCTCCGGCTGGTTCCGCCGCACGCTGGTAATTTCACAGTTCGCCATCTCTGCTGCACTGATCATCTGCACGGTAATTGTTTATCAGCAAATAAAACACGGGCAGACCAGAGAAGTAGGCTATGACCCCAATAACCTGATCAATGTAACGGCCACCGAAGAGCTGAATAAGAACTATACGGCCCTGCGCCAGGATTTAATGAATACTGGCAAATTTGAAGCGGTGGCGCATGCCTCACAGCCCATGACGGCCATTTACAATATCTGGAGCGACTTTGACTGGGCTGGCAAAGACCCGAATGTGGATATCGCCATCGGTGCTATTATGTCCGACTTCGACTTTGATAAAACCGTAGGACTGAAGTTCAGACAGGGACGCGGGTTCTCTGCTCAGTTTGCGACCGACTCCAACAGTATTATTATCAACGAGGCCGCCAGGAAAGTAATGGGTTTTAAAGATCCCCTGGACAAAATTGTAAGATGGAATGGTAAAGAATTACATGTGATAGGGGTGGTGGATAATGTGCTGCTGACAGATCCGTTCAGCCAGGTGGAACCGCTGATAGTCCTGTATACAAAGGATGCCTATAACTCCGTATTCCTGCGCCCCAAAGCTAATGCGGACATGAAAGCTGTGCTGGCAGCAGCTACACCGATTTTTGAAAAATATAATCCTACCGTACCTTTTTCCTATTCCTTTACCAGCACTGAATTTGCAAAGAAATTTGAAATGGAACAACAGGTTGCGAAAATTGCGTCCCTGTTTGCTGCGCTGGCTATCCTGATCTCCTGCCTTGGCTTATTTGGCCTGGCTATGTTTATGGCAGAAAGAAGAACCAGGGAGATCGGCATACGGAAAGTATTGGGCGCCACCACCACGCAGCTCTGGATACTTATGTCGAAAGAGTTTATCTGGCTGGTACTCCTGGCTTGCATCATCGCCAGTCCGTTTGCCTGGTACCTGATGAAAAACTGGCTGCAACATTACGACTACCGTATCACCATCAATGCCTGGGTATTCCTGGCAACCGCGCTGGTAGCCATGTTCATTGCGCTGGCAACAGTAAGTACACAATCGGTACGCGCTGCTTTAATTAATCCTGCAAAAAGCTTAAAAGCAGAGTAATGAAATTTATGTTAAGCGAAGTGCCCCCGCTCTCTACCTGGTAGAGACGGAACAAAACAGAGAATGTCTTAATGCTAATTATCGGCTGAAAGCCCCCGCGCGCAGCGCGGACCCCCCCAACCGATACCGAAGGTGTCGGTTGCAAAAATATCAGTAAACTAAAAAAGCCATCGAAAGATGGCTTTTTTAGTTATAAAGTAAGATGATCTGAAAGATTACACCGCTACGTTAAATTCGCGCAGGGTATCATTCAGAGAAGTTTTCAGGTCGGTAGATGCTTTACGCTGACCAATGATCAGTGCGCAGGAAACCTGGTATTCACCTGCAGGGAATTTCTTGGTATAAGTACCTGGAATTACCACGCTGCGGGCTGGTACACGGCCTTTGTATTCGATAGGCTCAGGACCACTAACATCAATGATTTTGGTAGATTGGGTCAATACTACGTTTGCACCCAGTACTGCTTCTTTCTCTACTCTTACACCTTCTACTACGATGCAACGGCTACCAACGAAAACACCGTCTTCGATGACTACCGGACTAGCCTGCAGTGGCTCCAGTACGCCGCCGATACCAACACCGCCGCTCAGGTGAACGTGCTTGCCGATCTGCGCGCAGGAACCTACGGTGGCCCAGGTGTCAACCATAGTTCCCTCGTCTACGTAAGCACCAATGTTTACGTATGAAGGCATCAGGATACAACCTTTTGCAATGTAAGCACCATAACGTGCCACTGCATGAGGTACCACGCGAACGCCCAGGTCCTTATAGTTGGTCTTCAATTTCATTTTGTCATAAAACTCAAAAGGAGCGAGTTCCATCGTTTCCATTGGCTGAATGGAGAAATACATCAGGATGGCCTGCTTTACCCACTCATTCACTTGCCAGCCGTCAGCGGTAGGCTCAGCAACTCTCAGATGACCCTTGTCAACCGCTTCTATAACCGTTTTGACTGCATCTGAATACACTGTTTCCTGTAACAGACTACGATCTGCCCAGGCAGCCAGTATTTGTTGTTGTAAATCCATCTTCTAATTTTTTTGCAAACATAATGCGATTTTTTGTTTCATGCAATTGTTGCCATAGGCAGAACAGTTAATCGAATTCACTATTTTGCAGCCATGAAAATCGGATTCGACGCCAAACGCGCCTTTCAAAACAATACCGGTCTGGGAAACTATAGCCGAAGCCTGATAGATGCTTTGGCCGCTGGTTATCCCGAAAATGATTACTATCTGTTCGCACCAAGGGAAACCACTATGTACAACTGGAAAAAACATCCTGATATGCACCTGGTTACCCCTCAGAAAAAATGGCACCAATGGTTCAAATCTGCCTGGAGAACGAAATACCTGATCCCTGACCTCCAGGAAAAGAATATCGCACTATACCACGGCCTTAGCCACGAAATACCCTTCGGTATCCATAAAAGCGGGGTGAAATCAGTGGTGACCATGCACGACCTGATCTTTGAACGCTACCCGCAGCAATATAATCCGATCGATGTCCTGACCTACCGCCGTAAAGCCCGCTACGCCTGTCAGTACGCGGATAAGGTGGTCGCCATCAGCATCCAGACAAAAGAAGATCTCATTACTTATTATAATACGCCTGCAGAAAAAATAGAAGTGGTTTACCAGAGCTGTGACCCGGCATTTGCCACCATCCACCCGAAAACGGTGGTGGAGGCCTTCCGCCATAAGTACCAGTTGCCGGAAAAATACTTCCTCTATGTAGGGTCTTTAATAGAACGCAAAAATCTGCTGGGTATCGTAACGGCGATGCATACACTCAGTGCGGCCGAACGCCTGCCACTGGTAGTGCTGGGAAGCGGCAGCAGCTATAAGAAAAAGGTGAAAGCCTGGCTGGAAGCCAATAAAATGTCCAATGACGTGATTTTTCTTAACGAAAAAGCCCGCCTGGACAATGAGGAGCTTCCCCTGTTGTACCAGGGAGCCGTGGCACTTGTATACCCTTCGCTATTCGAAGGCTTCGGCATTCCCATCCTGGAAGCCCTCTGGAGCGGAACGCCTGCGATTACCTCCGAAGGCTCCTGCTTTGGCGAAACCGCTGGTGATGCCGCCATCTATATAGATCCGCTCAAACCGGCTACCATAGCAGATGCTATGCTGAAAATCCAGCAAAAACCCGGACTCGCGGAAACCCTCCGCAATAAAGGGTTTATCCACGCACAGCGTTTTACGCCGGAAAAATGTGCTGCTGCAATGATGAATGTCTATAACCAGTTAAAATAATTTGTGAAGATGGAGATTTTTGAAGATGATATCACCGCCGCCTTGCCGGTATTACGCACAGGCGGACTTATCCTTTACCCTACAGATACCATCTGGGGCATCGGCTGCGATGCCACCGATGAGACGGCAGTTAAAAAGGTGTATGAGCTGAAACAACGGGAAGAAAGCAAAAGTCTGGTAATTTTATTGGCAGATGTCCGCGATTTGCTCCATTTTGTTGCCAACCCGCGCCCCGACATCGCCGACGTGATCGCCGGTTTCGACCGCCCCACTACTGTCATCTATGAAGGCGCCCTGGGCCTGGCCCCCAATGTTATCAATACCGACGGCAGTATCGCCATCCGTATCGTAAAAGATCCGTTCTGCCGCCACCTGATCAAAAGATTACGTAAACCACTGGTCTCCACCTCCGCCAATATCAGCGGACAGCCATCACCAGCCGCTTTTCAGGAGGTAGACCCGGCCATCGTCAACGGGGTAGACTATGTCGTGAAATACCGGCAGTCTGAGGCCGCCGCTGCCAGGGCTTCCAGGATAATTAAGATCCATAAAGACGGTTCTATCTCTATTATTCGCGACTAAAGGCGTTTATTTCTTACATTTGCGCCCTGGTTTTCGCGAACGGACCAACCCTAACTGGATAATTTTAATATGATAAGCAACAAGCCGATGGATATTCCCTGCTCACTGCAGGAAAGAAAAGTACTGGAAAAGATAGCACTGGCAGCCAAGGACTTAGGCGTGCCGGCCTATCTGATTGGAGGCTTTGTGCGCGATAAATTGCTGAACAGAAGAACGAAGGATATGGATGTGGTGTGCGTCGGCGATGGTATCGCACTAGCACACAAAGTAGCCCAATACCTTGGCCCCGATATCCCTGTCAATTTCTTTAAAACCTATGGTACCGCCCAGGTTAAATGGCACGACTTCGAAATAGAAATGGTCGGCGCCAGAAAAGAAAGCTACCACCGCGACTCCCGAAATCCGGAAGTAACCGCAGGAACCCTCCAGGATGATCAGAACCGCCGCGATTTCACCATCAACGCACTGGCTATCAGTCTCCGGGAAGAAGACTATGGCTCCCTGCTCGACCCATTCAATGGCCTGGAAGACCTCGACGCCAAAATAATCCGTACCCCGCTGGAACCTGCACAGACTTTCAGCGACGACCCGCTGCGGATGATGCGCGCCGTAAGGTTCGCCTCCCAGCTGCAATTTACCATTGTCCCGGAAGCTTTTACTGCCATCCAGGAAAATGCAGAACGGATAAAAATTATCTCCCAGGAAAGAATTACGGACGAATTCAATAAAATCCTCCTGTCTCCAAAACCTTCCATAGGCCTCGACCTGCTGTATAAATCAGGACTGCTGAAAATTATTTTCCCGCAGATGATAGACCTGGTAGGCGTAGAGATGTATGAAGGAAAAGGACATAAGGATAATTTCTACCATACATTACAGGTGGTCGATAATATCGCAGAACATACCAAAGACCTCTGGCTCCGTTGGGCTGCACTGCTGCATGATATCGGCAAACCAGCCACCAAAAAGTTTGAACCCGGCCACGGCTGGACGTTCCACGGCCACGATGCCGTTGGTGGCAAAATGGTAACCCGCATCTTTACCCGGTTCAAACTCCCCCTGGGAGATAAAATGAAACAGGTCAGAAAACTGGTAGAACTGCATCTGAGACCCATCAGCCTCACCAAAGAAAATATAACTGACTCGGCTATCCGAAGATTGTTATTCGATGCCGGTGAAGATATCGACGGCCTGATGCTCCTCTGTGATGCCGATATCACCTCCAAAAACAAAGCGAAAGTAAAGCGCTACCTGGAGAATTTCGAACTGGTACGGGCCAGAATGAAGGAAGTGGAAGAAACGGACCGTATCAGAAACTGGCAGCCCCCGGTAACAGGTGAAATGATTATGGAAACATTCAACCTGACACCAAGCCGCGTGGTAGGAGATCTGAAAACGGCCATCAGAGAAGCTATTCTCGACGGCGTAATCCCAAATACCTACGATGCAGCCTATAACTTCATGCTCGAAAAAGCAAAGGAATACAACCTGACCCCTGTAAAATAAAATTGGTATTTTTACAATATTGGCACTGTTGTTTCAGGAAGTGATATTAACTTAACAACAATACTCTGCAACGAGTGTTAAATCTTTATATATTTATCTAACTAACTAATAACCTAATTTGTCATGCCGGTTTTGAAATTCAGAGTCTACTGGGAAGAAGACGAAAGCGTTTACAGAGATATAGTTATTAAGCCTGATCAGATGTTCCTGCAGTTTCACCAGGCAATCCTGCAAGCGTTCGAATTTGACACCAAACATAAAGCAACATTCTTCCGTAGCAACGATAACTGGCAACGTGGCAGAGAAATTATCCTCGAAAAGGATAATGCCCCACGCAAAGTTGAACCACTGCTAATGGCGGAAGTTCCCATCGGCGCCGCCGTGAAAGATCCTAACCAGAAATTTATCTACGTATACGATTTCGCTAAAAACTGGACTTTCCTCGTGGAACTGATCGGTGTTTCCAAGGAAGAAAATATTAAGCTTTCTTACCCTGCCTGCGTTCGCAAAGAAGGCCTGGCACCTAGTCAATATGGTACCAAAGGCCTCGTTGGCGACAAACTCGTCGAAATGGAAGAAAAATATGACCTCAATAAAGAGGGCATGGACGAGGAAGGTTTTGGTGAAGAAGGCGAAGAAAGCGAAGGTGAAGATTCCGGCGACCAGGCGGAGGAAATGGGCGAAGCGGATGACCTGATGTTCTAATATGCAAAAAACTGTTATCGTAATTGCAGGACCCACTGCATCGGGAAAAACGGCCATGGCTATACGAATGGCAAAACTGTTTAATACCTCCGTTATCTCGGCGGACTCCAGGCAATGTTATAAAGAAATAAGCATAGGCACTGCAAAGCCATCTCCTGAAGAGCTGGCAGCAGTGCCTCACTATTTTATTGACTCCCACAGCATCCGCGAAGAAGTCAATGCAGGCCTCTACGAAAAACTGGCCCTGCAATACACCAGCGATATCTTCCGGCACAACGACGTAGCCATCATGTGCGGCGGCACCGGTTTGTATATCAAAGCCTTCGCGGAAGGTATTGACGATATGCCGGAAATACCACCGGCCACCCGCCAGTCCATCATGGAACAGTTCGCGGAAAAAGGCCTGCCATGGCTCCAGGAAGAACTCAGCAACAGAGATCCCGCATTCTATGCCACCGCCGAAATACAAAACCCGGCAAGGCTCATGCGCGCACTGGAAGTACTCGAAGCTACCGGCAAATCCATTACGGAATTCCGTACCGCTGTTAAAAGACAGCGCGACTTCCGCATCATCAAAACAGCCATCACCCTGCCCAAAGAACTGCTCCACGCCAATATCAATAAAAGGGTGGACCTGATGGAACAAGCCGGCCTGGAGGAAGAAGTGAAGTCTGTAATGCCTTACCGCAACCATAACGCACTGCGTACCGTAGGATACACCGAAATCTTCAGCTACCTGAATGGCAACTGCTCACTCCAGCAGGCATTGGAGGATGTTAAAGTGCATACAAGGCAATACGCCAAACGCCAGCTGACCTGGTTCCGGAAGGATAAGGATTACCAATGGTTCGATGCCAGAGAAGGAGAAGAAATGGAAAAATGGATCCAAACCCAGCTGTAATCTACGTCAATATACTATACAAACTACCTCCAAAATAAAGAGGATGTCTCAAAAGTAAATATCGGGCGAAAGCCCCCCGCGCGCAGCGCGGAACCCGACCAACCGATACCGGAGGTATCGGTTGCAAATCCAACTTTGGGTAAAATATACCTTGGTCAGATCACATGCCAGGCATTATTGATATTACTTTTGAAACACCCTCTTTTAGGGATTAATCGAGCCGCAATTCCATCAATCTATTTAATGCAATAATGTATTAAAGTAGCTCACGCTTCCAACAGGGGTAACCTCATAAATGGCAGATTTACCATTCCTGGACATTTCAATATAATAGTTGTCTATATCATCATACTGACTACGATCACGAACCGTCTTGTTATTATACCGGGTCATATCGTGGTAATAGATGACTTTTCCTTTAGTGTATTCGCCCATCTTGTCATTAATATAATCCTGTGCTTTTGGTGGAAGATCACTGAAGGTTTTGTTGTACACTACGCCTACTAATTTTGAGTCTGTGTCATAAAAGGCGCATGCACTAACGCTGTCGTTTTCGAAAAATACCTTATCGAAGTAAGGCATACGCTCCCATTTAGCTACGTTGATGTCTCCAAAATCAGAATAGAACTGGTTCTGCGTTTGCGCACTTACTATCTTTCTCAATTCTTTTCTTTCTGCTTTTTTATCGGCACGCGACATGGCTTTTGAGGAAACAGCAGGAGCGGCCGGGGTAGCGGATGAGATGGCAGATGGAGTATTAAATGCCACACTTGCTGGATCAGTGTTACTTTGAGCAACAGCAGTGTGCACGAATAGCACCCCTGCTATCACAGGAAAAAATAGCTTTTTCATAATAAATCGGATTTTCGATACTTCGGTTAATTAGAAATTCGGATAGTTTAAAAAAATCGGATAGTTAAAACTGTTCGTGAATACGGTTAACAAATAATGCATAATAGATCGCGATGATGAGTCTGTAAGTCTTAAATCGGGGCTATCGGCGCTTTAGAATTGCGGGTCAACAGATCTTTCGATTAATCTGGATTTTCATTTAATGATATTGCAGAAGGTATAACAGCTGTTGTTTCCGTATTGTTCCGGCATTTTTGTTAAAAAATTGCCAACTATGCCAGCTGTACTGCTTGCATACTTCATTCTTTTTCGTTTAAAAGCTAACATAGTAGCGGGTTTACAAAGGGGCTGAACAACAAACAGGTTAGCTGCTCAGCCCAATATTTTTTTATTCAATTACACTGAAGAAAGTAACGTTTCCCAAAGGTGTCACTTCATAAACATTCGTTTTACCACCTTTTTCCATTTCGATGAAGTAGTTATCTGCATCATCAAACTGCGTACGGTAAAGGATCATGTCTGTGTCGTTCAGCTCATTATCTTTATAATAAATGACCTTCCCCTTAGTGAAGTCTGTCATCTTTGTATCAATATATTTCTGTGCCTTTTCAGGCAGATCCGCGAAGGTTTTGTCGTATACGGTACCTACAAGGTTATGATCGGCATCATAATAGGCAATGGCGTTCGCATTGTCTTTGGTAAAGTAAACCAGGTCCAGGTATGGGTCACGCTGCCATTTGGAGACAGCCACCTGGCCGAAGTCTTCATAAAACTGGTCCTGCGTTTCCTTACTGACTTCCGTTCCTTCCAGTTTCTTCATTTCTTTCTTCTGTTCTTTTTTCTCCGGCTTCTCTTCTTTCTTTAAGGCCTTCTCTTCCTTCCTGATGTCTTTCTTAGACTGCGTAACTGTAGTCTGCGCAGTAGCGGTATGGATCAATAGTATACCAGCTAAAGCAAGAAAAATTTGTTTTGTCATAATGCTTTGATTTTTCTGATGAATAATCTGGTAAGTAGTACTGTGAGATAAGTGATGATTTATTTTGAGATAAATATAACTATGCTAATAAGTACAAGGGGCTGTTGTCGCGTTAGCTGATCTTTTGGAGGTTAATCTTACTACTGTAACAGCTATGGAAATTACTTTGTTGTAGCAGCTTTGTTAAAGGTTTTAGGTAGATAAAAAAAGCGGAGACAACCACCCAGGGTTGCCTCCGCTTTCGGCTATTTTAATTAGTTAGATTAGAATTTGAAGCCGACAGTAGCCATGATATTGCTTCTGGTATAATCCAGCAAGGCAGCCGGAGGATACAGGTCAGCGATTTCAGTAGTATACAGTTGGTAGTAGTCTTTCGCCTGTGTATAGCTGTAGGTGACATCTACATAAATACCCTTGGTACGTACACCTAAACCGCCACTGTATGTTTTGCGGCCGGCTTTGATATTCATATTGTAGGAATCACTGGAGTATGGGCTGCCGGTTTCTGCATAACCTAATCTCAGTGCATAAAGCGACAGAAATTTAAGTTCACCACCAACTCTGAAGTTGGATGCACTGGTAAACAGCTGTTTGATGCCTGCATTGGCAGCATCCTGTGCATCTTTATAGTCAGGGTAATTGTATTTAGAAGACTTGTGGTTCACATATTCGTAGTCTGCCGCCAGGAAACCGGTTACGCTCTTCGGATCTTTCAGGTTACCGAAGAAGTAGGATGCACCAACGCCTGCGCGTAAAGGAGCCATTACACTGTAGCTGAAATCTTTCAAATAGCCGCTGGCCGCTGCACTGCCGGATTGTACACCATTCCAGTTTTCTGTATTGGTAGTCAGGTCGCCGCTCTGTTTCACGTTCATATTATACCAGGTAGGCAGGTGGAAAGAACCTCCCAGACGGAAACGATCAGCTACTTTATAAATGATACCCAGGCTACCGCTGATACCCACACCTGTCATGGTGGTATATTGGTTGTAATCCAGGTAACCGAATTTATTGGATTTGGCAGCAGGGTCGTTATCAATTTCAGATACCGACATGGTTTCTTTATAATTTACACTAGGGAAATCAATACTTCCCCCGATGTACAGGCGATCGCCGTAATTGGCGCCCATGGCAAAGTTATAGTCGTTAATACCGCCGGTGGTTTTGATATTTGCGTACTGATAAATGGCGGTTAGTGGATTAGGCGTCTGGATCTGCCTTGCAGGTGATGCCTGTGAAATCAGATCTGTCTGGCCCTTTGAATTGGTGAACTGGCTGATCAGTTTCTGGTCCCATGCGAGGGCTGCCCCGATAGAAGAAGCATATTGTGGGTCCATACCTGCGGCCCACATATCATCGATCCAGTTTTCCGTGATGGAAGTAGTGCTGGTTACACCACCGATATTTACCTGGTTGTTGAAGTTTGCCAGGCGGTTCATACCTATTGCATAGCTGAAGTTATTCCAGGTATCCCTACTGTTGTTCCTATTGTTGGCGAAAACAATCCCGAAATTAGGGAGCTGGAAATTTGTTCTGCTGCCTTTGGTATCCTGTGGGTCAGCATAGGGGAGATAGCTGGTTTTATTGCCGGTAATGCCTACACCGGCAGAGATCAGAAATTCTCCTGTCTTAAAAAAGCCGATACCTGCAGGATTTGAATATGCGGAGGAATAATCACCACCCAAACCTATTGAAACGCCTCCTAATGCCTGTGTCCTGGCTGTTCCGACCGGGTCCAGATTGGAGAGCAGCAGGGCTCCGGAAGGAGTCTGTGCCATGGCGGAAACAGATAAAAACAACCCTCCCAAAAGAGGATAGATACTCTTAATCATATGCTAGATCTTAAATAAATGCGATTTGCTGAGGAATAAATGATTGCTTAACCTTTTGCTATCAGTTGTTGGCTATAAACGTGTCTTATAGTTCTCTTCGAATGTGGGTATAAAAAATAAGCGTAGTTTTTCAGGCTACGCTTATTTCAGTATAATTAACGACCACCTCTGGAAGGGCGGGAATAACCACCACCGCCACCGCCGCCGCTGTTCACTCTTCCGCCGCCGCCACCGCCGCTAGGTGCGCTGTAGCTAGGCTGAGAATAGGAAGGCTGACTTTGTGGTCTGCTGTATTCTGTTCTGGAAGGACGGCTGTAACCGCTGTTATTGCCGCTGTTGCTGTTGCTGTTCTGGTATACAGGTCTTTCACTGCCAGACTGCTGGAATACCCTGCGTGGTCTGTCGGTGGATGGTGCTGTGTAACTGCCATTGCTGGTACCGTTGCTGGTATTGGATGGCTGATAGTTAACCCTGCTTGGGCGGGAATAACCACTACCATTGCCTGTATTGGAATATACTGGCTGATAACCACCTCTGGATGGACGAGGTACACCACCTGAACCGTCAGGACGGTTGAAGTTATTCACCCTGTTTACCGGTACATAGTTGGAACGGCTGTAATAAGCACCGTGGCCATAGTAACCGCCGCCGCCATAATAACCGTGACCATAATATGGATAACCATAGCCGTAGCCATAGTAAGGGTAGTAGGAGTAATAAGGCCAGCCACCGCCATAGTACCATGGGTTATAGTAACCACCCATGCCCCAGCCGAAGCCCAGACTTAAACTGGAACCCCAGTATGGACTATAGCCATAACCGAAGCTGGAATAAGGATAGCCGTAGCCCATGCCATAACCACCGTATCCGTAGCCCATAGACATGCTGTAGCTCATATTGCTGCCGGCAACATACCCGGCATTGTAGCCGTCCATGTAATTACCGGAGTAACTGCTGCCACCACCACCGAAGCGGTCCAGGCGGCGTTCGTAATCTCCCTGCTCGTCACTGTAGGTTACATAGGTACCACCGTCGTCTTCTGATGCAGGCACAGCAGAAAAAGTATTATCGTCCTGGCGGGTATTGCCATTGGATGGGTTATTGGTAGCGTAGCCTTGTGTCTGCTGACGCTGCCTCGGTGAGTAGTACACATCATCCGGGGTAGACGCCGTTTTATAGGCGCTGGAACATGCCCCCAGGGCAAGGATTCCGGCCAGCATGATAGAATATGATATAGGCTTCATTTGAAATATAATTTAAGCGTGATCTGTACGTAAATCTACTCTATTTTAACGGAATTTATCGACGTAAAGTTACAATTTGCCGACATCCCTCTTTTATTTTGGTGCAAATATTTGTCTCTTTATGATTTTCACGTAGGTTTGTAGCATTTTCTTTTTGAATATTATCCAAAAATTAAGCCAATTTATTATTTGTTTTTCCTGATATAAACAATTTTTATAGCTCGATAAATTAATAATCTTTTAGCTAAGCAACAAGCATATATAAATTATATTATTTTTCTATGAGTAAAGAGATCACCGCCCGGTCCCAGGATTATTCCAAATGGTATACTGACCTGGTGCAGAAAGGTGGACTGGCAGATTACTCTGCCGTAAAGGGTTGCATGGTTATCAAACCACACGGTTATGCAATCTGGGAAGCCATGCGCGACATCCTGGACCGTAAATTTAAAGATACCGGACACCAGAACGCCTATTTCCCGTTATTCATCCCCAAAAGCTTCCTCTCTAAAGAAGCAGCTCACGTGGATGGCTTCGCTAAAGAATGTGCTGTTGTTACTCACCATCGCCTCATGAACGATCCGAACGGCGGTGGCGTTGTTGTAGATCCTACCGCTAAACTGGAAGAAGAACTCATCGTTCGCCCTACGTCTGAAACTATTATCTGGAATACTTACAGAGACTGGATACAATCTTATCGAGACCTCCCGCTGCTCATCAACCAATGGGCAAACGTTGTTCGCTGGGAAATGCGTACCCGCCTCTTCCTTCGTACTGCTGAGTTCCTCTGGCAGGAAGGTCATACCGCACACGCTACTGCTGAAGAAGCAATCGCTGAAACTACGCAGATGCTGAATGTTTACGGCGACTTCGCAGAACAATACATGGCTATGCCGGTTATCCGTGGTGTGAAAACCGCCAACGAACGTTTCGCCGGTGCCATCGATACCTATTGTATCGAAGCCCTCATGCAAGACGGTAAAGCACTGCAGGCCGGTACTTCCCACTTCCTGGGTCAGAACTTCGCCAAAGCTTTTGACGTACAGTTCTCCAATAAGGAAAATAAACTGGAATATGTTTGGGCTACCTCCTGGGGCGTTTCTACCCGCCTCATCGGTGGGCTGATCATGACCCACAGCGACGACCAGGGACTGGTACTGCCACCAAGAATCGCTCCGCTGCAGGTGGTGATCGTTCCAATCTTTAAAGGTGAAGAACAGAAAGCAACCATCGACGCAAAAGTAAATCCACTGATCGCGGAACTGAAACGTTTAGGTATCAGCGTTAAATACGATGATAGCGATAACCAGCGCCCTGGATGGAAATTTGCTGAATACGAAATGAAAGGTGTGCCTGTTCGCGTAGCTATCGGCGCCCGTGATATCGAAAATGGCGTAGCTGAAGTTGCCCGCCGCGACGAGAAAACCAAAGAAAGCATGCCACTGGATGGCCTGGCTGAACGTCTGCAGCAGCTCCTGGAAGATATCCAGCAGAACCTCTTCAATAAAGCAAAGGCTTTCCGCGACGAACATATCACCCGCGTAGATACTTTCGAAGAATTCCAGAAAGTCCTGGACGAAAAAACTGGTTTCATCTCCGCTCACTGGGACGGTACCTCCGAAACAGAAGAGAAAATCAAGGAGCTGACCAAAGCTACCATCCGCTGTATCCCGCTGAACAATCCGCAGGAAGACGGCGTTTGCGTACTTACCGGAAAACCTTCTAAAGAAAGAGTGCTTTTCGCAAGAGCTTACTAGATCATTATATATAATGAATTACTGATTTATAGGAATGTCATCCTGTAAATCAGTAATTCATTGCAATTATTTATAATTTCTTTCCCCGCATTCAAAAGAAACCACTAAATTTATCCGATGCCCTTTATCCGCTACATACCGTTCTGGATGCTGGCCTTCTTTTGCGTGAGTACTGCCGCCAGCTCCCAGGGGCTGATGATCAGAAACTATAACGTTAAGGACGGACTGGCCAATGCCACTGTTTATGCGGCTGTTCAGGATAAAGACGGATTTATCTGGTTCGCCACACCCACCGGCGTCAGCAAGTTTGACGGAAAAAGATTCCGCAACTACGCCAAAAAAGACGGACTCACCGATAATGATGTAGTCCGGCTGGCAGCCGACTCGAAAGGAAGAGTCTGGTTTTTTACCCTCAACGGCAAACCTTCCTTCTACGCCAATTCCGTCATCCACAACGAAGACAACGACACCTCCCTGACCTTCAATCCCAGAAGTCATTATATTCAATACGCCTTCGAAGGAACCAAAGCAGGGTATATGTGGTTCCTCAATACCAACAACCGCATCTTATTATATAACGGCAAACAAATCATCTACGATAAGCTCGGGGCTACACAAAGTGATATCTACTTCATGCTGCGCAATGATTCGATATTCAAACCCCTGCAGACGGCTTTTAACCTGGAATCCATCAGGGACCCCAATACCAATACAGACCAGCGAATTTTACCTGCTCCGACTGTACCACTGGATGATACCGCCTTCAGGTCACTCCTCAGAAACCATCCACTGGTAATCGTAAAAAATACGATCTATTCTTTCACTACCAAAGAAGCCGTATGCTTTTTCAACGGTGCCGAATGGGGTATCAGGGAAGATATTTCCAACATCTGCCTGGATGGTAATAACCTCTGGGTAGGTACACAAAAGGCTTTATATCTCCTTAAAAATTTCTTCAAGGGAGAGAAAAAAGTAACCAGCCTGCTGCAAAACCACTATATCACCTCGCTGTTGAAAGACAGGGATGGGAATATATGGATCACCACCTTCGGAGACGGCGTATACTATATCCCGTATAAAAATTTCTACTTCTCTTACCTGGATAATACCAACGGACTCTATTCCCACTCGATTTTCAGCATCTACAAAGACAAAAAAAATGATCTCCTGCTGATCGGGCAGAATGCGGGTATTCTCAATACCATGAACGAACAGGGGAGTATCCGTCAGTTCACGCTGGATACCACCACCGGGCGAAATAGTCTGCTGGCCATTCTCCCTTACAGGGATAATGAAGTGCTGATTGGTACAGACAATGGCCTGTTCAAGTTTAATACGCTCACCCAGAAGCCCGCTTTGCTGAAACAGGTGAAGATGCTGAAAGAAGTGGACGTATCGCCGAAAGGGAAAATTCGTATAGCCGCCAAAAACCAGGTGATTTGTCTGGATAACTACAGCATCAACGACCTCGATATGCTGGTTACCTCTATCGCCTGTATCGATGATTCTACCTATTTTGTAGGTACCAACAACGGCTTATACTATTGCGACGATAACAACCGCCAGCTCGTAAGGCCCGGTAATAATACCCACCTGAAGCAAAGCATTAAAGACCTGAAATGGATTGATGGTTACCTCTGGATAGGTACCAGTGATCAGGGCATTTATGTAATGCACCACGATTCGGTGGTGAAGCACCTGTCTACCGCCAATGATCTGGCCAGTGATATCTGCCAGCAGCTTTACTACGACGGGAGAGGCAGCCTCTATGTGGCTACCAATAAGGGTGTTTCTGTTATAGACGTCAAAACACAGCATATTGTCAGGAATATCACTTCCAACGATGGGCTCAGTTCTGATGATATCAGGGGCGTCTATTCCGATGATGGTATGCTGTATATAGCTACCAGTAACGGTTTATGCTATTTCCAGGGCGATCATCTGCCGATAGATTCCGTTCCGCCGGTCATCTATCTCAGTAATATCAGGTATGGCGACAGTACTTTCCTGCCAGGGAGGGATTTCGTGCACCTTTACCAGCGCAAGGCCTCCTTTGAAGCCGAGTTCGGGACCATTGTATTCGATTTGCCGGACCTGGTGGAATATCAGTACAATTTTACCACCGATAGCAGCAGTGGCTGGGTGACCACCATGTCTAATATTATACCTTTCCCTGATTTGCAGCCAGGTACGTATAAGCTGATGGTAAGGGCCAGAAAATATAAGAGCGACTGGTCGCAGCCACTGACCATCAACGTGAATATTCTGCCGCGCTGGTACCAGCAGTGGTGGGCACGCGGAATACTTTTATTATTAGGATTGCTGGTAATACTGATAATTTTGCGCTATATTGTACGGCGGATTAAGCAGGCAGAGAAACGTAAAACGGAATACAACAGAAGAATTGCCGAACTGGAAGCCAAGGCGCTCACCAACCAGATGAATCCGCATTTCATATTTAATTCGCTGAATTCTGTACAGCACCTGATCCTTGAAAAAGAAGAAAAACAGGCACTTAATTTTCTGGCGGATTTTGCCACGCTGATGCGTCAGATGTTGAATAATTCAAGAAAGTCCTATATCTCACTGGAAGAAGAAATCGCTTTTCTGACCCGATACCTTGAACTGGAAAAAATCAGATTCGCACACTCTTTCAGCTATCGGTTTATCATGGAGGATAAACTGAAAGACTATACGATTTATATTCCGCCGATGATCATTCAACCCATCGTGGAAAATGCTATCAAACACGGGCTGGCACCAAAAAACAGCAGCGGATGCCTGGAAATAAGACTTGAAATGGTGCAGGATTTATTATACTGCTCCGTAGACGATGATGGAATAGGCTGGGATAAGTCCAATACATTAAAGAGTTCAAGACTTGTAAAACATGAATCAACCGCGCTCAGCGTAATCAGAGAGCGTTTGCAGATTATTAAGTCCTTTAATGGAAATAATGGTAAATTAGAAATTATTGATAAATTGAAATCAGGTTTTGGCAATAAGGAAGGTACCTTAGTTGAGATCCTGATTCCCATTGTTAAGATGTTATGAGTAATATAAAAGCTGCCATTGTCGACGATGAAGTCCGCAACATTCATATTTTGCGCAACATCCTTGAAAACTACTGTAAAGATGTTACAGTAGTAGGAGAGGCGCAGAATATCCATGACGCGGCAGAAATGATTAAGAACAACCCCATAGATGTTCTGTTCCTGGATATTGAAATGCCGCCGCACAACGGCTTCCAGCTATTGGAAATGTTTCCTGTCCTGAATTTCGAAGTAATTTTTATCACCGCCTTCCAGGAATATGCTTTGCAGGCCATTAAATTTGCCGCACTGGACTATCTCCTGAAACCGATCAAGGTCAGTGAGGTGGAAGATGCCCTGGAAAAAGTTAAGAAGAGCAAAAAGGGCCGCCTCAATGAACTGGCTTCTATCCTGAAAGACTATGTCAAAAACAATGACAATGCGTTTTCCAAAATTGTAATCCCGGTAAATGATGGTTACAATGTGATAGACCTGAAAGATATCATCTACTGCGAGGCCTTCGATAGCTATACCAAAATCCAACTCATCAATAACGTTTCCCACCTGATCAGCA
The DNA here is from genome assembly GCF_011752935.1 of Chitinophaga sp. Cy-1792. NCBI lineage: Bacteria > Pseudomonadati > Bacteroidota > Chitinophagia > Chitinophagales > Chitinophagaceae > Chitinophaga > Chitinophaga sp. Cy-1792. Next base: position 2,620,890 of record NZ_VWWO01000001.1, read on the forward strand.
AGTCATTGAAAGAATACGAAGAAATGCTTTCAGATAAAGGGTTCTATCGCGTACACAAATCTTTCCTGATCAATATTCACCATATTGTTAAGATTATCAAAGGTTTAGGTACTGCCGTTGTGATGAGCGACCAGAAGAATATTCCTATCTCTTCCCGTAAGAAAGATGAATTCTTTACTCAGCTGAAAGGTGTGATTAATCTATAATTTAATTTTTTTATAAATATTTAAAGCCGGTAATCATAACGATTAACCGGCTTTTTTATGCTTTCCCTAGGCCAAAATCAGCATTCACCAAAATGCATGGGGTAAATCATATATATATCTTATTTTGAACATGGGTTTTCATAGATATGGCTGATTGCCTGTAAAGTTTTTTCAAGCAAAACAGGTATTGCTTAAGATAAAGAAGGCGCTCAATTGAGCGCCTTCTTTATGTATTGGAATATCTCTGGTAAAAGGTTTAGAAGCTTTCGCTGGCGGTAGTAGCACCGGTTTGGATATTATAATAGAAGATATTGGTGCTTTTCTCCGGATAGAGTCCGATCAGTTGCACGGTACCTTTTTTATCCAGCACTTTGGCCAGTTCTTCCGGGCTGCTCACAGGGATATCTCCGGCTTTGATAATCAGGAAGCCAGGGGCCATGGTGGTCTGTTTCTTCAGGATACCGTTACCGATACTGCTCACCCATACACCTCCACGGATACCTAACCTGCGGGCATCGTCTTTATCCAGGGCACTCAGATCAGCGCCCAGTTTGTCCAGCGCGGTAGTTTTCACCACGTCGGTATTACCCTGGAGGTTACGCAGCACTACATTGTCTGACGTATATTCCTTGTTATTACGCAGATAGGTAATGCTGATTTTATCGCCTGGTTTGTAGCGGGCAATCTGTTCTGTCATCTGGGAAGGGCCTGCGATGGCGATACCATTAATCCTGGTAATGACGTCACCGGTTTTGAGTCCGGCAGCTTTGGCAGAGCCATTATCCACTACTTCGGTCACCTGTACGCCGGGAGCATCCCTTTTTACGCCCAGTTCCTTCAGCTGATCATCAGAGAGGGAGGCGATTACGGAGCTAGGCATATAGGATACGCCGAGGTAGGCACGTTGTACGTTACCGTATTTCATGAGGTCATTCACGACTTTCTTCACCAGGTTTACCGGGATTGCGTAGGAATAACCTGCGTAGGAGCCGGTAGGAGAGGCGATGGCGGAGTTGATACCTACCAGTTCACCGCTTGTATTGACGAGGGCGCCGCCACTGTTGCCCTGGTTCACTGCGGCATCTGTCTGGATAAAGGATTCAATCGCTGTATTTCTGCTACCGCCGCGGCCTTTGTTAATACCTATGGTGCGGGATTTGGCGCTCACGATACCGGCGGTTACGGTGGCATCCAGGTTTAAAGGATAGCCTACTGCCAGTACCCACTGTCCGATGTCGACGTTGTCCGAATTACCGTACAGGAGGTAAGGTAGTCCGGTGCCTTCGATTTTAATCACAGCCAGGTCGGTGCTTGGATCAGCGCCTACCAGTTTGGCAGTATAGGTTTTGCCGCTGTTGGAGAGGGATACGGAGATTTCGTCTGCATCATCAATAACGTGATTGTTGGTAACAATGTAGCCATCGTCGGAGATCAGGACCCCTGAACCGGAGGCCATCTGGCCCGGAACATAGTATTTGCGGCCATCTCCGCCACCATTAAACTCATCACCGAAGAAATCATCACCGAATAAGTCCTGTAATATGGAGCGTCTGCGTTGCAGATTGTTACCATTGGTTACCTGGCGTGGGTTGATTTTCGTTTTGATATGCACTACTCCCGGCACAGCAGTTTTGGCTGCGGTGGTGAAGTCGGACGGAGCTAAAGCGGATGCTGTGTGTTCAGTGCCGGGCATATACCGGGCATAGTTAACGGGGACGTCGTTGGATCCATTCTGAAAGATACCTGTCTGCCTTGTCTGGAAATATTTGCTGTACACAAATATGGAGGCAGAAGCAGTCACAAAGCTGATAAGGACAATTGTAACAATTTGCTTGAATTTCATATTATAGTGTGTTTAGCTGAAACTAAATTTGTATGCTCCTGTCAGGTCAATTAATATGCCTTCGATACAAATTTAATGGTCGTGTTTAATGAAATATCCACTATAACGTTCACTTTAACAGATTTTTATATCAATCGTTAATTTACTTTAAACGTCATGCTGGTGTGGGCTGACAATGATTCATTTACTATATGTCAAGATAACAAACTGCCCGGACATTTTGTTAGTGTCCGGGCAGAAAAGGGGAGGTATAATTACTTTGCTGAAAATCAGAGTTCAAGCAGGAATGCCATGGTATCTACCCCATCGGCATAGTCGCTGAGGGAAGGTTGCTGGGCCTGGCCGAAAGGTGTATAATCCTTACCTACAAGGCATTGCAGCACTTCGTCCTGTCCTAATTCTGCAGCGAGCGATTGTTGATCGTTATAGAAGCCATAGTGCAGTACGCTCAGTGGGGAGAAGAGGCTTTGAGCATCATGGAGCAGGATACTGCCATTGGTGATATACGGGTGATTATTCAGCAGCAGCAGGGCCAGCTGGTAATCGAAGTTGTTTTTGTATTTGTGGTAGTCCATCAGATACTCATATTTGTTGAGGGCATCCAGGAGTGGCTGGAAGTTATAGCCTTCCGGCACAAATACTTTGGTAACGTTACGGCATCCCAGGCCGAAGTAGAGCATGACATCATCGGCCAGCGCTTCCAGTTCCTGCGGCGTTTCGTGTCCGGTAAGGATGGCTGCGGAGGTGCGGTTATGGCGGATGATATGCGGGTATTTGGCAAAATAGTAGTTAAAATAGCGGGCAGAGTTGTTGCTGCCGGTGGCGATATAGGCCTGACAATCCTTCAGGGTATCCTGGATTTCCGTTTGGCCGGCAATGGCAGGGTACCATTCTTCCATTTTCCGAAGGATATGTTTGAGGAGGATGTCGTCTTTACTGGAGAGTTTCAGTTTAACCTGGTGTCCGCTGATGAATCCGCATAACCAGTCGTGAAAGCCCACCAGCGGTATATTACCGGCACTGACGATGCCTACTTTGCGGGGAGTCCTTTCATTGGCGGCGGCAGGATATGCGGCCAGCCATTGTTGCAGGGCTGCAGGTTCCAGGAAGTATTGGCAGATATTTTCCAGCGCATTATCGATGAATGCCGGGATAAACCATCCGTTGGCCCTGTAAGCCCGCTCCTTAACCTCTTCCCATTCAGGGCTGTTTCCGGCAAGATATTCGCCCAAACGTACCAGCGCTTTTTCTTTTTCTGCTATATTCATGAATCTTTATAAATAATGGCTTGATTAAACCGGGAATATTTTATTTTTGTCCACAAAATTAATGGCTTACTACTTAAATAAAAAGTTTACTCTATGGCAATTAAGATAACAGACGAATGTATTAACTGTGGCGCTTGCGAACCTGAATGCCCAAACAATGCAATTTACGAAGGCGGAGTGGAATGGGCCATGTCTGACGGTACAACCGTTAAAGGTGCGTACACCCTGATGGACGGCTCCACTATGGATGCTGACCATCGTAATGCACCTGTGAGCGTAGATACATACTATATCGTTCCAAATAAATGTACCGAATGTCAGGGTTTCCATGAGGAGCCACAATGTGCGGCTGTTTGCCCAGTTGACTGCTGTGTTCCGGACGAAATGTACCAGGAAACAGTGGATGAACTGATGGCTAAGAAAGAAAAACTGCATATCTAATTAATATATTCAAGGAAGCTTAGGCCGTTCCGGGTGGTGCCGGAGCGGCTTTTTTATTATATAGCCCCTCCATTCGTATATACTGACACGTTAAATCCCGGCAAAACCGTATCTTGGCCCCGACATAGCTTAATAACTAAATCTTATTCCTATGGCATTAAAAATTACGGACGAGTGCATCGTTTGCAGCGCATGCATTTCGGAATGTCCCAATAACGCTATTTATGAAGCCGGGACAGAATGGGCAATGGCAGACGGAACGTCGCTCCATGGCCAGATTACACTACACGACGGGACTGCCACCGATGCCGGCAGCTTACATTCCCCGCTCAGCAACGACTATTATTACATTGTACCAGACAAATGCACCGAGTGCCAGGGATTCCATGAGGAGCCCCAGTGTGCGACCGTTTGCCCGGTAGACTGCTGTGTGCCGGACGAAATGTACCAGGAAACCGTAGCTGCACTACTGGAAAAGAAGGAAAAGCTGCATGTTTAGGAATTTTCCAGGTATGGAAGGGCCGTCTTTACGCAGTAGAGGCGGCCTTATATATTTTATACCGGCCCTGACCGCCGCCTCTTGTACGGCCGAAAAGTTTCCTTAACTTTACCCGCTTTATTGCTAAGACATCTTATGAAGAAAAATATTGCTTTAGTTGCCGGCGGATATTCCGGAGAATATGTAATCTCAGTACAAAGTGCTGTTACCATCGAAAATAACCTGGATAGCAGCAAGTATGCAGTTTACAAAGTGGTGGTAACACGTGAAGGCTGGACACATACGGCTGCCGACGGTAAAACCCACGAAATCGACAAGAATGATTTTTCTTTGCTGATAGACGGCAATAAAATCAAATTTGATTGTGTCTTTATTGGTATTCATGGTACACCAGGAGAAGATGGCCGTCTGCAAGGCTACTTTGAAATGCTGGGTATCCCTTATACCAGCTGTGGCATGGTAACTTCAGCACTGACCTTCAACAAAAGCTATTGCAATAAAGTAGTGGCTGCCCTGAATGTGGTAAATGTTTCCAAATCTGCACATATCTTCAGCAATCAGCCTTATGATGTGAAAGATATCCTGCAGCAACTGCGTTTACCCGTGTTCGTTAAACCGGCAGAAGGTGGCAGCAGCATAGGTATGTCTAAAGTTAAAACTGCAGAAGAGCTGCAGCCAGCCATTGATAAAGCTTTCAGGGAAGATTCCCAGATCCTGATTGAAGAATTTATCAAAGGCCGCGAACTGACCATAGGACTGTATCGTACCGGCAACGACCTGCACGTACTGCCTATCACTGAAATCGTGAGCACCAAGGAATTCTTCGATTATGAAGCGAAGTATACACCAGGTGTTACCAACGAAATTACACCGGCTCCTGTTCCGCAGGGATTGAAGGAAAGGGTGGAACAAACCGCCTCCAAGCTGTATTATATGCTCAACTGCCGTGGTATTGTCCGTATAGACTTTATCTACGATGAGGCAAATGACAAGCTGTATTTCCTGGAAGCGAATACAATGCCTGGCCAGTCTGAAAACAGCCTGGTTCCGCAACAGGTACGTGCTGCAGGTAAAACTTTGCAAGAGTTTTATGGCGCACTGCTGGAAGAGGCAATGGCACACTAACCTGTAACTGATTTATCACTTTTAATGTAATAAACTGTGTTTGATTTTATTACGAAACGTTCTTTTATAGTCAATCTGCTGGCAGTAATTGCACTGTTTTTTCTGCTGGCGATCATTTTCTTTTCCCTGTTAGGCATAATTACCAAACACGGTAAAAGTATGACCGTGCCTGATGTGAAGGGCCTGAACATTAAAGAAGCAGTTGCCAAACTGGAAGCTGCCGGATTTGATGCTGAAGTAAGAGATTCGATATACATCGATAGTATTCCGCCACTGGCAGTATGGGCACAAACCCCTGACAAAGGTGCGGAAGTAAAAATTGGCCGTACCATCCATCTAACCGTAAACAAAACGGTAGCACCGATGGTGGCTATGCCGGAACTGGAAGGGCTGACTTTCCGCAGTGCCGAAATGGTGCTGAAAAGCCTGCGTCTGAATGTGGGAGACACCATTTACAAACCTGACTTTGCGACCAATACCGTATTGCAGCAACTGCTGAATGGCAAACCGCTGAAACCGGGTACTATGGTGGCCGAAGGCACCAACATCACCCTGATTCTCAGTAGTGGCCGTGGTAACACGGAAAATCCGGTTCCTGACTTCATTGGTCTTTCCTATGCGGAAGCAAAAGAAATTCTCAGTGCCAGCAACCTGAATATTGGTACCGTTATCATCGATCCGGGTGTGAGTGATACCGCCAATGCTTTTATCTACAAACAATATCCTACCCGCAAAAACGAGATAGGAGATTTTAATATGGTAAGAGCGGGAGAATCCGTAGACCTCTACCTCAGTGCCACTAAACCTGTAAAAGATTCCGCTGCCCAACAGCCAGCTACCCAGGAATAGTGAGAATTGGTTAATTTTGTAAAAACAATCATTAAAAAGATAATTTTATGCAAAACATAACAGCTGAAGATGTTAAAAAGCGCCTGGATGCGGGAGAAGAACTGATCCTGGTGGATGTAAGAGAACCACATGAGCGTGAAGAATTCAATATCGGTGGTATTCATGTTCCTTTGGGTCAGATCCAGATGATGCAGATCGATGAACTGGAAGGCCTGGAAGATAAAGAAGTGATCGTTTACTGCCGTAGTGGCAACCGTAGCGGTCAGGCTGCTATGCTGCTGGAAACACAAGGCTTCACCAACGTGAACAACCTGGTAGGTGGTATGCTGAAATGGAGAGAAATCTACGGTTAATACCGTAAAAAGATAATTTTAAATAAAAAAACGGTCTCTACTCAGTAGAGACCGTTTTTTATTTAAATACGATAGCTGTATTATTTATTATGAATAATCGCTGTTACTTCAATCTCTACCAGGTATCCCGGATCAATCAGCTTGCTTACCTCAATCATTGAAGTGGCAGGCTTGATAGCCGCAAAAAATTCACCATGAGCACGTCCAAATTCTTCCCAGCGGCTGATGTCTGTTACAAACATACGTGTTCTTACCACGTCGTGTAAGCTGGCGCCAGCTTGTATTAAAACAGATTCGATCTTTGCCAGTGCAAATTTCGTTTGTTCGTAAGCGTTACCCGGAGCCACCACTTTGCCCTGATCTTCTGCAACAGTGCCGGAAACTTCAATCGTGTTTCCCACTTTTACTGCTCTTGAATAACCCACTTTTTCTTCCCAGGTAGCACCTGAGGAATAGTTCATTCGTGTCATGGCATATTATTTTGACAAAATTAAAGAATATCGCTGTTTTTCTACGGTTTTGAGGGCATACTTCCGGCGCTGTTATCTGCCGGTGTGTTCCTGAATTTTACTACTTTTCCCAGCAAATCGAACCAGAAAGGCGCCCCCAGCGATATGGCCATGGCTGTCATAAGCCATCCGGCGAGTACTATCCAGCCATTTTGCTGCAGCGGGTGCGAAAGGCCGTATGGATGCGCCGCACTGAATTCGCGGTGGATGCCCAGTACATTCCTGGCATCGCCGGCATCTGCGCGCAGCATAGCATATACGCCGATCACCGAGGTATCGCCAACGAATACACGAAGGGAGCTGTCTTGCCGGAAGAAGGCACTATCCTTATACATGACGTGTTTCTGTTGCAGGGTATCTACGATGGGCGCCATGGCATAACTGCGACTGGAGGCCAGTTGCACCATTTCCTGCCTTACGGTTTTATCTTTCATCAGTATTCTGGCAATGGCGATGGTATCTACATTGAAAATCCCGGCGATACAGAAACCGATGATCAGCAGCCAGCTTTGTGTATGCTTGCGGTACCAGCTGCTGGCGCGACTCATGGTTTCGTTGAACCAGTCTTCCAGTAAGGCCCTGAACCTGTCTGTATTGCCGCCGGCATCTGTAAAAATATTTCGTATATACGTCAGCGTTGCATCATTGAAGTGCAGGCTATTTTCATCTAGAGCGGCCTGAATGGTTTGCTGGTCGGTATTCCGGGCGGTGGTACTGTTTCTTAGCAGATGTACCATGGTCTGGGAAAAGATAGCAGGGCTGATATAAGAAGGTCTGGAAGCGGCGGTATTTTCACCAAGATAGCGGATAGAGGAGGTGGCGTAGAACTGTTGGAGGATGGGACTGTATTTAAAGGGGAAGAAGAAATGAACCACACTCCAGCCGCGCTCGTAGAACCAGGTAAAGAGCGTAAATCTTCCGAAGAAACCAAGGTCGTTGCGTCGGGGATCTCCGTCCAGCATACGCCGGAGGGCTTTGGAAAGGGTACGCGCCCGCAGGCTGAAGACGCGTGCTATCATTTCCTGTAGTATTGTTACAAACAGGCTGTACAGTAAAAAAATGAATACAAGTCCTAAAGCAACATCAATGGCAAGGTTACTAAACATTTCACAGGTATTTGGGTCAAATATAGGATAGTAGTGCGCAGGCAATGCGCGTATTAAGCTGGCAGCGACTCAAAAAAGCAACAGCTGCCACCTACCCAGGTGTCGTTGCTATTGAAGCCTACGCCAATCATTTTGCCTTTACTGAGCCTGGACAGGTTATGTACCAATATCGGCCTTGCCGCATCGTCCGGCCAGATATACATCATGCGTATTTCGCAGATGGCTGGTCCGGTAGGTGTTTCTATCGCCGGCGCATATTGTACTTTTCGCTGCAGGATCCAGTTTTCCGGGTCTTCTATCGCGTCGATATCTTCCCGGGAGACATCTATTTTTACTCCTCTGCCTGCGAAGGAAAATAAGGGCTTTAACACATAATTTTCCAGGTCTCCAGGCACTACCGGCAGTTCATTCAGGTACCAGCTTTTAGGTATGAATTCGCTGTGCAGCAGTGGCATGGTATATTTGCTGATACGGTAAAACCAGTTGGGGTGTGTGATCCATTCCACATCAAGATCATCAAAGAGGTCGACGTGTGGCCCCAGCATTTCTTCCTGCTGGTGCAGGTCATCGAAAATGATGCGGTTATAGATACGTTTCACCGGTGTCAGTACACCATCCCGCATATAAAACAGGTGATCATCTTCTTTGATCAGCGTAGTGATACATACCGGGCGGATGCCGAGATATTTCTCCGTTATATAAAAGTCGATTTTTGTTTTTTGCTCTTCCGGCTTTACCTCGAGGAGGATCACTTCTTCGGGTTTATGGTCTCCGATGATCATCTTTCTTAACAACGCATAATACTGCTCGTCATTGAGGTCGTTGAAGTAGTTGTTAAGATTGGATGGTATGTTGAAATTAGCCCTGAATTGTTTGGCCATCACGTGCTGGAAGGCAAACATGGTTGGGAAGCCCTGCAGTTCAATCAGCTGGGGCTCCAGTACACCCGCTTCATTTTTTGTTACGGCGAAGTCTATAACGATAAAATGCGGATGATCATTTTCGTTGGGCACTCTCAGTCCGTGCGGAATGGCATTCTCCGTGAGGTCTTTGAAGTCGGGGCGTAATATTACGTTCACGACTTCTTCGCAGGCCTGTACCAGTTTTGCGGTAAGGTCTGCCGGTACGAACACCGGTGTTTCTGCAATCCTGAAAGCGGGAGCGGTACCGGCATCTTCAGCGATGGCTTTCAGAAACCGTTGGTATTGCTCTTCACTAAAGTTTGCGTTATAGGCTTTTCTTACAGACGGGATCATAAGCATTCAATCTTAGAAGAAAGTATTTTCATCATCATTATGGGCGGCTACCTGCACACTTCTTTCGATGGCAGCCAGTCGCTCAGACAGTTCACCATAGATAGCATAATCGAGGAAGGCAGTAATAAACCGGTCGTGTGTGAGCATGATTTTATCAGGATCTTCCAGTTGTTCTATCATGCTTTCATATTTCTCGATACCATGATGAGCGATGACCTGTTCTTTTTTCTCTTCCTGGAGCAGGTACATCCGCATCCCGGCAGCATCTGCTTCCGGATGGAACTGGGTACCGATAAAATGATCGTTGAACCGTATAGACATGGTGGCACGTTCCAGCGGTACGTGGGGCCTTTCTTTTTCTATGGCCAGTACCTGAGCGCCCATGGCATTCAGGTTATCTTCATTCAGCTCTATCACCTGCCAGTTGCGGCTATCTACGATGTAGAAAGGATCTGGCAGGGCGCTGAATACTTTTTCCTGCATGCCTGCAGCTGTTTTATGTACCGGAAATACACCGAATGCCGGTGATTTACGTTTGCATACATTCCCCAGTTTATAATATCTGCACATGATCTGATACGAATGGCAGATAAACAGGACCGGCTTTTTAACATCTTCTTCACGGTTCCATTTCATCAGGTCTTCTATCAGGGAGAAATAAGCTGTTTCCCATGCTGATCCTTCACTATCCACCGGGCTTCCCGGGCCACCAGTAGAGATATAAATATCGTAGTTGGTGTCTGGTACCTGCCTGGCTATTCTTACCTCAAATTCATCAAACTGCAGAGACAGCGAATGCATCTCTGCATATTTTGTCAATATCTCCCGGATACAACGCATACCCTCGTTAGGTACACCTTCATACATATCCAGTACTGCTATCTTAATGGTTCGCATACTGCAAAATTACAAAATATGCGGCGGTAGTGCTTTCTTTTTCTCGCGGAGCGTCATAGAATAAATAGATTGTTGTTTGTATTTCCGGACACAAAAAGGGCGGACGCCTTCGGCATCCGCCCTTTTTGTGTGGTGGCGTCCCGCCGCCGGCGGGACGCCACCACACAATGTTAGAAGGTATTTTAACAACCTGCGAGGAACTGTTCACGGATGTAATCCGTAACAGCAACGAGGTCGTTGGTTTCTTCGAATTTTTTTAATTGCCTGTCGGCGCCGGTACCCCTGTCCATGAGGCGGGAGGTGGCGTCTATGACTTCTCTGCTGCCCAGTTCATCCACTACATCGTCGATGAAATCGAGGAGTTCGTAAATGAGGGAGCGGGCGTTCACTTCCATTTCTTTTCCGAAATCGATGAGATTTCCATCGATTCCATAACGGGATGCGCGCCATTTATTTTCATTCACCAGTGCTCTGTTGTAGATGATGAAGTTCAGGTTCTGCATGCGCAGTTTATAGATTTTTGCGCAGACAGCCTGGAAGAGTCCTGCCAGGGTGATGGTATCATCGAGGGTCATCGGCACGTCACATATCCTGAATTCAACAGTGTTGAAGAATGGGTGAACGCGGAGGTCCCACCAGACTTTTTTGGCATTATCTATACAGTTGGTTTTAACGAGCAGGTTGATGTATTTGTCATATTCTTCGATACTGGCGAAGTAATCCGGGATACCGGTACGCGGGAACTTATCGAATACTTTTGTACGGAACGATTTAAAGCCGGTATTACGGCCTTCCCAGAAGGGGCTGTTGGTACTCAGTGCGAAGATATGCGGGAGGAAATAACGGACAGAATTGGCGATATGCAGGGCCATTTCCCTGTTTTCCATACCTACATGTACGTGGAGTCCAAAGATCAGGTTAGACCTGGCGGCATCCTGCATTTCGTTGACGATTTCGAAATAGCGGGGATGGTCGGTGATCAGCTGTTGCTGCCAGTGGCTGAAAGGATGGGTGCCGGAGGCGCCGATGCTGAAGCCGAGGTCGCCGGCAATCTGGTTGATGGTTCTGCGAAGCAGGGCAACATCTTCCCGCGCTTCATGGATGTTGGCGCAGATCTGTGTGCCTACTTCTACTACCGCCTGGTGAAATTCCGCTTTAACCTGATCACGGATCACCTTATGGGCTTGCTCCACGATCTTCTGTTCATGCGATCTCAACTCTCTGGTAACGGGGTCCATTACCATGTATTCTTCTTCTATACCCAGCGTGAACGCATTGCGCATAATGCTCCTTACTTTTTAATTTATCTGCAAATGTATGTTGCTAATTTATTCGGCTGAATTTTTTTTAATGATACCGGGAGATATAAATTTACCCCAGGTAAGGTTGTCCTTGCTCCAATCATGTGCCATGGCTCTTTCTATGGCATATTGAGCGCTGGTTTCCACTATCCACTCGAAGTTTTCCTGGCCGATGGAATGTATATCCGCATCCGGGGCCGGGTTACAGAAGTCGATCGCATAGGGAACATCTCCTCTTACAGCGAACTCTACTGTATTAAAATCATAACCCAGGTACTGGTTCAGGGCGATGGTCGCTCGTTCTATCTCTGCTAAAACTCCTTTATCTATCTCAAAGGTTGCTTTATAACGATCCTGGTGCGAATGGCGTGGATTATACGGCATGATACGGACGGCTTTGCCTCCGATGCAATAACAGCGGTAATAGGCGTTAAAATCGATTTCTTCCTGCAGCATCATTACCAGCTGTCCTGTTTCCTGGTGTACTTTATAGAACTCCTCTTTATCCGCGAGGCGGTAAACATTCCTCCAGCCGCCGCCATCGTAGGGTTTGAGGTAGGCAGGAAAGCCGACATAATCGAAAATGCCCTGCCAGTCGAGGGGAAATATAAGGTTACGGAAAGATTTGGCGTTGGTATTGTCCGGATGCTGATAAGAAGGCAGCAGGGCTGTTCTGGGAACGGTCACGTTGATCTGTTCAGCGAGAGCGTTATTGAAGAATTTATCATCGGCGCTCCACCAGAAGGGGTTATTGATGACAGCGGTGCCGGTAGCGGCAGCATTTTTCAGGAATGCCCGGTAAAATGGTACATCCTGTGAAATGCGGTCAACGATAACGGCGTATTCGCTTGCCTGTCCCTGCAGTACTTTGTCGAGGGTAACAAATTCGGCAAAGATCCCGCTGGGGTTTTTCCGGTTGATGCGGTCTGCAAAAGCCTGTGGAAAGGTGTTTTCCTGTCCGAACAAAATGCCGATCTTTTTCATGTTTTTATCTGATTAATGAGAGATATCCGGGCAGCATGTTACGCCAGGTAGGCCAGTCGTGGGTACCTTCCGGGCGAACGTCCAGCCAGTGGGTAATGTTTTTGGCTGCCAGGATGCCCGACATACTTTCGTTCTGGTGGCGGGTAACATCACTGGAAGGTACTCCCAGTACGATGCCCATACGCCAGAGTGCTTCGTGGTTGTTGTCTGCCATGAAATCTGCCGGATTGCTGTAATATACGTTTTCATCGTAATGTCCGTCTACCCTGGATTTGATATCGAAGGTACCGCTGAGGCTAAACAGGTAGGATACCAATTCGGGGTGCCGGAAGGCGAAAGAAGTGGCGTGAAATCCGCCAAAACTGCAGCCAGCAGCCACTATCCGTTGATGTCCGGTTTCTTCCTGCATCCGGGGCAGTACTTCTTCCATCAGCAGGCGGTCGTAACGGTTATGGTTATACGCTCTTTCCGCTGCCGGGATTTTGATATTGTACCAGCTCTGGGCGTCATAGCTATCGGGGCAATAGACTTTTATCTTCCCTTCTTCTATAAACCACTGAATGGCGTCTATCAGGCCGCGGTCCTTACTTTCGTAATAGCGGCCCATCGACGTAGGAAATAACAGCAGTGGCAGGCCGCTGTGTCCAAACGTCAGCATTTCAAATTCCCGGTCAAGATGAGGGGAATGCCATTTATAGAAGTTTTCGATCACGGGATTTCCTTTGCTTAAATTTAAAAAAGTTTCGTGATTTGATATTTGTTACCTTTCCATTATGACCAGAAATGTTTTCATTTATGCTCCGCAACTCCGGCGGGATGTGATAGTGGATATTTACGATTATACAGGGAAACCGGCTGTTGTACTGCTAATGAACGACGGTCAGGACCTCCGTGATATGGACATTTCTTCATTATTAATTAACATGGACGTTCCGGTGGTGGTTGTCGGGATACACGCCGGCCCGCAACGGCTGCAGGAGTATGGCGTAGCAGGTATTCCTAACTTTCAGGGAGAGGGCGCCGCTGCCGGCAACTATACTTCCTTTATTATGGACGACCTGCTGCCGGCACTCTACGAGCAGCAGCCGGAATGGAAAACGCTGCCACTGGGCTTCGCCGGCTGGTCGCTGGGCGGACTCTCTGCCCTGGATATCGTTTGGAACCATGCCACTGAGTTTTCCTTTGCCGGCGTAATGTCTGGCTCCTTCTGGTGGCGCGACAAGCCACTGGGAGAAGGTTACAGTGATCTGTCCGACCGCATCATGCACCGCGTTATCCGCAACAGTGAGTTTAAAGCCGGCCTGCATTTCTTCTTTGAATGCGGTACCGCAGATGAACTGGCAGACCGTAACAACAACGGTATCATCGACAGTATTGATGATACCAAAGATCTGATCACAGAACTGCTGGCCAAAGGCTACGAGATGCATACCGATATCTCCTACCTCGAAATTCAGGGTGGCCGCCATCATCCCGTTACCTGGAAACTGGCCCTGGAGGAGATGTTCAGTCTTCCTTACTTTAATCCTGCTCCTGGGGATAGAAGATAATAATTTCTACCCGCCGGTTTTTCTGCCGCCCCTGAGGCGTACTGTTATCCGCAACAGGCATGGTTTCACCCATTCCGTTAATGGTAAGTATACTCACGGCAGGTTTCTTCCTACGCAGGTAAGCTGCAACAGCATTGGCTCTTTTTAAGGATAATTCCTCGTTGTAGATATTGGTGCCTTTATTGTCTGTATGCCCTGTGATGGCCAGTTGTATGCCTGGCTTATCAGGAATAAGCATCAGGATACTATCCAGCGAGGCGTACAGCCGCTGATTGAGTGTGCTGCTATCGAACTTAAACAATACATCCGGTATCAGTAAGGTATCCGTTCTGGTGACAGGTGTAGCCGGAGGTTCCGGCGCCGGCTGGCAGCTGATAATTTCCACCATTTCTACGGTATCCATCCCTTCCCTGGGCTTACTATAACCTTTGATGATGAAGTCATCGAAGCTGAAACCCTTTTTATAGACCAGGTAATTGGCTACTTCATTGGCCCTGTCTGTGGCGATGATTTCATTATAGCGGGGATTGGGCTTTAGGTAAGAATAACCGGAGATGATGATCTTTTCTTTTACATTTTCCGGTTTAAGGAGAAAGGTATTCCCTAACTGGTCCGCATATACGGAGTTGATATCTTTACGGTTACCGCTGAAAAATTCTGATGCCAGCACTACTGTATCACAGCGGCCGCTGTGCTGTATTACTCTTGTTGGCAATACTATTTTTGCTTTCAGTTGTCCACCCTGCATGGGCATGGCCGGCCTGCTATATGAATGGCGCCAGTGGTCACTATACAGCAGTTGTTTAATGCTGTCGGCGGTATGTGCATTATACGGCTGGTTATCCAGCGGTGTAATGGCAATGCTGTCGATATAGGTGTAGATATTGTTTGAGCCCTTTACGGTATTGCCTTCGTGAAAATTCCCCAGCACGATATACCGGTAATTATCTCCCGCTTTGATTTCCTGTTCAAATTTAATGTAGGTCTTGCTGACGGCCACATATTTGCCGGTATCCCTGTTAAAACTCAGTGTAGGGGGTACCGGTAGTCGCAGTGGCAGGTCCTGAAAGGTTTCTGCTGTATCCAGCCTGATATCCAGGAAGCAGGAAGTATATCTGTTATCCAAAACATAGGCTTCTACCTTATAGCGGGTGCCTTTCCGCATGGGATTGAGCAGCTGCGTTTTGTAATAAGGTCGGTTATTGGGATCAGTGTAGATTTCCATTGGCAGCGTCACTTTATGGTTGCTGACAGGGTTATCGCCATCGTACATTATTTTACTGAAAAAGGGCGCTGTGGGCGTCCAGGCCTGGGGCGCACATTTGGCCGTATATTCAATGCAGATGTTCACGTCGTCAAAGCCAGGATTGGGTATTAGGTTCTGTGCCTGCAATAGGGTGGATAACAGTAATCCGAAAGTCGTCAGGATAGTTTTCATACGTTGCGGTGAATAGACATTTTACTTATTGATCAGTTCATCCGGCCATGCTACGGTTTTCCCAGTATTTTTCCAGACAGGCAGTTCTGCCCCCCGCTGTTTTAGGACAAGGGTCCAGCGTTTGGCCAGTTCTGCGAGCTTTTGGGGATTGGATGCCGACAGATCATGTTGTTCACTGAGGTCTTGCTCCAGGTCGTATAATTCCAGTTTTTGTTGTTTCATGAGGTAGATGATTTTCCATTTGCCATAGCGCATACCGCTTGACCAGGCGTATCCTTCATCTTCGTTTACTGTCCATCGGTTAGGGTAATGCCATAATAGTGGACGGTCATTTATTTTAATACCAGGATTTTTCAGGATGCCCAGATAGCTGATGCCATCTATAGCGGTGATTGGTTTTATGCCGGCGATATCCAGCACGGTAGGGAAGAAGTCTTCTGCGCCCACATAATTATTGGTTTTGGTACCGGGTTTCACGACCCCTGGCCATTTCACCATCAACGGTACCCTGATGCCGCCTTCATAGGGAGACCCTTTGCCGGCGCGGAGTGGCGCATTCTGTGTGTTACGTATTCCTCCTCTGCCGCTGTTGGCAAGTCCTCCATTGTCTGACATAAAAATCACCACTGTATTTTTCTCTATACCTTTTGCCTTCAGGAAATCCAGGATATTCCCGAGACTTTCGTCCATGCCTTCTATCAGCGTGGCATAGCTGGCTTCGGTAGAGTCGAGGCCTGCGGCCAGGTATTTGTCCAGGAATCTTTTATCTGGTTGTATAGGCAGATGAACAGCATAATGTCCCAGGTAAAGGAAGAAGGGCTGCTGATGGCTGATAGGGTATTGCATGGCTGCTATTGCCTTTTGGGTCAGCGCCTGGGTCAGGAAGGTGTCTTTACCATAGAAAGCCTGTAGGTCGGGAACCGCATTGAACGTGGTTTTGCCGGGCATATTCCCGAAATTCTGTTCACCATAATAGCTTTGCGGATGGCCTAATGAAGAGCCGGCGATATTCACAACAAAGCCCAGATTCATCGGGTCGGAGCCTTGTGTCCCCAGACTACCCCAATGTGCTTTGCCTACATGGATGGTAAAGTACCCTGCATCGCGGAGCAGCTGTGGCAGCGGCTTGGGGCAAAGGTAGGTATTCGATTCCCTGACATTGCTGATGCCACTGACATTCCACTGTGGTGCCTCCAGCTGATCATCTTTATAATCAGTAGCCTGATTGGGAGTGATAGATGTCCAGTTGGTGATATGTGTGCTGGCGGAGCTCATGCCGCTGATGAGGGAAGTACGTGTAGGTGTGCAAACGGGATTGGCATATGCCTGATGAAACAACAGGCCTTCTCTGGCCATCCGCTCCATATTGGGCGTATGGTATTTCCTGTTAAGGGGCATCACGGAGTCGCCGAATGGCTGTGAGGTATCCATCCAGCCCATATCATCTACCAGGAACAAGATAATATTGGGACGCTGGCTGGCTGGGGAATTTTGTGCAGACAGTACAAAAGATGACAACAACAAGGTAAATGCGGGTACCAGAAATTTCATGTAATGTGGTTGATCAGGTAAATAACGGATGGTAAGATTAGTTTATTATCCGTTTAAGTTGCGCACAAAATGCATAATTTGTATATAAATCTGATAATTATTGGTATTTCCTGTCACGATAACCCTTGGTGGAATGATATTGTGGAATTAAGTTATCCAGGTGTATAATTAATTTTGCTAACGTGTAATGCTCCCTTACCTTTAATCAGTTAACCTAATCTCATAGCGTAAATTTTATTTCCCTATTCTCAAAAACAAGAATCATGTTTGTTAAATTGAAGTCCTTTCTGGTACTGCTGTTACTTTTTATTTCTGTATCCTGTAAAAAAGAAGTAGCTCACGATGTTTCCGAAGCAAATAAACCATCTGCTGAAGTAATTAATTATGAGGGGTATCCAGTTGCAACTGGTGAGCATATAAATATTACGGATAAAGTTGGAATACCCGTAATGAGTTTTCTGAAGTCCGGAGGCAATTACATTTTCGGTGGAGATGTCGTATATACTGAAGATGCCTTCCAGTCATTAAAAAACAGTTATGCTCAGGTTGCTATTGGCGATGCTGCAAAAGTTTCAAGATTACATCATGTAGAATCGCCGGGGGCAATGCTAGTGAAAAACAAGTTGCCGTTACCGAGGATGCTTTCGGGTGAAACTAACCGAACTGGCAATCCATTGCCGCAATCATTGTGGCCTAATAGGACGGTGTATTATACCATCGACAATAATTTTGCGGACGTATCCAGAGCTAATAATGCTATCGCGCATTGGATGAATGTTACTAACATCCAGTTTGTTCCACGTACTAACCAGAGCGATTATGTGTATTTCAAATCTAACGAGCCAGGGGCCTTTACTAACTCAATAGGCAAAGCAAATGGTCTGACAATAGTTAATTTAGGACCAGGAGCCACAACAGGTAATGCAATTCATGAAATTGGTCATGCACTTGGGTTGTACCATGAGCAGTGTCGTGATGACCGGGATAATTATATTACAGTTTATCCGAACAACATTGACCCGGAAAAGCTGCCGCAATTTGATAAGGTAATAAATACAACCATTTATGGTTTAGCTCTTGGTACGCTTGATTTTAACTCAGTAATGTTGTACCCTTCATCGGCCTTTCTAAAACCTGGAGCTCCTTATTCTATGACCAGAAAAGATGGTACCACTTTTTCTGCTCAACGTGATGGCCTTTCACAAGGGGACGTTGATATCTATAATATGCTATATAACACTACTCCTGTATATGCACGAATAGAGTTGGAGAATTATGGAGATTACTTTATTGACTGGGATAGATATTGGACCCAAGCAGATTTGTACATCCGGTTCTACAAGGATCAGGCATGCACTATTCCAACAACAGCTCCAGCCGGTGCTGGTTATACATACCGTCAGACAACAAATGGAGAAGTGATGGCCTGGAATTATCGCCTTAATCCAAATTCAACCAATTATTACTGGGGGAAAATCTATCTGCAGGATTATTCCAATGGGAATATGGCTGGGGAATCTATTAATTTGATCGATTGGGTAGGGTGCATTTTATTACCTACTTACACCAAATCATAACGATTTTATTTTCAGTTATTACACCCCAACCTTTTCGTGGTTGGGGTTTTTTGTTTTGGCTGTAGTCTGCGCAAATTGAACATAAAATTCCTAAATTGTATACAAATCTGATAATTATTGGTATTTCCTGTCACGATAACCCTTGGTGGGTTGCAACTCCCGTTGCATACTCTCACTGAAACGCTGGGCATGTTCCTTGGGTTTCGCTATTTCCTTTTCTTGCGTCGGCGCCAGGGCGATCAGGTGCATGATTCCAACCGTATCTGGGCGATTATAGGGGCCATGTTCGGGGCTTTGCTGGGCAGCCGCCTGCTCGGGGCACTTGAGTATCCGCCGGGATTTTCATCTGCCGGTAATCTCCTGGTATACATCTACAAAAGCAAAACAATAGTGGGCGGGCTTCTCGGTGGACTAATAGGAGTAGAAGGTATTAAGAAGATAGTAGGAGAGCGGAGTTCCACCGGTGATCTTTTCGTATATCCTTTGATGTTGGCTATTATAATAGGAAGAATCGGATGTTTTACCATGGGTGTTTATGAAGAGACCTATGGCCTGCCAACAGCGCTGCCATGGGGCATGGACCTGGGCGATCACATCCTGCGTCATCCTGTTTCACTTTATGAAATTGTGTTCCTGATAATTTTATGGATAACGCTGCACTTGATAAGTAAACGATTTGTACTGGAGTCGGGTGCATTGTTTAAACTATTTATGATCGCCTATTTGCTGTTTCGCTTTTTACTGGACTTTATCAAGCCGGGATACCGGTTTCCGGGAGGTTTAGGTTCTATACAGATAGCCTGTTTGCTGGGATTGGTTTATTATGCGAGGGTGATCATTTTTCCATCACGATTATTAAAAAAAGAGCAATATGCCTGAAAAGAATTACACCTATTACGATTTCACGGTAAGTATTTGTAGTACTTGTTTACGCAGAGTAGATGCAAAGGTGATTTTTGAAGATAATAAGGTGTTTATGGTAAAACACTGTCCGGAGCATGGCCGCGAAAAAGTTCTGATAGCTACTGATATTGACTATTACAAAAATACCCGCAACTATAATAAGCCATCGGAGGCGCCCTGCAAAACGAATACGGAAACCCATTATGGTTGTCCGTATGATTGTGGTTTATGCCAGGACCATGAGCAGCACAGCTGTCTGAGTGTGATTGAGCTGACAGACCGCTGTAACCTTACCTGTCCTACCTGCTATGCTATGTCATCCCCGCATTATGGCCGTCACCGGACATTGGAGGAGATAGAGCAGATGCTGGATATCATTGTGGCCAATGAAGGGCAGCCTGATGTGGTGCAGCTGAGCGGTGGAGAGCCTACCCTGCACCCGCAGTTCTTCGAAATTCTGGATATTGCCAAAACCAAGCCCATCAGGCATCTGATGATAAATACCAATGGTATCCGTATTGCAAAAGACAAGGAGTTTACGAAGAAACTGGCTACGTACCTGCCGGATTTTGAAGTCTACCTGCAATTTGATTCCTTTAAGCCGGAAGTGCTGGAACGCATGCGTGGCAAGGATTTAACGGATATACGACGTCAGGCGCTGGAAAACCTGAATGAAGTGAATCTCAGTACTACGCTGGTGGTGACGTTACAAAAGGGCCAGAATGATGATGAGATGGGCGCCATTATTGATTTTGCACTGAAGCAGCGCTGCGTGCGTGGTGTTACGTTCCAGCCGGTGCAGGTGGCGGGTCGTACAGACGATTTTGACCCTGCAACAGACCGTATAACGTTGACGGAAGTACGCCAGCGGATATTGGAGCAGTCGCCGATATGGCAGGGCAATGATATTATTCCAGTGCCTTGTAATCCGGACGCTTTGGCAATGGCCTATGCATTGAAAATTGATGGCCAGGTATTTCCGCTGACACGCTACGTAGATCCGGCCGTATTGCTGAACAACAGCAAAAATACCATTGTCTATGAGCAGGACGAGCGCCTGCATCAGCATGTGCTGAAGATATTCAGTACAGGGATTTCTACCGATGCTGCCGTGAACGATATGCAGTCATTGTTGTGCTGCCTGCCACAGGTACAGGCGCCCGGACTGGATTATACCAATCTGTTCAGGATTGTGATCATGCGTTTCCTGGATGCCTATGATTTTGATGTAAGGGCCATTAAGAAATCCTGCGTACATATTCTACATAAAGACGGCCGTATTATTCCGTTTGAAACCATGAATTTATTTTACAGAGATGATAAGGAAGAGTATCTGAAACAGTTACAGGCAGAGCGTCAGGCGGTACTCACTCCAACGAATAAGATTATATCTGACCCGATAAAATAACTGGAATATGAGCAATTTTACTAAGAAATTTCTGCAATTAACCGGTATTACACTGGGCATATTATTGTTGATATGTTTGATTCCAGACGGCGGTGTAATCGGCGCCGGAATACTGTTGATGGTTATTTGTGCAGTATATTTTATAGGAGGGCTGATAGCAGTGATGGTAAATGACAAAAATGAATGGGGGAAAGTAATGCTTTTATCCAGCCTGGTAATTGCAGTAGTTGGTTTTTCTACCTGTGGCCTGATACTGTCAAATTTGAAATTGGGACATATGTAATTGAAATACCGGGAGATGATTTTTAACCGGATGAATTTATTTCTCTGCCGGAAATCGTACCTTTTAGTATGAAAATGTCGCCTGCAGGAAAGTTCTATGGTTCGACAAATGAAGCTATTCATTTGCCTGGCTTTACACTGACAGATACAGTGTATACGCAGCCGAGGGTGCCCTGGCATTATCATGAAAACCGCTACTTTACTTTCCTGCTGGCAGGCGGCATGACAGAAGCCAACAAGAAAAAATCCTATGAGTGCGTCTCGGGCGACCTGCTTTTTCACAACTGGGATGATGCCCATTATAACATCGCATCAGATAAATATACCCGAGGTATTCATATAGAAGTCCATGAATCGTGGTTTGCCGCTGCTGGTATCAACAGCAATGTCAGCGCAGGAAGCAGCCGGATAAATGATCCTGTGGTAAAGCAATGGATATATGAGATTTTCAGGGAGATGAAATTATCTGGTATCCAATCACAGCTGGCAATAGATGTGTTGCTGGTGCAGATATTTGGCAGGATAGGGGAGATAAAGACCATTGCTGAAAAGCAAAAACCGCAATGGTTGAAAAATATGGAGGAATTGTTATCTGCCGGATCAGTGGAACTCAGTCTGACAGTATTGGCGGGCATTGCAAACGTGCACCCCGTGCACCTTTCCCGTGAATTTTCCAGATTTTATGGTGTTTCTCTGGGAGAATTTGTCCGGGCCGTACGGATGCAAAAAGCGATGAAGTTATTGTCAGCCAGCGATGTATCACTTACCGACGTAGCATATGACTGTGGATTCTCGGACCAGAGCCATTTTATACGCAGTTTTAAAGTTTTTCATCAGATAACCCCGTTGCAGTTCCGGAAATTATTGCACCCGACACGCTAATGTTAAGAATCTTCTATTTTTAATAAACGGATGACAGTAGTTTTAAAATATGAAATGCTATTTTATTCTCCTTTTGATATTTATACCCGGAAAGCTGTTATCACAAGGCTTTGTGCCAGATGCCGGCGTAAAAACCCCTTTGCATGAAAGTAATATAGGAGCGGTAAGATTTACGGCGAAGGAGGTTCCCTTAACTGGATCATCGGCGCAGGATTTTCTGCAAACCTATGAGCTGACTAACACCAGCGACTTGTTTTTCACTGCATTCATGGCGCATTCTTTAACTAACTATCTTCATCAGTTAGGTCCTGAATTACCGGCCGACAGTCTCCATAAAATAGGAGGATACCAGTTTTCCATATTTGTAGATAAGCGGCTGATTTATGCATCCCGTATTCAGGGGGCGCCATTGCCGGCGGTAAGGGATAGTGAAACTGTTATACGCAAGCCTTTAATTGATAATGCAGCGGAAAATGGCTGGTGGACGCAGTTCTTCTGGAGGCGGTTTCTATATAACGGCGGCGACAGCGCTTTGACAGATGGCAGGCATCTGTTGCGATTAGAAATACGTCCTTATTTGAGGGATACCATAGGAGCGATTATCGCAGCAGGCAACCTGGATTTGGTGGTAAACAGGCATCCGGCCGTGGACGTAAGGAAAGTTCAATTGAATGTCATTCAGCCTTTCAAAGAACTGAAGGCATCAAAAGAACATTTCAATCAAGACAGGATAAAAGAGTTAAAAGCCAGGATAAAACAGGGAGAATTCAGAAAAATAAACAGTGTAATAGTTATAAAGAATGGGAAGATACTGGTAGAAGAGTATTTTAATGGCGATACCAGGGATTCATTACACGATCCCCGCTCTGTGGGAAAATCATTTACATCTACACTTTTGGGAATAGCTATAAAAGAGGGCTATTTTAACGACGAATACCTACCCTTAAGCAATTTCTATTCCTTACAGGCCTTCAGTAATTATTCGGCAGAAAAGGCCCGCATCACACTGCAGGACTTACTGACCATGCATGCTGCTTTCGACGGAGATGATAACGATGATAATTCTCCTGGAAACGAAGAGAACATGTACCCAACGGAAAATTGGATAAAGTTTGCGCTGGACTTACCATTAATAAAAAGCGGTAAATACGACTGGCATTATTTCACAGCAGGCGTGGTGGTATTGGGGGATATACTGAACAAAACCATTCCTGGCGGACTCGAGAAATATGCAGCAGACAAGTTATTCGGGCCACTGGATATCCGTTATCAGTGGCAATATACCCCACAACATGTGCCTAATACAGCAGGAGGCATCCGGTTGAGTGCATTGGATTTTGCGCGCTATGGTTTGCTGTATAAGAATAGGGGAAGATGGAAGGGGCGGCAGTTAATACCGGGAGAATGGGTGGAGAAAACATTTACAAAATATCAGCAGATCCCGGGAAAACCAGGGGAATATTACGGTTATCTTTTCTGGAACAAACAATATCAGGTAGGCGGAAAGACTTATGAAACCTGGTATTGTACAGGAAATGGTGGAAATAAGATTTTCGTATTTAAAGATCAGCCGTTGGTAATTGTGGTTACTGCCAGTGCTTATGGGCAGCCGTATGCACATTCGCAGGTAGACAGGATGATGAAGGATTATATTTTACCTGCGGTATTAAAATAGACTGATAAAATAAAAAAGCAGCATCCTGAAAAGGGTGCTGCCTGCTGTACGCAATGTTGGTTAAAATTATCTGGTGAAATAGGCTTCGTTCACTCCCATCTGGTAATTAACACCATCTGACACATAGCCGAGGTAGCTGTTTTCAAAGGAGTCATATTCTCCGAGAGAATAGGATTGCACACCTGCCGGTATTATCACTTGTAATGGATCTGTATAATCCCAGTAGCGGTTCATACTTGCTACCCATTGGGTTCTGTATACGCTGATATTAACTCTTTTAGAGCTGTTGAGTGTATACGGGATGGTACCTGCAGCATCCTGGTAGAATTTGATGATAAATTCATCTCTGGCATTATATCCTCCTAAACCTGAAGGATCTTCATTGTCGTAAATATTAATTTTTTCGATGCGTGCAAATGGAGGACCATAAATGTATGCGATCGTCTCAATATCACCGCTGGAAAGTCCCCAACGATTGGCGTCAAAGGTGCTGCCATCTAATTTGGTCATTTGTGGCAAACTAGGATTGATCACAAAATTCAGGTCATCTGTAAAGGAGCCGTAAAGCATAATGGAATTAAAATCAAACGTACCTAAATCATACCCGCTATATCCCCGTGCAATATACGTTTGGTAGTTATGTTTCTTGGCTTCCTTAATATTATCCCACTTTATAATGATATAGTTATCGCGGTCTGCACGGCTTTGTTCGTGGAACATTCCCAGGGCATGTCCGATTTCATGTGCCAGGGAACCATACCAGTCACTCTGGATGAAGTTGATGATTTGTTTACCTCCTTGTCTTCCGATTGGAGAGTCATTAACTGTGCTCAGTACAAATTCAACATAATCTGTCTGGGTTGTTCTTGGAACAAATGAGATATTCGTATAATACTCCCATTCAGAAATTGCATTGGTAATTTGCCATTGTCCCTGGGCAGTAACATTACCATTGACAGTGTAAGGGATCACTGATTTTTTATTTGTCGGGTTAATGCCTGACCATCTTTTAGCAAATCCAGCGATATAGTTTCTCGCGTTTTGGTCATTGCTGCCTTGTCTGAGCATTTCCAACTGTTCCTTTCCAAGTACGATATCCCCTTCCAGTACATATTTATCACCAAATCGCTCAATGTAAAGTGGTTTGCCGGCAGACTTCAATTCTATTATTTCGTCGGCTTCTCTGTCCTGGTGGAAGAAAGCGGCTCTTGGGCCTATGCCTGATTTTTCCGTTGGTGGAGTTGAAGTTTGTTGTACAGTGACATCCTTCTTACAAGCACTTAAAAACAAAATGCTAATGGTTAACGGTACAAAAAATAGTTTCATAGAGTTCGTTTGAGTTAATGTGGGTTGACATTGCAGTACAGGTTATCAAAATAACTGAAAGACGGGGGAGATTGATATTAATTTTTTGCTTTCCGGGGTAAATGCAGGGGGCGGCTCCCTATTATTTTTAATGGTTGAAAGAAGAACTTTTCAAGTATCTGCGTGTGGGTAATGGATAAACAAAAAGGCCGTCTCTATTGGTAGAGACGGCCTTTTTGTTATAATCTTTATTGGAAATTAGAAGCTATATCTAACACCCAGCTGACCTCTCCAACGAGCGGTGAAGTTGTTGATGTAGTATGGCGTTTCCTGGCCATAACCATTTACAACTCTTCTTCTGTCGTATTGGAATACAGGAGTTCCATTGCTGTAACTTCTGAAGGTGAGTGGAGTAGCTGCGTTGTTGGCGATGAAGTAAGTTTTACCCCAGTCGCTGTTCAGCAGGTTACCAACGTTCAGGATATCGAAAGTGATTTCCAGTTTGTGTTGTTTGAAACCGATCTGTTGAGCGATTTTCAGGTCGAAGATGTTTTCGAAAGGAGTGCGGGAAGCATTTTTCTTAGCATTTTCGCCTCTGTGTTTGCTCAGGTATTTATCGTTAGAGATCAGGCGTTCCAGATCTTGTCTTTGTTGAGCTTCAGTGCGGCTGTAAGTACTTGTGGAGATAGGATCAAACTTCATGGTAGCTACTTCAGAAGCTTTAGGAATGTAGATCAGATCGTTGTTGCCACTTGCCTGTAAGTCGTCACCGGTTGGATCAACTGTGTTGAAGTATACCCATGAGTAAGGAACACCGGATTGGCCGTTGTAGAACAGGGTAACTGTAGTTTTCAGGTTGTATTTAGGATCGCCGTATTTGAATGCTTTAGAAACCACACCCAGTACGCGGCTACCCATGCTGTAGTTAGAACGTGCCAGTTCCAGGTTATTCAGACCATTAACGTTAGGGCTGAAGCGCCAGTTGGAACCTGCGGTAGAAGAAGTACCATCATTGATACCGTAAGAGTCACCGTAAGAGTAACCAGCTTTAAAGAAGAAGCCGTTTCTGGTAACTTTGCTGATTTCAGCAGAGATGTTATATGCATAACCTTCGCTGGTATTTTTCATCAGCAATACCTGTTGGCCCCAGGCAGTTGTAGCCTGTTTCCATTTAGGACGCATTAAGCCACCACCCAGTGATACGCTATCAGGTACACCGTTGGTAACAGAAGGAACAACGTTCAGGTTCTGCCAGATGGCGTTGTTGATAGTTTTGCTGAAATTACCTTCTACTGAAGCAGTCATACCCCAAGGCAGTTTTCTTTCAACAGCGAGGTTGGTTTTGAACAGCTGAGGGAATTTGAATGATTTATCAGTCAGGTTGATGTTAGAAGGACGGCTGGTCAAAGTTGCACCCGCGTCTTTCAGGTTCTGGTAAGAATACTGACCGTAGAATGGATCATTAGGATTGAAACGGAAAGCAAAGTTATTAGGCAGTGCGTTACCGCTCAGAGAGATGTTAGTGTATACGTTACCGGAGTTAGCGTATTGGTTGGAGATCCACACAAATGGTACACGACCGGTGAAGATACCAGCACCACCACGGATAGTAGTTTTACCATCATTAGTAACATCCCAGTTAAATCCAACTCTTGGTGAGAAGAGAGGAGTTGATTTAGGAATGGTAGTGGTAGAGTAACCTACGATAGTTGGATCTTTAGAGAATGCTACGTTATCAGGAGGTGTGGTTGGGAATACAGGAATATCCACTCTCAGACCATAAGTCAGGGTGAAATTCTTTCTTACATTCCATTCGTCCTGTGCATAGAAACCGATCTGTGCAGCTTTGAAGCCGATACCGTCTCTGAGGGTAGAGTCAGCAGTGGTATAGTTGATCTGGTATTGTCTTGGTTTCAGACCATTCAGGAAACCGTTGATAGAATCGTAGGTGTAAGCACCAAAAGCACCCTGGATAAAGGTATTTTTGATTTTGTAGAATTCTGCGTTTGCACCAACAGTGATGGTATGTTTACCATGGTACATGGTCACGTTATCGGTGATAGTCCAGATAGACTGGTCCAGTGCGTTGGCAGTAGAAGAGAATTCAGAACCCAGGTTGATGGTACGACCGTTATCATTGATGGTAACGTTCGGGAACGGACTACCGAGGTAAGATCTTCTATCTTTGATATTATTGTAACCTACGCGGAAAGTATTACTCAGTTTATTGGAGAAGCTGGAGTTCAGCTCAATAACACTGGAGTTTGTTTTAGAAGGAAACGCGTAGTTATTGTTCATGAAGTTAGCGCTGGAAACACTTCTGGTGAGGTTGATATCGCTTGCATCCACATAGTTGTGACGTACGGTCAGCTTGTGAACGCTGTTGATGTTCCAGTCGATACGACCAAACAGGGAAGTAGAAGTTTTCTTACGTTCCTGGTCAGTGAATGATCCGAGATCAGTTTGGTAGGTAGTTTTTACGAAGTCGTAAATCTTCTGCAGTTCAGCAACTGTTACGTTAGAAGCACCAGTAGCCGGGTTGAAATCAGCCATGTTGTTTCTTTCACTTCTTTCAGCATTGGCGTAGAAGAACAGTTTGTTCTTGATGATCGCACCGCCGAAGGAAGCACCGTAAGTTTTGCTGGAGAAATCACCATATTTGGATTTGGTGGTATCCGGAGCTTTACCCACCATTGACTGGTTCTGAAGGAACATATAAGCAGCACCGTGGAAATCGTTGGTACCACTTTTAGTGATCGCGTTCATACCACCACCGGTGAAGCCGCTTTGTTTAACGTCATATGGGTTCAGTACAATCTGCAGCTGATCGATCGTTTCCATAGAGATAGGGTTTGCACCTGCCTGGCCACCATTGGTACCAGAAGCAGACAAACCGAATACATCGTTGGCAACCGCACCATCTACTGCGAATTGGTTGTATTTGTTACTCTGACCGCCGAAAGAGATACCCATTGGTGAACCGTCTTTACCGTTGGTAGATACGGAAGCCTGGGTGCTCAGACGAGCGAAATCCTGTACACTTCTGTTTACAGTAGGTAACACATCCAGTGTAGAACGGTTAACGTTCATGGCGGTACCACCGTTACCGGTAGCAACTGCTTTGCTGGCAGTGATGCTTACCTCTTTCAGGCTGGTAGAGCCCTCGTTCAATTTGGCATTCAAACGGAGTGGCGTACCCAGACTCAGGTACAGGTCGTTAAAAGATTCGGTTGCATAGCTGATGAAGGATACTTCCACTTTGTAAGGTCCGCCAACACGCATGTTAGGGATAGTGTACTCTCCTCCTGATCTTGTAGTGGTACCGTAGATAGTACCAGTAGGTGTGTGGGTCGCTTTAACAGTGGCGCCGATCAATGGCTGACCTTTAGCGTCGGTGATAACACCGGACAGGCTACTTGTGGTCACCTGGGCGAAAGTAAAGAGCGTAATTAGTAATAAAGAAAATGTTAAAAGTAATTTTCTAAATCCCATAAGTTCGGAAATTTGATTCATGGCGCAAAGATGCGACATTCTCACCGTTAAACTTTAACTCAATATTAACTAATTGTTAAGCCCATTGTTGATAACTCACAGGTCCAACAAAAAATTGAAAGCATTTTATAAAAGTAAATTCCTGCAATAGGTTTGTATAATTTTCCTGCTAAAATTTAGCAGTCGTCAAATTGATAAATTTGATTATGCATAAGACAATCTTTTTTATTGAACTTTCAATAAGTTCACTTTGTTATAGCTGACCTCATTTGCAAATTGAAAAATATGTTTTAAAATATTCCTGCATAATATTCATAAAAGCAGCTGTTTTTTTAGACAGAAACCAAAGCGTATTGCCTGGGTTTTCCTCGCTGAATAGTCGTAACTTTGCGGCATTCTTTATTACTTGATCGAAGAAGGATATTTTATGTTAGATACAATTGAAGCTGCAATAGAAGATATAAAAAACGGTAAACTGGTTATTGTTGTGGACGATGAGGACCGCGAAAATGAGGGAGACTTCATCACTGCCGCCCGAAACGTAACGCCTGAAATCATCAACTTTATGAGTATGCATGGCCGTGGCCTCATCTGCGCTCCCCTTGTGGAAGAACGCTGTGAAGAACTCGGACTGGACCTCATGGTAAAAGATAATACCGCACTACATCAAACCCCTTTCACCGTTTCCATTGACCTCCTGGGTCACGGTTGTACAACCGGTATCTCCGCACACGACAGAGCAAAAACCATCCAGGCATTGATCGACCCGGCGACAAAACCGGAAGACCTCGGCAAACCTGGCCATATATTCCCGCTGAAAGCCAAAAGCGGTGGCGTTTTACGCCGCTCAGGCCACACAGAAGCTACCATCGACCTGGCCCGACTGGCCGGTTTCGAACCTGCCGGCGTACTCGTCGAAATTATGAATGAAGACGGTACCATGGCACGTCTCCCGGAACTCCGCGAGATCGCTACCAAATTCGACCTGAAACTCATCAGTATAAAAGACATGATCTCTTACCTCCTCAATCAGGAAACCCTGATCGAAGAGGGGGTAAGCGTTCAGATGCCTACCAAATACGGTAACTTCGAACTCATCGCCTTCAAACAGGTAAATACCGGAGAAATCCACATGGCCCTGAAAAAAGGTACCTGGGAAAAAGATGAGCCCGTTTTAGTACGTGTTCACTCCTCCTGCGTTACCGGCGATATTCTCCATTCACTGCGCTGCGACTGTGGCGAACAGCTCCACGCTGCCATGCAGATGGTCGAAAAAGAAGGTAAAGGACTTATCCTTTATATGAACCAGGAAGGTCGTGGTATCGGACTGATGAATAAACTCCGTGCCTACAAACTCCAGGAAGAAGGCCGCGACACCGTTGAGGCCAACCTCGAACTGGGCTTTAAAATGGATGAACGTGATTATGGCGTAGGCGCACAAATCCTCCGTCACCTGAATATCTGCAAGCTGCGTCTGATCACCAACAACCCACGCAAACGCGCAGGCCTGCTGGGATATGGACTGGAAATCGTAGAAAATGTTCCTATCGAAATCCATCCCAACCCACACAACGAAAATTATCTCAAAACAAAAAGAGATAAACTGGGACACGAAATCCTGAAAGGCTAATTACCGCTTTATCCATATATAAAAAAAGCAGACCATAATATATGGTCTGCTTTTTTTTATCCGCTTATATCATCTGCCGAAGGCTGATCCTATTTATTCTTATGCAGATTTTCCTGCTGTGCGGTCTCCTTTACATGCTTGCTGCTGTCTGGCTCAGCTGTCCCGACAGGATGTACGGTGCTGTCCTTTTCTATCTCCTGTTTCCTGATAGAATCCCGCTGATTCCGGCGATTATGATTAAATAACTCCAGGAAACGGTCGTATTCACGGATGTAGCTGATGCCCAGGCCCGATTTCGTACGGTTGTTCAGGTTATATACGTCATAATCTGATTTACTGAAGGCATTGATACGGAACCTGCCATCAGGGGTGAGCAGGTACTCAATGCGGAAGTCGCCCGCAAAGCGGTTTGTGCTGGCAGAGGTCGCTGTTTTGCCCCAGTCATAGTCGCCACCGGCATATAGCCGGAAACGGTTATTAAATAAGGTACTGGTAACACCGGCACTCACCTGGTTACGGTCTACCGAAGAGTTATCCGGCAAGCCGCCTACGTTGTAGGCGCGGTAGTTCACGTTAATACCTATGCCACTGCCTTTGAGCAGGGCGCCGGTAATATTGTTAAGGATGGCAGATGCCTGCGCTGATAATGCCTGCCCCACACTGTTTTTACCAGTGATACCCACGTTGGCACCACCGCCGGCATCATCGGGGAGGAACTGATTGGCGATCAGCAGACCGTAAATCTGCAACAGCGCCTTATTCTGATCGTTGTTAATTTCTTTCAGCTTGGCGGCCACACCACTTTCGTACGACATCGTACCTACGTCCGGCAGCTCGATGGAATAGGTGATATCCGGTTTCATCAGTGCACCACGCAGGTTGATGAGCACATCCACTTTTTCGGAGCGGGTAGCCAGCTTGTCATTCGCAGCCAGCGTAGCGGCCTGGCCTACGAGGTTATATAAACTCACCTTAGGCAGGGAGTATTTGGCCGTGATACTCATTTTGGCATCGCTGGGATTACCATTCCAGCTGATGCTGCTGTTCTTTTCAATATCGAATTTCCAGGAAGTTACGCGCTGGAAGGTAAAGTTATAGGAACCGTTGCTGATCTCATAGTTACCGAACATGGTGAAATCGCCGTCGGTATTGGCGATGATCTGCAGGTTACCCGTACCATTTGCGGAAATGACATCACCGGTAGTGGCATCGAGGATAACATCGATCTGCGCATCCGGATTGGCGGCAATATCCAGTTTAACAGTCAGCTTGGTATTGTCTTTCTTGCGTTTATTCTCTTTAATCTCAGTACCATACGACTTGAACGTAATGTAGTCGTACTTGCCGATATCTTTACTGTCGGAGATGGGGAGATAGAAATGCGTACCACTTACCGGGCGTGCCAGTACGTGCAGCTGTAAATCGTTCAGGGGGCCTGAAAAATACACTTTACCATCTGCAATTACGTCTCCATAAAACAGGTCATTATCATTTGCATTGGTATTGAGGAAAACGAATTTCCGGCCTGTTACGTCAAAGTCGAAGTTGAGTTTATCAAAATGGTCATGGCTGATATAGCCGTTGGCTACGCCTTTGGTACCATATTTATCGATAACGGTAAACTGCCCGAATTCGATCAGGTTATCGTCTACATTGACTTTCAGCTTAGGTATTTTGTAACGGGTGCCCAGGTAATCCACGGTGATGCCTACAGAATCCAATGCCAGCTGGCCTTTTACACTTGGGAGGTCGGTGGTGCCGCTCACGGCGAGGTTACCGGTAACAGACCCTTTCAGGTCCGACACATAACCTACCAGGTATTTGTTGAGCAGGCTGACGTCAGTGCCTCCGAACCGAAGGTTGGCATCCAGGTTTTTGTCGTTATGGGTCAGGCCTACACGGCCTTCTGCCAGGAAGTTGCGGCCTTCGTTATTGGATTTTACGGAGAAGTTGACTGCACCGGTTTGTTGCTGATAGCTGCCATCTACTGTTAAGAATCCGATGGAATCATTGTCAATACGCAGATCGCGGGTACGCAATGCGGCGTCGATATCCAGGTTCTGGGTAGGATCGGAGATATTAATAGTGCCGTCGGTAACGCCTTCAATACGGGTGGCTACCAGCTGTGCTGGTATTACATCTGCCAGGTTCAGGTTTTTAAGGGTGATGATAAACCTGGACTCATCCGGATTGAATTCGTTGGTTTCAACGGTAATACTTTGATCGTTGCGGGTTACGCGTAGGTTCTTTACCGTGAGGAAGTGCTTGCTCCAGTAGATTTCATTGCCTGGTGTTACATTCCATTGTCTTTCGTTTACGGTAAAGGCGCTATTGAGGAAATTTACCTTAATACCTTCCTGAACGGTGATCACACGGGCATAGAAGCCATCCAGTGCACTGGTGTCCTGTGCCTGCATGTCCATCTTTATATAAGAGGTATCATTGGAGGAGCTGGCGAGGATGAGTGGGTTTTCAAGAATGGTATTGGTGCCGTTCATGAATTTCCCTACACTGCTGCTCAGGTTTACTTTGCGGGCATTCCCGTCTCCCTTGATCTGCCAGTCTACCAGGTGGTAGTTCAGGAAGGAGGCTTCCGGCACCATGATATTGAGTCCCAGGTCGCCGGTGGTGGTGTTCAGGTTTCCGGAAACGACACTCTGATCGAAGCCGGCCACTTTATTAGTAAATCCTTTTATGAGTTTGGCAACATTTCCGAACCTGAATTCGAAGTTGAAGTCTTCATGAATATTGCTGCTGTTAGGTTCTTTGAAATAGCTGGGGTAGTAGCGGTAAAGCAATGCCTGAAAGGCGTCCGGCAGTTCGAGGAAGCTGTATTTACCTTTTACAAAGCCTTGAATTTCGCTACCTGCCACGTTGAGGGTTTTCTGGTCTCCCTGCATGTCGGTGGTTAGTGCGAGGGAGTCGAACTCCAGCCGGTTACCATCTTTATATATAGATACTTCGTGCATTCTGGCGCTACCTTCGAAGTTATCGATGTTGCTACCGGCGAAGTTGAGGTCCATTTTAGCCTGCAGGGTGATGCTGTCGCTGACGATATGCAGGGCTTTCAGGTCACTTTTGCGGATTTCTGAATTGAAATTGAAGATGGGCAGGGCGGCATTGAAATCGATGGTGCCGGCAAAGTCCATATCCAGGTTGGGATCTTTTACGGTGAGGGAGCCGTTGAAGAACTTCCTGCTCATATCGCCTTTGGTCTTGATATTCTCGTACGTATATCCGTAGAGGGAGATACTTTGTATATCTGCGTCCAGAGAGGCTTTCAGTGTTTTGAAGTTGAATCCGGCGCCATTTACCTTGGCGTTGGCAGTAATTTCTTCGAGGTCGCTGACACCGAGGAGCGTACCCAGGTTAAAGGCATTGGTATTGACGCTACCGGAGTAAACAGGTACGTCTTTATTGGTTTTGAAGTTGATATCCGAATTGACGGTGCCCAGGTTGGTCTGGAATTTACCATAGGCTACAAAGTCGTTGATGAAGCCGGTATAACTTCCCTGGAAGCGGATGTTGCTGAGTTTATCGATATGCACGGAGGAGTTGATATCCTTCGCTTCGGGTACGATCTGCATGACATCGTTGCCTGTGGTCACGAGTTCGTCGGCATGGAAGTCGATGTATGTTTCGTAGATATCCGGCAGGCCGCGCATTTCCAGCGATCCTTTCAGGCGGGTGGTATTGCCTGCCTGCAGGTCGATATCACGTGCTTTCAGGTTACTTACCGGTCCGCGGGCATGGCCGCTGATCTTAATTTCTTTTTTCCAGGTAGAGAGGTAAGGAGCGAAGTAGGCGATATCATCGGAAGACACGACACAGTCTTTGAAGTTGGCCCGCATGGTAACGAGATCGATATAATCGCTCATATCGTCGAAATCAGCGTACTCCATGGTATAATAATCGCCGATATGGCTTTTATTGGTTTCCAGGTCGAGGTGGGAAAACTCCATTTCTACCGGCGACATTTTAAATCTGCTTTTCAGCTTTTTCACTTCAAAGCCGCTACGCTCGCGGGTAGAGAAGGTAAGGTCGCCGATAATACTGTCTTTGACCAGGCTGGTATTGGTAAGGGCGAGATTTATCTGTTCGAAGCGTATATGCTGTGGTGCGAAGTAGCCGGGTTCTACTTTAGCAGAATCTTCGGGATAGTCTACCCCGAACAGACCGTTTTTAATAGATATTTCTTTTACGATCAGTTTCCAGTTGGCGTCGTTCCAGCGAAGTTTGGTGGAGTCGTATTCAACAGGCGTATTCACTCTGGGCCTGCGATGGCGCAAGGGAGAGGAGGAATAGCTGGTGAGGATAAAATTGGGCTGGTCCAGGGAAACTTCCTGGATATCGATATTATGTTTTTGGAGGTCCAGGTTTTTAGCGTCTATGTAGATGCGTTTGGCATGTCCGTACATATCTTCTCCTACCCATTTATCTACCTGGTTGATACGGATATCGCGGAGGTCGAGTTTTTTAAGGTCCAGGGAGATGTTGCCGCTATGGCCGGAGGAGGTGGATTTACCGCCGCCGAAGGCATCTGCAATAAATTCATAATTCCAGACGGAGTCGTTGCGAGGCCGCAGGAGGTTGACCTGTGCGCTGTCGAGGCCGATGAATTTGATCACTGGCTTGTCCTGAAAGAAGAACCAGTCTGTAATACGGAGCTGCAACCTGCCGGCATACAGCAGGGTGTCTTTGTTGTGGTCCTCTATGAATGCACCTTCCAGGTCAAGGCTGTTGAACAGCCGGATGTTCACATGACGGACTTCCACCTTGGTGTGTAGTTGCTCCGACAGCCGACTTGTTACTTGCCCTACCAGGAAATTCTGTACTGCCGGGATGTTTACCAGTATCCCGATCAGTATGATGAGGCCCAACAAACAGAACAGAATAACTGATAATATTTTCCGTATTTTTTTCAGGCGGTTAAGTTTATCCGGCAAAAATAATTAATAGTTGTTAGTGGCAATGCAGCCACCGACAAAAAGAATGTAAGAATCTGCCAATACCAGTGTATTACAGTATATTTTTTTATTTATAATATATGTAGATGATTTTTGCGGAGGTTTGTATTTTCGTATATTCATACAAGTTAGCATATACCATGAAGCTCCGATTACTTATATCCCTGTTACTGCTTATCTTCAGCTGTACTCCCGCTCCAAAGAAAGTTGCAAAGCCATTATTATCATCCGATATGCCGGTAAGTGATTCGGCAGCGCCTGTTCAAGTGGCAGATGATACGGAATATCTTGCCGGTGAGCATTATGCCGATAGTATGTTTGACCTGACAGTAAAACCTGCTTTGAAAGAACGCAAAAAGGACACCAGCTATTATGTTGCAGGAAGGTATAAGTTGGATACTATATCCTATCGAACGCGTTATCTGGGGTGTATTCAGACAAAAGGATACAAGGAACCTGTTGATATTCTGCATGTATTCGCTGTATTTGCATGGGTGGGATGCCCGCATGCAAGTAATATGTTATACTTTTTTCATAAAGGAAAAGCGGTTGGGTTATATAACCACATGGATTTCCTGCATTTTCAAATAAAAAAAGATGCTGTATTATTCACTTCAGATAGTTGCTCGGCACCTTATGGGACAACTGCCATTAATTTTAGAGACAGTTTTCCCTCTCAAATAACGCTACCATTCTGGGATGAAAAATTTGGGGCTTACATCGAATCCTATACTTTTCAGGATAGGTAGCCCCCGGATTTAATTCCCTGGAAGTGGATGTTGCTGAGTTTATCGATATGCACCGAGGAGTTGATATCCTTCGCTTCGGGTACGATCTGCATTACGTCGTATTACAGTGTATTTTTTTATTTATAATATATGTAGAGGATTTTTGCGTAGGCTTTAAATTTTCGTATATTCATATAAGTTAGCATGTACTATGTATTTCCGCGTCCTGTTATTCTTACTGTTTTTATCTGCCTGTGCCCAACCCACAAGGGAAAAGAAGGCCAGGGCTTTATCGTCCGCAGGCGGCATAATTGAACATTACATTGATTTTTCCGATAGTATATTCCACCGCTCCCTGGAGCAGGTATTGTCAGCACGCAAAAAGGACACCAGCTATTATGTTGGTGGAAGATTAGGTAATGATACTGTTGGCTTCTCCGCTGAGTACCTGGGCAGCGTTGCATCAAAGCAGCCATGGGCAATGCTGGATATTATAGAAATTGGGGCTACAATGGGAGATATAGCCTCTACGGATAAGTATACACGCATATGGATTTATGCCGGTAAAAAGCCTTTGGGATTTTACGATAACCCGGGGGGCAACCTTCAAGTTGCTGTACGCAATGATTCGGTAATATTTGGCTTTGTTAACAGGCAGGAATGTTCGCTGGAAACGCCGGTTTCTATGAGAGACAGCATCCCTTCGTTGCTGACGGTGTGGCCTTGTTTGTATCAGGACGTCATTCACAACCTGCATTTTCATTCAAATATGCCAAAGTAGCCCGCGGATTTCACTACATTTACTGCAAATCATGGGAAATATGTTTAAGCGTTTGCTGTTACCTGTAGCCTTTCTGGCGCTGGGCAGTGCTGCTACCTCCAAGGCAGCTGTTTATGAGAAAGATTCTGTTGCACAAAAAGTACGCTACGTTATGGTGATCCATGGCGGAGCTGGTACCATTCTTAAATCATCGATGACACCTGAAAAGGAAGCGGCCTACAAGGCTGGCCTGACAAAGGCCCTCCAGGCAGGGTATGCAGTACTGAGTAAAGGCGGTACCAGCGTAGATGCAGTAGAGGCAGCCGTAGAGGTGATGGAAGATAATCCACTTTTCAATGCTGGTAAAGGCGCGGTATTTACCAACGAAGGCCGCAACGAAATGGACGCTGCCATCATGAATGGAAAGACGTTGCAAGCCGGCGCCGTTGCAGGTGTAACCACCATTCGTAACCCGATCACCGCTGCCAGAGCCGTGATGGATAAATCCCAACATGTGATGATGGTAGGACCGGGGGCTGAGAAATTTGCCAAACAGGCAGGCTGCGAAATCGTAGATCCTTCCTATTTCTATACAGAAGACCGCTGGAAATCTTTACAGAAAGTAAAAGCGGCGGATTCTACACAAATGCAGCTGGACCATGATTCTGCTGTGCACAAGCCGGCGACAAAATTAGGAATAGAAAATAAAGACCATAAATTCGGTACGGTAGGAGCCGTAGCCGTAGATAAGGCGGGGAACCTCGCTGCCGCTACTTCTACCGGTGGTATGACCAACAAAAAGTTTGGCCGTATCGGTGATAGCCCTATCATCGGCGCGGGCACCTACGCCAATAACGCTACCTGTGCCATCAGCTGCACCGGCTGGGGAGAATTCTTCATCCGCCTGGTGGTAGCGAAAACGGTAAGCGACCTGATGGAGTATAAAGGCATGTCTGTGGAAGCAGCATCTGCGGAAATGATCATGAAACAGGTGCCTCAACTCGGCGGTGATGGCGGATTGATAGCCATCGACAAAGAAGGAAATATCGCGATGCCTTTCAATACGGCCGGGATGTACAGAGGTACGGTCACGGCAGATGGAAAAATTGAAGTAGCGATCTATAAAAATTAACAAAAAAGCTTTCCGGTAACGGAAAGCTT
This sequence comes from Chitinophaga sp. Cy-1792, assembly GCF_011752935.1. Lineage (NCBI taxonomy): Bacteria > Pseudomonadati > Bacteroidota > Chitinophagia > Chitinophagales > Chitinophagaceae > Chitinophaga > Chitinophaga sp. Cy-1792. The sequence goes on from NZ_VWWO01000001.1 coordinate 2,658,836, forward strand.
TTTTGTTATAATATATTTTACATTACTGGCTCCACTTTATATCCCTGTTTGCGTAACAGGTTGATCACGCCGTCAGGGCCAGGCAGGTGGCCGGCGCCTACCGCGATGAAAAGGCTGGAATGCTTTACTGCATTGCTTATCTGCGGTATCCAATTAAGGTTTCGCTGCTTCAGCAACTTTTCTTCTATTTGCTTAAAGGACTCCTCGGTTTTAGAAACATCATATAACTCATTAAGATCGCCACGGACATATGCTTTGGTCATCTTATCCATTTTCTCTTTACTATCCTGGTCGTGTTTCAGGTCGTCGATGATGGAGGCAATGATCACACTGTCGGGGATCTGGTTCAGCAGCTGCAGCTGATAAACGGCAGTTTCCAAACCTTTCTGCGGCCTGGAAGTCTCTTTGGCGATGGTTGTCAGCGCTTCTTCCACGCTGCTGGCCTGACATTTAATATCTTTCATGGCAAGCAGCATCATTAGTACGGAAGGTTTCAGGTGCGCAATCACGGCCTCCGACATATGCATACTATCCTGGATATAGTGTACCAGGAAAGCATAATCATCTGCCGACATCACATTTTTCAGCTGAAAACCCGGACTGGGCATCATCATCTGCTGTGCCGCAGTAAGGTCCTGCTGGTCTTCCATATTAATTTCCAGGTACAATGTGTCAGCACTTTTTATCGCAGTCTTTGCCGCATCAGAAATATGGAGGTCTTCCGGGCAAATCAGGTGAAAGGTGCCATACAGCCAGGATGGTTTAGTAATGCCGTTGCCGGTTACCTTCCACAACAGGGAAGACTGCTGGGCCTGAGTTTGCAGGCCGGCAAGGCAGAGAAGGAACAGGACTATTTTTTTCATATGGTTATTAAACGGATTAATTTTTACGTCAGATGAAAATAACGCAAAAGGATGTATCAAAAGTTATTCCCTTTTGATACATCCTTCCAAACTGGCAGTAATTATTGCTTACTGGATAATATTTTTGGCTTTCCCGGTGGAGTCTATGACTACAATTTTCGGGTTACCGTTATTATCTACATATAATTTCATTTTCGGGTTTCCTTTTGCATCGTAGAGGAATAATCCGTTGTCATTATTAGCGTCTCTTCCAATAAAGAGCCTTTCCCTGGCACCGTTTTTTTCCAGGTATTCGGCATATCCGGCTTCCCGCGCTTTGGGATCTTTAATGCTATCCAGCTGCTTTATTTTTTCTATAAACTTCATGAGGGGGGCGGCATCAGCAGGATATTCCCTGATCTCTAATCCTCTGTCGATAGTGGCTTTGCCGTTTTCATAATTTTCGATATTGCGCAAAAATATGACCTGGTCGTTCTTATGATTGTCCATGGTCATATATACGGCGTGGTCGGTCGTATTTTTATCTTTTTCTACCCCAAAACTGAGGCCTCCGACTTCATCTCCTTCGTTGTTGAAGAAGATAATACCAGCGTCTCTTTTTCTTGGTTCTACATCTTTGCCATCCATTCTGCCGGAGTGCTGTCTTGTTTCGTTGCTGATAACTACTCTGGGGCTGGTGCCGTCTTCCCCTACTACTGTTACTCTTTTTACCGTGATTTCATCCGCAGTAATTTTATTCTCTTTAGCGATAAAAGAGGAGAGGATGAATACAAAAAAGAGCGAGGAACTGATAATGGTATAATAGAATAAGAAGTTGTATTTACGTTTTAATGAATTATCTGTGTTTTGCATAATATTAAAGTTGGGTTACTGGAGAATATTTTTTGTATGTCCTGTAGAATCTATTACTTCAATTTTCGGATTACCAGCTTTGTCAACATATAGCAGCAGTTTAGGCTTTCCTTTTGAATCATAGAGGAACAGGCCGTTGTCGTTGTCCTGGCTTCTTCCGATAAACAGTCTGCGTTTAGGGCCATCTTTTTCCAGGAGGGTATTAAATGCTGTTTCTTTTGCTGCAGCATCTTTGATACTATCCAGTGCATGTAACTTGTCTACGAGTTCCATCAGGGGAGCCGCGCCGGCAGGGTATTCATTGATCACCAGGCCTCTGTTGATGGCTGCGTTTCCATTTTCGTAGTGTTCTTCATTCTCAAGTACGATCACCTGGTCGTTGCGGTAGTTATCCATCATCATAGACACGCTATGGTCGATGACATTATTTTTATTTTTTGCACCAAAGCTGATTCCGCCACATTCTTCGCCGGTATTATTAAAGAAAATAATACCGGCGTTTCTGCTTCTTTTGGGTAGTTCTTTCCCGTCAGCTCTTCCCGGGTGCTGCCTCGTTTCGTTGCTGATAACTACTCTGGGAAGATTATCTTCCCCAACTACCGTTACTCTTTTTACGGTAATCTCATCCGCAGTTATTTTATTTTCTTTCGCTATAAAAGAGGAGAGGATGAATGCCAGAAAAAGAGTGGAGCTGATAATGGTATAATAGAATAAGAAGCTGTATTTACGTTTTAATGAATTATCTGTGTTTTGCATAATATGAAAGGTGGATTACTGGAGTATGTTTTTAGTTTGTCCGTCAGCGGTGATTACTTCAATTTTAGGATTGCCGGCTTTGTCAACATAGAGTTTCATTTTAGGATTTCCTTTAGAGTCATAGAGAAACAAACCGTTGTCTTCATTGGTTTTTCTGCCGATGAACAATCTTGGTTTAGCGCCTTCCTTTTCGAATAAGGCCTGCTGTTTTGCTGCTTTTTCAGCTGCATCTTTAATGCTGTCCAATGCTTTTACCTTTGAGATAAGTGTGCTGACAGTAACCGCATTTTCAGGATATTCATTGATCACCAAACCCCGGAAAATGTTGCTTTTGCCATTGTCATAGTTTTCATTATTGATAAGCTGAATCACCTGATCATTGAGGTGATTATCCATGGTTAAGGATACTGCATGGTTGATGTTGTTTTTTTCCTTGTTGACACCAAAAATAAGTCCGCCGCATTCATCTCCCTGGTTATTAAAGAAGATCATGCCTGCGGGTCTGTCTCTGTGGTCCCATTTAATGCCTTCCTGTTGTCCGGAATGCTGCCTCGTTTCGTTGCTGATAACTACTCTGGGACTGGTGCCGTCTTCCCCGACAACGGTGATTCTTTTTACGGTAATCTCATCCGCAGTTAAGGTTTTATCTTTCGATATAAAAGAAGAAAGGATAAACAATAAAAATACGGATGTACTGATGATGGCATAGTAAAATACGAAGGTGTACCTGCGTTTCATTGAACTGTCTGAGGTTTGCATAATGATGATTGATGTTTAAGATATTCTATGGTTGAATAAAGGGCTAAAACGGGTTAAGGGCCTGGCATTGCTGGCAGGGTTAGTACATCAGACAGTTTGCTGCCATGCAGCGGGTATCGAAATTAGTAAAAAAATTAAAATAAACGCTGTGGTAAAAAAATAATTTTAATAAGAATGTTGTAACATGTTTATATATCGGTAACGGATATACGAAAATATATGTGTCGTAATAAAAATAAGGCTGAATAAAGAAAAGAACTTCTTTATTCAGCCTTATTGATTATGATATCTTTATGAAGCTACTGGATAATATTTTTAGTTTGTCCGGTAGAATCTATTACTTCAATTTTAGGATTACCGTTTTTATCCACATAGAGTTTCATTTTCGGTTTTCCTTTGGCATCGTAGAGGAATAAACCATTATCATTATTTCTGCCTCTGCCGATAAATAGTCTTCTTTTCGGGCCTTCCTTCTCGAAAACCTCTTCCATTTTTGCATCTCTTTCTTTAGGATCAGCAATACTTTCGAGGGCTTTGAATTTGGCATTTCTATCTTCGATATTGGTGCCCAGCGGATACTCATTGATGGTGATACCGCGTTGGATTTTAGCTTTACCGTTTTCGTAGGTTTCGTCGTTCAGGATCTGTATCACCTGGTCGTCGCGGTAATTATCCATCGTAAAGGACATGCCGGAGTTGGTGCTGTTTTTCTCTTTAGTTACGGCATATACGAGTCCACCACATTCATCTCCCTGGTTATTGAAGAAAATCATACCGGCAGGTCTTTCTCTTTTAGGATAATCCTTGCCATCCATTCTGCCGGAATGCTGCCTTGTTTCATTGCTGATCACCACTCTTGGCAGGTTATCTTCGCCAACTACCGTGATTCTTTTTACGGTAATCTCGTCGGCAGTTAAATTTTTATCTTTCCCGATAAAGGAAGAAAGAATAAACACCAGGAAAAGAGAGGAGCTGATAATGGTATAGTAGAATAGAAAATTGTACTTACGCTTTAAGGAGTTGTCTGAATTTTGCATAGATGATGTTGATAATGTTTCTGATTGATAAAAATGGCATGAGCGGCTCGGGGTGGCATGCTGTGATACATGCATTGCTACGAAGCACGCTCAAAATTAATGAAATTGTTGAACGTAACAGCAGTCAACTTCATCTATGCTATCCCGTTAGTCCTGCATAAACGCTACTATATCACGGAGTGCTTCTTTAGATGCGTCGCTATTAATATCAGCCAGCGGCCATACATGCAACTGATTTTTGTATTCCTTGAATTGTGCTTTTGGCTGCACCTCTTTGATTTTTTCGTAGAAGTTTTTAGCATCGTCGAATAATATTTCGTTGGTGCCTGCCAGTATGGAAACTGGTGGGAACTGACCGAATTCCAGCTCGTCGGGATCTGCCAGACTAACCGCTCCTGCTGCATAAAGACGGGCATAACCTGCTATTATTTCACGCGTGAAGATAGGGTCTAATGCTTGTCTTGTCTGGTAAGATGCATTATTGGCTTTCAGGTTCAGCCATGGAGAAATAAGCACCACTGCTGCCGGACTTTGTAATTTTTCTGCCGCAATAGCATGGGTGGCAGCTACTGCCAGTCCGCCGCCGGCACTGTCGCCAATAAAGCTGAAGTGATGACCAGGGTAGCGTTGCAACAGTTCTTTATAAACAGCCAGTATTTCATTGTTAGCAGTCGGGAACGGATATTCCGGTGCCAGGGAATATTCAACAAACAGCACGTTTGTCCGCAGCGCCGCAGTAAAATGACTTACCATTGGTTTGTGGGACTTTATTCCTCCTATCGTATAGCCGCCACCGTGTAAAAAGATAATTATGTTATTCTCCTTAGCCACTGCGGGTTTGAACCAGTAGCTCTTCACGCCTGCAATACTGGTTTCAGTAACGGTTACTGTCGGATCCGCAGGGTATTTCTGGCCGAATGTTTCAAAAAAGGCTCTTTCGTTATTTACTTGTGTAAGTACTTCGTGGGTTAATATTGTTTGGGTAGTCTGGGAATTCATCGTATGAATATTTTAAGGATCAAAAGTATTTTTTATGCTTTTTTGTAATTACAATACAAATGTAAATCCAAAAGTATACTTTTGAAAGTAGTATATACAAAGTATATTAGTATACTTTTGTATAGCTTTTTTAGGAGATTAACTTTCAGCTATGAAAAAAAATGAAATAATTTGCCCGGTGGAGTATGCTGTTGACCTTTTAGGTGGAAAATGGAAGATGCCCATCATTCATGCCCTGACATCCAACGGTGTTTTAAGGTTCAAGGAACTGGAAAGAATGTTGGGAGGGATAACGCCAAAAATGCTTACTACCCAGTTGAGGAGTCTGGAAGAAGATGGACTGGTAGAGCGGAAAATTTACCCGACGGTACCGCCAACAGTGGAGTACAAGCTGACAACGATAGGGGAGTCTATCAAACCTATGATAAACGAATTAAAGAACTGGGGTTTATACCACCAGGGGCTGAAGAAATAACGTTATTGATAGTAGGTGTGCAGGAATTGGTATAATGTCGCAATATCCTGTTGCTGGTGCAAGGCTGAGATAATGGCGCGGTGTACAGGTGCATGATGTGGCAGCGGATAGGGAAAACTGGAAATGATCAGGTCTTTGTCTGCAAGATAAGTTGCCAGTGACTGCCTGTTATCATATTGCGGGAAGATAAAGATGGCTAGTTCGGGATGATGCGTATGCGGTATATCTTTCAGGTAGTGTGTTGCGGTCTCTGTATTTTTTTTGAGCAGATGTTGCTGTTCGCTGATCAATGCGGCCGCCTGGAGCCATGCATGGGCGCTGGCGGGCATCATGGGGGTACTTCCGGTAAAATACGGCGTACGTTTCATGGCGGCAACATCAGCGGCAGTACCTGCTACCACGCCACCTTCCACGCTATAGGCCTTTGCAAGGGAGGCTGTTACAAGGTACCTTATATTTGCTCCGTGTGGCTGCTGGTGAATACTTCCTTTTCCCTGTGGCCCCAGTATTCCTATCCCATGCGAATCGTCCAGTAACACCAGTACTTTATGTTTCAGTTGCGTCAGCCAGTCGAAATTATACACCGTGGCCGTGATCGGGTTCATGGTATCGCTTACAATGACGTAAGTATTATCCGGGTGATCATTAACACGGGTAATGGTTTCCTGCTCCCATGCTGTCCGCGAGGCCGCCGGCAGGGCAGGGGTATGATGCCATAATGCAGGATGGGTGCCCGGCGCGTATAATAGTTCCCCGCAGGTGGTGGCATAATGAATGGCGGCTTGTCCGGAGAGGTAGCCGGAGCTGAAAACAACAGCAGACTGCTGTTGCAGCTGCGTAGCCAGTGCATGTTCGATTTCTTCGTACAGGCTTAAACGTAAGTTACTCACTCTTGAGGAAGGAAACAGGGTACCATATTTTTCTATCCCTTCGGCCATATAGGCTTTAAAGGCAGGGTGCTGATGTAGCCCCAGGTAGGAGAATCCTGAAAAAAAGAGACACTCCCGGTTGTCCATCAGCACCGTTCTTCCTGGTGTATGCGAAGTATGCAACATAGTTCGTAGTTTATGCTACTACTCATTCCTGGTGCAAAGTATAAAGTGAAAATCACCGGATACCACTTTCATATCAAAATGTGTATCGTCCAGTTTTACCACTGTTACCAGGTTTTCATGTTTACGGTCGCCATTGGAGGCGGTGACAGAAATCACTTTACCATTACTGAGGAGCTGGTATTTGCCTGAATCGGGTTTGTTGTCGATGGTGGCTACAAATACGTTGTTGTCCAGGAACTGATAGTATACGTTACTGTAATATCCGTCTTTCAGGTCTCTGGCCTGCGTTACCTGGGTCAGGTTGTAAGGATCATTTTCAGGTACCTTTACATCATATACCTTCCACTTTTTATGAAGCAGGAGATCATTTGTTTTCCCGGTATTGCACGCCTGCAGTATCACTGCGGATATAACGGCAATCAATATACGAAATTTTAATGCTGTATTCATACTAACGTTTACCAGACATAGATTTATTAAAGTCATCAGATTTTCCTTTCGGGATAGAGAGACTTTCCCACTGGTCCTGCAGCAGGGCTTTACCTATCCATACGATTTGTCCTACATGGTAGGGAACATGTGCCAGCTGCCTGTTGATGGCATCTATCACTGAATGTGGCTCCTGGCGGATGTAGACTGTTTTTTCCAGATCAGCTTCCGTGAGACTGGCCAGCGTGTCCAGCAGGCATTTCCAGCCGGCTTCCCATAAGGCAAGCAGTTCATCTTTAGACAGGTTGTCGTCTTCAAACTCAGCATCACGGTGTCGTCCGGGCTTTTCTCCATCCGTAGTGAGGAAGTCGGTCCAGCGAGATAACATATTGCCATGCAGGTGTTTTATGATCATGGCGATGCTGTTGGGTTCCCCTTCCGGCTGCCAGTGCAGCTGTTTATCGTTGAGCCTGGCCAGTGTTTTATCACCCAGGACTTTATGGGTCTGGAAGCGTTTTTGAACGCTGTCAAGATAGATGGTTCCGATAGACATAATCTATATTTTTAGTAACCGGCAGCGCTGTCATCGCCACGTTTATCGGCGGCAGCTTCCAGTTTTTTGGTAGTTACAGATTTTTTGATCAGCTCCGTACGCCCGATAGGGCCGCGTACCGTCACTTTATAGCCCATACCTTCCAGTGCTTTGATACCTTCTTCCGGGAATCCTTTCTCCACATAAACAACATCAGGCAGCCACTGGTGGTGGAATTTCGGCTTATTCACCGCATCATCAGGATTCAGATTGAACTCTATGGTATTCATCAGTGTCTGGAAAACAGACGTGATAATAGTAGATCCGCCGGGCGTTCCGAGTGTATAGACGGGCATATTATTTTTGAGTACGATGGTAGGTGTCATGGAACTGAGCATTCTTTTGCCTGGTGCGATGGCGTTGGCTTCTGTGCCCACGAGGCCGTACATATTAGGTACACCGGGTTTTACAGAGAAGTCGTCCATTTCATTATTCAGCAGGAACCCGGATTTGCCCACAACGGTGCGGGAGCCATAGTGTCCGTTGAGTGTAGTGGTCACAGAAACGGCGTTGCCTTCCGCATCCATAATGCTGATATGGGTTGTTTGTTCACTTTCTTTAAATAGACCAGCTTTGGTACTGTCGCTGTTGCCGGCTTTCATGGGTACATAATCGGCCATGCGTGCAGCGATATATTTTTTATCCAGCAGCTGTGCTACCGGCACTTTTACGAAGTCGGGGTCGCCGAGGAAGGCAGCTCTGTCGGCATAGGCGCGTCGTTCTGCTTCTATCATCAGCTGCATGGCCTGTGGTGACTGGAAGCCCCAGGTGGCTACGGGATATTTTTCTACCATCATCATCATTTGCTGCAGGCAGATACCTCCTGATGAAGGCAGCGGCATGGTAACGATGGTTTGTCCTTTATAGTTAAAAGTAAGAGCTGTTCTTTCTCTGGCTTTATAGTTTTTGAGATCGGCGAGGGTCATGATGCCGTGGCCGCGTTGCATTTCAGCAACGATGTTGGCAGCGGTTTCTCCTTCATAGAAGCCTGCCATGCCTTTATCGCGTACCAGTTTAAGGGTATGGGCCAGTTCGGGCTGAAAAAGCGTGTCGCTGGCTTTCCATGGCTGATCTTTCACAAAGGCAGTAGGAGCGGTGTTGAGTTGCAAAAATTCAGTCCTGGTATCATTCAGGTTTTTGGCTTCCTGTGCCGTGATGACATACCCTTTTTCTGCCAGCTGTATGGCGGGTGCGATCAGTCTGGCGAATGGCAGACGGGCATATTTCATCGAGGCAAACAGTCCGGCTACGGTGCCGGGAACGCCTGCGGCGAGGTGTCCGTCGAGGCTCAGTTTGGTGATGGCATTGCCGGCGCTGTCGAGGTACATATCCCTGCTGGCTTTGGCAGGAGCGGTTTCTCTGTAGTCGATGGCGATATTTTTACCATTTTTCAGGTGGGCTACCATGAAGCCGCCGCCACCGAGGTTGCCGGCGCCGGGATATACGACTGCCAATGCCAGCTGGGTGGCAATGACGGCATCAACGGCATTGCCGCCTTGCTGCAGTATATAGGTGCCCGCTTCGCTGGCCAGCGGATGTGCGGATACTACCGCGCCTTTAGGGACCGTGATATTCTTGGTAATAGTATAGTCGTAAGGGTGTAAGCCATTCCCTTGCTGGGCACAGGCTGAAAGCATACCGCCAACGGCGATGCTGAACATAAGCAGAAAACGCATCGAAAAACGCTTTAATTTAGTATTAGCCGCTAATTTCATGAAATTACGGTACTTTACCTGATATTTTATTCCTTTTTCTATGCGTAAATACTTTTTGCTGGCAGCGATATTATGCAGTATGATACCTGCCATCGCCCAGGTACCTACCCCCGATGCATTCCTGGGATACCCGCTCGGCTCCCGGTTTACACCACAGTACCGGGTGGCAGAATATTTCAAAACGGTGGCTGCCAGCGTCAAAAATATGAAGCTGGAACAATACGGCACCACCTATGAAGGCCGCCAGCTGTTCATCGCAGTGATCACCGCCCCTGAAAATTTTGATAAACTTGACCAGATACGCCAGCAAAGCGTAGGCATCTCCAAAGGACAAACGACTACTGCGGCCACACAGCCGGTAATTGTTTGGCTCAGTTATAATGTACATGGAAACGAAGCCGTATCTACAGAGGCTTCCATGAAAACATTATATGAGCTGGTGAATAACAGCAACGCACAAACGCAGGAATGGCTCCACAACGTGGTAGTAGTCATAGACCCCTGCCTCAATCCCGACGGCCACGACAGATATGTCAACTTCTACAATGCCAACAGGAACCGGAAACCAAATGTGGCACAGTATTCCAGAGAGCATAACGAACCATGGCCAGGTGGAAGACCCAATCATTATTACTTTGACCTCAACCGCGACTGGGCATGGCAAACGCAACAGGAATCGCAGCAGCGACTGGCTGTCTATAACCAGTGGATGCCGCAGTTACACGTTGATTTCCATGAACAGGAAATCGATGCACCATATTATTTTGCACCTGCCGCAGAGCCTTTTCATGATGTAATCACACCATGGCAAAGGGAATTGCAGGTAATGATCGGAAAGAATAACGCCAGATATTTCGACCAGGAAGGATGGTTATATTTTACCAAAGAACGTTTTGACCTGTTTTATCCCAGTTATGGAGATACCTACCCTATGTACAATGGGGCGATCGGTATGACCTATGAGCAGGGTGGCAGCGGCCGCGCAGGCGTGTCTGTCCTCAAAAGCGACGGCGATTCACTCACCCTGAGCGACAGAATAGCGCATCACTTTACAACGGGCATGTCTACCATAGAAGTAGCAGCAGCGCAATCTGCCAGGATCCTGAGTGAATATAAACGCTTTTACCAGGATGCTAAAACAAACCCACAGGGCGCTTACAAGGCCTATGTAGTGAAAGCCGCCGGCAACACGGAAAAGCTGAACACCCTCACAGACCTCTTACGGAAAAATAATATCGTATTCGGCTATGGCGCCACCGTTGGCACTGCCAATGGTTTCAACTATTTCAATGGAAAAACAGAAAACTTTACCATCGACCGGGAAGACCTGGTGATCAGTGCATATCAGCCGCATTCTACCTTGCTCCGGGTGTTGTTTGAGCCAATCTCTCATCTGACCGATTCTGTAACCTACGATATCACGGCCTGGGCGCTGCCATATGCATATGGACTGCCTTCTTATGCAGTGAAGCAAAACCTTACGCCTGCCAACGATTCGCCGGTAGTGAAAAATAATAAACCACTGGCAGCACAGAAACCCTATGCTTACCTGGCGCAGTGGAACAGTGTTCGTGACGCTAAATTTCTGGCAGCCTTATTGCAGCGTGGTATTAAAGTTAGATTCACTGAAACCGCCTTCACCGCAGCCGGAAAGGATTTCTCAGCCGGCACGCTGATCATTACACGTAATGGCAACAGCAACGCTGCATTGGATTTCGATAACTATGTAACATCGCAGGCGAATCATTTCCGTATCTCTCTGGATGCTGTGAGTACCGGTTTTGTTGACAAAGGCACCGACTTCGGCTCTGATAAAATCCGTTACATCAAACCTCCCCGCGTCATGATGCTCGTGGGCGATAATGTATCTTCCCTGGGTGTTGGCGAGATATGGCATTTCTTTGAACAGCAGCTGGATTACCCTATAACGCTGGTGAATGAACGAAATGTAAATGAAGTCAGCTGGCAGGATATAGATGTATTGATTTTACCTGATGGAAACTATGGTATCCTGAATGATAAAACAGCTGCAGAATCGCTACGTGGCTGGGTAAGAAAAGGCGGTAAACTGATCGCTTTTGAAAATGCAGCAGCACAGCTGGCCAATGCTGACTGGGGCATACAACTGAAGAAAAATGAAGAAAAAGCCGACTTTTCTCCCGATAAACAGAAAAATTACGATGGACTGAAACCTTACGCCAACCGCGAAAGAGAAAGCGTCAGACAATTTATTCCCGGTGCCATTTACCGGGTAGACCTGGATACTACGCATCCGCTGGCATTTGGTTTTCCTTCGAGATATTATACCCTCAAAACAGATAATAAAATCTATGATTTCTTAGACGGAGACGGCTGGAATGTAGGTGTGTTGAAGAAAGATAATTACCTCAGTGGTTTTGTCGGTGCCGAAACACGCAAACAATTAATGGACGGATTAGTATTTGGTGTAAAGGAAATGGGAAGTGGCAGTGTGGTGATTTTAGCCGATAATCCTTTATTCAGAAGTTTCTGGGAGAATGGGAAGTTGTTGTTTTCCAACGCTGTTTTCTTTGTTGGAGAATAGAATAAACTGCGATTATCAGGAATGGGTGCGGGCCGGAGGCCCGCACCCATTCCTGATTTTGGGCCGCGCCGAAGGCGCGGCCCAAAATCAGGAAGAAGGATAAATGCAGGTATAATTTTAAGAAAAAAAAGCGCCAGTAAAGGCGCTTCAAATATCTTTCCGGAAAAATAAAAAATTACAACTTACGCTTAATATTACAGCCCAGCGCCGCTGAAGAAGCAATACTAACTGCTTTCCCCGCCAGCATATCATTCATGGCATTGCGCAGCAGATGTGCTTTCACGGCTTCTGCATTACCCGGACTATCATCAATTCCGCCTTTATAAACCAGCTTGCCGCTTTTATCGAAAAGGAAGCATTCCGGTGTGTGGTTGGCGTCAAAAGCATCTGCCAGTTCTGCATTTCTATCTAACAGGTAATACCAGGAAAACTGGTGTTGTCCCGCATATGCTTTCATGGCAGCGAGTGATTCGCCTTCTGCTCTGTTGGCCTCATTGGAATTGATCATGGCTACGCCGACATTATTCTTTTGTGCAAAGGCGCAAACAGCCTGCAACCGCTCCTTATTGCGCAGCATATAAGGACACTGATTGGCAACGAAAATTACCAGCAGTCCGTTACTGTTTTTAATAGCATTTAAGGAGATTTCTTTACCGGAGATATCGGTTAATCGCGTTTCTGCTTTAGGAATAGGTGCGCCTAAATCCAGATTGGCATCGCGGGCCGACCGGAACGAAGTAAGAATGACAGTACACAGAGATAAATAAAACGCGGACTTAAACATAAAAAATTATTTTCAGGTCCAACAATAGGTGTTAAACGGTGACAATTATTAACAGAAAGATAGGTTAAAATATGCAGATATATTAGCTGCATACCGGCAAATAACAAACAGCTATTGATTTACAATACGTACTGTATTTGCCGGTATGTAAAATTATACATTTCAACTTGTCTTTTACCGCAATAACACAAAAGATCCCTTTATTAACTGTGTAGTTCCGTCGGTAAAAGTGAGCAATGCAAAGTATACATAGCTGTCCATATTTGCCGGACGACCATTTACCATGCCATTCCAACCATAAGCTTTATCGTTGGCAGGGGTATTACTGGTTTCAAAAATCTTGTTACCCATACGGTTAAAAACGGTGAAGTTTTTTACCATCGCAATATCTCTTGAACCAATCACATAGAAGATGTCGTTCTGTCCATCGCCATTGGGAGTGAAGGCAGTAGGCATACTTGTTCTTTCAAGGATAGATGACTTGAAAGACGTGGCAGCAGTGGCTATACAGTAAAAACTGTTTTGTACTGCTACCTGGTAATTCAGCGATGACTTAATGGTAGCTACTGGCTGCGGACAGGTCGTGCAGGATAAACCTTCTGCCGGCGTCCAGGTATAGGAGAATGGTGTGCCTCCGGTCACAGTTGTTACCAAAGGTACCTGTGCCGGACGTAGTACATCACTGATAGTAGGTGCCACCTTTACACTGAAAGGAATGTACATGGCATTGGCTGAATTGTTATTGTAATCCGTTTCCTTAAAAACAGTTTCAGGTATACCAGACTCATTTATCTGGACATTATTATTTACTACAGCTACTACTTTTGTGCCATTTTGAGGCTTTGGCAGCAGGTGTGTATATACATAACAGTTCCCCGGCTGACGTGCCATCGTGTAAAAAACGTTGCCCAGGAGTTTGCCGGTACCCGCATCATAAAATGCAACCGGCAATTTTGCCCAAACGCTATCATAACCGTTGTGCATACATATTTTGAAACTCACTATCATTCTGGTGTCATCAAAACATTGCGCATCCTGTAACTCCACGGTAAAATCCGGCGGGAAAATATGAATATTGGCGGTATCTCTTAAAATACATCCATACTGATTTACCAATGTCAGATTGATAAGATCACTGTCTTTCATAGTAGCCAGCGGTGTTGCGCAGTTATAACAGTTAAGGCTATACGTATACGTTGGTGATTGCGACCAGGTGGTAGTATAAGGCTGATCTAAAGTTGTATTGAAATACAAAGGAAATGCAGCTTTTCTGAACACGGTAGTATCAGCAGGCATCAGATTTAGCACAGGAGGAGTGTAGTCAGTATTGCTGGTATTATTGTCGTAATCTGCTTCTTCGATGCCGGATGCCGGTGGATATTTGAGCAGCCTGTCTGTGCTTATCTTTACATACACCTTTCCTGTGGCTGAATTGCTGATAAAGTGCTCGTAGGTATTACATGCTGTTGTACTAAAACCGGTAGTGGTAAAGTCGTTGCCTAGTTGATGGGCCAGCCCCAGATCAGGATCTGCGTCATAGAAGCGGATCACCAGTCCTGCAGGTATATTTCCCTGAATGAAATTGTTACAAACCGTGAAACGCACGTGCAGTCTGTTATCGCTGGCACAGGTGAGCTGATCTATTTTAGCAGTATAATCATCTGCCACAGGAATATGTATCGTAGCAGTAGCGGTGTCGTAGCACCCCAGATTACTAAAGGCGATTACCTGCCGGATGGTAACGGTATCCTGACGATATGGTGCCGTAAAGGTGGTAGTAGCGCAGTTATCACAGCTTAAATTATCGGTAGGTACCCACTTCATGCTGCTGACGGTGCCATGCACGGTCTTAGCTGTCAGATCAACGCTGGCCAATGGTTTCACCAGTACATCCGATACATCCAGTACAGGTTTGAAGCGAATGTTTTTAAAGGTAGCCAGGTTGTTCTTGTAGTTTTGTTCCGTCATTCCGGTGTTGGGTAATGCCAGCGGAATAGTGCTGCCATTATCTGCGGCTACCACTACAATACTATCGATGCCGGCGATGCCTGCATTAACGGTAGTTGTATAAAGTGGAGTGCTGCATTTACCGGTAAGGTCGCCGGGCATCAGGTATACACTACCCAGTTGTACTGCCCCGGGATCTGATGGTGGTCTGTCGTAAAACGCAATGGGCATGCCTTTGCTGATGGTCTTATAACCGAAATTATGCAGATAGAAAGATACTTTCAATTGGTCCTGCTGGAAGCATTCTACTTTGGTAACATATATGGCTACATCTGGTGTAGGATCATCGACGGTAATATGTAATTTTTTGGTGGTATCGGTGCAGCTGCCATCCGTGGCAATCAGCCATACATCATAGATGCCGGGCTCCGGGAAGGTATAGGTGAAATCCTGGTCTGTAGAGACAACCTGTTCAGGCATTCCACTGTTACTGCTCATATACCATTTGTAGGAAGTCGCATTCCTGGACATGTTGGTAAACGTGATCGGATCTGTTTCTTCCCCTGTTTTGGATGCAATTTTTCTTTTACTTGGCGTAAACCTTGCCACCACACCACAGCTTACTTCCACCACATCGGTGTACAACGTACTACATGCGCCGGTAGTGGCTTTGAGGGTTACATAATAATTGCGTTTATCCGTTACATTTAGTGTGAAATCAGTTGCGGTAGAAACAACTACATCATCTACGAGCCATTGCCAGGAGGCGGCGCCGGTACTGGTATTGGTGAATGTTACATTGTCGCCGGTAAGCGGGTAGTCCCTATCGCGTGTAAATGCCGCAACGACGCCACCGGTGCAGGGATCGTTACAGAGAGTACTGTTGATCATACCGGGCAGACCCGCATTGATAAAGGCATGCATTCTGTCTGCCTGACCTTGTGTAAAGCCCAGTATACACCCTGTTCCATTGCCATAGTCCATGAAGTTATCAGGGAGGTCGGGCACATCAACACTGAAGCCGGAAAGGGTGTCGGTGCTGCAGGAGTTGGGAGGATTTATGCAGAGATATCCGCCGGTGATAGTTTTATCCGGAGGGGTATCACACACCTGGTCCCCATCTTTGGTACAGTCATCATTTTTACAGTCCATGTTCCCGAAAGTATGCAGCAGGTTGAGGTAGTGCCCCATTTCATGTGCGAGGATTCCTGCGCCCATGCTCGAAACGACAACATCGCCACCAGGTCCGGCATAGCCGCCTTTTTTCAGTCTTGTCCATTTACCACATTCAAACAACTGCATGAATTCTGATTTGATATCACTCACCAGCCAGATGTTGATATACCTGCTGCCGTCCCATCTGCCAAGTTTGGTAATGCGGTCTGCTTCCAGGTCGTCGTCGAAGTCGGTCAGATAGGATTTTACCCGTGTAATACCGGTAGTGCTGCTACCGTCCGGTGCGGTATGGGCCAGACAAAACTGTATACCTGTATTGGTACGGCCGCCGGTAAAGGCGCCGCTGGCACTGTAGGCTTCATTCAGCTCTTTGATCCCTGCCTGTATCATTGCATCCGTAATGCTTTGCGGATCGTTGGAAATGATATGGACCACAACAGGTAAGGTCACTACTGGTTGCTGGGCTTTACTCAATAAAGGCAGGATAAGGCATAGCAGCACTAACAGGCAGCGCAGGGTGAATGCCGGCTTTTCATTCGGATGATGCATAAGTTCACTAGTTGGCAAGATTAACGTAACGAAAAGCTGGTAAGGGCCACTAATCAGTGACAGGATACGGTAAATAAATGCACAGCTTTTCGGTTAATCTCTCGACAAGATTTTTACAAATGTAAAGCAACACTTGCAGAAAAAATAATATCTGTTTAAATTGATTTATTTAGGGAGATGCCTGTCTTATCTGGCAATTGCCGGATGGGCCTGCTCAGGGTGGCTCTTTCGCTTTTCTTCACTGACATGGTGAATGCTGGCATTTAATTCGAATCCTACGAGCAGGAAGAAGGAGTTAAAAAATACCCAGAGCATGAGTACCAGAATGGTACCAATGGAGCCATAGATTTTATTGTAATTGCTGAAATTATTCACGAAATAGGAGAAGCCTACAGTGACCAGGATCATACCTACAGTAGCCACAGTGGCGCCTGCGGTAATAAATCGCCAGCGTTTCAGCGTAGCGGGGCCAAAGCGGTATAACACGGCATTTACGGAGTAAAACAGTGCAATGATGATGATCCACCTGGCATATTCTGCAAGACCGCGGATAAAGGTATTATGAATACCCAGCCAGTTGAAAGTGCTACGTAGCACAGATCCCTGGATGATGGTAAGGACTACGGTCAACAATAAAATGATTACCACGATACCTGTCAGTTCCATGGCGATCAGCCGGGTATGCCACCATTTACGCCTGCGGAAGCCGGAGCGCTCCATTTTATTGAAGGAGCGCAGGATGCCCATTACACCGTTGGAGGAGTAAAAGAAACCCATCAGGAAGGCCACAGACAACAACCCGTTACGTTGCGTATGGAGGAAGTCATGGATCATTTCCCGGACGATCATGTAGGTGTTGTAGTTGGGCGTAAGGTCCTGTGCAAGGTCGTAGAGCGTGGGCTCTATGTTTTTCATTGGAATATAAGGCACCAATGTAAACAGGAAGATAAAGAAAGGAGGTACGGCCAGCAGGAAGTTAAAGGAGATGGCGCGGGCTCTGTCACCGAGGCCTCTGTTTTTAACTTCCTGGCCGAAATATTTCAGGACATCATATAATGGCACTCCTTCAAAGCCGGGCAGGATAAGTGTTTTGGTCCGGTCAACCAGCTTTCTGTAAGGTGTAGATCTGAAGATGAGGTTTTCAGGTTTAAATGCCAAGATGATGTTGATTGTGTGATGAATAAATTAATACCCTCTTTTATTGAGTTCTGCCTGGTATTTTCTCGCGTTTTCAAGATGTTCTGCATAGGTGGCAGCAAAAGCATGATAACCCGAAAAATCGGCTCTGGCGCAAAAATAAAGATAATCTGTATCCGGTGTGTTAAGTACCGCATTAATAGATTTCTCTGAAGGGGTACAGATTGGGCCCGGAGGCAGGCCGGCATAATGATAGGTATTGTAAGGCGAATCGAACAGCGTATGCTTTTCAAGTATGCGTTTCAGTCCGAAGTCCTGCAGGGCAAACTTAACGGTAGGATCTGCCTGCAGGCGCATACCTTTACGGTATCTGTTGAGATAAACGCTGGAAATCAGCGGTTTTTCGTCATTTTTATTGGTTTCTTCCTCTACGATAGATGCCAGGATGGTAACCTGGGTAGGGGTGAGGCCGAGTTTTCCGGCTTTGGCCTTTCTTTCATCTGTCCAGAATTCTTCTCTTTCCTTTTCCAGTTTTTTAAAAACGGTTTCGGCGTTGGTATTCCAGTAAAACTCGTAGGAGTTGGGCACTACGGCACACATCACGGTGTTGGTGTCGAGCCCGAACTGGCGGAGATAGACCTGGTCACGGAGGATGGCGCGCAGGGCATTGGAGTCGGCTTCGAGGTTGGTGGATACTTTCCTGACGAAATCGTCTTTGGTGCGCAGTTTATTGATGACAAGGGTTACCGGCGCCTGTTTTCCGGAGCGCAGCAGCTTCACTATTTCGAAGTTGCTCATGCCGCGGTTAATCTTGTACCTGCCGGCTTTTACGCGGGAAGGGTAGCCAAGTTCCTTTGCCAGCCAGTTGAAGCTGCCGGTATTGCGAACGATGCCCTGGTCCTGCAAGCCCTTCAATACATCATTGTAGGTGCTTCCTGTGCGGACATAAAAGTACTTGTTATCGCCAAACGCTCTTGTGTTAGGGCCAAAGACGCGGTAGCTGACATAGACGAGAATGCCGGCGATCAGGCAGCCTGCAATTAACAGGATTCGCCTGGTAAGGCCGGAGGTTTTTCCAGATTGCTTCTTTTTTGCCATAGATAGTACTGGTAACAAAAAACCTCGCTTTTAACGGCGAGGTTTACTGTTATATTACGTAAAAATAATATTATTTAGACGGAGTAGAAGGCGCAGGATTAGGTGCTGGTGCCTGAGGAGCAGGTTGCTGAACAGGAGCCGGCTGGTTACCCAGGCTTCTTTCTAATGCGCTTTTTTCCATTTTGGTACCGGTATTGGTTTTACCGATAAACAGTGGAGAAGTCAGGCAGAGTACTGCGATGATGGCAGCGAGCACCCAGGTACCTTTTTCAAGCACATCCGTAGTCTGACGTACGCCAATCACCTGATTACCAATTCCTCCGAAAGAACCGGATAAACCGCCACCTTTAGGATTCTGGATCAGAACGAAGAGACCTAATAACACACAGGCCAGGAGAATAAGGATACCAAAAACTATCAGCATAGAAACTACTATTTATTTTTGTCAGTTAGTGACTTTAATTCTTTTATCTTTTGCGCAAAATAAGCGTTTTTGTCGGGATTAAGCAAACTTAATTTTTTATATATCTGAATGGCATTCTGGTACTGCTGCTGGCGCACCCAGATTTCCGCCAAAGTTTCAGAAACGATGTCATTATTGATGATGATGGAATTCATGGCCATTTTCTCTACTGTTTCAGAGATTTCCGGCTCGGTATCTTCATCATAGATCTTGTTGAGCTGCTGGTGGTACCAGTCTTTACTGTTTCTGCCGGTGAAATTGTCTTTGATCTGGCGTAACCAGGAGGTAAAGCTTTTCATGTCTGCTTCCCCCTGCTTATTCAATTCATCTGCTTCATCCGGATTTTTCAGGCGTTTATAGGCAAAATAATCATCTGCAAATAATGGCTGAAATACGAGTTCTGTTGCTTCTTCTGTAGGTAATTCCAAAGGAAAAATTCTTATCGGCTCGGTTTCCCCCGATGCATGCGCTGTACCCTCGACTGCCGTTTCTGCCTCAGGCGCATTCACCGGAGTGTCGGACATTTCCGGCACTGCAACTGGTGCTATATGCTGTGCTGTTTCCTTATTTTCTTCTGTCAACGCCACTGGTCCTTCCATGGACGCAGCCGGAGCGTCGGCGCTTATTTGTTGTTCTTCCGCCGGCTGATCCACCTTTGCTGCGGCTTCCATGATTTCCGCCGGCGCTGCTGCCTGTATTTCACTGCCGATATAATCCGGCAGCGGGGAAGCAGCGGCCTCTTCTGCGGCAACCCTTGCCTGCAGCAGGTCTATCTGCTGGATACCACCTGTATTGGCAGACGGCATCACCACATGTACTTTCGGATAATGTACTTCCGGCTCCTCCGCGACAGGCGCTTCTGGTGCCAGGCCAGCATTCAGTTCATCTGCCAGTGGCTCTTCCTGGGCCTCCGTATGCATTTCAGGCGGTAAGGCGGCTGATTCACTCAACGCAATCTCTGCATCCTCCGGCGCATGGAATGCTGCAGCCACTTCCTGCGTCTCCGCAGGCTTTTCTACCACAGGAACACGAATATCATAGTCTGGCAAAATGGCCGGTAACCGCTCTTCTATCTCCATTAATACCGGCGAGGCCGTAATAAAATGATAATAGTGGTGAGCAGGCAAGCTATAAAGACTCCCGGTTTTCACAGCATGACTGCCCAGGTTGCTGTGGCGACTATAATCTTTCTTGGCCAGCAATACCCTGGCAGTGGAAAAATATGGATATTCCGTTACCAGCTTCTGTAAGGCTGCTTCATCTACCTGGTGTAAGTCAGGTACGTGAAAGAGTTGTTCGATGATCCTGTTTGGCGTCATAAGCTGCTAATATAATAAAAATCCGAAATGTATAAATTTATATACGGAAATCTCTATTACCAGTTGGCGAAGGCGCGGTTGAAAATATCGTCAGTAATGTTAGGAATAATTTCGTTGTCCAACAGGCCATTTTCCACGCTGCTGGCGAGTGCAGAAGCAGGGAAGTCCGCGCTGCGCGTAAACGACTGTGTGAATCCTTTCTTATCAGTAACACGTTTGATAAACTGAACGTTCACGGTAACAGTGAGCCTTGAACGGGAAGATTTATCAACATCAGTAACCGCGGCGTTGGAAAATACGTAGCTGGTAATCTGTGCCCTGAATTCATAATCCGCACGCGGATCAGTTTCACTTACCTGTACCAGTTTCGTCTGCGACTGGATCTTATCACGCAATTTCTGTGTCAGACGCTGACCCAGGGTAGGGTTGTTGATGGGCGCCCTGTTTTCGAAGAAGCGGACATTTACTGTTTTAGCTTCTTTATCAATACTTGCACCATTGGCAGAGTATTTCACGGAACATCCATGAAACAGCGTAGCTATGGCAACAACGATTAATAATGGAAATAGTTTCCTCATGAAAAAATTAGTTATTGGCTATTGGTTATCTGCCTATTCTGCGATATTATATTCTTTCAGTTTCCTGTACAGGGTCCTTTCGGAAATGCCCAGGTCTAAAGCGGCGTCTTTACGTTTACCTTTATGTTTTTTCAGGGCTTTAACGATCAGCTCTTTTTCCTTATCGGCAATAGAGAGTGTTTCTTCCACTTCTTCGTGGTGATCTATCTTATTGTCCTGGATAATGATAGGTTGCGGATTGTTCATGACCGGCGCCTGCGGTGTAATATCGGTAGTGGCAGGGTAGCTGTGCAGCACATGATTATCTGCAGGATGGTAATCGTGGTTATGTACCACATTCGGGTTCTGCAGAATATCAAAAAACATCTTTTTCACCTCTGTCACATCTTTTTTCATATCAAAAAAGAGTTTGTAGAGGATATCTCTTTCGCTGGCAAAGTCGCCACCAGACTGCTGTTGTGGTGATGCCAGCATAGGCAGCCTGTTAATTTCCGGCTGTTCCGGCAGGAAGCGTTTCAGGTCATTTGCTGTTACCAGTTTGTCGGTAGATAATACCGATATCTGTTCAGCAATATTTTTGAGTTCTCTTACATTACCTCTCCATGGGTAATTGACAAGAATATTACGTGCTTCGTCGTCCAGCTGGATGGAAGGTGTTTTATATTTCTCGGAGAAGTCCACAGAGAATTTGCGGAACAGCAACGGAATATCTTCTTTTCTGTCGCGCAGCGCAGGCACGCGGATAGGTACGGTGTTAAGCCTGTAGTAGAGGTCTTCCCTGAACTTTCCCTGCTGGGTACGTTCGAGGAGATCCCTGTTGGTGGCGGCAATAACGCGTACATCTGTTTTCTGTACTTTGGAAGAACCTACGCGGATATATTCACCGGTTTCCAGTACACGCAGCAGGCGTGCCTGGGTTCCCAGCGGCATTTCGCCGATTTCATCCAGGAATATGGTACCGCCGTTTACAGTTTCAAAGTAACCTTTACGGTTATCTACTGCGCCGGTAAAGGAGCCTTTTTCGTGACCGAAAAGTTCGGAATCGATGGTCCCTTCGGGGATAGCGCCACAGTTCACCGCAATGAACGGGTTATGTTTACGTGCACTTAATGCATGGATGATCTGAGAAAATACTTCCTTACCAACACCGCTTTCTCCATTGATCAACACGGTAAGATCCGTGTTGGCAACCTGTACTGCCACCTGGAGCGCGTAGTTCAGCGCGGGACTGTTACCTATAATGCCAAATCTGTTTTTAATCGCCTGTATATCCATATCTGATTAAGCCTCTTTTGGATTGTTTAAAATACGCTCAGCCTTATACCGCTACACCTTTGAGTGTGCCGCTGGTGCAGCTTTCTACTCTCACCATAACATAATCGCCTTTCTTAAAGTTTTGTCTTGGAAAGACGATCACTTTATTCTGTTCGTTACGGCCGTAGAGGTCATCTTCTGAACGTTTGGAAAAGCCTTCTACCAATACTTTGCAGGTACGGCCAACATCCTGTTGCATGCTTTCGAGCGAGTGCCCGCGGAATAATGCTACTATTTCCGCCAGCCTTCTCTTTTTAACATCTTCCGGGATATCGTCCTGGTAACGGCGTGCGGCCAATGTGCCAGGGCGCTCGGAATAATAGTACATATATGCGAGGTCATAACGGACAAACTCCATCATGGCCATCGTTTCCTGGTGTTCTTCTTCTGTTTCCGTACAGAATCCGGTGATAATATCTGTAGAAATACCGCAGTCAGGCAGGATTTCACGGATACGCTCCACTTTCTTCATATACCACTCACGGGTATACGTACGGTTCATGAGCTGTAATATACGTGTGCTGCCGCTTTGTACCGGCAGGTGTATGTAATTGCAGATGTTCTCATATTTTGCCATCGTGTGGAGTACCTCATCGGTAATATCTTTAGGATGGGAGGTGCTGAAACGTATACGCAGCAAGGGATCTATCTGTGCTACCCTTTCCAGCAACTGTGCAAATGTCACGGTTTCTTCGCCGGAGTCGTTGGTCCAGTAGTAGGAGTCTACGTTCTGGCCAAGCAGTGTTACTTCGCGGTAACCATTATCGAACAGCTCGCGGGCTTCACGGACAATGCTATAGGCATCACGGCTACGCTCACGGCCACGGGTAAACGGTACTACACAGAAAGTACACATGTTGTTACAACCGCGCATAATAGATACAAAGGAAGTAACCCCGTTGTTATCCAGTCTTACCGGGCTGATATCTCCGTAGGTTTCTTCACGGCTCAGCAATACATTCACTGATTTCTGGCCGCCTTCTGCTTCTGCGATTAGTGCAGGCAGACTACGATAGGCATCCGGGCCGATGACCAGGTCTACCAGGTGTTCTTCTTCCAGGAGCTTTGCTTTCAGGCGTTCGGCCATGCAGCCTAATATGCCAATCAGCAACCCCGGGTTCCTTTTCTTATGAAAACGATATTCTTTGAGTCTGTTACGTACGGTCTGTTCCGCTTTTTCACGGATAGAACAGGTATTTACCAGGATCAGGTCGGCTTCTTCCATGTTGCGGGTAGGGCCAAAACCTTCACCATTAAGTATGGAGGCTACGATCTCGCTGTCATTGAAATTCATTGCACAGCCGTAGCTTTCTATATAAAATCTTTTATTATACGTATTGGGTTGGTTGGCAACAGGGGAGAATGCTTCTCCCTGGCGAGCTTCGTCGTGTTCCTTTGTGATCTGATCCAGCATTCCTTTTCTCTGATTTAAGACGGCAAACATAAGGAATAAAACCCGAAAAATGACATATTGTCATTAGTTTACTATGGGCTGAAATAAGGTGCCTGTACCGGCATCGGCAGTGTGGGAATCCTATTGGATTTTTCAGGCCGCCAGCCCGGGGATATCCACAAAAAAAGACCAGTTTAATAAAAACTGGTCTTGAAGTAAAGTTATCTTGCTGATATTACGCAGTAATGCCTAACCTGGCAGCCAACCAGCTGTCTTTCAACGGGATAAGCCATTTGCTATCGAGGTCAGCCTTAGTGAGTACGGTATTGTTCAGGTAAAGGGTATTCTCATCGATATAACCTTTTTCCAGCGCATAGGCTACCTGTTGCATCGGCAGCAGCTGTACCCTGTCTTTCACCACAAAACCTAGGAGCAGGCGATCAAACAGGTTGATCTCATACTGCCTTTCCAGGCTTTTAATCACGCGTACGGAGCTATCTGTACTGCAACCGCTGACGGTCACATTCGTTTCGTCGGCAATCAGTACAATAACCTGGTCCATGATAACGCCACCCCAGCCCTTTACAGGGTCGCCGTGGGCGTTCCACTGCCCGGTAAACTGGTCCAGTTGTTCGTTGATCTCCAATACTTCCCTTTCGTTGAATGGTCTGTTACTCTGGTATATCCAAACCCTGGAAGCTGGAGAAAATCCTTCAGGGAAATTAATCTTGTTCATCATACTGCAAAATTAGTCAATTCAACACTATTTCAGGCTTTCTGCGATGATTTCTGCCAGATCCAGCACCTGTACTGAATCTTCCTTGCCAGCTTCCTTTACGCCATCGGTGAGCATGGTCATACAGAACGGACAGTTGGCGGCTACCACGGAGGCACCGGTATCCACTGCTTCCTGGCCACGTTCAAAGTTGATGCGGTTGGTGCCTTTTTCTTCTTCCTTGAACATCTGTGCACCGCCGGCGCCACAACAGAGGCCTTTGCTGCGACAACGTTTCATTTCTACCAGCTCTGCATCCAGTATTTCCAGTACTTTTCTTGGGGCTTCATAGATCTCATTGGCTCTTCCCAGGTAGCAGGAATCGTGGTAGGTAATCTTTTTGCCTTTAAAGCTGCCGCCTTCCTTCACTTTGATCTTGCCTTCGTCTATCAGCTGCTGCAGGTAGGTGGTATGATGGATTACTTCATAGTTGCCTCCCAGCGCAGGATATTCATTTTTTATGGTATTGAAGCAATGCGGACAGGTAGTGACGATTTTTTTTACTTCGTACATGTTGAGTACCTGTATGTTGCTCTGGGCCATCATCTGGAAGATGAATTCATTACCGGCCCTGCGTGCAGGGTCGCCGGTGCAGCTTTCTTCTCTTCCCAGTACAGCGAATTTGACACCTACCTTATCGAGGATGGTGGCAAATGCCTTGGTAATCTTTTGTGTACGCTGGTCGAAGCTGCTGGCGCAACCCACCCAGAACAGTACTTCAGGTGTTTCTCCATTGGCGGCATATTCTGCCATTGTCTTTATATGCATCCCTGATATTTTTAGTATTAACTATTCATTTCGTTGATCCAGTTCTCACGGTCGTCCGGGCCAAATTTCCATGGCGCCATATTATTTTCAATATTGCTGAACATACCTGTCCATTCTGCCGGTGCACTGGATTCTTCCATCACCAGGTAGCGGCGCAGCTGCAGGATAATATCGAGCGGGCTGATACTCACGGGGCATTCCTGTACGCAGGCGTTACAGGTAGTGCAGGCCCGCAGCTCTTCTTCGGTGATGTAGTCGCGCAGCAGCGTTTTGCCATCCTCCTGGAAGGTGCCGTTATTGGCCTTGATATTTTTACCTACTTCCGTTACACGGTCGCGGGTATCCATCATGATTTTTCGTGGTGATAACAACTTGCCGGTCAGATTCGCCGGGCAGGCAGCGGAGCAGCGGCCACATTCTGTACAACTGTAGGCATCCAGCAGGTTTTTCCAGGTAAGGTCCTGAACGTCTTTTGCACCAAACTTAGGAATCTCTGCACCTTCTGCAGGCGCTTCTGTAGCCAGTTCCGGCTGCAACATGGATTGTACCTCGCGCTGGATGGCAGGCATATTCTCCATTTCGCCCTTAGGTTCCAGGCTCGCATAGAAGGCATTCGGGAATGCCAGTATAATATGCAGGTGTTTGGAGTAGGGGAGATAGTTCAGGAATGCCAGAATACCCAGGATATGTAACCACCAGCAAGTGCGTTCTACCGCCATTACCGATGAATCAGACATACCGTTGAATATGGAGGCAAACATTCCGGAAACCCAGAAATGGCCGGTCGCAACATAATGCTCCGAGCCACGCAGCTGCAGGTTCTGGTCTGCCGCATTCATGGTCAGGAACAGTGTCATCAGCACAATTTCGGTGATGAGGATATAGTTGGCGTCGGAACGTGGCCAGCCATCTAAATCTTTACTGATAAAGCGTTTGAGCTTAAGTATGTTTCTTCGGATGAGGAAAATGGCGCAGGATACAAGTACCAGCACTGCCAGGATCTCAAAAAGTCCGATCAATACAGGATAAAGGCTGCCTAATACGGGCACGAATAAACGATGTTTGCCCAGGATGCCATCCAGGATAATCTCCAGGATCTCAAGGTTGATGATAACAAAACCGGCATACACAAAGAAGTGAAGCACGGCCACCAGCGGGTTACGGAACATTTTCTTCTGACCGAAAGCCAGTAGCAATACGTTTTTCCAACGCTGATCAGGATGGTCGGTAAGGTCCTCATCCCGCCCCAGCAGAATATTCTTCCTTATCTGCCGCGCTTGTTGGGAGAACAGGTAAACTGCTATCCCAAAAGCAATTACAAATAACAACTCTTGTACAATTTGCATTATTTCAGATTTGACTCCCTAATTTATGTTTTTTTTTGATCGTATAACGCAGATGGGTATTTTCACTATTTTTGGCCCATGGAAAGCAGGAACGTAATTCTTACCAAAGACATCATACAGAAGAAGATTGAACGCATCGCCTACGAAATTTATGAACATAACAGCGATGGGAACGAAATCATTTTAGCGGGTATCTGGGACAGAGGCCTGGTCATTGCCCGTAAGATTGCCGCTATCTTGCAACAGATATCGCCATTGAAAACACGTATCATCGAACTGCGTCTGGATAAACAACACCCGGGAGCGGTAACTGTTTCAGAACAGGTTGATTTTAATGGGAAAGTGGTGATTATAGTGGATGATGTAGCCAACTCCGGCCGTACCATGCTGTACGCTTTGAAACCATTACTTGAATTTCTGCCTGAAAAAATCCAGACAGCCGTACTGGTAGACAGAAAGCATAAATCTTTCCCGCTTTCTGTAGACTTCGTGGGCTATTCCCTGGCTACTACCTTACAGGAGTCTGTAATGGTCGACATGGAAGGGGAGGAGATCATATCTGCCTATCTGCAATAATATAATCATCTGCATAATAATAACTAAGCAAAGCACTGGCCTGATACAGGGCGTATACATGCCTTTGATCAGAAGTAGAGCGCGTGTAATTTCATATAGCCCTTACTGTTAATTTCCAGCGTCGGGGCGGGGAATTTTATCATGTTCAATACCTGGAACAGCACCTTTACGCCTTTCTTCTTTGTCCTCAGTTTGGTGAAATCTATATCCGGCGACAGGTAAAACTGTCTGTACCGGCGGATAGGGCTATAGTCATGGAATACGCCATGGTCGTCTGTCCAGGAATTATCGGTACCGCCAAACATATCTTCTGCACCATAACCCACTGCAATATTGAGCCATCGCGGAAAGTTACTTTCCCTGGCGAAGGAATGTACATTCACAGACAGCCAGTAGGTTTGCGCATTATAGTCTTTCAGAATCCGCTCCGGGAGTGAATTTCCGAAAAGGTCCCTGGCTTTGTCCTTCAGTATGGGGTCATCATAGCTTTGGAGGTGTGAGGAGAATTTAATCTGGATACGTTGTTCGTTCCAGGCCAGCTCCTGGCTGATCAGGAGGGCGGAGCCAATGGTATTGGCGGCCATATCTGTCCAGGAAAAGCCCCATTCACTGCTATAGCCATCCAGTACTTCTATGACAGATTGAAACGCCAGCCCACTCAGGCCACCGATCCAAATTTGCTCCTTTCGCGGCAGCCCGCTCCATCGCCAGGCTTCCCTGCTGTATTTTCCAAGGAAATAGGCACTGAATATATGCCCGAACTTGTCCATCTGGTTCCATTCGTGAATATCATTAAAGAAGTGAAAGGAACTTTTGGGATAGCCACGGTACCAGGCGGCATTGAGTGCAACAAGGCTACTGCCGTAAACCACTGCGGTAGCACCGCTGAGTATGGCCACGCGGGCCGGTATGGTTGTGTCAGGGATAGAGAAAAAGGAGGGGCGCTGTTGCGCCTTGCCGGTTTGCAACAGGAATAGGATAGGTAATATGCATAATCGGCGGGTCATAAATAAAAAAAGAAAACCCGCAGTCCTGGCGGAACTGCGGGTAGCATTGTATTATTTCAGTTTCATGTCTGAGATAATACCATTTATTTTTTCATCCAGTTCGGCGGTAACTTTATCAAAGTCGGCAGCACTTGTCAGTGGCGCGTTTACGCTGAAATAGAATTTAATTTTAGGTTCGGTACCTGAAGGACGGGCAGAAATTTTGCTGCCATCTGCGAGTAAAAACTGTAGTACGTTGGATTTAGGGAGATCGATCGGTTTGATTTCACCGGATTTGATATCCTTGATCTGTTGCAGCTGATAATCGAAGAGGGTAACTACCGGAGAACCATTGATGGTAGCAGGCGGATTTTCGCGGTAGCCGCGCATCATGTCTGCGATTTCATCAGCCCCTTTCATTCCTTTTTTGGTAATGGAGATCAGGTGTTCTTTATAATAACCATATTTTGTGTAGATGCTCACCAGCTGGTCGAACAGGGTTTTGCCCTTGCTACGTGCTACAGCGGCCATTTCACAGATCATGGCTACAGACGATACTGCATCTTTATCGCGTACGTTACGACCGATCATATAACCGTAGGACTCTTCACCACCGCAGATAAAGCGCTCCTGTGGCTCTTTACGGCGGATCAGGTCAGCGATCCATTTGAATCCGGTTAATACATTATAGCAGTTAATATTGTTTTTAGCGGCAAAAACATCGATCAGGTCGGAGGTTACCACCGTTTTGGCGATGTAGTCGTTTGGTTCCTGTAAGCCTCTTTCCTTGCGTGCTTCCACGATATAGTTAAAGAGCAGCGCTGCGGTCTGGTTACCGTTGAGGAGAATCCATTCGCCATGGTTGTCTTTAACGGCGATGCCTACACGGTCAGCATCGGGGTCGGTACCGAGGAGAATGTCGGCATTGAGTGATTTGGCCATTTTCAGACCAAGGCTCATGGCTTCCGACTCTTCAGGGTTTGGATATACCACTGTAGGGAAGTTGCCGTTAGGCGTCGCCTGTTCTTCTACGATATGAACATTATCGAAGCCATAGCGTTTCAGGATCTCGGGTACCATAGTGATACCGGTACCATGAATGGGTGTATAAACGATGTTGAGGTCGTGCTGTTGTTTGCAGATCTCAGGGTTGATGCTGAGGCCTTGCAGTTCCTGGAGGTAAGCTTCGTCCACTTCTTTACCGATAAGGGTAATATTGGCTTCGCCACCGGTCCACTTCACTTCGTCAGGAGAGGTGATTTTCTCCACTTCACGAATCACATTTTTATCATGAGGCGGTACCAGCTGGGCGCCATCGTTCCAATAAGCTTTATAACCGTTGTATTCACGTGGGTTATGAGAGGCAGTTAATACCACACCGCCCTGGCATTGCAGGTGGCGGATAGTGAAAGAGAGTTCCGGTGTAGGTCTCAGACTTTCAAAGAGATATACTTTAATACCATTGGCAGCAAACACATTGGCAGCGGTTTCGGCGAAGAAACGGGAGTTGTTGCGGCTATCGTGCGCCAGCGCCACTTTAATTTCGCCTTCGAAGCTCTGCTTCAGGTAGTTAGCAAAACCCTGGGTAGCCATCCCAACGGTATATTTGTTCATACGGTTGGTACCAACACCCATGATACCGCGTAATCCGCCTGTACCAAATTCCAGGCTACGGTAGAACGCTTCTGTCAGTTCATCGGGGTTTTCAGCCTGCATTTTCTTTAACGTGGCCACCGTTTCAGCATCATAATTGCCATTCAGCCATTGTGACACTTTGTTTTGAATATTGATATCCATGGTCATCTTGTTTTGGGAGCCGAACGGCTCAAATAGTTTGTAAAGTAAAAATAAAAAAACCAATGTGGGAAATTCAAAATCCCGAATTCATTGAAAATCGCAGGTATTGGTTAATTTTGCGGCTATGAGGCAGTATGAAGACACCTATAAACAAAAAGGGTTACGCAGACAATTAGTAGAAGGTATCCGCCAGAAAGGAATAACTGATGAGAACGTACTTGCAGCTATTGGCAATATTCCAAGGCATTTCTTTCTTGATACAGCTTTTGAACTGGCCGCCTATGAAGACAGGGCTTTTCCTATCGGTGAAGGCCAAACGATTTCTCAGCCATATACGGTGGCCTATCAAACACAGCTGCTGGAAATAAAACCATACGAAAAAGTACTGGAAATCGGTACCGGAAGCTCTTACCAGGCCTGCGTTCTCGCAGAGCTGAAGGCAAATGTATTCACCATAGAAAGGCAAAAACGCCTATTCGACCAGGTGAAAAACTTCCAGTTTAAATCCAAATACCCTAACCTCCGCTTCTTTTATGGCGACGGCTATGAAGGCCTTCCTTCCTATGCACCATTCGATAAGGTGCTGGTCACTGCAGCAGCACCGCAGATCCCTGAAAAACTGGTGCAGCAGCTGAAAATTGGCGGTAAAATGGTGATCCCCGTAGGCGGACAGGAAGTACAGCGTATGCTGCGTATTACCAAAGTCAGCGACACAGAAGTAGAACAGGAGCTGTTCGATAACTTCTCCTTTGTGCCTATGCTGGCAGGAAAGAAATAAGTATTTATTTTTTAATTTATAAAGAGAAAAGCCTGTATCTACTCAGTAGATACAGGCTTTTTCCTTTATAACTATAATCTTCCACGCTCCGGATTTGGCTTCGGTGGCTCCTCTTCCTGTTTCTCTTCCTCTTCTGTATGTTTTTTCTTTTTAAACATATTCGGGTCCATCTTGCCGAAACGATAGCGTAGATTCAGGCGTACGAAGCGGGTGGCGCGTTTACGGTCGTAGTCCTGGATAAATGTAGGCGTCTCGTAATGTGAGTTGAACTGCTGTGTATTCAGTACATCGGAGATGTTCACTGCTACCACCAGCCTGTTACCCTTGAGCATTTCCTTGCGTATGCCGAAGTCTATGCCGTTCATGGCCTTGAATGTTCCCTGCGGCTGGATACGCGGACTGCGGTAATGCCCGCTCAGTTCTGTTGTAATCCGCAGTGGTAAACGAAACTGCATATTGCCACTGAGGCCAAGGGTGTAGTTTTCGTTTTTAATAGTAACACTATTGATGGTATTGTATTCCAGGTTAACGTTGGAATTGAACTTCCACCATTTGGTAATTTTCCAGCTATAGGAAAAATTAGCGCCCATATTCCTGGAAGTGGCCAGGTTCATAGGTTTGGTGGTGGTAACACCGGTAATGGTGTCCAGGGTGCTGATACGATCGATGTTGTCGTTCGTTTGCGCAAAATAGATACCTGTGCTCAGGTAGTTATTGGTTTGCGGGTACCAGGCGGAATAGTTCAGTTCAAATTTGTTGGTCAGCGCCGAACGCAGGTCCGGGTTGCCGGTGCGGATATTCTGCGGATCGCTGTTGTTGATATAAGGTAGCAGCTGATCGAAGTTAGGACGGTCTATACGCGTGCTGTAATTAAATACCAGGTTCTGGTTCTGGTTGGCAGGCAGATTATATTTCAGGAACACACTCGGGAAGATGTTAAAGAAAGATCTGTCTACACGGGAAGATTTGGTAAATGAATATCCTCTCAGGTACGACTGCTCAGCCCTGGCACCCACCTGGTAGCCCAGGTTGCCGATGGCATTGGCAAAGTTGAAGTAGCCTGCATAGATATCTTCTTCATAATTATATTTATTGGAGAGATCCAGACTGGGGATAAAAGCCAGGCTGTCCTGATTATAGAGTAGTGCCAGGTAGTCGTTGTTGATGCTGCGCATCGTCGCTTTCACGCCGGTTTCCAGCTTACCTTTTTTACCAATGGGGCTGGTATAGTCCGATTGGAGGTTCCAGAATTTATTGCCGTTTAAGCTGTTGTTATGCTGGTTGCTGGTACGGTAGGTGGTATCCGCATTGGCGTGATAATAATTGCTCCCGTACTGGCTGCTGCCGTTGCTGGCATTATCGCTGTAGCTGACATAGGCCGTCAGTTCCTGGTTTTGCTTTGCAAAAGTGCGTTTATAGGAGATGCTGGTATTGTTGTTATTATTGTTGTAATGGCTGATGTTATTACGAATGCCATAGGTCAGCAGGTTGCGTTTATCGTCCAGGTTATTCAGGTTGATGTTATCGAAACTGCCGCCGTAGCTGTAGTTCAGACCTTGTGCAATGGTGATGGTGTTATGATCGTCCAGGAAGTAATCCATTCCGAACCTGCCACCGTTGTTGCCGTTGAAGTTATTGTTACGGCTGGTTTGCGTGAAATAACGCGTGTTCGATGAGTCGGTGATAAGATTTTCCCTGCGGCTGATACCACTGCCGCTGAGGTCTTCATATCTGCCGTTGTAATTAGCAAAGAAGTTGAAGCGTTTGATACGCAGACTTGCATTGGCGCTACCGTTGAGCTGTCCGCGGGTAGCCGCGCCAACATTGAACATGACGTTATAGCCGATGGCTTTATCTTTCTTCAGTACGATGTTGATAATACCCCCGCCGCCCTGCGCTTCGAATTTAGCAGAGGGATTGTTGATGACTTCCACGCGGTCGATACTTTCGGCCGGAATCATCTGAAGTGCTGTTTTAGCATCACCAAACGGCGAAGGTTTTCCATCTACATAAATAGTCACACTTTTACCTCTCAGTGTAACATTGTCGTCTATATCAACATCTACGCTGGGGATATTTTTGAGTATATCTGTACCGGTACCACCTTCTGCGTTAATCATATCTCCCGCATCAAAAACCTGTCTGTCTATCTGCATGGAAAATGCAGGTTTTTCGGCTTTGATTTCAACGGTATTCAGTTCTTTTCCGGCTCTGTTCAGGTGAAGGGTGCCGGCAAAAGTATTTTTGCCTTCGCTTACGCGAACGGCTTTCTCGAGTTTTTGATAACCCATGAAAGTAACGCGTATAACATATACGCCGGGAGCAACATTATTGAAGCTGAAATTGCCGGTAGCATTGGTGTACATACCGGTTACGACGGAAGAGTCGGTGCTGTTTAGCAACACTACGGACGCCATCTCTACAGGCTTTGTGGTGGTAAGGTCCACAATTTTCCCGGAGATTTTCAAAGGCTGGGGAGCAGTCGTTTGTCCATAAACGTTACATAGCAACAGCAACAACACCAACAACAGTGATAAGTGTTTTCGCATGCAGGATACTAGCTTTATTCTTTTGGTTTGATCGGTTCAAAAGTACTCGCTGCTGCCATAAATTTCAGGGGTATGTGATGAGTGGTAGTCAAAAAATGATAGCCGGCGTTGCGCTGTGGTAGCGCTTTGCCGGCTATTGGTTGCATCCATCTTCTTTATCGGTATCAGAATCCTTGCATATCATTCATCTGATTATCGCCATTGTCGCTGCGCTTTTTCTTCTTGAAGAGATTCGAATCGAGTTTACCGAAACGATAGCTTACATTGACTTTGAATATTCTTGATTCGCGTTTGCGGATGTAATCCTGTGCGAATGTTGGTGTTACCTGGTTCAGTTCGTACTGACGTGTGTTGAAGATGTCGGACACGCTTGCTGTTACAGAGAGTGCCTTATTTTTCAGGAAGTCTTTACGAACGGCTACATCTACCATGCTGAATCCTTTGATGGTACCTTGTGCAGAAGTCGGTATCATCATCATACCGCCGCCTCCGCCACCACGGCCGCCTCCACCACCACCGCCGCTGCCGTTGTTAGGCAGTGCAACAGTAGGAGCCTGGTAAGTAGCATTCACCTGTAAGGTGAAATTGTAAGGCAGTTTTGTTTCTGAGTTGATTTTACCCATCCAGCTGAAACCGCTGTTGTTGAAGGTATGATCGCCGTCTGTTACCTGTATATCTGTCTGGTAGAGGTTTACGTTGGTAGTAAGGTCCCATCCCGGAATGATCTGATTTTTCATGGTCAGCTCTGCGCCGTAGGAATTACTTCTGTTGGCGTTGGTGAACTGTGTCAGCAGGGTATCTTTACCGATCGGTGTACTCAGGGTAGTGATCAGGTTATTGGTATTGCGGAAGTAGACGCTTCCGAGGAAGTTCGCGGTTTTCCAGTTTTTCACATAGGAGAACTCCAGGCTGTTGGTGTATTCCGGCTTCAGGTTAGGGTTACCTTCACGCTGGTTTTGCGGATCGCTGTAGTCTCTGTAAGGAATGAGCTGGAAGAAGTTCGGGCGGTTTACTCTTCTGGAATAATTCAGCTGTAATTCCTGGTCCTGCTGCAGTTTCTGGGAGAGGAACAGGCTTGGGAAGAAGCCAGGAGTAGCCTTGGTAGGCTTATAGGTAACGCCCTGGTTTTCGCCGGCATAAATATATTGTTCTACACGTAATCCTGCCTGGTAGCCGAAATTACCAATGGTATTGGCGAAATTGGCATATCCTGCATAGATCTGCTCTTTGTAGGAGTAGTTGGTAGACAATGAATCTACGTGCGGGAAAGTATTGGTAATTGTATCCTGGTTGAATACATCGTATTTGCTGTCATAGTTTCTGAGCGTGGCTTTCACACCTACTTCCAGCTTACCGTTTTTACCGATTGGGTTGGTGTAGTCAGACTGCATTGTGACGAAAGTGGTGTGGCCATTGGTGGTATTGTTCTGGCGTACCGACTGTCCGAGTGCGGTTCCTGAAGGGTCTTGTGCCTGTGTGATATAGTCGCCGATTCTGCTGTTGTTGCTTTTGTTGTAGTTGACATCAGCAGTCAGTTCCTGGTTAGGTTTCGCAAAAGAGTGGCGGTAATTCAGCGCCGTGGTGTAGTTGCGGAAACTCATGGAACTGTTATTGAGCCTGTCGTTTCTGCCGTTTACGATTTTGTCGTTGCCGGAAAAGAAGCTCTGCAGGTCTTCATTTGTTTTGAAGTCACCGCCACCGATATTTTGTGACAGGGAGATCGTATTACGGTTGTCGATAGAGAAGTCGGCGCCGATACGACCAAACTGGAACAGCGGTTTGCTGGTGCTGTTGCTGTTCTGGCGGAGGTAGTTGGTATCACCTTTGGTGCCGAAGTTGGTACGGTTGGTGGTTCCTTCGCCCCAGTTCTGATTGGCATTTAAATTATAGTTCGCATATACGTTCCATTTGCCCTGGCGAACAGCGATGTTGCCGCCGGCATTGTATTTATTGTTGTTGCCGATACCTGCGTTAACAGAGCCATTGAAGCCGGCTTTTTTGTTTTTCTTGAGAACGATATTCAGAATACCGGACATACCTTCTGCATCGTATTTCGCGGAAGGGTTGGTTACCAGTTCAATGCTTTCGATAGCGTCGGCAGGGATCTGGTCGAGGGTGAGGGTAGAAGGTTTACCGTCGATAAAGATATTTGGTGAAGCGTTACGAACTGTTACGTTACCGTCGAGGTCTACGTTTACGGAAGGTACGCTTTTGAGAACATCCTGTGCGGTACCGCCAACACTGGTGAGGTTGCGGTCTACGTTGAATACTTTTTTATCGATACCCATCTGGAAGGCGCTTTTCTGGCCGGTTACCTCTACGCTGTTCAGCATTTTAGTATTGGGCTGCAGTTTGATGTTGCCCAGGTCCTGTTCCAGTGTTTCCTTGGTGATGGTTACTTTTTTGGTGATGGTCGTGTAGCCCATGAAGTTAATACGGATTACGAGCGGGCCGAACGGGAGATTTTCGAGAGAGAAGTCGCCATTGGATTTGGTGAGCATCCCTGTAACCACGGAGGAGTCTTTCGCTTTGAGTACTGCAACGGAAGCGTATTCTATTGGCTTATTGGTAGCGCCGTCCAGCAATTTTCCATAAAGATGTCCGATTTGCGGCATATTGGGTCTTGGTCCCTGCGTTCGTGCTGCTCCTTGCTGTTGAGGGGCTGTTGGTTTACTTCCTGCAGGGTTCTGTGCAAAGGAATGAACCTGCCACAACATAATACCAGCAATAATTGCATAGCATTTTTTCATCTGTGTATATAGCCAGTTTTTTATCCGGGTTAAAACAAAATTATCGGGGAGACATTATGAATGGTTTCATTTTGTGATGAGCGGAATTAATACGGGGGAATCGTGGGAAAAGGGGCGCCCAAAGGTCTTAACAGTAATTAACAGAGAAAAAAATGCCGGCAGCTGATGACAGGCTGCCGGCATTTTAAAGTTATTTAATATAACAGGCAAGTATAAGTGAAATGACGCCAATAATGAATCCTGTGGCGGCTCCCAGCAGTTTGAACTTAGTCAGTTCTTTGCCAAGAAATTGTTGTACGCCGGACTGCAATTGTTCGTCGGAAATGGCCGCGATTTTATTGCTGACGATTTTTTCCAGGTTAAGATCATTCTCTACATTGTTGAGGTATTGATTGATCATAACGGGAAAGAGTGTATCCAGTTCCGTTACGAGGTGGCCTTTTATCTGGTTGACGGTACTGTCGCCGATAAACATGGAGAGTACCGGCATTGCTTTAGGGAGGCGGGTGCGGAGAAATTCGTCGAGGTGTTGTTCAACAACGGGGATGATGCTTTTGATTTTTTCCGGATCAGTTAGTTTTTGTTTGATGACAGCGAAAGAGAATTGTTGTCCGGCGATTTTTCCTAACTGAGCGGCCAGCTGTTCGCGGCGTGCGGCGAGGCTTTTTATCAGCATTGACACAGCAAAGCTGTTCATAAGCCAGCCTAGTACAGCGGCGATAAGCGGAAGTGTATAAATCATGAGCTAAAGTGCTTGTAATGGTTAGAACAGATGATCGGCTATGTACCTAAAAAAATGATGTCGGTAAAGATAGTTAGTTACGGTCAGATATAAACGAAAAAAGGCCTCCGTCTGGAAGCCTTTTTCATTTTCGGGTGGATGAGGGGTCTCGAACCCCCGACCCTCAGAACCACAATCTGATGCTCTAACCAACTGAGCTACAACCACCGTCTGTGCAACGTTTGGAACATTCGTTCGTTTCGTTGTTGGGATTGCAAAGATAAGGGAAAGTCTTTTTAATTTCCAAACAGTTATGAAATTTTTTTTGTGAGAATTGTTGTCTTGTTTTTTGTGAGAAGATGGTGCGGGAGATTTTCAACAGGTGATCATGATGCAACTGCGTTTTGTTGTCATCAAAAAGAGCGGGCGCCGTCGGCGCCCGCTCTTTTTGAAGTTCTGCCCGCCGGAGGTGGGCAGAACTTCAAAAAAGTAAAAAGTAAGTAAACGAAAAAAGGCTTCCGTCTGGAAGCCTTTTTCTTTTCGGGTGGATGAGGGGTCTCGAACCCCCGACCCTCAGAACCACAATCTGATGCTCTAACCAACTGAGCTACAACCACCGTCTGTACAACGTTTTGAACATTTGTTCGTTTTGTTGTTGGGAGTGCAAAGGTAATGGAAAGTATTCTTATTTTCCAAATTGTTTTTAAAATTTTTTATCAGGACTTTATAAATTATAGAAAAAACCCATGCCAGATAAGGATCTGCACGCTTTAAAAAATTGATAAGATTCAATCTCTCCTGCCTGATTTTCTTATTTTTCTGTGTATCTTTGTACACTTTCCCATTTCATTCCCGTTTTATTAAACTATTGAAGATCAGTTAGTTGATTTTAAAAGTGGTGTATCAGGTACCCATATAAGGTTCTTATGCACTGATTTAGCCCGGAATTGTTTTCCCGAAGAGAAAAAAATGACAATTCTCTTCTTTCATCTTCAATAAACGACTGCTCAGACAGGTATTTAATTCTTAATTGTATATATATTATGGATCAGCTTAAACTGAAACTACAGGAGTACTATCAACGTTACCAGCAACTGGATCGTAAGGTAAAACCTGCAAAGGAGGAGCCCGGAAAAGAGGATGTGCTGGACATGGAAAACGATATTCTTTCACAGTTCGGATTACCCACCTCGCGGCGCTTCGTACAAATTTTACATGATTTTGTACACCACGGCCAGGTGAATGACCAACTGCTGGATTATGTAAGCCGCAAACTCAGGTCGGCCGCCAGGAAATATCTCCTGTCGCCCGTTGTGTCCGACATCGAGTTGATGCAGAACGCATACGATCAGAAAAGATCCCCGTATGACGTACTGCCTGAACTCGGCTATCCCGCGCATGAGTATGCCATCTTTCTCATCGGAGAATTATACTACCGCCGGAATATCCCTGCCAACGATATCCTCGACGAACTCAAACAAATGCAGCACTTCGACAGCTGGAACGATCTAACTCTGCTGAGTAAAATGAATAATTACACCAGCAACGAACTCTACACCAAACTGAAAAAACACGGCCTGCGATTTATTGACGATTATATCCAGCACAGCCGCCGGCAGGAAACTTCCAGGCTGGTCAACAAAAGACCTACCCCCGCCGAAGAAGGCTACAAACCTAATTACCGTACCATCACCAAAGTACAGGTAGAAGATATCATCTTTGATGAACATACTTCTCCCAGTCTGTTCGGTAAAATCAGGAACGGCCGCAACTATAACAGGATCACCATCAGCCTGGAGTTCTCTGAACTGAACCAGATACTGATGAGCAGCGACGACCTGGGCGTTGAAATCAGCAATCATATCAAAAAACGCCTGGCTAATCCATCTGCAGAAAAACCAACGGTAATAGATATACGCGCAGAATTCGGTAATGTCCTCAAACTGGACAACTGCTATCTCGAAGTCTATAAACCTCAGCACAGAGAAGGAAATAAATGGGTAGAAGATAAAGACAACTTCTACTTCGTCGATAAAATTCTCACTAAAAAAGAATTCGAAAAAAGAACCAAAGAAGAAGAAGTGAAGCATAAAATCCAGGAATGCCTGGAGCTGATCGGTGGTTCTTATGTATACTATCAGCGCCTGCGCAGACTGGGTATCACGGACGATGAAGCAAAACTCCGTGCCGGCTTACAGGACGAATTACTCTTTAAATTATCTTATTTCCTTAACAAGGTGAAAGAATAGTGTTATAAGTTTGAACTAAACAGCAAGCGCTGGTCTCTACCCGGTAGAGGTCAGCGTTTTTTTATTTCAAATTGTTTAAGTTTGATGTCAAAAAAAATGGAAGAACTTACATTAGGCGTTGGCTCCAGGGTACAGCACGCGCATTTCGGACCTGGTGTGATCGTTGGCGTCAGATATGCACAATACCAGGTTACCTTTATGGACCACGGCGTTAAACTGATTGATAAAACCGATCCGCTGTTTGAAGTACTGGTAGCCGAAAACGTAACCGCTGAAGTGGAAACGGCCAGTGAAATGGAAATCTCGCTGCTGAAAATTCTACGCCTCTGGGGCGGCATTACAGAAGTAGTGCCTTTGGGCGATAAATGGCGCAATGGTACCATCATCCTGCAACCCGGCGATACTTCCCTTAAAGCAAAAGAATTACCTGTTGAAACGTTCTTTCATAAAATCGTTATGCTGCGCGACAGACTTCGTGTACTGGAACAAAGCATCAACAGTCATAAAGTACTGACTGATGAAGAGAAGGTCAATATGCAGCAGTATATCACCCGCATCTATGGCTCGCTGACTACCTTCAATGTCATGTTCCGTGATAAGGAACATTGGTTTGTCGGAGAAAAGAGCGGCAGCAACGACTAAAGCGTTGCTTTATTTACTATAGATTTTTTCCGTCAGCCAGCTGTAATTGTCCAGGTTATGATGCAGGAAGATGTTTTTCCCGTCGAAAGGAAAGCGCTCATCATAGCCTGGCACCGGAAATAACACTACCGGCGTTCCTGCCGGCATGTAATGATGACTCTTCACAAAATCAGGTCGCTGGTATTGTGGCAATTCCTTTCTTACCCGCTTATAGAGCATCTTTCCCAATATACGTTGCATACGCCTGCTGGTACGGCGTCCGGGCCTGTCTAATCTTCCATAGATATATTTCAGCGCTGACCTTGCCGGCCATTTCTGACTTTTGAGCGCCTTGCTGATATCTCCGAAAGGATTTATGGTCGTGAAGTCTTGTGTTGTCTGCACAGAAAATGGCGTCTCTACTACCCAGTCGCGCGGGTTTACTACACGCAGTCCCCATCCGTCGCGGGTGATATAATCATAGTCGTAGGCGAAATTCTGGTTGCCTGGTTTAGGCGCAGCACTACTATAGGTTTTGTACACGATATCTTTCGGCATACCCTCGAGGTAGGCGAGGTAAGCGCGTACCAGGTAGGTGATAGCACCACCCTGACTATGTCCTGTAATAATAAATTCGTGTATCCCATTACGGTAGCATTCCCTTACGTGAGCGGCTATATCAGGGCCCATGGCTGCCAGGCCTATCATCCAGCCGGCATGGACATATGACTGCGGATCTACAGAAAGTTTATAATTAAAACGGGTGGAGTCGTTCAGTTGCAGCTGCCCGGTGGCAGGTATCATACCGGCGTAGAAGTTTTCCATCCAGGAAACGGCGGTGCCATTGGTGCCCCGGATATCAATGATGGCAACGGAATCATCGCGGAGCCAGAGGTCCCAGCGGTTTTGGAGTCCTACCACCGGTGAGCGGTAAATCATACGGCAGTTGGCCGGGGGAGGTGCCTTGACTTTTGTCCATGGGGTATCTCCTGAACGGTGAATAATGTTGAGTAGCTGTTCGTATTCTGCTGCATCGAAACCGGGCTTCAGATGCTGTGCGCGCAGGTTATCCCGCGAAAAAATAAAAATCAGAAAAAATATAATCGAAATACGGTTCAGCATAGACGTTCGCTAATTTATTGACGGTTCATTGATGAAGTTAAATTAAATAATCACCAATAAACACACAATGTCAAACAATTTCGAGCCTCCCATTGTTGTAAAAGCATTTACCTTCCTGTTTTAAATCTTTTAACTGATGTCAAAAAGAATCGAACATGATTTCCTTGGTGAAAAGGAAATCCCACAGGATGTATACTACGGTATCCAAACATTAAGAGCGCTGGAAAACTTCCATATCACCGGTATTCCGCTGAAAGTAGAACCTGCAATGGTACAGGCACTGGGATATGTGAAAAAAGCCGCAGCCATGGCCAACCGCGATCTGGGCGTATTGGACAAGGAGATTGCGAAGTTCATCATTAAAGCCAGTGATCGTGTGATTGCAGGTGAATTTGATGATCAGTTCCTGAGTGATCTTATCCAAGGCGGCGCAGGTACATCTGTAAACATGAACGCAAACGAAGTAATTGCGAATGTTGCACTGGAAATGATGGGACACAAGAAAGGCGATTACCAGTATTGCCATCCCAACAACCATGTCAACTGTTCACAGTCTACCAACGATGCGTATCCTACTGCTTTCCGTATCGCTTTGATCAATAAACTTACCAGCTACAAAGAATCAGTGGCATTGCTGGGAGAAGCTTTTGAGCAGAAAGGTCATGAGTTTAAGAATATCCTGAAAATGGGTCGTACCCAGTTGCAGGATGCAGTACCAATGAGCATGGGCGATGAGTTCAGGGCTTTTGCTACCAACCTGGGTGAAGAAGCACCAAGGATCGAAGAAAGTAAAAGACTGATCTCTGAAATTAACATGGGCGCTACTGCTATCGGTACTGGTGTGAACGCACCTGCCGGTTATTCTGAGCTGGTAACCAAATACCTTCGTGAAGTAACAGGCCTGGATCTTTCGCTGGCAGCTGACCTGATCGAAGCTACCTACGATACCGGCGCTTATGTGCAATTGTCTGGTGTGCTGAAACGTACTGCTGTGAAGATTTCTAAAATCTGTAATGACTTACGTCTGCTCAGTTCCGGACCACGTGCAGGGCTAAACGAAATTAACCTGCCTCCGATGCAGCCAGGTTCTTCTATCATGCCAGGAAAGGTAAATCCGGTGATCCCTGAAGTGGTGAACCAGACTGCCTTCTATGTGATAGGTGCTGACCTTACCGTTACACTGGCAGCAGAAGCGGGCCAGTTACAGCTCAACGTAATGGAGCCGGTACTGGGCTTTGCGCTGTTTACCTCCATTTCCTATATGACTAATGCTGTCAATACCCTGCGTGAGAAATGCGTTGTAGGCATTACTGCCAACGGCGAACATACGCGTCAGATGGTAATGAACAGTATCGGTATCGTTACACAGCTGAACCCTGTTATCGGTTATGAGAAATCTGCCGGAGTAGCAAGAGAAGCGCTGGAAACGGGTAAATCTGTACATGACATCGTCGTGAAAGAGAAGAAATATATCACCCAGGAGAAATGGGATGAAATCTTCACTTTCGACAATCTTATCCGGCCAAAATTCATCCAATAAAAAAAACCAGGTTGATTATGTTACGTTCTTCATTTTTCGTTTATGGCTTTATGTTAGCCTGCGGAGCAGGTATGCTGACTTCTTCGGAAGTACAGGCACAAAAGAAAAAGAATCAACGGGCAGAAACAACGAAGGCTGTAGCTGCAGACAGAAGCTGGGAAAAGGACAAGAACCTTCCCAATATTGTGATCTTAGCTACTGGCGGCACTATTGCCGGCGCAGGCACCTCCAGTGTCAGCGCCGGTTATACTGCCGGTAAGCTGCCAATTGAAGACCTGCTGAATGCCGTTCCAGAGGCCAGGAAAGTAGCAAACCTGGAAGGAGAGCAGGTAGCCTCCGTAGGAAGTCAGGCTATGACAGACAGTGTATGGCTGAAACTCGCCAAACGTGTTAACCAGATATTACAACGCCCCGATGTGGATGGTATCGTGATCACCCATGGTACGGATACACAGGGCGAAACCGCTTTCTTCCTAGATCTTACTGTTAAATCAAATAAGCCGGTAGTGATGGTAGGCGCTATGCGT
The DNA here is from genome assembly GCF_011752935.1 of Chitinophaga sp. Cy-1792. NCBI lineage: Bacteria > Pseudomonadati > Bacteroidota > Chitinophagia > Chitinophagales > Chitinophagaceae > Chitinophaga > Chitinophaga sp. Cy-1792. The sequence continues at coordinate 2,701,794 of NZ_VWWO01000001.1, forward strand.
AGTGCTACTGCTATTTCTGCCGACGGACCCAAAAATCTGTATGACGCCGTTGTTATCGCTGCAAGCAAATCTGCTGCCGGCAGGGGCGTATTGGTGGCCATGAATGAAGAAATCTTCTCCGGCCGCGAAGTTACCAAAACAAATACTACCAGCACTGCTACCTTCCAGGCGCCCAATGCCGGCCCGCTGGGATACATCTATGATGGAAAAGTAGCCTGGTACCACAATACTATTCGTAAACATACAACACAAAGTGTTTTTGATGTCAGTAATGTAAACGAACTTCCTAAAGTGGATATTCTCTACGGATATTCCAATCCTGATCCCAATCTGGTAGACTGCCTAATGAGCGATGGCACCAAAGGAATTGTTATTGCCGGTGTCGGTAATGGTAATCTTTATCCTACGGTGGAAGCCAAAGTAAAGCAGGCTACAGCAAAAGGTATTGTGGTGGTAAGAGCTGCCCGTGCCGTTAGTGGCCGTGTTACCCTGGATGGTGAAACCGATGATAAAGCCCTGGGCACAATTGTATCTGATGACCTGAACCCTGAAAAAGCCCGTGTGCTCCTACAGCTGGCATTACTGAAAACCTCCAGTCCTGCTCAGATACAGCAATACTTCTTTGAATACTAACAATTAGCTGCGGCCAGGCCGCTATCATATCACCGTATATTTTTATTGCTATGGTCTGGATTGAATTCGCCATCCTGTTGGGCGCTATTTTGATCGGTTCACAGATGAAGGGTATTGGTTTGGGGGTGATGGGTATGGTGGGATTACTGATCTTCATTTTTGTATTTAGAATGATGCCGGCAGATCCGCCGATCGACGTAATGCTGATTATTTTGTCGGTGGTAACCACTGCGGCTGCATTGCAGGCGGCAGGGGGAATGGATTTCATGGTACGGCTGGCAGAAAAGATCCTGCGAAGCAAGCCTTCGCTGATAGTATTGATAGCCCCGCTTACTACGTTTGCTTTCTCTGTTTTCGCCGGCACTGCACACATTACCTATTCACTGCTGCCCATCATTGCGGAGGTATCTACCAAAAAAAGGATACGCCCGGAAAGGGCACTCAGTATCTCGGTAATAGCTTCCCACCTTGCAGTTACTGCCAGTCCTATTTCTGCTGCTACTGCGGCACTGGTAGGTATTCTGGGTGGTGCTGTTACGTTACCTAAAGTGGTAATGGTGGTGATTCCTTCTTCTATCATCGGTATACTCGCCGGAGTGATCGTTTGCTGGAAAAAAGGTAAGGAGCTGGACAAAGACCCGGTTTTCCTGGAAAAGATGAAAGACCCGGAATTTGCCAAAAGTATTGATGCGGAATCTACTACCGATAAGAAGCCATTACTACCAGGCGCTAAAACATCTGTACTGATTTTTGGCCTGGCAGTATTACTGATCGTAATGGTAGGCGCCTTCCCTAATATGTTGCCTTCCTTTGAGCCAAATCACCCTAATATGGCGGTGAACGGGTTGGGTAATATCAAGATGGCCGCCATGATAGAACTGATCATGCTGGGCGCTACAGCCGCCATTATGCTGATCTGTAAAACCTCCAGCAGTGCAGTTGCTAAAGCAAGCCTGTTTACTGCCGGCGCTACTGCGGTTATTTCTGTATTCGGGGTGGTATGGATGAGCGCCACCTTTATGCAAACCAACCAGGCACTGATTGAACATTCGTTAGGTGATATGGTACGTTCTGCACCATGGACATTCTCCATCGCAATATTCGCGCTGAGTATACTGCTGTTCAGCCAGGCCGCCACCACACAGGCGTTGATGCCCCTGGGGCTTTCACTGGGGATCAGTCCTGCACACCTGGTTGCCATGTATCCCGGCGCTAACGGCGACTTTGTACTTCCCGGCTATCCTACGCTGCTGGCAGCTATCAACTTTGACCGTACCGGTAGTACGCATATAGGGAAATTTGTCGTCAACCATAGTTTTATGATACCCGGATTAGTAGCCGTAGGCGTTACGATAGCGGCAGGGTTCTTCTTCTCCAGTATTCTGTTATAGTTTCATCTTACGACCATAATCTAACTGAAATGCATACACGTTACATCCTGTTGTCTGTTTTATTATTGTTGTCGTTCACTGCGATGTCGCAGCAGCAAGAATATTCAGATACGCTTCATAAACCATTGATTTCTCTGCCCAAATCCTTTCTGCTGGATAATATGGATCTGATTGCAAATATGAGATTTGCAGAGAGAAATGAGTTTATTGACGGTACCTACCAGGGCTCTAAATTCGTGAATGAACAATTCCGCCTGGAACTGAGAGGAAAGGTAACCGATAAACTCTACTTCCGTTTTCGTGACCGCTATACCCGCGATCCGGAAACGCAGTCAGTGGATAATATAAGCCGTTCCACTGACCTGGCCTATCTGCGATTCGATCCTACCGAAAAATGGAAGATCTATGCAGGTAAGCTTTGTGCAGACTGGGGTGGTTATGAATTCGACGCCAACCCGATCGAGATATATGAATATTCAGATATCATTGAATACGCTGATAACTTCCTGTCTGGTGCCGGCGTGGGTTTCCTGCCAAATAAAAAGAATGAATTCACCGTACAGCTGCTGAATAGCCGTACCAAAACATTCAAGGAGCTATACGATACCATCCCCGGTATTACAGAGGCTAAGTTTCCTTTTGCTGCTGTATTTAACTGGCGTGGCAGCTTCCTTGACGGAAAACTGAATACAATCTGGTCTTACAGCATCTTTAAAGAAGCTACCCATCAGTATATGAATTACTTCGCTTTTGGTAACCAGCTATTGCTGAAGAAATTTATGCTGGAGTACGACTTTAAACTTAGTCTCGAAAACCTGGACAGGAAAATGCTGGTATCCGGCTTTGTACACAATGGTGTGGCAGAGCAGGGGGTACGGTATATGAGCCACTGGGTCAGGGCAGATGGGCAGATCAGTAAACTGGTACACCTGACTTTCACAGGCTTCGTTGACTTTGCCTTTTGGGATGGTAACCCCGACCCCAATGCGGACAAAAAACTGCGTACCGCCTGGGGATATGTTCCCGGAGTGGAAGTATACCCGCTGAAGAACGTAAACCTGCGTGTATATGCTAACATGGTTGGTCGTGTGTACGACTATACGGCGTATGCAAGGAAAAATTACGGAATGGTAAATGGTAATACCTATCGGTTCTCTATTGGTATCATGACGCCATTGACTATATTATAAACCTGCTTGTCTTTTTGTAAATCGGCTAAGGAGTAGATTGCTCCTTAGCTTTTTATTTTATCCGATGCTGGCATTCATCTTCTGACCCTAATCTAACAGAAATGTATACACGTTATCTGCTGCTGTCAGGTTTATTATTGTTTTGGTTTACTGCGATGTCGCAGCAGCAAGAGTATTCGGATACGATTCATAAACCCCTGATTACGCTGCCTAAATCCTATCTGCTGGATAATATGGATCTGATTGCAGATATGAGATTTGCAGAGAGAAATGAGTTTGTTGACGGAACCTACCAGGGCTCAAAATTCGAGAATGAGCAGTTCCGCCTGGAGCTGAGAGGCAAAGTTACTGATAAACTCTTTTTCCGCTTTCGCGACCGTTATACCCGTGATCCGGAAACTCAGTCGATCGATCATATCAGCCGCTCTACTGACATGGCTTTTCTGCGCTTCGATCCTACCGAAAAATGGAAGATCTATGCAGGTAAACTATCTGCAGACTGGGGCGGGTATGAATTCGATGCCAACCCGATTGAGATATATGAATATTCAGATATTATTAAATATTCTGATAACTTTCTGTCGGGTACAGGCCTCGGTTTCCTTCCGAATAAGAAGAATGAATTCACCATACAGTTGCTGAATAGCCGTACCAGAACCTTTAAGGAATTGTACGATACTATTCCCGGTATTACAGCGTCAAAGTTCCCTTTTGCCGCCGTATTTAACTGGCGTGGCAGCTTCTTCAACGGCAAACTGAATACGATCTGGTCCTACAGCTTATTTAAGGAAGCTACGCATCAGTATATGAATTACTTCGCTTTTGGTAACCAGCTGAGGCTGCCTGGATTTATACTGGAGTACGACTTTAAACTTAGCCTGGAAAACCTGGACAGACATATGCTGGTATCGGGCTTTGTGCACAATGGTGTGGCAGCGCAGGGGGTACGGTATATGAGCCACTGGGTACGTGCCGATGGGCAAATCAGTAAGCTGGTACACCTGACCTTCACCGGCTTCGTTGATTTCGCCTATTGGGACGGTAATCCCGATCCTAATGCAGATAAAAAGCTGCGTACCGCCTGGGGATATGTTCCCGGTGTGGAAGTATACCCGCTGAAAAATGTAAACCTGCGTGTATATGCTAATATGGTTGGTCACGTGTACGACTATACGGCGTATGCAAGGAAGAACTACGGCATGGTAAATGGCAATACCTATCGGTTTTCTGTGGGAGTCATGACACCATTGACAATATTATAAACCTGCTTGTCATTTTGTAAAAAGGGCTAAGGAGATCATTACTCCTCAGCCCTTTGCTATTGATGGAATATTGCCTTATTTATTACTGTAATAGCTGCGCAGTGAGCCATTGAGGGTATAATAGTTTTGAAGATGCCTGGTCATAATATTTTCGCCGGCACCTACCTGAATGACATCATCGCCATCGGCGCCGTAGCCGCCCATCGCGGCGGAGCGTACATCCGGAATGTATCCGGGCCATTTACCACCACTCCAGGAATAACCAAAGAGGAAACCATTCATGGAAGCGAGTTTCATCTTCTCTTTCCAGTCGAGCTGAAACTGCACAAACATTTCACCCGGACAAACAGCGATGGAAATCTGGTTATTGATGAGCAGGGTGATAAGGTGTACATCATATGCGCGATTGACGTTATAACGTCCGGTAAAATGCAGGGAATCTACCTTATATTTTATATCAGTGGCAGTAGTTGCCGGCATGCTAATGCTTTTGGTAAGTTTGATTACCTCCCATGCGAGTAATTCACCGGTGCGCTCCATGGGGGCGTAGTTGGTATGGGTGGTGTCTTTATAACCTGATTTCCGCGGACTGATCATCAGCGATTCTATGTTGCCGGCACCCCCATTGATAAACAGGCAGTTGACATTGTTGCCGAATGCTGCTTCCACTTTGCGTGTTGCAACGCCGGGATAGTCTGCTGATACTTCATAGTTAAAGCATACCACATCTGCATGCATGGCGTAGTTCATTACGATGGCCCGTGGATTGTCCTGGAGGTCAGTAATTTTTAGTACGCCTACTTCGGGATCTACAGGTCCGAAAGGAATACGTTCAGGATTTTCTACCTTGTAATGATCGTCGCCTACCCATGATTCGCGGGCACGGCCATCTTCACGAACGATCAGGCGGTTGAAGCCCAGTTGCGGGAAGGTGCTTTTCCCGGCCGCTATTTTTGCGGGGAACATATGAGCAACTGCTTCCCCAACCACTTTAATGATTTGCTGCTCGTAATAAGGCTGGAAAGGGCTGCTCTCCGAAACGTTTATTTTATTATCCACCATCGGGGCGGAGTGATTGTGTGTAGAACTCAGCACTACTCTGGCAATGTTATATTGTTGTTTGCAGGCCTGTTCTACGCGGTCGCTGGTGAATATGGGCAGATCCAGCGATACGAAGGCAATGCGCTCACCATTGACATCCAGCACTAAACTTCTCGCATATACAGAGTCGTGGATAAACTGATCTGTTTTCGGTGTGATGTTGATTTTGCTGGTTCCTGCCTTCAGATTTCCTGTGCCGGCAAGGCTTTTCAAGCTAATGATTATTGATAGAAAAATAAGGGCCAGGAACTGGCGGCCTGATGTAATAAACTGCATAACGGGAATTTTGGATAAGTAACTGAGTAGTGAAAGTAATAGGTGGGAATGATATTTTATTCTCTCCGGAGAAGATAATACCAGCAATAAATAAATTATTATTAATATCGATGAAACGTAGTATGGACGCTTATTTGTGGCTAATTTACTGCTAAAACTTATTGGGCTTGTATATGGATAACGGGGAGGTGAAAAAACAGAAAACGGCAGGTCACCGACCTGCCGTTTTCTAAAAAAATATAATAATAAATTTTAAAACTCTTGTTCTAATCTGCCTACAGCACCGTCTTCAGCCATACCTTCTACTACTACTCTGAATTTCTTCGTGAAATCATTGTTATAGAATTCAAATTTAGCGGTATGGGTGAGGGTATCTACCGGCAGGTTTGCGCTCCAGTAGAGGGTGAGGCGTTTATCAGGTAATGCGTGCACTTCTTTTTTCACGCTGTAGTCAGGTGAATAGAACTGTTTAACCACGCTGTACCCTGCTTTTTTATACAGTTCGAAGCCACGAACGCTTGGATCATTGGTAGGGGTGTTGTCGCCACCTTTTTTGGTGTATACTGCGATTGCACCGTTGGCGCCGCCCATGCCCATAAACGGAGGACGGATCACTTTGATCAGCGCTACATCCGACATAGGAAGGGTAGATATCTGTGAGATATCGGTCTGCATTTCGTTGAGGTAGATGCCAGGAGCACCTCCACGCCAGCTGATGCTTGGATTGTTGATATCGCCGGTGATATTCAGACCCGCAACTTTTGCCTGCAGGTATTGGAATACGTTGAGCGAAGTAGCCGTTTCTTTTGTCAGATCGAAGGTCATGCCATCGCCGCCTGCAAACAGCCCGGAAACGTAGCGTTTTTCGGTAGTTTCAGCAGGTGTAGCTTTTTTGGCGTTTACATTTACTTCTTTCAGATATACTTGTCTGTTGGCAATAGACCTTTGTACTTTATTGCTTTCAGAGGCATTGGCCAGGAATGATTTCAGGGCGCTGTTGTCTACTGCCGGCGGTACGCGCAGCGGGAAAGGAATTTTTATCAGGGTAGTTTTTTCAAAGAAGTGGCTGTTGAATTTAACGCTCACGTCTTTGGTTTTCCTGATATTATCATTGCCCTGGTAGTAGATGTAGGCGGTATCCGGGAATACCATTCCGGTGATATGGAATTCTCCTTTATCATCAACAGGCGCCTGTGCAAACATGCTGGAGCTGTCGGCAGGCACTTTGATGATCATGTCGATGCGGCCGTTGGTCAATGGTCTGCCGGTGCCGGAAGTGGCCTTGCCGTCCATTGTCAGTCCCTGTTCGTACGGGAATTTAATTTGCGGGAATTCGTTGTTGACGATTTTTTCCCAGCTGAACCTTGTCCATCCGTTGGTCATCATTACGAGGTCGAGGGCCTGTAAGGTGGCAGCAGAGTCGTTTCTGAAGTACCAGGCAGGGTTGTATACGAAACCTTTCAGATCGGAGGTCATCAGGAGGTTGGAAATGATGTTGCTGGCGTTTTTGATATCTACCGGTACTGCTTCCGCATCTGTAACTGCTACAGAGATACTGGTATTGATGGTATCCGGCAGGCGCAGTACGAAGGTGTTTTTGGATCTTGGTTCTCTGTGAACATCTGATTCCAGGACATCCATCTCTACTCTGTCTTTTTTGTTGACAAATACCAGTCTTTCCGACACTGGCAGTCCGGATCTGGTGAACAGCGTAATCTGTAATACACCTGAAGGAATACCGCCGGTAGGGATGAAGCCGGAGATACGACCTTCTCCTACGTCCAGGTTGGCTTTATAGACCATCTGGCTGTTCATCTGTGCGAGGACCAGCAGGTCGTTGAAGCTGGTATCGTTGGCGGAGCCTGGAACGGCCTGATAGAAGATCCTGGCGCCTTTGTTATATACTTTCAGCGTCAGGCCTTTCGACTGAGCTGTGGGCAGATTAACGGTTTTTGTTTGTCCTTTGGCACTTTTTACGGTAGCCTGGTAGGTTTCTCCTGCTACCGGATTGTAGTCGAAGCTTCCCATCCCATCGTGCAGGGATTTTATTACAGAGATTTGCTCGCCTTTGCTGTTTTTCACTGCACCACTTACTTCGATCGGGTAGCCGTTCTGGTCGATGGCCTTGAAAGCTACTGTGGATGGCTGTCCTTCCATGGAGTTACCTCCTTCCGGGAAGAATTGCACGGCAAAATCCTGTGCCAGTGAATCGGATTCAGGGCCGAGTTTTTTGGCAGGATCAAATACTTCGATGGTTTTGGTAAAGAAGTAAGCCGGGTCGAAGTTGTTCATCCAGGCGGTATAGGCGCGGATCTGGTACTGACCTGGTTTCTGTGCTTCCGGAAGTTCGAAATCGCCGGTGGAGATACCTCCGCCGCTGGCGAAAAGTTTTTTCTGAACGATATTATTGTTCTTGTCGAGCAGTTCTACATAAAGGTTAGTGGCCTGGGTAGAAGGGAGGCCCTGCAGGGTAATATAGGCTCTGAACCAGATAGTTTCGCCGGAGGCGTAGTAATCCTTGTCCATATGCAGGTATACTTTTTCCTGCGGATAGCGGCTACTGAACTGTTCCAGCGCTTTCACAATTTTGTCCGACCAATCCGTTGGGGCAGGGAGGAAAGCCAAGGCGGTTATCACCCCTGTCAGTAGTGCTATTGGAATTTTCCATTTCATGGTTGTCAATTTGTATACAAATTACTAATTACAATTAATTGTCCTAAGGAATCCCTAAAAATAGCAAGTTCAAAAGATTAAACTTATTATTGCGCGAAATTGTGAAGGTTTTAACAAGATTTTAATGAGTTTGAAGCGTAAAAGGCTTATTGTCACTGGTGGTGGCGCTGCAGGATTTTTCTGTGCGGTGAATGCGGCACGTATGGCCCCTGATCTGGAGGTATGGTTACTGGAAAAAACAGGTAAGCTGTTGTCGAAGGTAAAAGTGAGTGGGGGCGGCCGTTGCAATGTTACCCATAATGCACCGGATATAACCTACATGACTAAACGTTATCCGCGTGGAGGCAATTTTGTAAAAAAGGCCTTCGGGCAGTTCTTTGTGCCAGATACACTGCAGTGGTATGGCGACAGAGGCGTGAAAATCAAAGCAGAACCAGATGGGCGCATGTTCCCTGTTACCGACGACTCCCAGACTATTATTGACTGTCTGTTACGTGAAGCCGATAAATATCTTGTTAATATTAAAACAAATCAGGAAGTAAGTACGCTGGAGAAATTACCTGATGGCAGGTGGCGACTGCAGCTACAGGGCGGCCAGCATATGGACGCCGACTTCGTATGTGTAGCCGCTGGTGGCTATGCACAGGCAGGCAAGTTTCACTGGCTGGAACAAACTGGCCATAGTATTGTACCTCCGGCTCCGAGCCTGTTTACTTTCAATATGCCGGGCAATCCCATTACTTCCCTGATGGGTGTAGCTTCAGAAGCATCCGTGAAAATTGCCGGCACCAAATTACAGCAGCAGGGACCTGTGCTGATTACCCACTGGGGTATGAGCGGCCCGGCAATACTGCGACTGTCCGCATGGGGTGCCAGAGAACTGCAGGATATGCAGTATACCTTTACGGCTATTGTCAACTGGCTGCCTTCCTATAATGAAAACTCCCTTCGTGAAGACTGGCCTGCGCTCCGCCTGGAGCTGGGCAAACAAAAAATATATAACCGCAATCCGTTTCAGCTGCCACAGCGCCTTTGGCAGTTCCTGCTGCAGCAATGCGGCATCAACGAAGAAATGCGCTGGGCCGACGTACCGTCCAAAGAACAGAACCGCCTGCAGAAACTGCTGGTGGCAATGGAATTTCCTGTAAAAGGCAAAACTACCTTTAAAGAGGAATTTGTGACCTGTGGAGGTATTACCCTGAGCGAGATAGACCCTAATACCATGGAAAGCCGTATCGCTCCCGGATTATTCTTTGCCGGCGAAGTAATGGACGTAGATGGTGTTACCGGCGGATTTAACTTCCAGCATGCCTGGACCAGCGGCTTTATCGCCGCAAAAACTATCTCCTCGAGATAGCCCCGCCGGATCCGGTTACAACTTCCCCTGATACGGATACAGTCATACAATCTGACTAACAGACCTTTACATCATAAAAATAAAGCGTCTTATGACAGATTTAAGCAACTATCGTACATTAGGAAAGTCAGGACTGCGCGTTAGCCCGTTGACATTAGGCACCATGACTTTCGGACTGGACTGGAATTACGGTGCCAGCCCCGAAGATGCCAAAGGCATCCTGGCGGCCTACCTGGAACAGGGAGGTAATACTATTGATACGGCCAACATCTACACAAAAGGGCATTCTGAAAAAATTATCGGCGATTACCTCCGTGAAACCGGCATACGCCGCGACGGACTGGTATTATCTACCAAGTTTTATGGCAGCATGCACCCCGGCGACCCCAACAGCGGCGGTACCAGCAGAAAAGCCATGATCGCCGCACTGGAAGACTCCCTGAAAAGATTACAGACAGATTATATCGACTTATACTGGGTACATGCCTACGATCCTTTTACGCCAATTGAAGAAACAATGGCCGCCCTGCACGACCTCGTACAGTCGGGAAAGGTGCGCTACATCGCTGTATCTGATATACCTGCCTGGAAGATCACACAGGCGCAGTTGCTGGCAGCATTCCGTGGATGGTCGCCATTTATAGGTCTGCAGGTAGAATATTCACTGCTGGAAAGGACCGTAGAAGGGGACCTGATCCCGATGGCACAGGAAATGGGCCTCGGCGTAATGCCATGGTCGCCATTGAAGCAGGGCGTATTGTCCGGCAAATATACCCGCGCCAACAACGGGCAGCAACAAAGCAACAGGACGATGATGGCGCCAATGTCAGAAAGTACCTACGTGGTGCTGGACAAACTCGCTGAAATAGCGCAGGCAAAACAGGAAAGCGTTGCAGCGGTAGCGCTCGCATGGGTCAATGCAAGACCAGGCGTAACGTCCACCATCATCGGTGCCCGTACCTTGGAGCAATTGCAGGGCAATCTCCGGTCGCTCTCCGTAACACTGACAGCCGAAGAAATGGCTGCGCTGGATGAGGTGACCACGCCGGTGTTGAACTTCCCGCACCCTATGCTGCCATTTGCCGCAAACCTCAACCAGGGAGGAACCACGATTAATGGCAAAACTTCACAAAGGCCGCCTATCTTACCATAAAAATAATCGCCTTAAATTTAGGATATGAAAGCTAAAGACAAACCCGAACTGGTGGTATATGATGCTATCTCAGACCTGCACAAAGCAGTAGGAGTGGCGCCACCACTGCATCCGCTGGTAAGTGTAATTCGCTTCAGTGATATGAAACCGAATTTTCCGCGAGGGGAAAGGCAGATCAGGTATGGCTTTTATAAAGTGTCCTTTATTGAGCATGCTGATGGCAAGATCGGGTACGGGCAACGTTACTACGACTTTTCGGAAGGCGGAATGGCATTTATCGGTCCCAATCAGGTAATTACCGATGGTGGTGTTTCCTGCGGGCTTACGGGACTGTCTTTCTACTTTCACCATGATTTCCTGGCGAAGCATCCGCTGGGCCAGCAGATGAAGCAGTACCGGTTTTTCAGTTATGAATTGTCGGAAGCACTGCACCTCTCTGATAAAGAAAAATCAATTATTACTGATCTGTTCAGGCAGATAGAAAATGAATTACAGACATCTATCGATGCATTTAGTCAGGATTTGCTGATCTCTTATATCGAGTTGCTGCTCAACTACAGCAACCGGTTTTATAATCGTCAGTTTCTGACCAGGAAAGTGGCCAATAACGATTTGCTGGATAAGGTAGATCAGTTGCTGACCCATTATCTGGATGACGGGGAGGCACAGCGTTCCGGACTGCCTACCGTGCAGTTTCTTGCACAACAACTGCATATGTCGCCGGATTATCTGAGTGATATGTTGCGGGTATATACCGGGCAGAGTACCCAGCAGCATATACAGCAGAAATTAATGGAGAAGGCAAGGGAGTTGTTGTTGAATACTGATTTGAGTACAGCCGAAATAGCGTATGCGCTTGGGTTTGAGCATCCGCAGTCGTTCAACAGGATATTTAAGCGGAAAATGGAAGTATCGCCGATGGAGTTCAGGCAATCGTTTAACTAAATCCTGGGCATATCAGTAAATAAATCTGCAAACGAAAAAAGCAGTCTCGACTTAGTCGAGACTGCTTTTTTCGTTTGCAGACCTATGGGCTCTGCAAAAAATATGTTTTAGAATTTCAGGTAATGAACGCCTGGTTCATAGTCCTGGTCCAATGCTTTGAGGATATTGTTGAAATCTTCCGGGTTACGGAGGAAGTCTACTTTAGTGGTGTCGATGACCAGTGTTCGAACCGGGTGTTGTTTGATATACTGCCAGTAAACGTCGTGTACGCTCAGGAGGTATTCGTCCGGGATGGATTGTTCGTAGCTGCGGTTCCTGTTTTTTATGTTTTCCTGTAGTTTTTTTACAGGAGCGTTCAGGAAGATGAGTAATTCTGGTTGTACCAGTTGAGGATTGATGATATCAAAGAGTTTCTGGTAGAGTGAATATTCTTCTTCCGGGAGATTTATTTTCGCGAACAGCAGGCTTTTTATGAAGAGATAATCAGACACGGTGATATCGCTGAAGAGATCCTGCGACTGCAGCATATCTTTCAGTTGTTTGTAGCGTTCCGCCATGAAAAAGAGTTCCAGCGGGAAGGCGTATTGGTCCGGGCTTTTATAGAAAAGGGGCAGGAAGGGATTATCAGCAAATTCTTCCAGGATCAGTTTGGCCGAGAAATGTTTGGCCAGCATGCTTGCCAGTGTTGTTTTTCCCGCTCCGATGTTTCCTTCAACCGTAATAAATTTATAGCGCATGTATCGACTTTTATAGTTTGTTTGCCGGCAGATCATCCGGGCAGCTCAGCAGCAGTTCATTAACTGTTTTATGTAGTACAGGGTGTACGTGGTCTGGTACTATTTCCTGCAAAGGAACCAGTACAAACTGGCGCAGGTGCATCCTGGGATGTGGAATTTTTAGTTCCGGCAGGGAGATAATATCGTCATTAAAGAAGATCATGTCTATGTCTATCACCCGGGATCCCCATTTCTCCTGCCGTACCCTTCCGATGGTCCGTTCGATGTCTAACAGTGTATGCAGGGTCGTTAATGCGTCCTGCATGGTATGCACTACCAATGCCTGATTGAGATAGTCAGGCTGATCTACTACTCCCCATGGAGCTGTCTGATAAAGGGCAGATTTTTTTACCACCTGGCCAATCCGCTCATTGATAAGCCGGACTGCCTTTCCCAGGTTGATTTCCGGGTTGCCCAGATTGCCACCTATAAGTAATATTGTTGTATTCATGTATATTTCAGGCCCCAAAAGTAGCCATATTCCGTATTTTTGAAAAAATGTATCTTTCTACCCAGTTTCAACTTAACTCAAAAACATGCGTTTTTTAAAAGTATTCCTGGCATCCCTGCTGGCATTGATCGTGTTTACAGCGATTGGGATCATAACCCTGATGGTATTTATCGGAAAGGCTATCACCCCTGAAAAAGTTACAGTAGCTCCTAACAGCGTCCTTGTCCTGGAAACCAGCCAGGCCTATGAGGAACAGCAACAGATTAACCCATTAGCACAGTTCCTGGGCGACGACGGCGGTAACATCCCCGGCCTCTTTCAGACCGTTCGCCTCATTGAGAATGCTACCGATGACGACAATATCAAAGGTATCTATCTTAAAGTAAATGGTAATGGAAACGGTTTTGCAACCAATGAAGAACTGCGTCTGGCGCTGACCCGCTTCAGAAAATCCGGCAAATTCGTGTATGCGTATGGTGAAGTGATGGGACAACAGGATTATTACGTGGCTTCCTCCGCTGATAAAGTATACCTGAACCCTAAAGGTGGTATGGACTTTAACGGCTTTAGCAGTCAGATCCTGTTCCTGAAAGGTACACTCGACAGGTTGGAGATCAAGCCTGAAATTTTCTACTGCGGAAAATTCAAGAGCGCTACCGAACCTTTGCGCGAAACAAAAATGACCGATGCCAACCGTGCGCAGACCACCCAGTTCCTGGGTGAGCTGTATGGTACTTTCCTGACCGATATTGGCGCTGCCCGCAAATTGGATACCGCTACCCTGCATGGTTATGCTAACCAGGCCCTGATCCAGGAACCTGCAGACGCACTGAAATATAAACTGGTAGATGGACTGAAATATGATGATGAAGTACAGGCAGAACTGAGGTCTAAACTGAATATCGGTGCAGACGCTAAAATCAGCTTCGTTTCCCTGACTAAATATACCGACGCCACTACCCTGAGTGATGGCAGCGGCGACAGCAAAATTGCCCTGATCTATGCGGAAGGTGATATCGTTAGCGGTGACTCACAGCGCGACCGTACCATTGCCAGCGATAACTACGTACGTGATATCCGCAAGGCACGTGAAGATAACAAGGTGAAAGCAGTCGTTTTCCGTGTAAACTCCGGTGGTGGTAGTGCCCTGGCTTCAGAAGTTATCTGGCGCGAGCTGTCGCTCACCAAAAAAGTAAAACCGGTGATCGTTTCCATGGGCGACTACGCTGCTTCCGGCGGTTATTATATCTCCTGTATGGCAGATAGTATCTTCGCACAACCTAATACCCTGACCGGTTCTATCGGTGTATTCGGCGTGATGTTCAACTTGTCCGATTTCTTCAACCATAAGCTGGGCGTAACTTTCGACGGTGTTAAAACTGCCGAATACGCTGACCTGGGTACTACAGCGCGTCCGATGACCGACGCAGAAAAACGCCTGATCCAGAATGGTGTTGATTCTACCTATGCTACCTTTAAATCGAGGGTAGTTGCCGGCAGAAAACTGGATGCTGCCATTGTAGACAGCATTGCACAGGGGCACGTATGGAGCGGTGTACAGGCAGTTAAACTGGGTCTGGTAGATCGCCTCGGCGGTATCAACGACGCCCTGGCCAGTGCTGCCAAAGTGGCTAAGCTGAGCAATTATACCCTGGTGGAATATCCTGAAGTGAAACCTTCTGTGTCCAAAGTGCTGCGCAGCATGGGTAATAAGGTACAAACCTCCATGGTGAAGAAAGAATTGGGCGAAAATTATGATATCTACCAGCAAATCAAAGATGTAAAGGCACAACATGGTCAGATACAGGCCAAAATGCCTTTTGAATACAAGTTTTACTAGAAAATATTCTTAAATCTCCTTGAAATTGGGAATTGCGCTGAGAAATCATGCGTAATTCCCAATTCTTTTTATGTAGTTTTACGCGGTTTTTTAAAAAAAGCAGATCAGATGAACGGAGCTAAGTACAGTCAGTGGAGAGCCATGTTTGCCATTACAAAAGGAAGCCTGAGAGCTACTTTCAGAAGTCCGTCTTCTGTAGTATTCAGTCTGGCCTTTCCGCTGGTATTTATCCTTGTGTTTGGATTTATCGGAAACAGCACTGTTTCCATAAAAGTAGGGGTAGATCGTCATACGGATATCAATACAGCATTCTATAAGTCGTTGGAAACCAACAAGACATTGAAGCTGATCACGGATGCCAGTGATGCGGAAATGGCGGAAAACCTCAAAAAAGGCAATTATGTAGCTATTCTTAATATTGAATCCAAACCGGATGCCGAAGGGCACGTGAAATATGATGTTCACGTGAAAACCTCCACGGCTACCGATGCCAACAAAAGAGGCATCCTGGTAGCAGCACTGAGGGGTGTTATAGGCCGTATGGACAGCCAGGAATATCCAAGGCCTTCCGTGGCGACCATCATCCCGGAAGAGGTGCCGGGTCGTATTTATAAAACGATCGACTTTATCCTGCCGGGCCAGCTGGGCTTTGCCCTGATGAGCGGCGCCGTATTTACCACCGCCTTTCTGTTTTACGGATTACGTCAGACGCTGGTGCTGAAACGTTTCTTTGCAACGCCTATCAAAAGAGGGTATATACTTTTCGCGGAAGGCTTGAGCCGCACGTTGTTTCAGCTGATCAGTTCCGTGATCATCATTGCCCTGGGGCACTTTGCATTCGGTTTTACGCTCGTAAACGGATTTGTGACCTTCCTGGAAATGCTGGTATTATCCGCCTTCGGACTGATTGTTTTCCTGGGCTTTGGCTTTATCGTAAGTGGTATCGCCAGAACAGAAAGCACGATTCCTTTATTCGCCAACATCATTACCCTGCCACAATTCCTGCTGGCGGGTACATTCTTCCCAATAGATTCATTCCCTGGCTGGTTACAGCCTATTTGTAAAATTATGCCCCTGACTTACCTGGCGGACGCCTTGCGTGAAGTAGCGTACGAAGGTAAGCACCTGTGGAATGTTGGTACAGACATCGGCATTCTGGCACTGTGGGGCATTATCGTTTATGCGGTAGCCGTAAAAGTATTTAGGTGGGAGTAGCCAGGCTTTTGTTAGCTTTGTTATTCTAAAACCCTTCCGATGCAAGCCTTTTTTATTATCCTGGGTGCATTGATCGTACTGATACTGGCGTTGTTCGTGTTCAGTATGTTATTGTCATCTTCGGTGAAAGTAGAGCGTGTTTTGCTGATACCAGCTCCTCCCGAGCGTATATTCCCTTTCGTTAATGTCATAAAGAACTGGGAATTATGGTCGCCCTGGAAAGAGATAGACCCGAATGTAAAGATCACCTATGGTGAGAAGGACAGCGGCGCCGGGGCAGGTTATACCTGGGACAGCAAAGACCGGAAAATAGGCAGGGGAAGCGTAGTCATTACCGCATCAAAGGAAAATCAATCTATCTCTACAGAAACAGATTTTATGAATATGGGAGTAGCTAAGGGCTATTTCCGTTTCGAACCGGCTCCCGGCGGTACTTTGGTGACCTGGGGATCCGTTACGGATATGGGCCAGCACCCGGTCCGTAAGCTGGTAGGACTGATGCTGGATAAATGGATAGGGAAGGATTTTGAAAAAGGGCTGAGTAACCTCTCCCGATTAGCAACAAAAAGATAAATTATGAGATTTATTAAGTTAGGAATTATCAGTGTTATCGTTTTTGGAAGCCTGATGTTCCTTGGCTCCTTACTGCTTCCGTCAACAGCGGTGGTGGAACGTACAGGAGTGATCCAGGCCCCTATTGATGTAGTGTATGCGCATATCGGTGACCTGAAAGCCTGGGCGCCATGGAATCCCTGGTTTAAGCCCGATAGTACCGCCACCATACAATTCTCACAGCAAACAAGTGGTACCGGCGCCTGGTATACCTGGGAAGGTAGCCACAGCAGTGGAAAAGTTACCATCCTGGATAGTGATCCTAAAAAAGGTATCCATTATTCCATGGATGTCAAAAATATGAAGCCGGTAGATGCCGGTATTGAGTTGAAACCTACCGCCGACGGCAAAGCAACCGCTATCTTCTGGCATATGCAAACCCATCTGGGAATGCTCCCGTGGTGGAAACTGAGGGGATTTATGGCTGATAAAATCTTTGGACCTGCTATGGACCAGGGACTTACAACATTAAGTCAGCTTTGTGAAGGAAAATAACCCATTAAATTGGTGGAGTTATTTTACCATTAATCAGAAATGACAGATATTTATTCTTGTTAATATCTAAATTGGTTCATCCTCTTATTCTAACACAATAACACGAATCAAATGAAAAAATTCTTAATGGCAGCTTTTTTTACTGCAACTGCTACTGTAGCATTCGCTCAGCAGGAACAGCGTAAAAGTCCACACGTTACCGCAGAAGGTAAAGATATAAAAGTAGTGTACGGTCAGCCATCCAAAAATGGCAGGGAAATTTTTGGCAAACTGGAACCATTCGGTAAGGTATGGCGTGCCGGTGCCGACGAAGCTACTGAAATCACATTCGCAAAAGACATGACTTTTGGTGGTAAGCCTGTAAAAGCAGGTACTTACACCCTGTTTGTCATTCCGGAACCGAAAGAATGGACAATCATCCTGAACAGCACCCTGAAGCAGTGGGGCGCGTACAGCTATGATAAAATCAAGGACAAAAATGTACTGGAAGTAACAGTGCCTTTGGAAAAAGTGAAAGCACCAGTTGAGAAACTGACTTACACTGTTGGGCCTAAATCCCTTGACATTGCATGGGATGAAGCAAAAGTTGCCATTCCTGTTAAGTAAGTACAGAAAAATAGTTTATAAAGAGGCTGTTTCAATAGTAATATTCCCAGTAAATGATCTGACCAAGGTATGTTTTACCAAAGTTGGATTTGCAATCGATACCTTCGGTATCGATTGGTTGGGTTCCGCGCCGCGCGGGGGGCTTTCGCCCGATATTAGCTTTTGATACAGCCTCTTTTTTATTTCAAGTGAGATGCTATCAGCGTAATCACCGACTGGTAAACCGTTTCCAGCTGAAGGTCTGTAATGCAGTATGGTGGCAGGATATAGAGCGTATTGCCCAGTGGCCGCAACATCACCCTGCATTCCCGGAAATAGCTATGCAACATGGCCGCAATATTATTCGTATATCCGTCGGCGTTATTAGTAATAATATCAAATGCGATAATGGTGCCTTGCAGTCTTGTGTTTTTTATTTGCGGATATTGCTGCAGCTGCTGCATGAATTGTGTATGGGCATGTTGTATCCGCTGGCGGTTGGCGGTACAGGCCGGGTCCAGGAATATATCCAGACTGGCCAGCGCTACAGAGCAGGCCAGCGGGTTGGCAGTGAAAGAGTGGCCATGGAAGAGCGTTTTCAACTTGTCGTTCGATAGGAATGCCTCGTAGATAGCTGTAGTGCAGGTAGTAACTCCGAGTGCCATACTGCCACCGGTAAGGCCTTTCGACAAACAGATCATATCCGGCGTAGTAGTACAGTTTTCCATCGCGAAATTTTTCCCTGTACGACCAAATCCCGTCATTACTTCATCTGCGATCAGCAGGATATTTTGTGATTTACAGTATTCCAGCAGTTTATCGAGCGGTGCTGCCTCGTACATCAGCATGCCGCCGGCGCCCTGTACCAGTGGCTCAAAGATGAACGCCGCTATATTTCCCACGCCGATGCTTTCTATCTGGCGTACCAGCTCCGGCAGATTCTCCGCTGTGGGAAGATCTATAAACACTACTTCAAACAGCAGTTCATCAAATACCCTGGTGAAAACACTACGGCCGCTGACACTCATGGCGCCGAAAGTGTCGCCATGGTAGGCATTTTTGAAGGCAAGGAATTTATTCCTTCGCTGTCCCTGGTTATCCCAGTACTGGAGGGCCATTTTCAGTGCTACTTCTACGGCGGTGGAACCATTATCAGAATAGAAAACCCGTTGCTGTTGCCCGGGTAATATGGGAAGTAAACGTTCTGCGAGTTCTACGGCGGCGGGGTGCGTAAACCCTGAGAAAATCACATGCTGTAGCTCATAGGCCTGTTGCGCCAGTTTGGCGGCAATATGCGGATGTGCGTGTCCGTGAATATTTACCCACCAGCTGGAAGTGGCGTCAATAAAGCTATTGCCCTGTTCATCGAAAAGGAGGGCGCCTTCACCACGTAGGATGGCGATAGGTGGTGGTGCTGTCTGCATCTGTGTGTACGGATGCCAGATGACCTGCTGATCGCGCACCGATAGTGATGTTTGCATATCCGGGAGTTAGGTGAGGGGCGAAGGTAATGGGTGGGGGAAGATGGTAAGGGTACCGGTTTTGATTTTTGAAGTATGCCGGTGATAATTTTAGTGCCTTTATACCCGCCGCCGGAGGCGGCGGGTATAAAGGCAGATGGCGCGGCCCCGGCGGGGCCGCGCCATCTGCCTTTGGCAACTATTTATTACGCATAATGGTGTGCTAATGCTTTATACAAATCTGCGGCAGCATAAGGTTTCGGCAGTAAGTCGGTGACATGCAGCATAGATAATTTTTCTGCTACTTCCGGCATAATATCCGCGGTCAGCACAATGATAAACGCATCGGGCTGGATCATTTTGATATGTGGGATGGCTTCATAACCATTCATTTCCGGCATATGCAGATCGAGGATGATACCATCAAAAGTTTGTTCTTTTAGCCTTTCCAGGGCTTGTTTGCCATTGGTGGCTGTCGTAACGCCTGCACCTGATTTTTTAAGCTGCATTTCCAGTATGCGGATGTTGATAATATTATCTTCTACGACCAGCAGGTTCATACCTTCGAGGAAGCCTGGCGCCCACTGTTTACAGCGGAGTTCAACCGGATGTGCAACAGGTATTTCGAATCCCAGTGTAAAGGAAAAGGCACTGCCTTTACCGGGAGCACTGTCCAGCGTGATATGTCCGCGTTGTATTTCCACCAGTTTTTTGGTGATGGCAAGTCCGAGGCCTGTGCCACCATGTTGTCTGGCGGTAGCTGCATCTGCCTGGGAGAAGGTTTCAAAAATACGGTCGTGCAGTGCCGCAGGGATGCCGATACCAGTATCACGTACCGTGAAGCAGATATGTATTCTGTTGCCATGTCGTTCTTCCTGGTGCACTTCAATGCAGACGGAGCCTTTGGAAGTAAATTTGATGGCGTTGTTGACGAGGTTATTCAGTATCTGTGAGAGTCTTACAGGATCGCCGAGGATCATTGGCGGCAGCTCGTGGTCCAGTGCTGTAAACAGTTTGATGCCTTTGCCTTTGGCGAGTGGCTGGAAATTGCCGGCAATACCATGTATCAGCTGATTGAGATTGACAGGTATGTGTTCCAGTTCTATCTTCCCGGCTTCTATCTTACTAAAATCAAGAATGTCGTTGATAAGTCCCAGCAGGTGATTTGCGGAAAATTGCAGGCTATGGACCACCTCTGTATTATCTGCGTGGTGGTTATCTTCCAGGATGCCTGCTATACCGATAATAGCGTTTAGGGGCGTACGGATTTCATGGCTCATCACGGAAAGGAACTCACTGCGGGAAGTGGCGGCTTTTTCTGCAAATTCTTTTGCTTTCACCAGTTCCAGTTCTGTTACTTTCTGGTTGGTGATATCCATAATGATACCCCTGAAGTGGGAGATTTTGCCATTGGTAAAGATCGGCATGCCAACGGTTTTTACCCATGTAGGTGTGCCATTGGCAGATACGTGGCGTAATTCGAGGCAATAGGATTTATGGTTTTCAAAGAGGTTTTTTCTGTGTTCTTCAAATATGGCCCTGTCGTCCGGATGATAGAATATGGAGCAGGTAGCCAGGGATATCGGATGATCGTAGGGTACTTCCCTGAGATCATAGATTTGTTTGGTCCAGAAGAGTTCACTGGTGGCGGTATTGAATTCCCATCCACCGATGGCGCCCATTTGCTGGCTGATATTGAGGAGATGATTATTTCTTTCCAGTTCAGCTTTAGCCTGTTGAAGGGCCAGTTCGTCCATCTTACGTCTGCTGATATTTTTTACCAGGATAAGCAGGCGTTTGGGTGCATCGGGATGATCGGCTGTTATGAGCGACATCTTCATGCGGTACCAGTTATTTATATCCTGGCGGATATCTTTATATTCATATTCCATTGGTTCTCCGGTACCTAATACGGTATCAGCGAGTGAGTCGAAGATGGTGGCGAGTTCACCCATCACTTCCGTGATTGGTCTGTTCAGTACCTGGTCTTTAGGTTTGAATAGCAGGCGTTCATTGTTGCACCATACTTTAGTAAAGATTTTGTTTTCATTGAGTTCGAATACGATATCGTCCAGGGTGGTTACCAGTGCTTCCAGGTCAGACGTCATGCGGCGATTTGCTTTTTCGATGCGGTTGCGTTCTTTTTCCTGGTTGTTGGCGAAAAGCAAAATGGCATAGGTTTGAACAAGGGGCTTCAGGATATCATAGGTGGTGGTAGAATAGCCTCCAGGCTTATTTCCCAGCCCTATGATACCGATCAGCTGTTTGTCGTAAAGAACAGGAATTCCAATAAAGGAGCGTAGTCTTGGGATATGGTCAGCAAACTCCATCGACTGTTCATCGGGGAGCGGATTGTTGTTCAGGATGGGTAATTCAGTTTTGATGACTTGCCTGGCGAGGGTTTCCATCTGGAGGAACCGGAGGCCGTTGTCCTGTTCCTTTCCGAATTTCTTTTTCATATCACGGACCCAGTTTGCATGGCTGATGGCATGCGTGATAATGGAAGGAAAGAGGGTACCATCGGATTTCACTTCGCCTACAAAACCACATTCGCTTTCAGTAATACTCATCAGGTTATACAGAAAGGTTTCCAGCGTGGAACCGGGGTTTCGGTGCAGCGCCATTGTCTGATGCATGGAACATAAGGTGTCCATGATACTGTTGAGCTGCGTTAACTTCAGCTGTAGGTCAGCAATTTCCGCAATTTCTTCTTCCGCTACAGCCATGGGTAGCAATGCAGGTACGGTTGAAGCCAGCATGAGCGATTTGGTTTTAGTTGAATAAAGGCTCTGGTTTTTCAATCAAAAGCAATCACGGCCGCAACATGGCAGCGTATTGTGACATTTGCCCTAAACACTGGGAAAATTATTTGTCAAGTTTGTCTGATACACCCTAAACAGGAGGCAATGAGTTATGCGGGGAATTATTTCTTAGAATCCTTGCTAAATGTCTTGTGGTTTCCTTAGTAAATAGTCTTGTGGTTTCCTTGGGAGGATAAATTTACTAAAAATACAATCACTTCCAACTTTTTTTATTGCACATCTCCGGTGCGTAAGTTGTGCAGAAGTCACGGAACAAAAAAAAGGCTGACCTGTACACAGGATCAGCCTTTTTTCTATTTAAAAATGGTCAATGTTATTTTTTTCGCATACCACCTGTTTTAAACAGCGAATAGGCTGTCTGGTAGTTAGCCACTGCTTTGCGGATCATGGCGCTGTCTGCTGTAATTGCCTGCAGGTCGCCGGTTTCGGCTTTCACGTTGAATGATTGTGCCTTACGTTGCGGGCTAAGGATCACCAGTTTTCCCGGTTCCAGGTAACCCAGCAGCTGATAGGTGCTGATCATGGCTCTTGGTTTGTAGTCTGCCGCCAATACGTTCTGGCCATAGAGGTTTGTATTGTATGACCAGTGAAGGAGTCCTAACAGGGTAGGATAAATATCCAGCTGTGAGCACATGGCTGGAATCTCTGTTGGTGCTTGTCCTGGCACATTATACAGCATACACGGAATATGGTATTTGCTTACTTCAATTTCGTTCTTACCTGCACTGCTGGCGCAATGGTCTGCCACAAAAATAATGATGGTATTTTTAAACCATGGCTTGTCTTTGATACGGTGCAGGAAATCGCCGATGGCATAATCGGTATACTTCACGGCACCTTCTCTGCTGGTATGCGACGGGATATCGATTTTACCTTCAGGATATGTAAACGGACGGTGGTTAGACACGGTCATCACGAAGTCGAAGAAAGGTTTGCCGGCGGCATATTTCTCGTCAGCATTTTTAATAACGCCGGTGTAGATATCTTCATCACAGATACCCCAGGCGTTTTCGAAATGAACGGCGCTATCCGGGTAGTTGGTACGTTTCGTCGGGAACTGGTCGCCAACGAAGCGGTGACGCAGTCTGTCCATTATATCGAAGCCATTATTACCAAAGAACTGGTTCATATTATCGAAGTAGCCATCGCCGCCATAGAAGAAGGTACGGTCGTAGCCTGCCTGTTCAAAAATGGTGCTCAGTGAAAACAGTCCTTCGTTATTTTTTCTTCTGACGATACTCTGTCCAGGTGTTGGCGGAACGGCCAGGGTAAGGGCTTCCATGCCTCTTACGGTGCGTGTGCCGGTAGCATACAGGTTGGTAAACAGGATACTTTGTTTGGCGATGCTGTCCAGTACCGGTGTGATGCCCTGTGTGTTACCGAAACGGGCCATGAAGTCGGCACTGAAGCTTTCGATGGTCACCATGATGACATTAGGTTTGCCGACTACCTGCGCGGTATCAGTTATGCTTCTGTAGATGCTGTTGCCATCTTCCAGGAATTTCGCATCAGGTGTCTGCAATAAGGAACGCATATCTGCAAAAGCCTGACTATTACCTGTTTCCAGGTAATATTTATCGTATGGCAGTTCGTTATTGACATAGGCAGAAACAAAAGAGTAGATACCTGCTTTTGATAATTCCTGCTGGTACCTGTTTTTGCCGCTTTCTGCCCAGGTATTGCTGATGAGATAGACGTGCAGCAGACAGGCACCAATCAATGCGCCGGTCATCAGCAGTCGTTTTTTGAATGGTGTATATGATTGGAAACTGGCTTTAAAAGTCCCTCTTTTAGCCAGCAGCCAGGTTACCAGGGCGGTGAATCCAACTACACCGCCTATGAGTAACGGCAGTGGGTACGACTGATTAATATTGCTGATTACTTCGTAGGTATACAGCAGGTAGTCTACCGCGATAAAATCAAATCTTGCCGAATATTCTCCCCAGAACGTAAATTCTGCAAAAAAAGAAAATATGGTGATCAGCACTGCGAGGAAAAATCCGCTGTAAGTGAAGATCCTGTTGAACAAAGTATTGTTGAGTCTTTGCGGCAGCACTAACAGGTAAAGGGAATAGAGCAGTGTAAAGAACAGGGATACGCCCAGGTCGAATACAAAGCCTTTCACGAAAATACTGATGATGCCTCCGAAGCTCAGGCCGGCGTCGGGAAGTGCCCATATTAACAATGCCAGCCGTACTAATGTAGACAGAACAAGGAATAGCGCTACATATCCGAATAAAACGGAATATCTTTTAAAATTAGGTGTCATTTTAGCTCAAAAAGTTGCCGCGCGAAGGTACACCGTTGGATTAAATTAAGATTAAATTTTTTAGAGATCGAATTTTACGGAGAAATTGACAACTCTGCCGTCCACAGGGCCCCACAGCGGAACGAACTGCGGGTTGGAAACCGTTCCGGTATACAAAGTTTCGTGTTTGCCCTGACGCGCATCGAAGATATTTTCAGCGTTCAGCACGAGTGTGATATGATCACCGATTTTCCTGGAAATCATAGCTGCCCAGAACCAGTAGTTAGGTGTCTTTTGATTATTGTAATCGTATTGATTACCAATCCAGCTGTTTTCGATACCGAAACGCCATTTTTCCTTCAGTTCATAGGCGAGGGTGCCGGCAAACTTATCCTGCGGTGCGAAGGCGACATGCGTTTTCAGGTCGTCGGTATAGCGTGTGGAAGTGTGGTTATAGCCCAGGTAGAGTTCTACGTGGTTGTATTCCATGCGTATATAGGTGTCCGTACCCAGGCTCCTGGTAGCAAATGGCTGGTTTTGCAGCACATACATATCCGGTCTGGTTTTATCAGCAACCGGCAGAATAGGATCGTTGATATGTGTATAATAAAAGGCCTGGTTGAGCGTAATATCCACCTTGCCGAGTTCAGTATGCCAGTTGCCGTCGAAATTCACGCCGGTACTGCGTTCAGACTTCATACCATTGGCCAGCGGCAGCACGTACCTGTAGCCGATGGTCTGGGTTTGGGTGGTGAAGATAGCCGGAGATTTATAACCGGTACCGGCACTGAGGCGGATATTGATATCGTCAGTTGGCTTATACATCAGGGCGAGTCGTGGGAGTACGTACCATCCGAAAACATTATGGTAATCGGTACGTAAGCCGGCCTCTGCCATGAATTTATCTGAGAAGTGGTAGCCATCCTGGACGAAGGCGCCGGTTGTATTGTAGGAGTAGTTGCCGATCAGGGAGCTGTCCGGGTTGCCCCTGCGATAGTTTTCGGAGGTATTGTTGATGCCGGCCACAAAGTCATTCTTTTCAGAAGCCTTGCTATAGGCTGCTTCCACGTAGCTGTTGGCCTGTTTACCCGTCAGGATAAAAGTTCCTTCGGTGTTGGTGAGGTTATAGAAGCTGCCATTGCCTTTGATGGTGAGGACGCCACCACCCACGTTGCGACGTGTCAGCTGCAGATCTACGCTGTTGCGGTTGCTGTTGTTGACCTCCGTATATACGTGGATAGCATCCGGATGTCCGTCCAGCACCTGCATATCGCCGCCTTCTCTTTTCTCGAAGGTGCCGGTATAGCCCAGCTGGAGGGTGGTATATTGATTGGCATACCAGAAGAAGCGCGGATGCACTACGTACTGACGTATGCGTGGTACATCGCTGAAGCCGTCTTTATTGACATCCACCGGATTTTGAAGGGTGGTACCACCGAAGAAGGTCATGCCGAATTTGCCCCATTTCTGGGAGTAATAGGCGTTGAAGTTATTCTCTTTCAGAGTGGTCGTATTGGCCAGTATGGTGAGTTCTGGTTTAGCACCTGGATTTTTGGAGATGAAGTTGATCATACCAGCGATAGCACCGCCACCATAGAGCGTGGATACAGAGCCTTTAATGATCTCGATCTGCTTCAGGTCGAGTGGTGGAATGGCCAGTACGCCGAAGTTGCCGCTGAGGCCCTCGTAGACAGGTAATCCATCCCTGAGTAACTGTGTATATTTCCCATCCAGGCCCTGCATACGGATCGCATTATTGCCGTTGATGGCAGAGGTGTTTTGTACATGTATGACAGAGAGGTCGCCGAGTATACTTGCTACGTTGCCGGGTTTGATACTACTTTCCTCGATCATTTCTTCCTTACCCAGTACTTCTACTTTCATGGGCAGATTTTCTATCCGGCTGTTGTTGCGGGTGGAGCTGATGACAACGGAATCCAGTTCCACGGTTTTCGTGATCGTGTCTTTAACAGGGGCAGTTGTAGGTTTAGGTGCTGGCTGTTGTGCCGCTGCGGTCAGCGATAAACAGGTCAGGCCTATCAATGTAATTGCTTGCAATTGCATAGGAAAAATCATATTAGGGTACAAAGAACGTAAGTGATTTTGGAGTAATTCTGTGGAAACAGCTTAACGTGTAGCTGTTACCGTGAAAATATGTTGATCATCTGCATAATTATACGTCAGCGAAAGACCGCAGGTATCTGTAATTTTTCTGGAGATGGCGAGGCCAAGACCATTGGAATTAGAGTAGGCCTGGTTGTTTTTCTTGAACCGCTGAAATACGTTGGCAGCAGGAATTTCAGGATAATCCGATGTGTTGGAAATAACCAGCCTGTCTGCTTCCAGCAGGATATGGATACTACCTTCTTCTCTGTTGTATTTGATGGCATTACCCAGGAGGTTGCTGATCAGGATATCGGCGAGCGCAGGATGCAGCTTCCATTGGGCGTTGCCGATAGTGGCGTTTACCTGGAGCTGTTTCTCTTTAATTAATTCTTCAAACAACTGCAGGTATTTATCTGCAACAGCTGCAATATCTGTTAAAGTTGTGCTGGTAAACTGATTGTTCTCAATTTTGGCCAGCAGTAAAAGGTTATGGTTCAGGCGTGATAAGCGTTGTAGTTCATCACTGCTTTGTGCAATGGTTTTCAGCTGCTCTTCCGTCAGGGCGGGGTCCTGTATCAGCAGTTCCAGCTTGCTTTGTACGATGGCCAGCGGCGTCTGCATTTCATGGGCTGCATCTTCGGTTAATTCCTTCATGCTCACATAGTCCTGGTAAATACGTGTAGTCATATTGTTGAGTACTGTATTGAGCTGATTGAATTCATGGGTGTCTGAGGCCGGAAATTGCGGTGTTTCCATCTGGCTGAGCTGAAGCCCGTGCAGCTTATCCAGCGAGTTGTAGAAAGGGCGCCAGATTCTTTTGCTGATA
This sequence comes from Chitinophaga sp. Cy-1792, assembly GCF_011752935.1. Lineage (NCBI taxonomy): Bacteria > Pseudomonadati > Bacteroidota > Chitinophagia > Chitinophagales > Chitinophagaceae > Chitinophaga > Chitinophaga sp. Cy-1792. Next base: position 2,729,211 of record NZ_VWWO01000001.1, read on the forward strand.
AAAAAGTTAGACAGTATGACGAAGAAGAGCAATCCGCCGAATGCCAGCAGCATCACATAGATAATATTTTTAAGCAGGTCATCTTTTTCAATCAGTGATTTACGTAGGGTAAGTTCGTAATGCTGGCCGTGTATGTCCACTACCTGCGTCAGCTGACGGAAAGGTGCATAGCTGTTTTCGGGTTCCTGAAAGATTTTGATGCCCTTCAGTTTATGTTTTGACTGGACGTCTTTGGTGGTAGGGGCAAGACTGAATTCGGGTGTCTGGACCTGCAGGATAGGGTTATTTACGCTGATGGTATCGATGTAGCGGAGCCACTGGATTTTGTCGTTCACCAGCTCTTCATCGGTTTCATGTTTTATTTCCTTGTTGAATTTTTTATACAGGTAATAAGCGCCGGCACCGAATGTTGGCAGCATGATCAGGAGAAAGAGAAGAGTGGATCGTGTCAGTAGTTTCATGATACAGCTATTGATCAGCCGAAGCGATAGCCGGTTCCGTACACGGTTTTGATATAATCTTCGCCGCCGGCTTCCAGCATTTTTTTACGTAAATTTTTTATGTGTGTGTAGATGAAGTCGTAGGAGCCTGCCTGATCGTAGGCATCGCCCCAGAGGTGCCCGGCCAGGGCCGACTTCGTAATGACGCGGTGCTGGTTGGCGATCAGGTAGATCAGCAGCTGGTATTCCTTGCCGGTAAGGGTGATCATCTTATCATGGATCATCACCGTTTTGGAGGCCGGTTTTATGGTGATTTCGTTAAATTGTATCTGGGTGTTGCCATCGAAGTTTTTGCGACGCAGCAGGGCATTGATGCGGGCATTCAGCTCGGAAAGATGAAATGGTTTGGTGAGATAGTCGTCTGCACCGAGTTCCAGTCCATGTAGTTTATCTTCCAGCGAATCTTTGGCAGATATAATGATAATACCTGCGGTTGAACTCATCTGTTTTAATTCTTTTACTACATCCAGTCCGCTGCCGAATGGCAGGCCTATATCAGCTACGATGCAGTCATAATCGAACTCATTGACCTTATTGATGGCGTCCCTGAAATCCATCGCAATTTCACAGATGAACCCCTGGTGTTCCAGGTACTGTTGTATGGCGGTTCTCAGCTCAGGTTCATCTTCGATGATAAGCACTTTCATGCGACAAAAGTATTAATAATCCCTGTAGGAAATCTGTAGTAAATATATGAATTACAGATAATGTAATTATCTTATAGCAGAATAACTAATTTAGGTCAATGACTATGGAAACACAAAAGCGGGCATTTGTATTATCGGGTGGAGGCGCCCGCGGGTATGCGCACCTGGGCGTATTGAGAGCTTACGAGGAGATCGGGGTATTACCTTCGGCGATAGCTGCCACCAGTGCAGGTTCTATTGCAGCAGCACTGGTATGTGATGGTTATAGCACGGATGAGATCAGGGCCATATTCAAGGAGTTCAAGCTGGGCCTGTCTATGCAGTGGAAGAACTGGCAACTGGGGTTGCTGACCCTGAAGAAATTGCAGGAGGTCCTGGAGAAGACTTTGCGTCATCAGCAATTCGAGGAGCTGAAGGTGCCGCTTTATATTACTGCCACGAATTTCAGCAGCGGGGAGCAGAAGGTATTTGACCGGGGGCCGGTGATACCGGCTGTCCTGGCGGCATCGTCTGTGCCGATGTTGTTTCAGCCAATCCTGCTGGATGGCGTGCAATACGTTGATGGCGGGCTCTCCGGCAATCTGCCGGTAGAACCGCTGGCCGGAAAGTATGAGGATATTATCGGGGTGCATGTAAACCCGTTGGTGCCGCTGGATAGTTCCGGCGGATTCCTGTTTAACCTGGAGCGTACGTTACACCTGGCGATACGGGAATCGGTACTCAAAAATAAAGCGTTGTGCCATGAGTTTATAGAGCCTGCGGGACTGGGTAAATTTGGTATGTTCGAATTCAGCAGGTTCGACGAAATCTATGCTACCGGTTATGAGTATACGAAAAAAATATTGCAGGTCAGATATTAGTGTTTATCATGGAAAGATGACATTCCAGTCATTTTTCATGCTGATGACGTCCCAATTGTACTGTCTGGCCATATTCAGTGTTTTATTGTCTTTTTCCTGGTAATAAAATTCTCTTTCTTCATCATCATGATTTACGATCAGCTGTAGTGTTTTGTACTGGTTGCCCTGGCAGAAGCGGAGCATGTATACATCACCGGCGCCGCCTTCGTTGCCGCAGGCCAGGATCGGCCTTTTACCTATATGATACTGAATACTCACCGGTTTTTCCTGTTTATCATTGAAAACAAACATTCCTGGCAGCCGCATGATGTCGTTGACGCCGGCGCTGTCGACGTACTGGTATTTTAGTTCGGAGCCGATCACGCGTTCCGAAGGGATATTGTAGAGTGTGTCTGTGACTACGCGCATAAAGTCTACCGTTCCGCCGGAGCATACAAAGTTTTTAAAGCCATGGATGCGGAGGTATTCCAGCAGTTCGAGCTGTGGCTTGTATACGGCCTGGTAGAGGGATGTTTTAAGCGTGGGGTGTTTTACGGTCTGGAAGAATAGGGCCACTTCATTCCTGAATTCGGTAGCTGTCATGCCGGAGTGGGTAACTTCGAAGAGTTTCATGATTTCCGGCATGCCTGCTTTTTCGAAATATTGCTTATCGTGTTCCATAACGGCTTTGAATGGCTGCTTTGTTTTAAGGGAGGGGTTCTGGAGTACCATTCTGTTGATACGGAATATGGCAAAAAGTCCTTGTATGAGCGGTTTTTCTGCCCATAGCGTACCGTCGTTATCGAAGGTGGCTATACGATCTTCTACCGGTACAAAATCGGGGCTTCCTACAGTGGATACGGCGGTTACGAAGGCGATGATATGTTCTTTGACAGGGCCGCTGTTCCATGATGGCAGCGGATCTTCCTGGGCGTGTATCCGAAAGGGGAGTATCAGCAGTACCAGTAATAATGGGTTCAGGATTTTCATAGCAACAAACATTTAATAATGAAGGGGTAATATAGATTACACCTGTACGGGGCAATTGTTTAGGCCGGGGCGATAAACAATATATGGTACTGAGTGGTTTAAGGGAGATAAAATCCCCTTTTCTTGTTCAGATCCATCGTGATATTACCGGGCATATTCCTGGCAGCCGTGCTGGTATTATGTGATTGTGCGCCGCTGCTGGCGCAGGAAGCGGATGCAGACAGTTCCTGGAGTTTTTCGGTGTCGGGTTCGTTTACCGTTACGCCGCATTCAGGGGTTATTTTATCGCCCGGGTTTTCGGTGGACCATAACTGGTTACATGCGGAGACGCGTTATAATTATGAAGATGTGCGGACGGCGTCTTTCTTTGCGGGTTACTGGCTGGGCGTGGGGAATAAGCTGCGACTGGATGCCGCTCCTATGATAGGTTTTGTGGTAGGGCAAACAAATGCGTTTGCGCCGGCATTGGAATTTACGCTTACCTATTGGAAGCTGACACTGTATTCGGAGCAGGAGCTGATCATCAATTATGAGGGCAAGGATGAAAGTTATTTGTATTCCTGGAACGAACTAACGTATGCGGTTACACGAAAATTATTTTTAGGCATTTCCGGACAGCGTACACGGTTGTATCAGTCGGGGCTGGATTTGCAGAAGGGGCCGATGGTTAAATATTTGTTTGGTAAATTTACCGGTACATTTTATGCGTTCAATCCTTTTTCGGATCATAATGTTTTTGCGGGAACGCTGTCAATGGATTTTTAATTTTTAAAAGCATAAACTAATTACGATGGCTAACAATATTTATTTTGAGATACAGGCAGATGATGTTAATCGCGCAGCAGATTTTTATGTAAAAATCTTTGGCTGGGAGTTGATTCAGGCGCCGCAGGTACCGATCCCGTATATCTGGGTGAATACCGGCAGCACTATGGGCGGCATTTTGCAGCGGCCTGTAGCGGCACCGGCACCGGGGCAAGGTACAAACGCCTTTGTTTGCTCTTTTGAGGTAGCTGATTTTGATGCCGCTGCAGCGAAGATCCTGGGTGCAGGAGGCATAGTGGCATTACCTAAATTTGGTGTTCCTAAAATTTGCTGGCAGGGATATTTTCTGGATACGGAAGGGAATACCTTTGGGATCTTTCAGCCGGATGAAAATGCAGGATAGCAGATAATTTCAGCATCTTTACAATAAAAAAAACCTACGCTAACAGCGTAGGTTTTTTTATTGATGGTAATTTATTACGGTTTATCCCACCATACTGGTTTACTGAGATAGGTAGGTTTGGTTACATCCGGTTCTGTTTTCAACATTTCAGTTAAGTTGTAGTCTGTTTCATAACTGGCCATACAAAAACGGCGGGGCCAGTCTGTAGCGGCAGGGTAAGCCTGTGTATTCACGGCAAACGGGCGCTGAAATCCTTTGTAGATGCCAGCGGCTTCATTGTATACGCCAGCGCTGGTACAGTAGTCGAAGCGGCGCATGTCTACCCAGTTTTCAGGAGAGAAAGACATGGCGATGAATTTCTGTATCATGATATGGCTCATGGTTAGTGAACCCGGGTCCTGTACCACAGATGTGCTGGACAGGTATGCGTCGATTAAAGCCGGATTAATACCCATGATATTCATGTGGGAGCGTATACCTGCTTTGTAGGCAGTCAGTGCATCCGTTTTGTTGCCCATACGGAACTTTACTTCCGCTTCGATGAAACGCATTTCCGCATTGGTTAATAACAGCGCCTTAGCACCTCTGGCGGTATACCAGGAACCTGTAGAGAGTACACGTGGCGTATCTTTTGAAATAGCGGTGATCTTCAGTATCCATACATAAGCAGAGTCGCCATTGGTGAACTGGTCGGTGGCTTTAGTATAGGCGAGTGATGTTGACGGGCCTGCTGATGTGGCTACGTTTACACCTACGGTGCTGTACCAGCTGTTTCCGACCTTCCTTCTTGGCAGGAGGGTATCTATACGGGGATCCGGCATGTTATTGGCGCCGGTAGGAGCGCCGGTATAATTATTATTCAGGTAATCCACATACAGTTTAGCAAACCTGGTAGAGGCAGAGGCGCCGATATTCCCATATTGCTGTGATGCTTTAGAATCATCTTTTACACCCACTTCATCTACGTATTGCAAGATGGTACTCTGGTTATCTGCCTGTGGTGCTTTAGCCAGCAGGTCAAGTATTGTCTGCGGGTTGTATTCTGCTTTTTTGGAAAGATGATTCAGGCATCTTGCCTTAATACCATAGGCGAGCCTGATCCAGCTATCCAGATTACCATTATTCAGGATATCACCTTTTGACAACGCAGGGGCTTGTGGTCCTTGCGGTTTCTGGAGGTCGGCGATGGCTTCATCCAGCAGTGCCAGTACCTTTGTTTGTACGTAGGATGCATCTTCGTATTTAGGCGTATAGGTAGTAGGATCAGCAAACTGGTCGTACACCAGGACGCCGTAAAAGTCGGCCATGGTAGCAAATCCCCATGCTTTGATGATTTTGGCGACACCTATATATTGCCATGCATCTACTTTTTTGGCGGCGGTGATCAGGGGATCTACGTTTACCGCAGCAGCAGTGTACCAGGTCTGCCATGGATACCTGGCAGATCCAGACGGTTCAGAAAGCCAGGTGGTAAGTTTCCAGTTAGCTATGGTTGGAGAATTGGTATATGCGACCTGTTGTGTCAGGAAGGCGGAACGTGAGCCCATGGCCTCATATGCCCAAGCGAACTGGCTGATGAGTGGTGGGAGACGCAGTTCGGCAGTAGGAACATCTGTTGTGGCCGAATTGGGATTATCGTTGACATCCAGCCATTTTTTGCAGGAGGTAAAAGTGACGGCTAAGCCTATGATGATTAATAATTTTTTCATGATTCTCCGGGATTTAGAATTTGAAGTTTAAGCCAACAGCATATCCTTTAGTGGCAGGAACACCGGCATAGTCGAAGCCTGCAGAGCCAGAGCCTGTAACACCTGCGCCAGCGGCACTGGTTTCAGGGTCCATCCCTTTGTAGTTGGTGAACAGCAGCAGGTTAGTGGCGGAAACAGTTGCAGAAGCGCCTCTCAGCCAAGGGATGCGTTTCAGCTGTTTAGCTGGCATTGCGTAGGTGAGGGATACCGAGCGTAAACGTACCCAGTTAACTGACTCAACAAAGAAAGGTGCATTTTTCAGATAATAATCTCTGTAATACTTTTCATCTTTTACTACCGTTTTGGTAACGGGTTCGTATTTACCGGTTGTCTGGTTCAACGCAACGCCGGTGAAGGTTTCAGACTGCCCTCTATCCAGTGTTCTTTCACTCAGGCCGTAGTAGGTCATCAGCCATTCGGTACCATTGTAAACGTCGCCGCCTACACGGACATCCCAGAGCATGCTGAAGTTGAAGTTGTTATAGGTGATGCTGTTATTCAGGCCACCAATCAGTTTAGGTTCCCTGTTACCTATAAGGGAAGTAAGATCTGTACTTGTTGTTGGCAGGCCGGTTTTAGCATCCAGGATCAGGTTGCCGGCAGCATCGGTTACCCATTTAGAACCACTCAGTCCCATGAAATAGCCTTGAGGGAAAGAGGCTGGTTTTGCATTGGCTACCTGCACATCAGTGACATACAGGATGTTAATAGCACCAGGCAGTTGTTTTACACGGCTGGTATTATGGGAGAGGTTCAGCGTAACATCCCAGCTGAGGTTCGCCTTACGTACGGGCGTACCTGTTACTGTCAGCTCTATTCCTTTGTTTTCAATCAGACCTGCGTTTACAGATTTCAGGATATAGCCGGTAGCGTTACTTACCCTTGGTGAAACGATCTGGTCTACGCTTCTGTTATTATACCAGGTGAAATCGAATCCGATACGGTTTTTCAGGAAGCGCATTTCTGTACCAAATTCATAGGAATCGGTATGTTCAGGGCGCAGACTAGGGTTTCCCTGTGTCAGGTCATTGCGGTAACCGCCACCGATAGTTAATTCAGGGCCGATCAGTGCGGTGCTTGTTACGTACGGGTCGGTGTCTTTACCTACACGTGCCCATGAGGCGCGTACTTTACCGAAGGATAAGATAGGATCATCTTTCATTAGCTCAGAGAAGACAAAGCTGCCGCTGAAACTTGGGTAAAAGAAGGAGCGGTACATCAGCGGGAGGGTAGAGCTCCAGTCGTTACGGCCGGTAATGCCGAGATACAGCATATTCCGGTATCCGGCGCGGAATTCACCATACATGCCCATTAATCTTTTTCTGCTGATTTTATCGTAGGCGTATCTGTTCGCATTGGAAGCGTTGTTCAGCGAAATGAGTCCCGGCATGATAAAGTTCTCTGCACGGGTTGAAATAGTTCTGGTGTTATAATCTTCGGTATTATGTCCCAGTAGTAAACTCAGGTCGAAATCGCTGATCTGTTTATGGAAGTTCAGCATGAAGTTACCGCTGACAAAGTTGTACCGCTTGTTGGACTCGGACAGCATACCATTCTGCCAGGCCAGCTTCACAGAAGAGCCGGGGCTGGTGAGACTTCTGAAATTAGTGGTGAAGTTATCGAGGCCGAGGCGATAGGTTGCATCCAGCCAGTTGGTAACTTTTACACTGGTGTATACACTACCCAGGAAGCGATTGGTTTGGTCGGCCTGCGGGTTTTTGTTGATCAGCCAGTAAGGGTTGTCATTATCATCATCCAGGGATATACCCGGGATCAGGCGGTGTTTGGTTCCATCCGGATTAAGCCAGTTTTTCATGTTGTCATTTCTTGGCCACATGATGATGCTTTCCATGTAACCAGTACCTCCGGATCCCCATAAGCCGCTGCCGGTGAGGGTTTTCTGTGTTTCACTGATAGCATAGGTAGCATTCGCGCCAAAAGTAAAGCGGCCAACCACCTGTTCGCCATTAAAGCGTACAGAAGAACGATCGTAGGAAGTGGTAGGCACAATACCTGTTTGTTTCAGGTTAGAGGCAGACAGGAAGAACTTACTGTTTTTCGTACCCCCGGAAACGTTAAAGCTATTATCGAAAGCGTGGGCGGTCTGAAAGAAGTCGCCCATGTTGTCATATACTTTTTCGCCGGGTGCAAATTCGGGTCCCCATGAAAAAGCCGACTGGTCGTTGAAAGTGCCGGTATAGGAAGAGCCTTGTTTATATTTACTTTGTTGTTTGGGAAGTTTGTTAACGCTATTGGAAGTATAGCGTGGGGTTACGGAGATAATGGCTTTTCCTTCCGCACCTTTTTTGGTCGTGATAACGATCGCGCCAGCCGCTGCCTGGAGGCCATACAATGCGGCGGCAGCAGGGCCTTTCAGCACAGAGATAGACTCCACATCTTCCGGGTTGATATCCATAGCGCGGTTGCTGTTGGTGGTGGAGAGGTTGACAGAGCCATCGAAGGCACTGTTATCACCCTGGCCGGTGGAGTTGTTCATGGGTACTCCATCGATCACGAACAGTGGCTGGTTATCGCGCCCGAGGGAGGTACCGCCACGGATGATGATAGATGCAGATGCGCCGGGAGCACCGCCGGAGTTAGTGATGTTTACGCCAGCTATTTTACCGTTTAATGAGTTGATGAGGTTGGGATCTTTGTTTTTCATCAGCTCACCGGATTTGATTTCCTGTACGGAGTATCCGAGGGCTTTACGTTCCTTTTTGATACCCAGTGCAGTAACAACTACCTCGTTGAGTCCTGTTTCTGAAGATTCCAGTATAACATCTATTTTATTAACGCCGCCAATAGCCACCGTCTGGCTTTTGTATCCTATAAAAGAGAATTCCAGTATCTGGCCAGGGTTGGCTTTAATAGAATAGTGGCCCTGTGCATCTGTGCTGGTGTTGACGTTGTTGCTTTTTATGCGAACGGTTACACCGGGCAGGGCTTCCTTCTCACTGGAAACAACGGTGCCGGTAATTACCCGCTGTGCATACACCAGGTGGGGTAGCGACAGTGCTATTAACGACAGGATCGTTAATAACCTGAGTTTTTTTCTCATGGTAAACGTTTTAGAATTGGTGATAATTGGTTACGGTTTAGTACTTATCAGCATAGGAGCATTAGTAGCGCTACAATCGTTGTTGCTACAGGTAATTACAGCTATTGATAAATAATTGATTTTCGGTTCCTGCTGCCAGGAATTACAGATTTAAAGTCAGCTTTTAATACATCTTCCTTATAGATTTTCTATTACTCAAGCAAATAATTAAAACATAAGCAGATCTGGTTGCATAGGTCATCATGTGTTCAAAACACCATCCCAATAGGGTTGTTCCTTACTTTGGCAATAGGGATTTTATCTGTTCCTTATCACTTCTGGTAGTATTTATGATTTACTATGGCTACAAGCAGTTTTTTAGTAACTACTAAGATAGTAGCTTCCTCCATCATTTTCAAGTGCATTAATATTTTTTTTTAGTTTCTGACTCATGAAACGTTATTTTTTTAATATAGGCGTGGCAGTGAGGAGTTCTTCCTTGTATACAGGAAATCGAAAATGAAAAATTATAATTAAGCACTTGCCCATTTTCTTTTCTTGTCCGATAAATGGTAGTTTTAATAAAAATTAGTACATTTGTCCTAAAGTATAAAATTACAATTATGGAAACGTCAACAGAGAAGGCCGGAGAAAAGGAGATACCTTTATTGAAACGCCTGCGTAACAGCGTTTTACCGGTAAAAGAATCAGATCCTGTATGGATGCGTACGCTAAAGAATTCGGGGTTTATCCTGTTTGCCATCATGTTCGGTAGCGTCAGCTTACTGCTGGTAACAGCCATCGCCTTTGTATTATGAGTTGGAAGAGATGGACAGACCCGTTGTTTCTGGGTTACCTGCTTTGCTGGGGCATCATTCATTTATGCCGTGCTTTTCACGTGCCCACCGGATGGCTGAATAACCATCTGACAGACTTCATCGCGGTGCCTGTAATGGCGCATATAAGTGCTGCTTTTATTGCCGGGGTAATCGTCAGGAGAGATGATTATCATTACCCGCTGGGATATCTGTTGTTTATTGCGCTTTATACATCCGTCGTTTTTGAAGGAATCATGCCGCGGCTATCATCGGTGTATACCGGCGACTGGATGGACGTAGCGGCCTATTTTGCCGGTGCATTGTTTTATTATTTCGTACATATACCTATACTCAGAAAGGGCTATCAGCACGATTAATCGTGCACGACCATCTGCCTGAACATCTTATAATCCCCACCATCTTTTTTCCATATATTGATACTTTTCCCATCCACATCACCTTCGCTGCTGCCAGCTTTCCAGTGCACATGATAGAATCCGTTGGCGATAACAAAATCGCCCAGGTCTATCAGGGAAGAAATACCGATGTTAACATGGTCTTTGGTGACGGTTGGACTTTCATGTTCTACATAATAGTTACTGATAGCCTCCCGGCCGCTGATCAGGTTGCGGTAATAGGGCATATAGATGGCGTCGGCTGTATAGAGTGCGCCCATGGCGGCACCGTTGGCAGTCATGACGTTACGGGCAAAAATTTCATTCTTTTCGTTGATGCGTTCCAGTAAGCTGCTTTTAGAAGGGGAGGGAACAGCTTTCTGCAGAATGCTGATAGCTGGTAATACGTTCCTGGCAAGGTCTTTTACTGAGCCCTGGATTTCTGCGATCAGCACCGGCCGCTGCGGATTGGAAATATCCCAGACGTGCAGGTATTTGGTTTCGTAGAGGTAGGGTTCATTTTTTCCCAGCAGAATAGTGGCTTTGGCATTACCTATTTCTATCAGGTGATTTTTCAGCACCTGGATATCTATTATTTCATGCTGGCAGTTACTCACTTTGGCGGAATCCATCCATGCCCTGACATAGGTTTCAATAGCAGAGCGGCCATAAAGTGTATGGCTGTATTCCGGCATCCGTACGGCTTTGTAGGCATAGTAGCTCATGATCTTCGGGACATCACAGGTAGCCCATGCATCGTCCATTTGCTGTTCGATGACAGTAAGCTGCTGATGGTAATCCGGTGCGGGTTGGGCGTCGGCAAAACGGGCCAGGGTTAATAAGGTGGTTAAAAATACGAGGTAACGCATAAACCAGTTATTGATATTGTGAATACTGCTGCCAGGGTTATAGGGGAAATGTACTGCCAAAGTAAGGTAAAAATGAATGTAGCGAATATGCAGTCAAATGATTTAAGACGCATTTAACTTAATTATCTTAGCCTTATGGAAACCAGAAGGGTAATATTTTTTCTGTTTGACCAGGTACACCTGATGGACCTGGCCGGGGCTGTAACCGTGTTTTATGAGTCGGGCTGCTGCGGACAGCCATATGAACTGCGGTACGTGTCCCCGTATCCGCAGGCGGGCGTGTCCTGCGGACTATCTTTTACCAACCTGGAGCCACTGGAGGCTGTCACCATCACGTCATCGGATATACTTATGCTGGCAGGCATGGACCTGTCTAAATGGAACCATGCGGATGATATGAAATGGATACCATGGGTACAGGCGGCAGCTGCTACCGGAGCCACCGTTTGTTCCGTATGTACGGCAGCGTTTGCGCTGGCGGTAGCCGGATTGCTGGACGGGCGGCCCTGTACAACACATTGGGGGTATACTGCTGCGTTACAGGAGCATTTCCCTAAAGCGCAGGTATTGGAAAACAGGCTATTCGTGCAGAGTGACAATATCTTTACCAGTGCCGGGATTTCCACCGGTATTGACCTGGCATTGTACCTGGTAGAGCAGGACCATGGCCCTGCTTTCGCGTACAAGGTAGCGAAGGATATGGTCATCTATATACGCAGAGATGGGGCTGCTACGCAACAGAGCGTGCATCTGCAACACCGGCAGCATATCAATCACCAGGTCCATCAGGTGCAGGACTATATTGCCCATCATCTGCCTGAAAAAATAACTATTGATGATCTGGCAGCACTGGTATTTAGTTCTTCCCGTAATCTGACCCGCCTGTTTAAAACGGTGACAGGCATTACCATCGGGCAGTATATCAAAGAGCTGCGCCAGGAAAAGGCGTTGCAGCTGCTGAAAGAAGGTCACAAGTTATCGTGGGTGGCGCAATCCAGTGGTATCAGCAGTCAGGGTGAGCTTCGGTTGCTGGCGAAACAGGCGGGTAGGGGAAGGTTGGCCTGATTTGACTGGTGGTTGTCCTTATTTATAGGTGGTGGCACTCCTACCTTTGGGACACAATAGTTCTATATGAAACGATTACTCTTTTTTTTGTTATGTTTTCCTTTGTGGGCGCTGGCGCAGCAAAAGGGCCCTGTTTATGTTTGTCCGCCCTGTGGTGCCTGTGATACGCTTACTTTCACAAAACCGGGTGTTTGTCCGCATTGTCATATGAAGCTGATAGATAAGAAGGCGGAAGAAGCGAAGCCTAAGCGATATAGTATTTGCTTTTACCTTTATGAAGGCACAGAAGTGCTGGATTTCGCAGGGCCGATGGAAGTATTTTCCTATGCCGGTTTCGATATTTTTACGGTAGGCAAAACGAAGTCTCCCGTTACCGTACAGCGTATTATGAAAGTGGTTCCTGATTATAGCATTGCCGATGCACCGGCGGCAGATTTCTTTGCCATTTTTGGCGGCGATGATGAAGTAGCCGGCAAAGACCCTGAGGTGATTAACTGGATCAAGTCGAGGGATGCGCAGACGCAAGGTTATTTTTCGGTATGTACGGGCGCCTTTGTATTGGGACATGCAGGGTTACTTGACGGGCTTACTGTCACTACTTTTCACAATAGTATCCAGCATCTGCGAAATATGTTGCCTGGTACTAAGGTGCTGGATAATGTAAGATATGTAGATAATGGAAGAGTGATTACCACTGCCGGTATTTCAGCAGGAATAGACGGCGCATTGCACCTGGTGGCGCGGCTGAGAGGTGAAGAGGTGGCGAAGAAAATTGCTGAACAGATGGAGTATGATAAGTATGTGCCGGAACAGGGGTTGATAGTAAAGCATTGATCGTATTGATAACATAAAAAAAATCTTACTGTTTTTGCAGTAAGATTTTTTTTATGTTAAAGAAATACATACCTTGAATTACATTCTCCCTTTATGATTTCCTATCCGATGTACCTGGCCAGAGAAGGCCATGGTCAAGCAATTGCACGCGCGTTGCATTTGTATATTCTCCTGAAGATAACAGGTTGCTATTATCATTTTGTTACACAAACATCGACGTCTCCTCCTAAATTATCTACCTGAATTATTATCTCCTCCGTAACGTTCTGTTACAATTATTTTCCACCAATTTTCAGATAGATAAATCCCTCTGCTTCTAAATAATTCCCAATACTTATGAAACGCTTTTTGCTGGCTGTAGCGCTGTACCTGGCAGCCTGCCATGGCACTGCCATGCCTGAAACTTTTACACTCAAACCATTACCAGATAGTTTGAACAGATTGTGGCGTGATATAACTACCGATACACTGGTAGGGTATACGTCCGGCGCTTATTTGCGGGTATACCGCTGGCAGCATGATCTCGTAGGTATCTATCAGTCAGATACTACGTGTATGCTCCTCCGTAAGAACAGCCAATGGTGGTTGGTTGATACGCTGCCCTTCCGGTATTTCGGAGGGTGGATAGATACCACGGATCTGAACGGCGACGGCTATACGGATTTGCTGGTATCCGGCGAGCCGGCCAATGGCAACTATGTAGGCGTACCTGTGCTGAGTGACGCCAATGGATCATTGAAAGTTTACCCACATTGTAAACATCCGAATTTTACTTATGTGCCTGAATTGCATGTAGTACGTGCCTATTGGGCTGGTAGCTGGTATTCGACTTTTTTTAAAGAAGAATATGTCTGGAAAGATGATTCACTTATCTTACGGGAAGGCGTTAGAATGTTGCCACCGGCGAGTATGGAAGATAATTCCGGTATAGATACACTGGAATATTATCGCATGCAGGGAGACAGGGAGTATGTATATAAGCGACTGATCAGTGATAGCAGCTGGCAAGTTTATGATCATGCATTGTGGGAAGGATTTGAATGTAGCCGTTAACATCTTTCTAAAAACAAACCTGCTACGGGCTTCATTTTTATCTTCCTAATCCTTATTTTAGGCAGTTATAAAAAAAATGCCACGTTATGTACCGATTCTTTCTTCGTATTACCATTTTATTATGCCTGATTAACATTTGTGCTGTTGTTGCCAGTGCCCAAACAGCTAACCCGCATCAGTATAAATATAAATTTACAGTGGCGAAAGATGGCTCCGGCGATTTTAAATATATCCAGGATGCCATTGATGCTATGCGGGTATATCCGCTGATGCCGATCGTGCTGTATATTAAAAATGGTGTATATAATGAGAAGATAGAATTGCCGGCAACGAATACGGATGTACGGTTTGTGGGCGAAAGCGTGGACAGCACGATTATTACCTTCAACGACTATAGCGGCCGCGGTAAGCTGACTACTTTTACCAGCTTTACCGCTAAAATTTCCGGTAACAGGTTCCTGGCAGAGAATATCACTTTCGTTAATGCCGCAGGGCCGGTAGGGCAGGCGGTGGCCTTGTATGTGGATGCAGACAGGGCAGTATTCCGCAACTGCCGGTTCCTGGGGCATCAGGATACGATTTTTACCGGCGGAGAACAGTCCAGGCAATTATTTGTAGACTGCTACATTGAGGGTACCACCGACTTTATCTTTGGGCCGGCTACAGCGTATTTCCGCAACTGCCGCATTCATTGTAAGGCTAATTCATTTATCACGGCAGCCAGTACCACCAAAGGAAATGCCTATGGCTATGTGTTTGCCGACTGCAAGGTAACAGCCGATAGCAGCGTAACGGCGGTGAGTCTGGGCAGGCCCTGGCGCGGTGACGCCAAAACGGTATTTCTCCGTTGTGAGCTGCCGGCTTGTATCAAGGCTGCGGGCTGGGACAACTGGGGTAATCCGCAGAATGAGCAAACCGTTTACTATGGCGAGTATAAAAATACCGGGAAGGGGAATCAGCCGGCAAAGCGGGTTTCCTGGAGTCATCAGCTGACAGCCCGGGAAGCAGCGGCCTATACGGAGGCGCTGGTATTTACAAAATCGGCAGATGGAAAATGGTTTGAAGATATTCAGCAAGAGAATTTTACCTTTGCAAAGTAAATTGGAATTTGTTGTTCATTACGGTACGAAATACGGGTGTTATCCTTTCATTTTTAAGTAAGTAATTACAACAAAAATAGCCGGCAGCTGCAGAGAGTCGCAGTGCCGGGATCATCATAAAGTTTAATTGGGACAGCCATGATTATGCGTCGGAAATTACTCACTGGCGCCGCTTTGGCGGCAGGAGTATTCCTCTATGTAAAAGGACGTAGTGTTTCCATTCCTAAAGGCGCTACTGCGGTAAGGCCTTTTATACTTAAAAAATACCTGGGTACCTGGTATGAGCTGGCTCATCTGGATTACCGGTTTGAAAGCCACATGAACAATGTCAGCAGCACCTATTCACTGAAACCCGGTGGGAAAATAGAAGTAGACAGCAAAGGCTTTGATGAAACCCTGAAGAAATGGAAGATTTTCAACGGCAAGGCGAAATTCGTGAAAGACAAGGCTGAAGGCCGTTTCATGATATCATTCTTTCCTTTCATGTATGTAGGTCATAACGTGATCGATATCACCGATGCCTATGATTATGCACTGATAGCCGGTGATAGCCTGCACTACCTGTGGATCTTCTCCCGCACAACCACTATTCCGGAAAATGTAAAAATGAGATTTCTTACCAAAGCCAAAGCGCTTGGGTATGATGTGAAAGCATTACGCTGGACGAAGCATGATGCGGCCTAATGCCTGGTGGCTGCATTTTTACGGTATTTAATGATAACACCGTGATCTTTGTCCATTACCCCATATTTCTTTTGCAGTTTGTCTTTATTAATAATGGAGATGCTGATTAGGTTCTTTTTGTTAACCTCTCGTGGAGCATTCAGGCAGGTCCCTGATTCCAGTTTGCCGTTGACGATATAGACTACGTTCAGCGCTTGCGCCGCTGTTGGAACAACCTTACTGTAGGCAGGTGAAAGTGCGGAAATATTCTCCCAGGCTTGTTGCCGGGCATAAGGCCTTGTGATCAAAATGACCATCTTGCATGAATCGGGGCCTGTGCCATAAAGGATTTGTGATCCCGGTTTCTTTTCTATCCTAAACTCACAAAGATCATTAGGTTCTACCTTCATGGCCTCAATGGAGGGATATTTCACCCCATCCATGTAGTATTCCGGGACGTTGAGCGTATCTGGCTGTGAAGGGAGCGACCGGCCTATAACTGTCTGTTGGGCGTGGCTGTCTAAAAAAAAGAATAAAATGCTGCTCAGTAATAATAGGCATCGGTTCATCTAAAGGTGATTTCTCTCAATAATAATTAATAAAATAACACAGGCATCTGCATAAAAGAAAGGCGGCAGGTATAATACCCGCCGCCAGACCAGATTATCTGCTAATAAATCAGACTTATTTCTTCACATCAAACCTGTCAAGGTTCATCACTTTTGTCCATGCTGCTACGAAGTCTTTGACAAATTTTTCTTTTGCATCGCCGCTGCCGTATACTTCTGCCACTGCTCTCAGTTCGGAGTTGGAACCGAATACCAGGTCGGCGCGGGTGCCTGTCCAGTTAGGTTTGCCGGTTTTACGGTCATAACCCTGGTAGCGTTCTTTATCTTCTGAAGCAGCTTTCCAGGCAGTGTTCATGTCCAGCAGATTTACAAAGAAATCGTTGGTAAGTGTGCCTGGATTTTTGGTAAATACGCCGTTGGCAGAGCCATCAGCATTGGTATTGAGTACACGCATACCACCTACCAGCACTGTCATTTCAGGAACGGAGAGGGTAAGTAATTGTGCTTTATCTACCAGCAGGGCTTCTGTAGAAACCAGGCGGGAGTAGCGTTTGCGGTAGTTACGGAAACCATCGGCTACACGTTCCAGGTGGCCAACAGATTCAACATCCGTCTGTTCCTGGGTAGCGTCCATACGGCCAGGGGTAAATGGCACGGTGATGTTGGTGCCGGCATCTTTAGCCGCTTTTTCTACCGCTACATTACCAGCGAGTACGATCAGGTCAGCGATGGAGATCTTTTTACCGCCAGTTTGTGCTTTGTTGAATTCCTGCTGGATAGCTTCCAGTTTGTCCAGCACATTGGATAGCTGCACCGGGTTATTCACTTCCCAGTCTTTCTGTGGTGCCAGGCGGATACGAGCGCCATTGGCGCCACCGCGTTTATCTGAGCCACGGAAAGTGGAGGCAGAAGCCCAGGCTGTAGATACCAGCTGTGGAACGGTGAGTCCGGAGGCCAGCACTTTAGCTTTCAGTGCTTCTGCGTCTTTGCTGTCAACCAGCGGGTGGTCTACTGCAGGGATAGGATCCTGCCATATCAGCACTTCGGAAGGAACGTCTTTACCGAGGTAGCGGGCACGCGGGCCCATATCGCGGT
This sequence comes from Chitinophaga sp. Cy-1792, assembly GCF_011752935.1. Lineage (NCBI taxonomy): Bacteria > Pseudomonadati > Bacteroidota > Chitinophagia > Chitinophagales > Chitinophagaceae > Chitinophaga > Chitinophaga sp. Cy-1792. Next base: position 2,746,604 of record NZ_VWWO01000001.1, read on the forward strand.
GGGTCAGTTTAAACCATGCACGTGCAAAGGCATCTGCGAACGCATCCGGATTTTCAAGGAAGTGACGGGAGATCTTTTCATATGCAGGATCGAATCTTAAAGAGAGGTCAGTGGTGAGCATGGTAGGCTTATGCTTTTTGGAAGCATCGAAAGCAAACGGGATGATATCATCCGCATCTTTTGCCACCCATTGGTTAGCACCGGCAGGGCTCTTGGTTAATTCGTATTCGTATGCGAAGAGGTTTTCGAAGAAGTTGTTGCTCCATTGGGTAGGCGTTTTTGTCCAGGTAACTTCGAGTCCGCTGGTGATGGCATCGGCGCCTACGCCGGAGCCGTAGCTATTGCGCCATCCGAGGCCTTGTTCTTCGAGGCCTGCGGCTTCGGGTTCTTTGCCTACATGGTCTGCAGGAGCGGCGCCATGTGTTTTACCGAAGCTGTGGCCACCGGCGATGAGGGCAACGGTTTCCTCATCATTCATGGCCATGCGGCCGAAGGTATCGCGGATATCTTTCGCCGCGGCGATAGGATCGGGGTTACCGTCCGGTCCTTCGGGGTTTACATATATAAGACCCATCTGCACAGCAGCGAGTGGATTTTCGAGATTGCGGCCGTGCATCTGGCCATCACCTTTATCATCAGCAATTACGACACCACCATCTTTTACAACACCTTCATCACCGCCTGCGTAGCGGATATCGCCGCCGAGCCAGGTTGTTTCTGCGCCCCAGTAAACGTCGGTATCAGGTTCCCATACATCCGGGCGTCCGCCGGCGAAGCCAAAGGTTTTGAAGCCCATTGATTCGAGGGCGATGTTGCCGGTAAGGATCAGGAGATCGGCCCAGGAGAGGTTGCGACCATATTTTTGTTTGATAGGCCAGAGGAGTCGGCGGGCTTTATCCAGGCTAACATTATCCGGCCAGCTGTTGAGCGGGGCGAAGCGTTGTTGTCCGGCTCCGGCGCCACCGCGGCCGTCACCTACGCGGTAGGTACCTGCGCTGTGCCACGCCATACGGATAAACAATGGACCATAGTGCCCAAAATCGGCAGGCCACCAATCCTGTGAGTCAGTCATCAAAGCATGGAGGTCTTTTTTTACAGCCTCCAGGTCCAGCTGTTTAAATGCTTCGGCATAGTCGAAATCCTTGTCCATAGGATCAGAGGATGGAGCATGCTGACGAAGCACATTCAGCTTTAGTTGCTCTGGCCACCAGTCGCGGTTAGTAGTTCCGCCGCCGGCAACGGCTTGTTTTTTTGCTCCATGAAAAGGGCATTTGCTGATGTCGTTAGATTCCATTGTTAAAAGGTTATTCTATAAGTGAAATAATTTTCCTGACCTCGGCCTGTTCGGACCAGCCAGATTGCTAACTGTCTTGGGAAACCGAAATTAGGACTTTATAGATATAGTTACAATCGATTAATCTTATAACGAAATAGGGTTAATCTATTTCAGGCGGTGGCATTGTCGCAGCAAAGTCGTGGTCACCAGTGCCAGAAAGAAAACAACCCAGCCCTTGAAAAGGTTGATCAGCGGGCGATAGAATAAGCAGGAGAGATATAGGGGGCGTAGAACAAACATCCGCCGGTATTATATTTTACCGGCGGATGGAGGTAGATGATATTATCTGCTGCCGCTGGCGGCCTTTACTGCAGCAAGTTTTGCTGCCATGGCATTGGCCCTGGCGGTATCTGTGGCTGCGAGATTTTTTGTTTCGAAGATATCTTTTCTGATATCATAAAGTTGTGGCTGTGGATTGTTGCCCAGCTCAATATTCACGTCTTCCGCCAGTTTGCGGCCATTAGACGGGGTGATATATTTATAGTCTCCCATGATGATCGACAGCGGGCCACCTTGCGTAATAATATACGGCCGGCTCTTTTTGGATTTGCCCAATAGCTGTGCCAGCATATCAAAGCTGTCCGGGGCGTCGCCATCGGCGATGGTTTGGTGGGTCAGCCCGGCGAAGGAGGCAAAGAAATCTATCTGACCGATCAGCGCGTCGGAGACCAGTGGTTGCTTAATGGCTGCGGGCCATTTAACGATCAGCGGTACACGGGCACCTGCTTCGAAGGAGCTGTATTTGCCACCTCTGAGCGGGCCGCCGGGTTTGTGATCGCCCACGAGTTCGGCGGCCTGGTCCAGGTAGCCGTCATTTAGTACGGGGCCGTTGTCGCTGCTGAATACGATCATGGTATTTTGTGTAAGTCCGAGTGAGTCGAGCGCATGCGTGATCTGGCCTACGGTCCAGTCGAGCTGCAGGATGGCATCTCCACGGAGTCCCATACCGCTTTTGCCTCTGAACTGGCTATGCGGGTACCGTGGCACATGGATATCGCCGCTGGCGAAGTAGATGAAGAAGGGTTGCTGTTTATTTTCTCCGATGAAGTTGATGGCTTTCTGTGTGATGATGCCGGCGATATTTTCATCTTTCCATCTGGCGTTGTTGCCGCCGGTCATCCATCCGATGCGGCTGATGCTGTCGATGATTGTTTGATCATGTCCCTGGCGTGGGTCCGTGCGCATACGTAGTTTTTCCGGGTTTTCCTTACCGGTAGGGTCGTTGCCTACTTTGTACTGGTAGCTGACCGTGATAGGGTCGGCAGGGTCAAGGTTTACCACCTGGTGATTTTCTACGAACACGCAGGGTACTCTGTCCAGCGTTGCCGGCATGATGAAGGCGTAGTTGAAGCCTATTTCCAGTGGCCCTGGTTTGAGTTCGGTATTCCAGTTGGTGGTGGTGCCGGGCGTACCGATGCCCAGGTGCCATTTGCCGATGACAGCGGTTTTATAGCCGGCATCCTGGAGCATGCCGGGTAAGGTTTTATGATTGGTGGGGATAATCAGTGGAGCGTCGCCGGGGGCGATGCCGGTGTTGTTTTGTCGCCATGGATAACGGCCGGTAAGGATGCCGTAACGGGAAGGCGTACACGTGGCACTGGTGGCATAGCCGTTGGTAAACCGGACGCCTTGCTGCGCCAGTTTATCGATGTTGGGGGTATGGATTTTCTTCATGCCGTAGCAGCTGATGTCTCCATAACCCAGGTCATCGGCATAAATGACAATAATATTGGGCTTTTTCTGGGCGAAAGTATTGCCAGGTGTAGCGGCGCATAGGAGTAAGGCCGCCATGGTGGCGTTTCTGAATTTTTTCATGTTCATAGTCACTAAGTTACTGCAATATAAGGCCTTGCGCCTTTGAATGCAATGAAGTAGGGTGACTTTTACATGAAAGGTATCAGTTATTTACATACGCCGCAGCTACCGCCTTCTTTGGCGCAATGTTTACAGTATTTGCAGTTTTTGCAGGCATTACAGTTTTTGGACCCGGTACAGGTAGCGGCAGCGGTTTTGCTGCTGTAGTTCGTATAGGCATATACGGAAGCGGATACAAGAAGGGCGGCCGTGGCGGCGATCAGTAGCTTTTTCATGTGTACAGGTATTAATAGGAATGCCGCTAAAGTACTGCTTTAGCAATAAAGATCAGGATAGAATCCATGGAAAGTTGTCTTGAAGAGTTATTTGTCTTGCTTCATCTTTTTCAGCCACAGCGCAACCGTCCAGATAACAGTGACTGCGAAAATGCTCCACCAGAGGATATAATATCTGCTGAAGAATTCATGAAAATAAGCGCCAACGATCACGTATATACTGGCAATACATAACTTGAAGGGGATGAATTCGGTATTTGTCCAGGTAGTTTTTCTGTTGAAGAAACTCATGGGGAAGATGTTTAGGCGAAGGTAGGGGATTTAAATTCAGTATCCCTGGTCTTTATAGATGCATCAGGGATATATTATCTTTCATCCAATAACTAACCCTTTTTCCGCTTCAGCCCAAACATCCTCGGGTAATATGCTACACTAATCATAAAATACTGCTGCAATGTATTCACCGTCTGACTGGAAAGCGTATTTCCTATGGCGGTATTGATCAGGTTTTTATTCTGATGCAGGAGGTCCAGTGCGGCAAATTTAATCTCAGCATTGGCGCCTTTCAGCAATCTGTAAGCGATATCAGCATTCCATATGGTGAAAACCTGGTTGCCTGTATAATTAGTTGTCAGTGAGTTAATATCAGCATTGGTATGTAATGTCAGTTTATGCATGACAGTTAGAGTAGCATTACAGAATAATACCAGGTTTTTGGTGTTGTAGTGGTATAGATCATGTTGTTTGCTTTGACTATTCTGATATTGTTCTCCTATCTTCACCTTTAATATATCATTGAAATCATAAGCCAGGTCTGTACTGAATATGCTGAACAACGATTTGTATTTATAACTGACCCCGTTTAGTACCGCTGGCGTTTCCGAATAGTTAAAGGAGATGCCGGTGCTCCATTGGAACTGGCTGTTACCAAGTTTAAATGCTTTCGCGAAATGGTCGTTCAGTCTGTAACTATTGCTGCCATCAGCGTTTATGAGGTGATGATTACTTCTTCCCAGACTATCAATATAATCATTACCCGTAATTACATGCTTTGTAAATACAGCTCCAGCTTGTAAATCGTTACGGAATTCATTGGGAGATTTGTTATTGAAGTGATACGTAAATGATAAGTTATGTGTATAGGCAGGTGTTAACCGGGTGTTGCCTGTTTCTACGTAGTAAACATTGATATCATCGACCAGCGGTACAAGTTCCTGTAAGGTAGGGAATCTGACCGTTGTGTTATAGTTGAAGAAATAGGATTTGGTAAATAACCCTGTACGATCAAAAATACGATTAATATTGACAGCAGGAATGAAATAGGAATAGAAACGACTGATCTGCTGAAAGTCTTTCTGCGAGCTATTGTCCAGATTGAAGAATTGCACTTTTCCAGTGAGGTTAATCGTCAGGTCCTTTCTGTAACTACCGGCCCAGCGTTTAGTAATTGTTTTCCCGATATTCAGCCCTGTCTGGTAGTCCCATTTCCGTTCTCTGTTAATATTTGTCAGCGCTTCATATACCTGATATTTTCCTTGTTGGTTATCGCTGACGATGTTATTATTATCATTTTGCTGAAATGAAAGTTGATTCAGGATGTCGATGTCAACAAAAGGATAATATCTCCAGCGCTTATTAAAGCCTTTGATGACTGACTTAATTACATGGGAGTTGATCGTACTTTTAAGTTGGTAAAGCCGGTCAATTTTTCTGTTAGCAGCGGAGTCGTCGGAGAGAAATGTATTTTGATGGGTATTCGTGTTGTTACTGGTCTGCCTGTTAAAGGTGTAGGTTAGGTCCATGTCTGTCGAATGTGGTACACTGCCGTTTCCTGTCCAGTATCTTTTGGTATTGAGACTGAATTCGCCTGTAGCATTCGTTCTTTCCGCTTTGCTGTCCTGCTGATCAAAGCTGTTGCTTTTTAGCGTGTTTGCTGCATTGAAGGTGGAATCCTGCTGCATCACATGCATGCCGGTATTGCTATAGTTGACATCGACATCAGCGGTAAAGGTGACGTAATCTTTTTTTCGCTGATAATTCCCGTTAATGGCATGATTATCGGCATTATTATGATTGATGAAGTTGGAGTTTTGATAGCGTGTACTATTTGCGTCAATCTTAGTGGCAGACTGCGTTGCCTGAGTGATGTCTGTATTGCCGTTATGGAAGTAGTAATTTGCCTGTAGCAGATTGCTGTCGGCAGGATTACTTATATGGTCTTCAAAGTCGTATGCAGCTGTGGCACCGAATGCGGAGAAGGTTGTTTTTCCTGGTTTTCTGAAATCGGCAAGGTATTGATTACGGGCTTCATCTGTCTGAAAGGAAGCTTGTTCTGTCAATGCTTCCAGGTTACCGGCAGTTTTATTTACGTTGTTATAAACACCGCCGACTGTCACCTGGCTTTTAGGGGAGAAGTAGTTCATCATTCCGGTAGCATCGGTATGTTGGCCGGTACCTCGTCCTATGCCTATCTTTCCAAAATATCCATCTTTTTTATCTTTCCCCAACACAACATTCATGTAGGTATTTTTGTCCACCTTGTCAGGAATGGATTTATCTTCATACACCTGAATTTTCTTTACTGCATCTTTAGCAAGATTGTTCAGTGCAATATTGGGATTACCTCCAAAGAATTCTTTACCTTCTACAAATAATTTGCTGACTTTTTTGCCATTTACGGTGATAGCGCCATCGCCCCAAACGGTTACTCCTGGCAGTTTTCTGAGCAGATCGCCTACGACGGCATTGGTGTCGAGTTTAAAGGCGGCGGAATTGAATTCCAGTGTGTCGCCACGCATTTGAATAGGTGGCGGTGCCTCCGTTATAACTACTTCCTTTAAGGTTGTTGTCTGTCGCTCTACGACGATCGTATCGAAGGAATGAGGTTTTATGGTGTCAGTTATAATGAAGTCTTTCGTGGCAGATTTGTAGCCAACGTTACTGGCGACAAGCCGTAGTGGCTTGCCGACAGGTAGGTTGTCTATATTGAATTTGCCCCAGTTATTTGTTAGCTGGAAGCGTAGCAGTTTTGCGTTTTCTGCCAGGTAGATAGAAACAGTAGCGGCCTGCATTACATGGTGGTGTTGCTGGTCAAATACCAGTCCTGTCGCTTTGCCGGCATTGGTAATGACGGCAGATGAATCTTTCTGTTGCGCATATAATTTAAAGGAAAAGCATAGTAGCAACGTCGGTACAGTAATAAGTCGGATGATGTTCATTCAGCGATGATAAGTATGATTACAACTCATTCTTTAATTTAAGCCGTACAATAACGGGGTTATCGTCTTTTCCTGATTTGGAGAAGTAGGCGGATAATTCGTCATTGTATTTAATATGCTTTTCCTGGTTGTTTTTATAAGCATCGAACATGCTGTGGCTGGTGAGCCAGGTATAAATATGTGTGCCATCACAGTAATTCAGACCAAAATGTATAAACTCATTTTCGTCGTACAGTGGTAGGTAGTAGGAAGAAATATCCGGAGAGATGTGCTGATATGCAATAAGATTACCTGATACGAGGTTTAGCATTAAAAAATTTTCTTTTCCATGCTCCATTAACCATAACCTGAATACCAGGTTATCCTTGACTTTATAGACATAACTCAGTTCGGCAATAATGTTTGGATGAGTTTGTGTGAATTTTATCCTCTTGGAATATAATTGGTTATTTGTTAAGAAGTCATTTGGCCATGACATGCTGGCCGGGAATACCATATGGTAATTCTGGACAATGGCATTGGGAGATATCGTGTAGATATCGTAGGTGTACGGTTTGGCGAAGAAACGGGTGGTGTCGTTGCCTGTGTAAAACAGCGGAGCCATTGGCGTATAACTGGCGTCAATACTTGCTTCTGCTTCACTATACGGAAATCCCGTCGCCGTAACAGCGCCGTCTTCTTTGGCATAACGGACTAATGATCTGGAATAAGGCCTGTAAAATTTGGAGTCTGGTTTGGTATCGCGGTAGGTGTCGTAACTAAGTACGGTATTCGCTGCAATATAATCAAACCAGAAGTTAAGTACGCCGGTGTTTTTCGGGTCATTATTTTCCTGAGTTCTGATAAAAGTGCCATCCAGGCTATAAAAGGAAAGTGTTTCAAAAAAATCATTACTGAATACTATTTCATGTCGCCATCTGTTGACCTGGAATTTAAGTATTGGCAGATCTTTCTTACCTTTTATTTTGGCGATGAACTTCCCTTGTTCCGTAAAGATCAGGATACAGTTTGTGGATGGGTCTAAGATTACATAGCGTCCATGAATGAGGATCAGCTGACCGATTTGGGCAAAATGACTTTCGGGAGTAGTTTCTAAAGGGATATATTTTATTTCCTCAAAAATATCAGCGGCATTGCCGCCATTGGCGCTCAAAGGATCCACTCTTAATGTCTGTACTTCGCTGGTATTTACGTTTACCTCTTTTAGCTGGGCAATAGCGGGTACCGACAGAAAGAGTGACAATGTGGAACTTAATATAGTATAGCGGATTGCATTCATCATGTGTAACTGCATTTGGGTATGGGGATTCGATTTAAATTTTAATTAGTAAAAAAGGTAGACAGTGTCAATAATTTATCTCCTGGTTGTTGGTAAGAGCGGTGCATTTTGACTTAACACAAGTTAATATCCTGCTGGTGACAATCAAAGTCCGGTATTGGAGCGTTGTAAGTGTAAATGGCCTGTTTACGGACATTTGAGGAGATCCTGTAGTACATTTAAAGTAGTGTTAAATGTGGAATAGGTATGCAGAAATTTATCTTGCCCTATTTAAGGTGTCGGGCCAACTGAATTTTATATTATTTTAATTGTCACATTTTATCTTAAAACCTATATCTCTAATATGACACTCAGAATATTTCTCCTATTCGCTTTAGTATTCGGAATGGCTTCCTGCGATAGTAACCGCCCGGAGAAGGTACCTCCGCCGCAGACTCCCCAAGCCCTGGAGGATAAGGGTAAATCATCCTATGAAATCTTGTCCAAAAGAGGGCCTGATGATTTGATTGAGAGCATTTATATGGAACTGGCAGAAAAAGACAGCACTTTAGCCAGGCTGGAAGAAGGGATGAAGGACCTTAACAGCAGCAAGGATGACTCAACGGCCTCATTTAGGGGGTATGATGATAAAATAGCGGCCTATTATCAATATGCTGCCAGGACTATGTCAGAAATGAAGGACACCGTGCTGCGGGATAAGTTAAAGGTAATGATGGCGGACAGTGAAAAACATTACAAAACCTTTAGTGCCAGGCATCATTCGTTAATGGATACCATTACCAGGAACGAGGACAGGATTTCAGACCTTTATATTATGGTAAAAGTAGTAAAGACTTTGCCCGTCATTGAAAAGTATCAACGGGATAAGCTGCCGGGTACAAAACAGCTGGAAGGGTTTATACATGCACAACGTCGGGTAATAAATCTGGAGGATTCGCTGGTTAACAAATAGGACGATGGTTCCTCCGGGTTGTTCGGTATAGCGTTTTGGTACAGATTTGATAATTTGTAATTGATAGTTAATGGATTTATATTTGTTCATTACTATCTTTTACACAATTGGCATATGCGTACAACCAAACTCTCGAGTATCCTATTGCTGACAGTGATTGCGGCGCTTTTCTTCATTCCTTTTCTCGGAAGGGTTCATCTATTTGACTGGGACGAAATAAATTTTGCTGAATGTTCCAGGGAAATGTTGAAACTGGATGATTATACCCGGATTTATGTCAATTTCAAGCCATTTTGGGAAAAACCGCCTATGTTTTTCTGGATGCAGAGCATATCCATGAAGATATTCGGCATCAATGAATTTGCAGCCCGTTTTCCGAACGCCTTATGCGGGATCGTAACGTTGGTGGTGCTGTACATATGTGGTACCCGGTTGTACGACAGGAAATTTGGTATCCTGTGGGCATTGGCTTTCGGAGGATCCCTGTTTCCCAATATGTATTTTAAGTCAGGTATTATTGACCCATGGTTTAATCTGTTTACCTTCTTATCACTCTATTATTTCATTCTGTACAACTGGAAGCGGAATGGATTTGAAAAAGAAGGGCTGGACAAAAAACCGGTATATTATACGGTATGGGCAGGTGTCTTTATGGGCCTGGCGATTCTTACCAAGGGGCAGGTGGCACTGATGGTGTTCCTGCTGGTGCTGGGATGTTATTTTGTATATAACAGGTTCAGGTTCTTTTTCAACTGGTGGCATGCGTTGTTGTTTCTGGTTGTTACCGCTTTGGTGACAGTAACCTGGTATGGGTATGAAACGGCAAAGAATGGTCCCTGGTTTATTACGGAATTCCTGAAATATCAGTACCGCCTGTTCACGACGCATGATGCCGGACAGGAAGGCTTTTTCGGCTATCATTTTGTGGTATTGCTCATCGGCTGTTTCCCGGCTTCTCTCTTTGCCATACCGGCTTTCTTTAAAGGCCGCTACAGCAGCAAGGCGGATAAAGATTTTAAGATCTGGATGCTGTTATTGTTCTGGGTGGTAACGATCCTGTTTACCATTGTACAATCGCGCATTATCCATTATTCTTCGCTGGCCTGGTTCCCGATCTCTTTCCTGGCTGCCTACACCTTTTATAAGTGGGATATTAAGGAAATGGATTATAAGAAATATGCAGGTATTTCTGCAAGTATCCTTGGAACAATCATTGGCGTGGTAATACTTGCGGTTGCAGTGATTGCTTTAAATATCAAACAACTGATTCCTTACGTTCATGATACTTTTGCACAGGCCAACATGGCGGCTGATGTGAAATGGAGCGGCTGGGAAGGTATTGTGGGTATACTGCTGCTGGTTGCGCTTGTCATAGGCTGGCGCCAGCTGAAGCAACAGCAATATTTAAAGGCGGCAGCTACCTATTTTGTAGGAACAGGAATCGTTATCTTCCTCGCAGCAGCGATCATCGTCCCTAAAGTAGAGAAATACTCACAGGCAGCAGCGATCGAATTTTTCGAGCAGCGACAGGGAGAGGATTGTTATGTTACCACATTGGGATACTGGAGCTATGGGCATTTCTTTTATACCCATAAAGAAAAGCCGACTAATCAGCACTCCTATGATGAGGCCTGGTTGTTAACAGGAAATATCGACAAACCGGTGTATTTTGTGACTAAGGTAGATAGGGTAGAGAATTATAAACAATATGATCAATTGAAAGAGCTATACCGGAAAAATGGTTTTGTGTTTTTGAAACGGGAGGTAGAAACGGGTAACAAGGTGCTCAGTCAGAAATAAACAAAGAAAAGGCGTCTCTGCAAAGTAGAGACGCCTTTTTTATTTTTAGTGGTTTCTTATTTCTTGCGTGAAAAGAAACGCAGGATTTTGCTGATGATTTTATCGTTAGACCCCAGCATACCTTTGATGTCTGTATAAACCGCCACCATGGTGTTATCCAGTTTCACCATAAATTTCTTCTTTTCTTCTCCCGGACGTGTCATATAGTGGGTAGCCCGACGGTATGGCTGCGCTTCTTCGGTATAATAGTAGAGCGCGATTGACCTTCTGTGTTTGTCTTCCGGACAGTTGGTAGGTTCCGGGTGACCGTGATAGGAATCGGCATCTGTATTGAATACTACGCAGCGGTTAAAGATGGGCAGTACTTTTCTTTCACATGCCTGCATCTGGGTATCCCATAATTCCAGTTTGCCGCCCCATTCTTCTTCCCAGTCGGGGTTGAGGTAAACGAGTACGTTTACACGACGTTGCCAGTTACGGTGGTGAGGGTGAACGGTGAAATCGGCATGGATATTCAGGAAGCCGCCTCTTTTAGACTGGTGTATGCCACCGCCTTCCATCATGTCGTCTTTCATGAGGCCTTCAATACCTGTCAGTTCACTGAGGAACGCCAGGAATTCAGGGGAATTCAGTTCGTTGATGGTTCGCTGGATGGTTGCCGGTAACAGGTCTTTGTTATTGAGTCCGGCTTTGTTTTCATTATAATGAACATAATTGATCCAGCCATCGCCTTCATTAAGTTTGTCAAACTCCCGCACACACTCTTTCAGGACATCGGGGTTGAGGAAGTTTTCCATTACAATGTGAGGATAAGGACTGGCACCCTGGTATTCGTTGCTAAGCGCAGGGAGCTGAGCTGTCCAATGGGCATAATCAAATAGTTGCACCTGATGTGCCGTTTCCGTGATGGTTTGCACTGTATTGTGTTTTAGAGAAATTGGAATTCAAAAGAAATCGGATAGAAATGGTTCCAATACCCTGGAGTTCAGCATTCATGTCACATGATGTGGCTTATTCTCATTTGGTTCTCTAAGGACTCCCGGGGGAATGTATAAATATATTGAAAATTGGAATTTAAATAAGTAATTTTTTTTGAGGCTTAACGGTTGCTTAACTTTTGGCCGGAAAAAATGGCTGAAAAGCGGACTAGTCTCACTCTTCAGGAGCGTGAAAAGAACCGTACCGGTTTAGCGTTTGTAACTGACATTTGGGAGACGTAGCGGCGTGGGGTTTGATTTGACCCAGTTTACAGCCAATTCACTTAACCGGGCGGTGTTTCCGGATTTTTTTATTACCTGTTCCACGAGTGCTTGCGTCTCAGTTAGTTCAGCTGGCGATAGCGGTGTGCCCTGGGATAGATAATCATTCAGTGCCTGTGCCATTTTTTTAAAATCGGCATCCCAGTTGATACCTCCATTGCCTTCCAGCTCGTTACCAATTCGCCCGGTAATGCGGATTACCTCGCCCTGGATGGAATCTGCGGCGCCACTTGAAGGTACCAATAATGTCCAGAGTTCCTCGTGTTGCTTTTGCCAGGTTGTTGCTGTTGTTGTAATGGGAGATATGCCATCGTGCAAAATGCGTTTGGGTATAGGTTTGGTGCCAAACAGAACATATAATTCCTGTAATGCATTACTATGTTCTTCTACAGATTCCCTGTTAAATTTTGCCCGGTGGAACTCAAACCTTTCCCCGATACGAGATACAGCAGCTTTCATCTCTTCGGTAATTTTAATACCTGCTTCCAGGTAGTTCCTGGAGATACTGGCTGTATGGATGATGTCAATATTATTACAGGTATTCAGGGCTACTTCCAAAGGTGTTTGCCCGGACTTATTCACTAATGTAGCTATCGCGCCGTGTTGCAGTAATATGGTGGTGTTTTTGGCATTATGCGCCTGAGCGGCGGCATGTAAGGGTGTACCGTTGCTGTCCGGATTGGCATTTACATCAGCTCCCAGCGTTATTAGGCTTTCAATATTCCCAAAATGGCTTCCTGCACGATTGTGCAATGGGGTATTTCCATAAAGATCAGGGGTATGGAGATCTGCTCCCTGTTGAATCAGCCATGCCGCCAGTTCATGTGGACAACCATCAAATGCCAGTGCGGTCTGTTTATTGTATCCGCCGGTCGCCTCCAGGGAACACTGATCAAAAATGGCAGTCAGTTCCTGCAGGCTTTTGGTTTTTAATTGTTCTTCAAAATCTTTGGGTAATGTTTTTCGTTTTGTTGCCATAGTTTATACCAAATTAAATAACCTTATACCATTAAGGAAATAATCTTTTTGTTGCATAGCAATTACAGGTGAGTTGCTGACCAGCTCACCTTTCTTGTCGAATACCGGTTCACTATATTCATTAACAAAATCAAAACTCACCATACTTTCCACGCATCTGATAATATTTTCATCGCATCCGGCATAGGCTGGTTCGATACTAAAAGGAATGCCGGTATCCTGTAGTAATTGGACAACCTGCTCAAATGTAATGTTTTGTTGCGGACGAAGGAACCAGGTGTCCAATTTCCAATGCTCGCCCTGATAATCAATCATATCAGCATGGTTGCTGCAATCTGATATCAGATGATCGTTTTGAATGCCAAATATCTTGCGGGTATCTGTCCGGAAGAAAAATTCGTACCATCCATATTGTATGATCTGTGTCTCACCACAATCTGTATAATCATAATTTTTTCCTAATTCCTGTATTACACTATCGATAGAGCTCCCCAGCGTAATGCTTCCCCAGTAGCCATTTATAATAAAATTTTTTAGGGAGATAAGTTGCATAGTATTTATTATTTTTAAAGAGCGATTGATTCACCAACCTATTGTCCGGTGTCGCCAGATAGCAACAATATTCGTATCTGCATGGTCTTCACCGGGATTGTTTTCATAAAGTCGATCCGATATCGAACATGCTTTTTCATAGTCACTGATCAGCCCATAATTATTTAATTCTGATGGCAGAAATGTTTCATCAAATCCGCTGCAGTTACTTAGTGCGCTGGTATCATAATAATCGTCCATCAGGTCATATCCGAGGAAGTCGTAGTTGTCCAGCTGAATCAGGGAACAATCTGATTCAGGTTGAATAACGACTGTTAACAGGTTGAAACGTTTATTCGTATCAGTTTTAGCTAATACATATTCAAGGGTTTTGAAACATCCCGTTTCAGCGTAGCCATTAAACACGAATTCCTTCCAATCATCATCATTGTCGCGGTCAGGCTCCACTAATACTTCATTCAGACAGGTATCCATAGAAACAAGTTCAGTGAGCTGGTATAGCCGGCTCCATTGAATGTACTTCGTCCAGGGGCTGTGGTCAGGTTCACTTTCTTTATCGAATCTTGCTCTGGCTGTATATAGAAACGTCATCATCAGGTAATTAAATCAGCTAAATATAAAGAAAGTTAAATGTTGTTTTTCCAGATTTTTTAATACCATTCTTCCGTTATTTTGCAGGTAAACCGATAGTAAGTGCTTATGAAGAAGATATCACAGCAAGAGTTGGAAAATGTCATTAAGCTGCCACCATACGAACGATACCAGTATACGATGAAATGGATTGCTGATGGGGAAGCTGTTTATGTGCTGGAAAATGATGATAATCTGGCGCTGGTAACAGTAGGAGAGGAAAAGGCAATACCTGTATGGAGTGCGGCGGAATATGCAAGCCTGTCAAACAATGGGGATTGGGCAGCCTTTGAGGTGATAGCCCTTTCACTGGAGGAATTTGAAGAACATCTGATACCGCTGATTGTAGAAAATAAATACCTGGTAAGTGTGTTTCCGGTAGATGCCAAAGCCGGATTTATAGTGACATTAGGCGAGTTTCTCCGCGACCTGGATGAAGAATTAAGTAACTATTAAAGTATAGATTGCATGCTCCATCGCCTTATGGGTACGGAGCATGCAATTGTTAATTGGCCATGGCGGTGGCCTCTTCCAGCGAACTGTCGTCTACTTTTCGTTTAGTCGTTTTTGTTATCTTCCTGAAGTTAACTTCTGAAATAATGGTGCCCAGGAAAATAAGGCATCCTCCCAGCAGCAGGCGCCATGTCAGACTTTCATCCAGGATGAAAATGGCCGCTATGGCGGCAAATACCGGTTCAAACAGATAGATAATCGCTACTTTTTCTGCCTTGATATATTTCTGTGCCATATTGGATACTGTATACATATAAGCTGTCGAAAACAGGGCACAGTAGCCTATTCCCATCCAGAAGGTATGGGTGGAAGGCATCCAGTTGGCAGAAGGGTCGAACAGGGCCCATACCGCTGCAATCCCGGTGCAGGTAGCAAACATGGGGATAATGGTAGGCAGGATGTTTTTTGTACTCGCGTATTTCTCTACCTGTATTAAATAAATTGCAAACCCACCAGCACCGATAATGGTAAAAAGATCACCCAGGCCAATAGCAAAATTTTCTTTCAGGGAGATGATCATCAGGCCTGCCAGCGCGATGAACGCTGCTGCCCATACTTTCAGGTCTACCGATGTTTTATAGAACACCAGTTTTATTACCGGAATAATGATCACTGAACTCCCTGCTATCAGGGCGCACTGCGATGCAGGGGTGCGTTTAATCCCCATCGTCTGGAAGATAATACCGAAGGCCAGCGGCAGCGCCAGCGAGGCACCGGCTGCGAAAACCTTTGGGGTGATCAGCTTCAGCTGCTTAGACAACGCAATAGACAGCGCTGTGGTGGCAAACAGAAAACGGTAGAAAAGGAAAGTTGAAGACGAAATATTTCCCATCGCCATTTTGGTAACGGGAAAAGAGATACCCCAAAAGGCGGTACCCAGTATCAGTAATAATATAAAGGTAGTCTTCCTGTTCATCATGCCAGTATTTTCTTCATCATGATATCTGTCTGAATGTCTTCTCCCAGTTTGAAGACGTGTGTATCAAAGGGTTCAAATCCGTTTTTCCTGTAAAAATTCAGGGCACGGTGGTTTTCTTCCCAAACGCCCAGCCATACAAAAGGCGCTTGTTCCTGCAAGGCTATCTCCAGGGCTTTCTCTACTAATATCTGACCTACTTTCCTGCCATGGTATTCACTGAGCACATAGATGCGTTCGATTTCATACGCGCTGTCGGCCTGTTCTTCCGTTTGAGCGGTGCCGGTATTCAGTTTCAGGTAACCAATTACCTGGTTTTCCAGTTGTGCAAAATAGAAGAAGGAGCCTGGAGTATTCACTTCTTTAGTCAGCTGTTCTATCGAAAATTTTTCTTCCAGGTATTGTGCCATATTTTCCTCAGAGGTATGAGGAGAGAAGGTTTCGAAGAATATCTTCCTGCCAATGGATTGCAGCGTAGGTACGTCCGCTGTGGTGATAGGTACGATCTGTATTGGTTCCATGATTGAAGTGAATTAATATAGCGGTAAGGTAAAGCGTACTTTGTTTTTGCCGATGCCTCCGATGCGTTTATAGAATCTGATGGCCCGTTCATTGAAGTCAGGAGTTTGCCACTGCATATTGACACAGTTGTTGCTATGTCCTACAGCCTGGATCTCATCCATCAGTATCCTGCCTATGCCCAGGTTCCTGTATGCCTCCTCAATGTAAAGGCAGTCCAGGTAAACAAACTGTTGGGCATCCCATGTAGAGAAGTCGAAGGTATAGGTAGCATAACCTATTACTTCATCATCCACAACAGCAACCAGGCATTTCAATGTCTTGTCGTTGCCAAACAATGCTTCGTGTAGCCGTTCTTTTTTGCCGTCTGGCGTATATGCTGCCTGTTCATATGCGGCATGTGCTGCACATAGTTGAATCAGTTTGTCCAGATCGGTTTCTTCGCAGGGCCTGATATGATAGCTCATCTTTGATCGCTTTTACTGTTTCTTTCTGCCACAAAGCTACTTCGGCTTTTAATGCTGAAAAATGCTATTTTTGAATGGAATGATGCAAAAAATGCATCAATTGGCATGACTATACAACAAATAGAATATTTTTTGCAATTGTCAGAGGAGCTGCACTACTGGCGGACATCCTACAAGGTCAACATTACGCAGTCTGTATTGAGCAGGCAGATCAAAGCACTGGAGGACGAGTTGCAGGTGACCCTGTTTAACAGATCCAACCGTAAGGTGGAGCTGACACCTGCCGGGAAGTTCCTGCAGCAGCAGTGGAAGCCATTGATCGATCAGGTGAATGCCTCGGCGCTCTATGCCCGTAAAATTCATAAAGGAGAGGGTGGAGATATTGTCATCAATCATCCCGGGTCGATTACCTATGATATTTTACCCGACGTTCTCGCGCGCGTAACGGCAGAATACCCGGAGATCAAGGTGGAACTGGTACAGATCAGGCATTCCCAGGAAATAGAGATGTTGAAGGCCTTTAAAATAGATTTATGTTATAGCAGACATAAGCACGAAGACGAGTTGCTGACCTCCGTGCTCATACGGCACGACAGCCTGGCGCTGATGGTACCTGCCGCCCATCCGATAGTTGCTGCAGCTGATATTACGCGGGAAACCTTGCAGCAGGAGCGTTTTATTCTCTCCACCTTTACAGATGGGGAAACCTTTGGTATGAAGATGGAAGAAGTGTTTTCTGCCTATGGGATTGACCCGGCGGTTCGTTTTGAGTCGGACTTTGGATCAGTGATCATGAGCCTGGTCAAAAAGGGTTTAGGCATTTCCGTTATACCATATTCTTATTCCCTGGCTAATTATCCGGGCGTCCGGTTTGTACCCTTACCATTTGAAGTGCCGCTGTACCTGATCTGGCGGAAGAATGAAGAAAACGAAGTGATAAGGAATGTCCTGGATATTTTAATAAAGTAGTTTTTTTATGTAGATGATGATGTTTGTTAATGAATGATTTTTACTGCCTTTCCTTTCAGCTGTGCGGCCTGCGTGGCGCTGAGTTCCTTGTCTGTCACCAGGGCTGTCAATACCGATAGCGGTGCAAATTTCAGGTAGCTATCCTTTCCGATTTTCGAGGAATCACACAATACATATAATTTGTCTGCGCTGCCGGCCATGGCAGTGCTGATGCCTGCTTCCTTTTCGCTGAAGGCGCTGAGCCCATTTTTCACCGACAGGCCATCCGTGCCGATAAAGGCTTTATCTGCGTGGTAGCTGTTGATATGTGCGATAGCTCTGTCGCCATGAATGGCTTTACGGCTGCCGTCCATTTCGCCGCCTGCAAGGTTTACCTGTATACCTGGTATGTCCATGAAAGCCGCTGCCACAGGCAGGGAGTTGGTAATGATACGTAAGGGAGAGATGTCTTTGAGGTGAGGGCACATGGTATATACGGTGCTGCCGCAATCCATAAAAATAGTATCACCAGGTTTTACCAGTGCTGCTGCCAGTTTGCCTATATGTTTTTTCCTGGAGACGCCTACGCTTTCTTTGTCATCAAAAGCGGTAAACGGATGTTTCTCCGGTGCTTTCATGGCGCCGCCATGCGTGCGTATCAGCAGTGCTTCATCGGCCAGCTGCTGTAAGTCCCTGCGGATGGTTACCGCCGAAATGCCCAGCTCATCTGCTATTTCCTGCACTTCCATGCTTTCCTTTCTGTCAAGGATTTTAAGAATCTTTCTTTTTCTCTCCGGATATCCCATTTTAATCTATATTTGATAAAAATAATCAAAATTGATCAAATTTAATCATTTATATGCAACCCGAAGTAAAAATAATTGCTAAAGAAGTCTTATCAGATAACTGGTACACACTGTATAAGGTAACCTACGACTATAAAACCAGAAATGCCGGATGGCAGACGCATACACGCGAAGCCTATGACCGCGGCAATGGTGCCGTGATCCTGCTGTACAACCCCGCCAACAGCCACGTTATCCTGACGAATCAATTCCGCCTGCCTTCCTTTATCAACGGAAACCCCAGCGGTATGCTGATAGAGGCCTGCGCAGGATTACTGGATGAAAACGAGCCGGAAGACTGTATCCGCAGAGAGGCCGAAGAAGAAACCGGTTTCCGTATTCATGATGTGCGCAAAATATTTGAGGCGTATATGTCGCCGGGATCTGTAACCGAGGTGCTGCACTTTTTTGTGGCGGAATATAGTCCGGCAATGAAAATCAGCGATGGGGGCGGACTGGAGCATGAACAGGAAGAGATAGAAGTAATGGAACTGCACATAGATAAAGCGATGGATATGATAGCCAATGGTGAGATAAAAGATGGAAAGACGATTATGTTATTACAGTATGTGAAGCTGCAGGGTTTGGTGTAATTAAACTTCCCGCTATACCTGAACCCTTTATTATGCTATGTTTCCGGCTAATATAGCACCGGAATCCGACAATTAACGACTAGCTAAAACAGGAAAATAGTAGGAAATTGAGCGCAGTTGTGTTGGTTGAATGTTGGTGGCGCCAGTCACCAGCTACTATGGCTGTTTGCAGTGAACATTATAATGTTATATAGCATATGTTTAGGAAAATTTGTTGTGTTGCCGGAATGCTGTTGGCCGGTTTTTTTGCCAGCGGCCAATCTGCTATTGTAAGAGAAGGGAATAGCCAGGCAGAAAAGTTTGATGATAACTGGCGCTTTGCCCGATTTGGCTTGCAGCCGGAAGGCACCAGGCTGGAAGAACCTGCTGGTATAGAAGCCTTTGATTACGCTGATAATAGCTGGCAGCCCCTTACCTTACCGCACGATTGGGCTATAGCCGGCCCTTTCAGGATAGAGCTGTCAGGAAAAACCGGAAAGTTACCCTGGAAAGGAATCGGCTGGTATCGTAAGGATTTCACACTACCATTAACAGATACGGATAAACGAATATTCCTCGATTTTGACGGCGCCATGGCCTATGCCAAAATATGGGTGAATGGACAATATGTAGGTACCTGGCCTTACGGCTACAGCTCTTTCCGCATGGATATTACACCCTACATTCATGCCGGTAAAAAGAATGTGGTAGCGGTAAGACTCGATACTGAAAACTGGGATTCGAGGTGGTATCCCGGCGCCGGTATCTACAGGCACGTATGGCTGGTGAAAACAAATGCGGTACACGTTTCGCACTGGGGTACCTACATCACTACTGCTGATACCACCGGTGGTAATGCCAACGTTAGCCTGAAGGTAAACGTTGCCAATAACGGTAATGCATCAACGAAAGCATTTGTACAAACCGCCATATATGAATCGGCAGACGGAAAAAAGATCGGCAAAAAGATAGCAACAGGTAGTAATTTGCCACTGCAATTGAACGCAAATGATTCAATGGATGTGGCTTCCAGTATCCTGATCAGACAGCCGCAACGCTGGACCCTGGAGCATCCGCATTTATACATTGCCCAGACAATAGTAACGGATGATAAGGGAACCAGGGATGTATTCAATACTGTATTTGGAATCAGGAAGATTGAATTTACGGCACATAACGGATTTCTGTTGAATGGAAAGCGGGTTGAATTTAAAGGTGTATGCCTGCATCATGATATGGGTTCCATTGGTGCAGCGATCAACAATACCGCTTTAAGACGTCAGCTGACAATCCTTAAAAGTATGGGTTGCAATGCTATCCGTACTTCCCATAACCCTCCTGCCCCTGAACTGCTGGCGCTGGCGGATGAAATGGGCTTCCTGGTTTGGGATGAGGCCTTTGATGTGTGGTTGCACAAAAAACTCAAAAACGATTATAATAAACTGTTCAATGAATGGCATGAAAGAGACCTGCAGGCGTTGGTACACCGCGACCGCAACCATCCAAGTGTTGTCATCTGGTCGGTAGGCAACGAAGTAATGGACCAGCGCGATACCGCTATGACGAAAATGCTGGCAGATATTGTTAAAAAAGAAGACCCTACCAGGCCGGTATCCAATGCCTACAACGATCCGGATGGTGGCAGGGAAAGTGGTGCTGCCACTGCACTTGGCCTCATGGGTGTGAACTACTTCTTCGGACGCCAGGCAGAATGGGACAAAGATCCACGCTACCAGGATATGCCCACCATCGGTAGCGAAACTTCTTCCTGTGTAAGTTCAAGAGGGGAATATTTCTTCCATAACCAAAAATTCAACAACTGGCAGGTATCTTCCTATGATAATGCCTGGCCTGGCTGGGGATGCTCTCCGGATACACAGTTCAGGATTCTGCATAAAAATCCCCGCTTACTGGGTGAATTCGTCTGGACAGGATTTGATTACCTGGGAGAACCTACGCCATTTAATTCTGACGAAACAAATCTGCTGAACTTCAGAACAGATACCTCCAAAAGAAAAGAATTGCAGCAGGCATTGGAAGAATTGCAGAAAAAAAATCCTCCTTCCCGCAGCAGCTATTTCGGTATCCTTGATTTATGCGGATTTCCCAAAGACAGATTTTACAGCTATCAGGCGCAGTGGCGTCCGGAAATGCCAATGGCACATTTACTGCCGCATTGGAACTGGCCTGAAAGAGTGGATTCTATCGTTCCCGTTCAGGTTTATACCTCCGGCGATCAGGCAGAATTATTCCTGAATGGTAAAAGTCAGGGGATCCGTAAAAAGAGAGCAGGAGAGGATTTCAGGATGGTTTGGGACAGCGTGAAGTATGCACCTGGTGTCATCCATGTGGTGACTTATAAGAACGGAAAGATTTGGGCAAATGATACCATTCGTACCACAGGCAAGGCAGAGAAAATTATGCTAAAGCCGGAAACCCGCAGTATTAAGGCCGATGGTGAAGACTTATGCTATATTACCGTGCAGGTGAGTGATGCTAAAGGAAATATGGTACCACGATCCAATCCGGCATTGACATTCCAGTTAGAAGGACCTGGTGAAATTGTGGCAACAGATAACGGTGATGCTACTTCTCTAATTTCTTTTAAAAGCCTTACCAGGCCGGCTTATAACGGATTGGCACAGGTGATTGTCAAAGCGGCTAAGAATGCCAGCGGCCAGCTGAAAGTGAAGGTAAGCAGCGCAGATGGTATAGCAGGTGCGGCTGTGGTGATTCCTATTAACCACTAATAATATATCTAAATATTTAGCAAACAGAAAGCAATCTTTTACGGGATTGCTTTCTGTTTTTATCCGGGGCCCAGGAAACCAGCGATGCATTCAAAGCCAATAGTACGAGTTCCGCGAATAATATTCGTCTAACGAATCATAATCGCCCGACTCCACACAACCTGTAGTATAGAACAGCGCATCAGCAGCTTCTTCTGAATTTACTGTTTTTAGAAAGTCGATGGTAGGCTGTGCGCCCATAAATGCGATTAATTGACCATCGATATAGCAATAGGAATCAAAGTCTGTTCGCTTGGCTTTCCAGATCAGCAGGCAGTCTTCTACCTGTTTGTGTTGACCTAAAATATAGCAGGCAAGCATGAGGTCATCGCCTGAAACTAAATTATCAGGGTCCTTTCTTAACTCAATTAATCTATTCAGTAGTGCTAAGGCAAAATTTCTGTTTTTATGTGTCTTGAAATAGTCGAATAATAACTGCCGCAGTGGCTCCTCGCAGACTTCTTTAGCCTCAGCTGCCGTAAGGGTATTTGTTTGTTGATAGCGGTTGATAAAATCTTCTATGCTCATAGTATGGGTGAATATTGGATTTATTAGCGTTAAAGCTAAAAATTATTCTCCGGATTATGCAACCATGGCTAAATTTGGGTGTCTTTAGCAATATCGGAAATTTATTAATTGCTTATTAAATATGAAACCGGTTTTCCTCCTGTATTTCGCTTTCATCGCCTGCATCCCTGCGGCAGTGGCCCGGCAAAAGGCCACGATTGTTCCCGGCGCCTGTCTTGTTGCTATCGACAGCAGTTTCAAAACCCACTGCGGCTACCTGGTAGTGCCGGAAAACAGAAGTAAGAAAAATGGAAAAACCATTCAGTTACCTTTTGTTATCGTGGAAAGTAAGAATCCGGATAAGAGAAAAGATCCACTGTTGTTTACCAGCGGTGGCCCTGGCACCAGCTCAATAAGATGGGCTACAGGGATTTCCAAAAGCACCATCATCAACGATAGGGATTGTATCGCCTTTGAGCAACGCGGTACGCATTTCGCCATACCCAACACAGAAGGGCCGGAGCTGGGCGACGCCATGAAAATGGCTTATCGTAAAAACCTCAATAAAGACAGTATGATGCTGGAAGGGGTAAAGCGCTACCGTAAAGGACTGGAGGCGAAAGGTATAGACCTGGAAGCCTATAATACAGACGAATCCGTTGCAGATATTCATGATTTCCTAACCGCCCTGAAAATCGATTCGGTAAACCTTTTTGGTATTTCCTATAGTGGTGGCCTCATGATGGCGGTACTAAAAGAAGATTCGTCACGTATCCGCTCTGTCATACTTAATTCGCCTTTGCCCATGTTTGTACCCATCGATGAAGATGAGCCGGCCAATTTCAATGAGGCGTTGAATATCCTGTTTAGTCACTGCGAAAAAGACTCTGCTGATCAGGTACGTTATGGTAACCTGAAAAACCGCTTTCAGCAATATTTCAATGATATCGCTGATAAAAAATTCTACATAAAATACCTGGAAGAAGGTACAAAAGACAGCCTGAATATTGCCTACGACCGCAATGACTTATTCGATGTCATACAGGATGCTTTCGGCGGCCCGGTTGCCGCAGTACCTTATGTTATTACCGATATCATCAGCGGCCGCCATGCGGCTTACATCAAACCCCTGCTGGACAGGTTGTTTAAATATGGGAAAGGCCCTAACGGTATGCGTATTTCTGCGTATTGCGCGGATCAATACAACTATCACAATGAAAAGGTGGTGCAGAGCATTTATAACGCTTACCCCTATATGAAAGGCTACCACATCAATGATGTATACAATGCAGTATGCGATTGCTGGAAATATAAACCGGTGAAGCCGGCTACAAAAACCGCTTTTTATACTACCAGGTACGCACTGCTGGCCGATGGAGAAATGGATAATGCCTGTCGTCCGCTATACATAGATATGATTCGGCATTATATGCCTAACAGCTACCGGCTGCTGTTTACCAAACGCGCACATGGTGTGGGCGGACCGGAATTCATGCCTATCCTGCGGGAATTCCTGAATAATCCTGCAAAGCTGCCGGTATCAGGGAGTCCGGATGTGATCGTGTATTAAGCCTGGGGAGGGAATACTTGACAATTACATATATTTTCATTAATATTAGATGATACTTGACGTTCCCCAACTATGCCTTAATTGTTCTTTTTATGAAACCACTGTATCTCTTTGGTTTATGCTTCTTTATCCTGGCTAATAACTGCCTGCTGGCGCAAGAACGGCCGGATTCTGTTTTCTCTGCTACATTAAATGAACAAAGATATCTGCAGGTATATCTTCCTCACGATTACGACACTACGAAAAGGTATGACGTTTTGTATGTATTGGATGGTGAGATGTTGGTAAGATTTGTACCGCCTGTTGTTGCTTTTGAGGAGGAGAATGAGTTGATGCCACCGGTTATTATAGTGGGTATAAAGAATAATTACTGGTATAACATAGGCCAGGATAGCCGGGAGCGGGATCTGCTGCCCGCCAATGCTGCAGATAAATTTTTAAACTTTATAGGAAAAGAGTTGGTGCCTTATGTTAATCAGCACTATGCAACGAGTGGAAGTAACATACTCTTCGGACACTCTTATGCCGGCCTGTTTGTCGTTTATTCCTTTCTTACCCAAACTTCATTATTCAATCATTATATTGCGTCAGACCCTTCTTTATGGTGGAACGATGGCGCCGTATTGCAATTGGCGAGGCAACGCCTGCCGCAAATGCGCGATACGTCCACTTTGTTTGCAGGCGGCAGGAATGGTGCTATCGGCGAATCATTCGGGATCAGTGATTTTGATAGCCTGCTGACTAAAATGAGTCCGCAGATCCGCCGGCAGGTGGTGTTTAATGAAGATGAACACCATGGGTCTGTCAGACTGAAAAACATGTACGACGGATTGAAATTTACTTATTTCGGTTATAGTTCTTTTATGCTGGATTTCTTCCCGATGGGCGGAATAATACAGCCGCATGATGCCATACCTGTCTATCTGTATTCTACTTATTTAAATATCAATCCCGGCATCAGGTATACTACTGATGGCACTGTTCCAACAATGCATTCACCGCGCTATGATTACGGCCTTAAAGTGAAAGCGCCGTCAGTGCTGATGTTGAAGCAGTTTTCCAATTACGGTCCTGATAAAACTGCAAGTGCCAGGTTCAGTATAGGTAAAATGTTTCCGGCAGAAAAAATAGAAGGACTGCAACCCGGTGGTATGAATTATCAATGCTACCAGGATAGCGCAGGAGAACGCCGGTTACTTGCAAGCGGCTTACTGGTAAAGGATTTTCAGCCACCATTCAAAGTTGCCGGCCATGTTATCTGTGATGAAACAGGATGGTTTAAAGCAGATAAAACCGGTTACTATACCGTGTTGCTGGAGGCTGGTACCAGTTGCAGCTTAAGTGTGGATAAACAGCTGCTCATCAGTATCGACGCTGCAAAAGATGGCCTCAGTAGTAAATCGTTTGCGGTGCCGCTGGCAGCGGGATATCATCGTATTGCACTGGAGTTTTTATGTAAGGAGAAAGATAATAATATCTCCCTGAGTATGCTGAGACCACCAAAAGTACCATCGCTGGCACATCTGCCAGAAGCGTTGTTACTCAAAGATGTATATTATTCCACGCACTGACATTTTATTTCAGGTCCCATTCCTGCACAGGATTATTCAATTCATTGAAATTGCTGTACCTGATCCAGTGTGGTGTGATCACGAAATGCACCAGGTCTGGCCAGGTATCTGCCCGTTGCCGGGCATCGTGGAAGGTATGGAAATAAATATCTTTCAGCGGATGTGCCTCGCCGGAAGGTAACAGGCTGGCAATGCCTTCCAGCTGTACCGTGGTTTCATTATCCCAGCCAATAACCACAGCAATATTGGCGTTCGCGATGAGGTTAATGTATTTGCGTGAACTGCTTACCGTATCGAAAATCAGTTCCAGCTGCGGAGATACGGCAATGCCTACCACGGCCGACTGTGGCATGCCTGCACTGCTGACAGACGAAACGACCGCCAGGTGCTGCGATTGGAGATAATGATAGAGTGCTTCCGTTGTCATGACCTGCAATTAATGGGATGATGAAGTGAATGACTCAGAATGGTAATGCCGTCGTCTGTTTAACATAGCGCATTACAAATGAGCTCTGGATTTTGCTGATGTGTGGAATGGCAGATAGTTTTTTGGTAACAAAGTCATTGTATGCTTCCGGATCTTTCGTTACTACTTTCAGGATTACATCAAAGATACCGCCAGTTACATAAGCTTCCATTATTTCTTCCAGGCCCTTGATTTTTTCCAGGAACTCATCCACATATTCAATACGTTGCGTATTCAATGAAACGTTGACGATCACGAAAAAGTTGAGCCCTACTTTTTTGTGATCAATGAGTGCAACATAATCTTTGATATAGCCTTCTGCTTCCAGTTTCTTTATTTTCTCATATACGGAGCTGCGGGAGATATTCAGTTGCTTCATTATCTCCGCAATATCAAATCTGGAGTTTGATTGAAGTATCCTTAGCAGTGCAAGGTCTTGTTCATGAAGTGTTTGCATGGATTTTTTCCGGGAAATGGTGAGAAAATCTGGATTGTCCTGTATTTATTCCAAAAATATAGCTTTTATGTGGATGATATCTGTATTTTATTGACATTGATCGTATTTATTATGGATGTATCTAGTTTTGGCAGATAATATCCAAAATAATGAACAGATATGTTTTGTTGGTAGCCTTGGGGGCAGTTTGCTATGGCACCCTGACATCCTTCGCAAAAATCGCGTATGGCGAAGGTTACCTTGCGGGAGAGATTACCTTTGCACAGGCAAGCCTGGGCGCTATTTTACTCTGGTTGCTGGCATTGCTGGCCAATATCAAAGCAGGCAAAAAGGGCCTGGCATTCGATTATAAACTGATCTTAGCCGGGGCTACCATGGGATGCTCTGCCTATTGCTTTTATCTCTCGGTAAGCTATATACCTGTTTCACTGGCCATCGTATTGTTAATGCAGGTTTCATGGATCAGCGCACTGGCAGAATACCTGGTGTTCAAAAAGCCGGTATCAGGCGTGCAGCTGGCCGCCATGGCAGGAATCATTGCCGGAACGGTACTGGCTGGAGATATTATTCATCTTCAATCATTACATATTTCTGTTGTTGGTGTAGTACTGGCACTTGCAGGAGCGTGCTTTTACACGATGTATGTACTGTGTACGAGCAAACTGGGGAATAATCTCTCTAAACTTGAAAAAAGTGCGCTCATGACAACAGGCTCTGCTTTAATGATCCTGCTGATCAATCTGCCTGCGCTGAAAGGCAACGTACACCTCGATGCTGGTTTGCTGAAATGGGGGCTATATCTGGCTGTATTCGGAACAGTAATACCACCTATCTGTTTTACTACCGGCATGCCTAAAATAGGGCCGGCATTAAGTGCAGTGCTCCTGACGCTGGAGTTGCCATCTGTGGTATTGAGCGCACACCTCATTTTGCATGAGCCGGTAACACTGCTCCAGATCCTGGGTATATTACTAATGATGGGCGCCATCATTTTTCTTAATCTCCCGAAGGATAAAAGCTATGCCGACAAGGTAGTGCTATCAACAGAATAAAGTGTTATGGCTGGCTATCTTTCCGTTGCTCATTCCTGTAAAGTATGAGGCCTGCCGGCATCGGCAGCCAGAAGGATAATAGCCTGTATAGTAGCGTAACTACAATACCCGTACCTACTGGTACTCCCAGCGCTGAAAAAAAGAATACCATACTGCTTTCATACAGTACCAGTGCTCCCGGTGATATGGGTAGAATAGCTATAATACGGGTGCAGAGAAAAACCAGCAGCACCGTGAATGCGGAGGTCTCAGCGCCCAGTCCTAACAGTAACGCATAAACGGTGAAGCAATCAGATAATAACACCAGCAGCTGAAAACAAATGCTCTTTATTATTGGCAACCGCTTGTTTTGCAACAGCTTTGTTTCCTGGTTGGCAGTCTCCAGCATCTCGGCCGACAGCCGTTTACGAAAGAATTTTATTTTCCTTAGTTGATCGTAAACCTTCACCAGGAACTGCTTTCTGCCTGCCAGTAACATCAGTGTGCCCAGCAATATAAAGATGAAAATACCTGCGATCAGTGTTACTTTAATAGCATGCGGTGTTTCGCCGGCAGGTAACAGACAGCCCAGCAGCGAGCCTATAATGAGTATTTCAAGCGCTGCATAATAGCAACTCAGTTCAATAACTATCAGCGAAATAATATCCGTAACAGGCATGTCAAACCGCTTCAGGAACCGGAAGATGAAAGTGTTGCCGCTGATGCCGCCGCTGGGTACCGTCTGGTTGAAGAACAGCGAGATAATAGTCGCTTTTATCAAGGCGCCTATGGATGGGTTTTCTTTCAGGTGATAGGAGCGGATAAGTATACGGTAAACGGTGGCTGCAAAGAAGTAGGTCAGTAATTGCGCCATGATGGCGAAGGCCAGCCAGTAAAATTTAACACTTTTGAGCAGCAGCAAATCTTTTTTTATCTCAGGAAGGAAATGGATAACAAGCACAACTGCAAAAACGATGAATATAACCGTCCAGATCCAATAGGAGGTGTTAATACTACCATCATTTTTATCTGTACCGTCAGCCATGGTATATATTTTGTTCACACACTGTTAACTCATCTCTCTATAAATTTACAAAAACCGGGCTGTTAAAACAGGATAATTACAACAGGTGGGCCTCTTTATAGAAATTTGTTTGTGATAAATTTTATTTATAAATTTGTGCCGTCAAAACAAACTATCATGTTCACTAACATTACATATCATACAGCGTTGAACGCAAATACTGTCATCAGGGCAGTAATTGCAAGTACCTGTATCGTCTTAATTTAAGACGGGGAGGCAGCCTTGCACCCAGATATGATTGATAGTTACTCCACATTCCTTTTCCATTTTCATTGAATCGATGACCATGCCAGGCATGGAGTATACTGCTGTTCTCCCCCTAGGAACAACCATTTTTGAATTCACTTAATTATTAACAGCATGATGCACCTGATCATTAAAACATTGATTATCGTAATTACCAGAGAAGTCCGGTAACAGGAAAGCATTTGCACCATACAAAGCGCCTCTGTTACCAAACGGAGGCGCTTTTTTTATCAATAGATTTTTTATGAAACGTATAACCCGCAATAGGAATATAGGAATAATGGCCCATGTTGATGCCGGTAAAACCACTGTTACAGAAAGAATGCTGTATTACACCGGTCTTACGCATAAACTTGGTAGTGTAGACGAAGGTAACACGGTAATGGATAGTGATCCGCAGGAAGAAAAACGTGGTATCACCATCTCTTCCGCAGCCATTACTACCTATTGGAACGATCATCAGGTTAATATCATTGACACACCGGGGCACGTTGATTTCACTGCTGAAGTGGAACGTTCTTTACGTATACTCGATGGTGGTATTGTTGTTTTCTGTGCTAAGTCAGGCGTACAGCCACAGTCTGAAACCGTGTGGCGTCAGGCAGATAAATATAATGTACCAAGGATTGTCCTGATCAATAAAATGGACAGGCAGGGCGCCGACTTCAACCGTGTGCTGCAGGAGATCCGTGAGGTGTTAAATGCCAATGCGGTGCCTGTGCAATTGCCTATCGGTGCGGAAGATCATTTCACCGGCGTTATTGACCTGGTGAAGATGCAGGCTATGGTGTGGGATAGTGAAGATGGTAAACAGTATACTGTTACTGCTATTCCCGCTGCTCTGCTGGAAAACGCGTTGCAAATGCGCAGGTCGTTGCTGGAAGAATTATCATTGGTAGATGAACAGATTTTTGAAAAATATACCGATGACCCTGGAAGCGTTACTGCCGATGATTTGTACCGTGCCATCAGAAAAGCTACTATCAACCGTACCTTGATACCGGTGTTTGCAGCAGCTGCCTATAGGAATAAAGGTGTACAGCCTTTGCTGGACGGCGTTGTGTCCTACCTGCCTTCTCCTGAAGATATTGGTACCGTTCATGTAGCGGAGCCTGAACAGGAATTGGTGGTGGAAGCGGAAGCGCCGCTGACTGCGCTGGCATTTAAGATTATGGCAGATGATTATGCCGGAAAGCTCACGCTGGTAAGAGTGTACACAGGTACATTACGTACAGGCGATGCCGTTTGGAATAGTCGTACCGGTAAAAAGGTAAGAGTGAGTCGTTTGCTGCGTATCATGTCCGATAAGTTTGAGTCGGTGGATACGATAGAAGCCGGTGATATCGGTGCTGTTGTGGGTATGAAGGATGTACGTACCGGGGATACGCTTTCTGAAGGCGCTCATCCGCTGGTGCTGGAACAGATTACATTCCCTGAGCCGATGATAGGTTATGCGATAGAAGCAAAGCTCTCCAAGGATGCCAACAGGCTGGGAGAAGTGCTGGCACGCCTGCTGGATGAAGATCCTACGTTACAGGCAAGCGTAGACGAAGTATCGGGCCAGACGATCCTGAAAGGAATGGGTGAGCTTCACCTGGAAGTGGTACTGGAGAAAATGGCTACACAATATCAGCTGGAAGTCAGTAAGGGTAAGCCACAAATTGCCTATAAGGAGTTGTTCACTACTACTGTCACGCATAAGGAAGTCTACAGGAAGCAAAACGGTGGCTCCGGTAACTTTGCTGCCATTGCTTTTGAAATGGGACCGCGAGCAGATGGGCAACCCGGACTGGAATTCGTCAACGATATCAAGGGTGGCGCCATTCCTAAAGAGTTCATTCCTTCGGTGCAGAAAGGCTTTGAGGCCGCTATGCAAACTGGTGTGCTGGCAGGTTATCCGTTGCAGTCCATGCGTGTGCGCCTGTTCGATGGCAGCATTCATGAAAATGACTCTCATGCGTTGGATTTCGAACATGCTGCGCAGATAGGGTTTAAGCAGGTAGCGAAGCTGGCCGCACCTAAGTTGCTGGAGCCTGTCATGGATGTGGAAGTGACATTGCCGGAAGAATTTACAGGCGCCATCACCGGCGACCTCAACAGAAGACGCGGTATCATCCGTCACATGGAAATGAAAGGAAATACCCAGGTGATAAAAGCAGAAGTGCCGCTGGCCGAATTGTTTGGCTACGTTACTACGCTGAGGACCCTCTCTTCCGGTAGGGCCGCAGCTTCCGTGACATTCCATAATTATCAGATAGCACCTGCAAGTGTGCTGGCCTCATAAAGGTCATCATCTACCTGAAAAATAATAAGAGGCCTCGTGTATAGCGAGGCCTTTGTTATACCTTACAAAGGCTAACAATAACCAAATAATAACAAATCTCCCTGGTTCCAGTGATAACATCTACCCGCAGGATGATTATATTTGTTACACTTTAAACATATCCGAATCCCATATTTCTATTCTATGACAAAACTACTCCAACGATTACTCATCGCCTTTTGTCTATTGACATTTGCAGCCTGTAGTTCGGTTACACCGGATAAATTTTTCGCTACAACAGTACTGAACAGTAACCTGCTGAACGACTTTGATCCGCGTGCTTTTGGTAAGATTCTTGAACAATATGCGCAGCCAGTACCGAATGTGCAAAAGAAAGGTAATGAGGCGGAGCAGGTTGTGGAGATGAAAATAAAATATTCAGAAAAAGTGCTGGAGAAACTAAAGTCATTAGCGCCGGTAGATGATAAGGAACGTGCCCTGAAAGAAAATGCCATTGGCTTATTTGAAACGGTACTGCCGGTATATAAAAATGATTACCTGAAATATGCAAAGCTCTGTGATCAGCATGTGACGAGCGCCGATAAAGATGCTATCCTCACAAAGATTCAGGAACAGGACATGCCTAAGTTTACACAACAGATGGATGCATTGTTTGAGAAAGGAAAGGCTTTTGCCAGTGAGCACCATATAGAAGTGCACTGGGGAAGATAAGCCATGGTATTTAGTTTTAAGAAGTTGTTTGTTTGTTATATGAAAAAAATCCTGCGATCACTGATGGCAGGATTTTTTGTTTTTTCTAAACGGGTTTAATAGTCTGGCTAAATGTATATACGCTGATGGCTTTCCCGGAAATTTTTAACATTAAACCGGTCTTTTCATCATAACTGTCGATCACCACTGTGTCATCATGGAAAAGAATTTTTCCGTCAGGTGAAACAACAAGAACACCTATCTTTTTTGAGTGAAGTATATATGCTGCTGATATTGAGCTGTAGTGGATTACTGCGCCTGTGATGTCAATCCCATTGATGCCAATTGGAGGTAATGTTTCGGCCGCTGTGTCTGAAATTTTGAATAGTTTTATTTCGTAGTAATCTGATGGGTAGCCCTTTTTGTCTTCTTCGTCCTCTTCCTGCTCCTCAAGAAAAGGATGGCAGGTAATGGCTACGGTATCATTGCTGGCCCAGCACATGCCACGATCCTGGTGGTCCATAATAGCAATGTTAATAGGTTTGATTCTATTGCCGTAAATGAATTCCCTGATGTTAAATGCAACATAATGACCAAAGGATCCCCATGCCCAGCCATTGCTGAGGAAGTAGCGGGCATCGGGAGATACAGACAGTTCTCCGAAGAAATAGTCGTATGGCTGTGGCCATGGTAGTTTGTTATCTTCTTTGTGGGAAGAATAATATGCCAGATGCTTTTCTTCTGCACCTTCTTCGATGAGTGATTTTGTTGCGGTTAAAATTTGTCTTGTACGGATATTCATTACCTGTAAATGGTTCCAGGCCTGGCTGTAAATGAGGTGCGGTATGCCGTCACTGTCCTTAAATAAAGCAATCGGGTATTCTGATATATCTGCATGGTAGTCTTCCCGCCTTAACCGTAAAACATAATTTTCCGGGAAGTAGACTTTGCCATGGGTTTTGTAATCATTTACCACAACAATGATTTCGTCCATGGTGTATATTGATGATGGCGCACTGGCATCAAACCCGCCATCGTCAAAGGTGAAGCTACTTTTCATGCTAAATGCATGGGAGTAAGTATTTTCTCTGAAATTAAGGTGGTTTACGTCACCATTGTTTAATAAAATAACCAGCTCATTATGTGATAAAATCGTGGCTGTAGTGATGGTAGGTTCTCCTGTAAGGGTATTTTTATAGATAGTCTTCAATTCCATTGATAATAATATTTCCTGATGGCAAAGTACAGGTATTTATGCTGGCTGTTAAAAAAAACGCCTGGCAATTTCTAAAAATTGCCAGGCGTTTATATTTTTCTGTTAGTATGCAGAAAGCGTTGTTGATTATTCATTCAGCGCTTTCCTAAACTTATCTGCCATTTCTCCTAATGCGGGCTGGGCGGTTCTGTCGGCCTCGTTGGTGAGGATTACAATGCCCAGGTTTTCTTCGGGGAAGACAGCGCAGTAGCTGGAGAAGCCAAAGCTGCCACCACTTTGCCATATCTTTCTATGTCCTTCAGCTGTTTTCATCATCTGCCAGTTCAACCCTATAGCGAAGGAGTTAATATCGCCGAAGGTAGCCTGGTGAGTAGTGGCGATGACCTTGTTGTTTTCATTCAGATGAAATTTAAGATAATTCACCATATCAGCTACACAGGAGGTAATGCTTCCTGCTGCTGCAATCAGCGGTGGATTATAAGGCATTGGCTGCCCTTTACCATTATAGCCAGTTGAAAGTCGTTCTACATCCTTTTTGGAATAGTGTACGCTGGTTAGCGGCATATTTTGCGGGGTAGTGATATACTTTTTAACGAGGTCGCTGAAGGATGACTGGTACATATCTTCCAGGATGTATCCCATTAACTGAGCGGCAGCATTGGAATAACTGAATTTAGTGCCTGGGAGGGTATCCAGCGTTACCTGGTGTAAGTCTTGCAGGAACTGTTTTTTAGAATAATTATTCTGCGTGGCTACCACAATGCCGGGTAGTGAGTCTTGCGGCTGCTGAAAAAGGTCTTTCCGGTCCGGAAGAAAGAACGGCAGGCCACTGGTATGATTGAGGAGTTGTGATAGTTTAATCGGAGTGCCTTTATAGGCGAGGTTAGGGTAATCTTCCTTAAGGTATTTGCGGATATCATCGTCCAGGTGAAGGCGGCCTTCTGCTGCGGCTTGCGCCAGTAATACACCGGCAAAGGTTTTAGTGACGGAGCCGATTTCGTATAAGGTATGATTATCCGGTGTGCGGGAGCTGCGTTTGTTGACCACCCCTGCATTATAAAAGTAGGTTTTCCCGTCTTTCACGATGCCTATGGAAACGCCTGCCCTTGCGGAGTCCTGCATAAAAGCATTGGCGGTGGATTTAAGCAATGAGTCTATGGTATTGGCTTTGGGAGCTGTCGAGGGCCCGGATAAAAGGACTGAAAGGACTAATGTCAGCATATGTGGAATTTTATACTACATATATACAAAATCCTGGGAGTAGATTGTAGTTAAATTGTATACATGATAAATAGCGAATTACAAATTTAGAGAGATTTGAATGCTGGCCGATGTCTGGGAGCGTAGGACTGGAGTAATAATGTTTGTGTTAAGCTGGAACCCGGGCCAGCAACAGCCCGGGCACTTTTAATCTTCCTTAAGCATATTCTTCAAAAACAGCCAGCAAATCACTTGCTACTGCGTTCGCATCACGCATTTCGATACGATGCTTGGGAATGAAGTAAATCAGCTCTCTGTCTTTAAATAGTGCAAAGCATGGAGAAGATGGAGGAATGTCAGCGATGTGGTTACGGAAGCGTTGAGTTGCTTCAAGGTCCTGGCCTGCAAAAACAGAATAAATTTTATCTGGTTTTCTGCCGGTTTCATCTTCCATCACTTTTCTTACGGCAGGGCGTGCAACTGCGGCTGCACATCCACAAACGCTATTCACTACAATTAATACAATGCCATCCTGATCCAGTGCTTTATCGACGTCGTCCGCTGTAAGCAATTCTTTTACGCCAGTTTCAGTAAGTTCTTCCTTGAAAGGTTTGATTAACATTGGTGAGTAGGGCATAATAAAAAATTGAGGTTAAAAGAAGTACGGATAAACCGTTGTCGAATTAAAAACATAAATGGAAATCAGAATGTTATGGCAGATATTGTTAAGATAACTTGTTATGTTAAACTGATTTTATTCCTGCCATTTTTTGACATTAATCGGTTTGATAGTAGCTCCGGCAAAGACAAGAAGATGATCAGAGTTTTTATCCATAAATAATTTGCTGACTTCTTCCTCAACAAACAACTTTTCTATGTGAACAATTATTTGCTCGCTGATATCAAAGAATAACAGCATTTTTTTCTTGCATACCACCAATATGTTTGTGTTAATAAATGCAATGGGGATGTTTCCGTTGAAATATTTCGGTCCGCGGTCCCATTTAACAGGATATGGGGAGATGTCCAGCTTCCATAAAGGTGTATGGTTACTTACTGCCGGATTATAATACTCTACTGAAGAGCGATAAGATACGGCGAAGTTGTTGCCGTTAAAAGCGAAATCTTCAGATGGCTCCAGGCAGAGATCCTCATACTCATTGAAATACTCACTATAGGTAATGGGTGGCCTGCATAATACGCGGTCGGTATAACCTTTTTTGGATATAATATCCAGTTGGTCTGTCAGGATATAGAGGTCATAAAAGGTAAATTGGTTATAACTGTAGAAGGCTAGCAGATTCTCCGCTTCGTTTATTATCGGATAGAAGCTCCCGTTATCCGGCGTAATTTTTTTAAGCAGTTTGAAATCGGCATCGAGGATGTATAGCATCTTCCTGTCGCAGCCGCTGATATATATCTTCCTGCCCGGGAGGTACGCCAACTGGTCCGGTCGCAGGCCTTTTTCGAGCTGGATTTCCGGCAGGAACTCCAGCGTTTCCGGATGTACAACCAGCAATTTGTCTTCGCCGGTAGGTATGATGATGTTGTTATCTTGCCCGAAGCAAAAATTACGTTGGAGTGAAGGAATATTAACCGAATGCTCAAGTTGAATAATGTTGTTTGTCAGACTCAATCTTAATAATGATTGTTTGGTTGTTTGTCCGATAAATTTGCCAGGAGTGCCGGGGATTTCCCTGAAGTAGGAAATGGGTTCAAATGTGTATTCAGATAGCTCGTTGTGTTTCATATAGGAATAGTGACATCAAATATAGTGCTTTTGGAGAGTTGGTGTTATTTGTTGCCGTAGTAATTAACAAAGCGCCCGGACTTCCTGCGAGTCCGGGCATGCAAAGAATGTTTACACGAATTCTTCAAAAACGGCCTGCAGGTCGTTGGCTACACCGTTCGCATCGCGGGATTCAATACGATGTCTGGGAACGAAATACACCAGCTCCTGGTCTTTGAATAAAGCAAAACTTGGAGAAGATGGAGGAATGTCAGGAATAAGATTTCTGAAGCGTTGTGTAGCTTCAAGATCCTGGCCTGCAAAAACAGAAACGATTCTGTCTGGTTTCTTAATGCTTTCATCTTCCATTAATTTTCTAAGGGCCGGGCGGGCTACACCTGCAGCACATCCACAAACACTGTTGACCACCACGAGCGTGGTGCCGTTCTGGTTAAGTGCTTTATCGACGTCTTCCGGTGTAAGCAACTCTTTTACACCAGCATTAGTAAGTTCTTCCTTGAAAGGTTTGATTAACATTGGTGAGTAGGGCATAATAAAAAATTGAGATTAAAAGAAGTACGGATAAACCGTTATCGGATGAACAACATAAATGGAAATCAGAATGTTATGGCGGATATTGTTAATCAGGTATTGTTAAGAAATGGCAGCGAAAATTTCAATTGATCGGGTAAGCACTCGCTTTAGATCTTCCTAAATACTAATTTTGAATAAAAATGTATCTCCTTTGCCCAGCAAATTCATTATAACACTGTTATTTGTAGGACTGATATTTACAGGTTGTTTCAATAAGACCAGTCATGCGTATAGACTGAAGCAAGTAGTAGTATTACAGCCTTTAAAAAGTTTTCCTGATTCATTGTTGCCAATTATTAGCAAACACATTACCGCAGTATATGGTTTTCAGGTTCAGGTAGCTCCTGTGAAACCTATACCAGAAAAGTATTTTAATAATGACAAAGGTCCGCGTTACAGCGCAGATGCTATACTCCGCTATTTATTACAGGAGAGGTCGGATGCTGGTACTTATATTGCGGGACTCACTACAGCGGATATATTCACAAGCAAAGAAGTGCCTTCCTCCGGAAACAAATTGCCATTGAGTACCTATAAAAACTGGGGAATTTTCGGATTGGGCTTGCAACCAGGTAAGTCCAACATTGTATCCATTCATCGCCTGGGAACCGGGCAGCTGATGGTGTCCAGGCTGAAAAAAATCGTAATACACGAAGTTGGGCATAACCTTGGTTTGGATCATTGTCCGCAGCCTGGTTGTGTGATGAATGATGCTATGGAAAGTATCCGCACTATTGACCGTGAAAATGGTGAATTATGCGAGGCGTGTAAAAGGAAAATAAATTAACCCATTAACCTGGCAAGAATTTCATTTATCTGCTGTTTAATATTTTTCCCAGCACAATATCTTACATTTTGTTACATTTTCCGTAGATACTGTTTCATCCGTTAATCATTGCTGCTGCAATTTTGTTATATCATTTTAAGGGAGATGATCGGGCATATATCTCCCTGGAGAATAAAAAAAAAGCAGTTATATGAAAATAGTATTAACCGGATCAATCGGACATATCGGTAAGCCACTGGCACAAATCCTCGTAGACAAAGGACATGCAGTAACCGTTATCAGCAGTAATCCCGACAAGGAAACAGCCATTCAGGCCTTAGGTGCCGGCGCTGCCATAGGTTCCATTACGGACCTGGACTTCCTCACCGCCGCCTTTACCGGCGCTGATCTCGTTTATACCATGTTGCCACCTGAAAACTACACTGATCAGCAGCTGGACCTGGAAGGACGCGTAAGAGAGGTAGTAAATAACTATAAACAGGCTATCCTGAAATCAGGCGTTAAACGTGTTATCCACCTCAGCAGCATAGGTGCACACCGGGATACACGCAATGGCCTTCTGAGATTTCATCATATTGCTGAAACGATCCTGCGGGAACTGCCAGAGGATATACAGGTCTCGTTTATGCGTCCTACAGGCTTCTATTACAACCTGCTTGGCTACATCCGCATGATCAAAAATCAAGGTCTGATTGCCGCCAATTACGGCGCAGATGATATCGTATCCTGGGTAGCGCCCGCAGACATCGCTGCCGCTATTGCGGAGATAGTCGAAAACCCGCCGGCAGCCAACCACTATGTTCGCTATGTGGTGAGCGATGAACTTTCCTGTAACGAAACAGCTACCATCCTGGGAAAAGCTATCGGTATACCAGACCTGCAATGGATCAGGATATCAGATGCCGAAATGTTGAATGGCCTCCTCGCCGCCGGATTGCAGCCGCAATTAGCCAAAGGCCTGACGGAAATGTACAGCCAGTCCAACAGGGCTGTGCTATACGAAGATTATGAACAACACCGCCCGGCCCGGTTTGGCAAAATTAAAATGAAAGATTTTGCGAAAGACTTCGCCGTCGCTTTTGTAAAAGGTTAATAACTTTAGGTATGAAAAAGTCTCAGCCGCTACGTATCAAAACAATCAGCGAATTTCATGCGCTGCGTCATCTGCCAAAACCGGCACACCCGCTGATCAGCGTGATCCGGCTGGATGAAACACATGCTGCTGCTGAGGAGGACCCTGTGAATATTGTCTTCGACTTTTATATCATCGCCCTGAAACGCAACTTCAATGTAAAATTCAGGTATGGTCAGCAACAATATGATTTTAACGAAGGTGTGCTGTGCTTTATGTCGCCCGGACAGGTATTCGGTGTGGGGGAGACTACAGATGCCAATGACGCACCGCGCGTTTCCGGATGGATGCTCTGCATTCATCCGGATTTCTTGTGGCATACGCCACTGGCAACGAATATACGTAAGTATGAGTTTTTTGATTATGCCGTACATGAGGCGCTATTCCTTTCTGATAAAGAAGAAAATACCCTCATCGGTATTATGGAAAATATACAGCAGGAATATCTGACGAACATCGATAAATTCAGCCAGCATATTATCATTGCGCAGTTGGAAGTATTGCTGAATTACGCGGATCGTTTCTATAACCGGCAGTTTCTTACACGAAAAATAGCTAACCACCGGATATTGGATAGTCTGGAAGCTATACTGGAAGAGTATTTTAATAGTGATCAGCTGCCGCAGAAAGGTTTGCCTGGTGTTAAAGAAATTGCTGCAAAATTAAATCTCTCTCCCAACTACCTCAGTACCTTGTTAAAGGTAATGACAGGCAGAAATACACAGCAGCATATCCAGGATAAGATGATGGAGAAAGCCAAAGAGAAGATCTCCTCTACAACGTTGTCGGTAAGTGAAATTGCCTATGAACTTGGGTTTGATCATCCGCAGTCTTTCAGCAGGCTGTTCAAATCCAGAACAGGTTTGTCGCCGCTGGAGTTCAGGGCTTCTTTCAGATAGGTATATCAGATATTATGCCCTTTGGGTAAGATCATCAGTTTAGGAATATTTACATGTGCGGGTTGCTCCATGATAAATTTAACTACTGCCACGATATCTGCTGTAGATAAGGGGTGTGGGATGTTCATGCTATCTTTCGGATGTACTTCCCAGCTATTATGCAGCTCTGTCATTACCAGCCCGGGTTCTATGCAGGTGATCTTAATGGCGGAGTTGGTGAGTTCCATACGCAGGGCTTCGGAAAGGGCTTCTATGGCATATTTGCTGGCAGCGTAGGCGCCGGCGGTAGCGCGTACTTTAGTGCCCAGCACACTGGAAAGGTTAACGATGTGGCCATATTCCTGTTCCTTGAACTTTTTCAGTATAGCATAGGTAAGCCGGAACGTTGCCTCAATGTTCAGTCGCAGCATAGCTGTTACCCGGTCAATATTAATTTCTTCGATGGTACCGGTTTCTATATTTCCTGCACAGTTAAAGAGGTAGTCGCAGTAACCATAACGTTCCCATATATACGAAATCAGGTTGTCCTGAAATGCCGGTTCTGTGATATCTCCGGGTATAATGGTGGTATGATGTGCTGCCAGTGCTTCCAGGCGCTCTTTACGGCGTGCCGTCACAATGACTTCGGTATTGGGCTGTTGCTGCAGGTATTGGGCGATGGCATGGCCAATGCCGCTGCTGGCGCCGGTGACAAGACAAACAGTTTTCTTTACAGACATGGAAACGATATTTTAATAAGATGAATATCCTGTGTAGAAAGATACGAAAGATTTCATCGCATTTAAAATAGCCGTTCCCAGCCGGTTATTCGGATTTTAAACTCTTAACGGGGTTGGTCAATGCTGCTTTGATGGCCTGTGAGCTGACGGTGAGCAGGGCGATCATGATGGCCACTGCGCCTGCAGCAACGAATGTCCAGCTATTGATTTGTATCCGGTAGTAGAAGTCCTGCAGCCAGCGGTGACTGATAAGATAGGCCACCGGAGAGGCTATCAGCACAGCAATGATGACCAGTTGTACAAATTCTTTGGATAGCAGTACGGTGATGTTCGCTGTGGATGCACCAAGTACTTTTCGGATGCCGATTTCCCTGAAGCGGCTTTCTGCCATGAAGGCGGCGAGTCCGAACAGTCCCAGGCAGGAAATAAAGATGGTGAGTCCTGCGAAGAGGCCTGTTAACTTTCCTGTCAGCTGTTCATTGCCAAACTTCATGTTATAGGCATCATCTGCAAACTGGTATTCAAAAGGATAGGCGGGGTTATATTCCCTGAATATCTTTTCCATGCCCGCAACGTTGGCTGCTACTGGTTTGTCGGGGTTGAGGCATATCAGCATGGTCGACATCCAGCTTTTGGGGCCTTTGATCACAATGGGCTTTACGGGCATATAAGGCGATTCCTGGATGAAATCCTCAATAACGCCTACCACATGCCAGCTGTCGGGATCGTCGTAAATTTCCTGTCCTAAGGGCGATTTAAAGCCCATTAATTTCACCGCTGCCTCGTTGATGATACAGGCAGATGAATCTGTCGGGTATTTATTGACGTCTATATCTCTTCCTGCCAGGAGGTGCATACCTGCTGTTGTGATAAGGCTACCATCTGTGGAATAGCGGTTTACCTGGGCTCTGAGGCCTTCGGGCCGGCCCTGCCAGCGCAGACTCAGGCCATATCCCCAGTTCTCTGACAGCGGAGACTGTACTTTACTTACAGACGTGGCATAGCCGGCAGTTATCAGTGCCTGTTTGATAAGGGAATAATGCGAGGCCATTTCGTCGTTCATACTCACATTCACCAGTTGCTGCATATTCAGTCCGGTTTTCCGCTGTTGCCCGTGTTTTATTTGCTGGGAGATAATGATGGTGCAGATAATCAGTGTAACAGCAAAAGTAAACTGTAGTACCACCAATACTTTGCGGGGATTCACCATGGAAGGGCCGGTTCTTTTCAGTCCTTTCAATCCCGCCACAGGTTTGAACCCGGAAAGAAAAAATGCCGGATAGCTGCCGGCGAGTATGCCGGTGAGCAATATAAATCCAACGGCAGCCATCCAATAGTAAGGGTTGTTGTATTCTATCTGCAGCTGTTTTCCAGTCAGCTGATTGAAAAATGGTAAGCTGAAAGCCACCAGGATGTAGGCCACAAAACCAGCTATGGCAGATAATATGACTGACTCTATAAGGAACTGCAGGATGATAGTGTGTTTTTGTGCGCCTATAGCCTTTCTTACACCTATTTCTTTGGCGCGCTTGCCACTGCGTGCTGTAGCCAGGTTCATGAAATTGATACAGGCAATCAGCAGGATGAATAACGCTATCAGGAAAAATGTTCTGACAGTAGTAATATGGCCGCCAGTGGCAATGCCATTTTCGAAATTGTCGTATAGGTGTGTCTGTGAAAAAGGATAGAGGAATTCAGTCGTCTGGGTTTCGGTGGTATGCTGTGTGATAATTGTTTTTAGCTTGGTGTTCAGTAAGTCCGCATCTGCTTTTGGTTTTAGTAGTATAAACGTAGAAATGCTGAAGTTGCTCCAGTCGCGATCGATCATTTCACGCTGGTACGAAGTCAGGTATTGTATATAGCTGAACTGAGAGTTGGAGGGGATGTCTTTTAAAATACCGGAAACGGTATAATTGATTTTGCCACCCATGGTAACTATTTTACCAACAGGATCTGTATTGTTGAAGAGTTTAGTAGCCAGAGCCGCCGTGAGCACAATGCTGTTTGGGTCTTTTAATACAAGCCGGACATCACCCTTCAGCAATGGGAAAGAGAAGATAGACAGGAATCCTGCATCAACCACGGCGCCGGAAGATAACAGGTTGTTACTTTGTCCTGGAATGCCCAGCAGGTTGCGGGTCCAACGGGTGCGGGTTACCTCTTCTATTTCCGGGTAATCCGTTTTTAGTGTTGGCGCCATTACTTCCGGTGTCGCACTTATGGACCTGATCTTACCAACGATGGTGTCGTTAGACCATACCTGGTAAATACGATCTGCATGAGCATGGAACCTGTCGAAGCGCACTTCATCCATTACCCACATCAGGATAAGTATCGCGCTGGCCATTCCTATGGCCAGTCCGCCAATGTTGATCAGAGAATATCCTTTGTTGATACGGAGATTCCTGATGGCAATGCTGAAATAATTACTGTACATAAAAGCTTACCGGACTAAAAGAATGCCAGTCATCTATATGCCTGAAGATAAATAATTTAAGTGTTAAGTCTGTAGTGAGATGTCCGCTTATGATACAGGCTGGTGTGCGAATCCGGACAGTTGATAAAATCTGTTGATCATCTGCCCGAAGTAAAATATTGTTAAAATATTTATCTGCAGAAATCTGCTATTTCAAAAATACTAATTTAGAAAGATGAATAACTAAAACGTATAAACGTAAGTGTTGTTCTTTCATTCAACCCGAATTTATGAAAAAACTATTACTCCTGGTATTTGTCGTATATGCCTCAACGTTATATGCACAATCTCCTGATGATTTAATAAAAGACAGTAAAGGCAAATGCCTGGTCTGGGCTACCTTCTTTTTTCCCAAAAATGACCTGAAAGTAAATTGGAACGGCGCCGCCGGAAATGGCTATGCAACTGGCCAGGGCAGCGCCGATTACGTGATAGGGGATAAGCCGGTGGTGAAGTATACCGGAGAGATGCGCAATGGTTATCCGAATGGTTACGGCGAGTTTGTTTTTAATAATGGTCTGCGTATGCAGGGGCAATTCAGGGATGGTATTATGAACGGAGAAGGAAAGATAGTTTTTCCTGATTCTACAAAGCGGCTGGTTGGTAATTTCACCGATGGAGAGATACTGAACCTGGATGTAAAATACCGGGAACAGCTGCATAAACATTTAATAGCTGCAACAGATACAGGAAAACTTTATGAAAATGACCGTGGAAAAACGGAGTTGTTCTATTATGCCCTGGTGCCCGAAAAGCCGCGTGCAGCCATTGTTTTGCTGCCTGGAACCTGGGACAGGGCAGAATATACATTAAGTAGCAATAAGGCATTGGTACAGCAGGCGTATGAGAATGGTGTGGCAGTGATAGCGCCAACGATCAACCAACGTTTATCACTAAACGAAGAGGTACAGGGCTTTCTGAATACGGTGTTTCAGGATGCTGTTACCAGGTACCATATCCCGGAGAATAAATTCATTATTGGCGGGTTCTCCATGGGAGGATTGTTTGCCCTGCGCTATGGCGAACTATCTGTATCGGATAGTACAAAAACAGCGGTACATCCTGCCGGTGTATATAGCGTGGATGGCCCGACAGATCTGGAAACCATGTATCATAACTTTGAAGTAGCGTTGGAAAGAAGCCCTAATAAAGCAGAACCTGCATATGGTTTGAATGAATTCAGGAAATACTTTGGCGGGTCGCCGGCAGAAAAGCCTGCAGCTTATTTATATTTTTCTACTTATTCTTATAGAGAAAAAGATGGTGGCAATGCGAAATACCTGGCGAAGATGCCTGTAAGGATTTATAACGATGTAGATGTAAACTGGTGGCTGGCAAACAGGAACTGCGATCTTTATGGAATGAACGCATTACCGCAATCGGCCATGATCAACTATCTGCATAGTATAGGTAATAAGAAAGCTGTCTTTATTAATGCTTATCAGAAAGGATATCGCCTGGATGGTACACGGCATCCACATTCATGGAGCATTGCGCCTGCAGAGGATGTAATGCCCTGGGTGCTGGAGATAATCCAGTAGGCGTTTGCGTTAGAATGCGCTGCCGGCCGTTTCTATCTCCCAGCTGCCTTCGTTGATTTCTTCTTCGAGTTCCTTATCATCCCAGCCACAGTAGCCGATAAAGATTTTAATATCCTTTTCGGTGAGTTCCCTGGAATTGATATGCTGAATCGCGGATTTGAAGTCGCCACCGAGGTAGACGTTATCCCTGATTGGATCGCCGCCACTGATAAGGTCAGGCCGCTGATGAATAAAATAGATGTGCTCCTGGTCTACAGGGCCACCAATGTATAAAGGAAAAGGAATACTATGGCTGAATTCTTTC
Organism: Chitinophaga sp. Cy-1792; assembly: GCF_011752935.1. Taxonomy (NCBI): domain Bacteria; kingdom Pseudomonadati; phylum Bacteroidota; class Chitinophagia; order Chitinophagales; family Chitinophagaceae; genus Chitinophaga; species Chitinophaga sp. Cy-1792. The sequence continues at coordinate 2,790,770 of NZ_VWWO01000001.1, forward strand.
AGTTCATTGATTTTTCGTGGAAAGGGTTGGTTGACAACAAACCCCATGGCTCCTTTTTCATTGTGCTCAGTGATGTAAATCACTGTGTTCTCAAAAAAGGTGTCATCCAGCAAACTTGTGCTATGTAAAAAGATGCCCTCATTCATAGTGGGAAAGTAGTACTTAAAAGGCTGCCATTCAAAATTATTTTACAAAATAATTTGTCTGGCGATAGCCCCCGCGCGCAGCGCGGAATCAAGCCAACCGGAACCGAAGGTCCCGGTTGAAAAATCTAACATAGTGCTTGTGGAAGTAATATGTTATCTAATAGATGAATTTAAGTTACATTTTATTGTATCGCACTAACGGATATTTTCCGCGCTGCGCCTTATCACTCATGGCTATAATTAATATACCTGTACGCGGCTGCTACCTTGTGGTACGGACAATTCCGGCTTGTTACGCAGGGATTTGGTCAGCTCCAGTATATATTGCAGCAGTTCGTGTGCCGCATTGATCTCTTCTTTTTTGTTAGAGATGCTTTCGATATTGAATCCTACAGGAATATTTTTCGCATGTGCATAGTTCAGTATCTCTGCGGCTATATTGGTAGCGGTTTGTACAGAGGTAGTGAGAATGTCGCGGGAATTTTTGAGGTCGTTGTACAGCCATTTCGGTACTTCAATGCCGAGCCATTCCATGAACTGTAAAGTTTTCAGAGAACCGCAAGGCGCCAGTGTAAAGATGAGCGGTGCCATCTCCATACCGTTTTCAGTGGCATTGTAATAGTAGTCGGATAACAGGTTTTTCGTGTCGTTCAGGTTGTACACACATTGTGATACGAAAAAGCCGCAGCCATTATTGATTTTATGCTGTATACGAAGGTGTTCATCGCCTTTCTTGCTATGACGCTCCGGTATGGTAATCCCGCCTAATAAAATGTTGGAGGAAGTGGCCTTGTGCAGTTCATAGGCATCGGTCAGACTGAACTTCGTGGCTGCTATCTGTTGATGGGAAGAGGCGCCTACAAATACTGCCAGGTCGAGGTGATTGTTATTTTGCAGCCAGTTACCAAAGGTTTCCCTGGTCTGGTTGGCAATGCTTTTATAAATGATCTTAGGTACCTGGAGATCCGCCAGGAAGTTATAGCCGTAATTTTCCGGTGCTATGGTAGGGATAAAGGAAAATGTTCTTTCCTTCTCCGTACGGGTAGCTTCGTCCTGGATATCATACAGGATCAGACCATCAATGTCCAGTCGCTTCAGGTTTTCCATCTGATTATGTGCGATCGACAATACCCTTTCCTCTGCAGTGGTGATCTTTGGAGGAGTCAGGCTGTAAAGTACTAGGCCAGTGTTTCTTTCTGATATTTTACGTCTAAGATCAGATTTCATGCTGATTTGGATCTAAATGGTGGTCTTTTGTTCTTTTATCCCGTCAAAATTATAGAAAACGAATCTATAATACAAATATCTTTAAGATATAATTTCTGATAAACGGCATTTTTTAGGTGTTTTTTCTACCCATCCGTCCGATTGTACTCATTTTTAAAGATGAAATTTTCCTTATGTGACAAATGTAACCGAGCACGCAGCGCAAAGCAGGGACCTTTGCAGAAACGAAGGAATACATGGAAATTATAGGATATGTGGCGGCGACATTAATTGGGCTTTCCCTTGGGTTGATAGGAGGGGGAGGGTCTATTCTGACGGTGCCGGTACTGGTATATTTATTTGGACTGGATGCAGCGGAAGCCACGCTTTATAGCCTGATGGTGGTTGGTACTACCAGTCTGACAGGTGTTTTTGGCGCCTATAAGCGCGGACAGCTGGATGTTAGGATGTCGCTGATGTATGCTGCGGTATCGGTACTGGTAGTGGTAATAACGAGGCGGTTGCTGTTGCCGTTGGTGCCGGACGAATTATTTACCATTGGGAGCTTTGCCGTAACCAAAGGCTTTGCTACGATGATGTTGCTGGCAGTGCTGATGTTATTGTCTGCCGTATCGATGATCAGAAAGAAACAAACGGATGCTACACTGGCATCTGCCCCAATAACTACCCGTATCAACAGGCAGCTGGTAGGAAATGCCGCCCTGATAGGATTAATAACGGGATTATTGGGTGCTGGTGGCGGTTTTCTGCTAATACCGGCCCTGGTATTCGTACAGCAGCTGCCTATGAAGAAAGCCGTGGGCACGTCCCTGCTGATCATCACCTTAAACTCACTTATAGGATTTGCGGCAGATGCTGCCGGCCATACCCTCAACTGGAGCTTACTACTGGGCATCACTGCCATGGCCATACTCGGGATCATTGCCGGCGGCCGCTTAGGCCGTAAGATCAGCAGCGCCCCGTTACAAAAGGCATTTGGTTGGTTCGTGCTGGTGATGGGCTGCTATATCATCTTCCTGGAAGTCGCAAAGTGAGCATGGTCATGAAACATACAGCACTCACAGCGTTGCTGCTGCTACTGTTTATTACAGCGATGGGACAGTCGCAAAGCAACAGCTGGCTGCGGTTGTCGGTGGAAATGCCGCTGGCACCAAAGCTCAACAGCGTAATAGAATGGCAATCCAGGGCACAGGGATTTGAGAATGGCGGCCTTATTACCAGTCCGCTGTTGCATTCGGTGCGGCCCTGGCTAAATTATAAAATACAGGAAAATACTACGTTGTCGTTAAGTCCGATCGCTTATTACTACCTGTATCCGGTTACCATATCCCCAAAAGATCAATCGAAACCGGCACAGCAGGAGTGGAGAACGACGGTGGCAGTAGAACAAAGATGGCCGCTGACACAAAGGTTCTCGCTGCAATCCAGGACAGGACTGGAATTCAGGAACTTCAGCCGGCAGCAGGATGTGATCAGGGTAAGACAGAAATTTGGAATGGATTATTGCTTATCGCCGCAGGTACATGTACTGGCATACGATGAAGTAATGGCGAACCTGTATGCCGGCAGCTTTTTTGAGCAGAATCGTTTAGGCGCCGGCGTTAGCTTTCAACTGAATAAGGCGTTGGGTGTGGAAACTGGTTATCTGTACATCAACAGGGCTTTGCCCTTTTATCAGGGGCTGCTGAACCAACATGTTCTTTATATAAATATCAGACTTCGATTTTTCCGGCGTTTCTCCGCCGCCACAGGCGGCGGAGAAACGCTCCGATAGCGATGCCGAAGGCGTCGCCCTGAATTAAAAAACAGCTTATAGAAGAGCTTCAAATCCATATTTCGCCATACTCCAAAACTCATCCAGTGCCATCATCCGTGGCTTAAAGAATGAAATAATAGCTGGCCAGTCGGCCTCGTTCATCACGGAAACGCCTGCAATCCGTTTGCTGATGGTACTAATGGTTTTGCCATAGTCGTCGGTAGTTTCTGATTGCCAGCTCCAGTCATCTTCCCCCAGTATTTCCTCTAAAACGCTTCGTTGCACTGTCAGCTGTTCATAGAGTCGCCGATGCAGGTCCATATCTGCCTGTGTAATGGCAATCGCTACAGATGCGGTTTTATTATCTGCATCTATTCTAAAAAACATACCGGGTATGCCTGTTTTGTAGTTAGACCAGCTGATGATATTGCCATCTGCTGATAAAACCGGTTTCATATATTTACCGAAGGCTGTCCAGAATGCCTGTTTTTGTTTAGATACTTCCTCTTTGGTGTACATCGTTGTTCCGCTATTACGGCCACAAAAGTACGGTACTCGCGAAGGGCATCAAAATTTAAACAGCTGATAATCATCTGCCTGACAAATAAATTACGCTTCGGGTAATCTGTACAAACAATATCCTGTTAGTACCAGTAGCCCGATATTCACGCTGGTGGCTGCCTGATAGGCAGAGATATAACCGGTATGCTGTATGATATAGAAAAATATTCCGCCGGAGATGCAGACGCCCAGTGCGATGGCTGTTTGCTGCAAGGTGGTGAATACCCCCGATGCCGTGCCGGCAAAGGCTGTCGGGATACTTTTTAACGCCATGGTTAGTAAAGACGGCAGTACGGAGCCGCAGCCGGTGCCATAAGCAAACAGGATAATGGTTAATCCCGCCATTGAATTTATTTGCAGTGAGAAAAACAGGATATGTGCGAACAGGCTGAAGATCATAATGCCGATACCGGTTTGCAATACACGTTTCCCGTAAACGGGTACCAGTCGTATCGATAACACGGAAGCCACCACATAGCCTATTCCCTGGAAGGTAAATAATACGCCTGCTGTCGAAGAACTGTATCCAAGGCCTGTTTGCAGTAGTACGGCGTTGATGAGGAAATAGGAATCCTGTACCATGAAGTAGAACAAAACGGCCATCAGGCCTATATTGAAATCTTTGAAACGAAAGAGGCGCATGTCTACCAATGCTGCTGTAGATTTTTTCTGCTGCTGTAAGATAAACCCGAAAAGCAGTACTATACTGGAAATGAGCAGTAGTATCGTCCAGGTGGGCCATCCCAGTTCGCGCCCGTATACCAGCGGGAATATCAGGAAACATAACATGGTGGTGAGCAGCAGGACGCCTGTCCAGTCGAATTTTTTATTTTGTCCGGTGCTGGTTTCGGGCAGCATTTTCCAGGCCGCAATGATGGCGATGGTACCAATGGGCAGGTTGATGAGGAAGATCAGCCGCCATCCTTCCACGATGCTATGTACATCCGGGAGTATGCCTCCCAGCAACTGCCCGATAACAGAAGCGGTGCCGGCGATACTGCCATAAATACCCAGCGCTTTGATACGTTGTTGTGGATCAGGAAACAACAGCTGGATATAGGTGATGCTTTGTGGTAACATCAGTGCAGCGCCGGTTCCCTGCAAAAAGCGGGAGATGTTCATTTGTAGCGGTGTTGCCGCAAAGCCACAACAGCAGGACGTTATAACGAATGTCGCCATGCCTAGCATGAACATACGTTTCCGGCCATAGAAGTCGCCGAGCCGGCCGGCGGTAATTAAAAATATCGCGTGGCCTAACAAGTATAATGCGATAATTAACTGCAGGTCGGCATCGGTGCCATGTAATCCTGTTTTGATGGAAGGCAGTGCCACATTGACGATGAAGATATCTATCACCGATAAGAATACGGCGGTGGAAACGATGATCAGTGAGAGCCAGGCTGAATTTCTTTGTGTCATATACGATGGTTTCAACATTTCTGTACCTTTATAGCACGCAAAGTTGGCGTGGCGATATTGCTTTATCAAGTAGTTCAAGGAAAGATACCTGGTATGAAAAAAGATACTATTATTGATTTACAGAGAGTTGAAAATGAAGCATTTGAAGGAAATAACTGTCCGATGACAAATGCATTGAAAATAATAGGTGGTAAATGGAAGCTGCAGTTGCTGAACAGCATCCGTAAGGAATGTCCGTTGCGTTTTGGTGAGTTGAAGAAGAAGATGCAGGACATAACGCAGGCCACACTTACCTTACAGCTTCGTGAGCTGGAGCGCGATGGTATTATAGAAAGAAAGATATATGCAGAAACCCCGCCCAGAGTAGAGTATAAGCTCACCGAGCTTGGAAAGAAGCTGGTGCCGGCAATCGAAGCGTTATGTGCCTTTGGTGATGCCTATTGTGCTGAAAGGCCAGCGGGGAAGGTCTTGAATTCGTAAGATTATTCCCTGTTTTGTAACCACTTTATCTGTGCTGAAGTATCAGGTACTTCCAGGCCCCTTACCTGTGTAATGTGTTGTAAGATGTCTGTGGCATTTGATTTTGTTATTTTCATTAAAACAGCGCCTGCAATAATTGCTGAACGGCCAATACCCATCCTGCAATGAATTAAAACAGACTTTCCATGCTGAAGCAGTTGTATGGCTGCATTAATTAGTTTATTGACTGCCGGATTATCTGTTGGAACACTTCTGTCCGGAATTGGAAAATTCGTATATACTATGCCGTTATCCACACAATGCTTTTCCTGTTGGCGGAGAGATAGTGCCGTTATTTCTTCTTTTTCCAGCAGAACAATGACCATTCCTATATTACTGCGTTTGTAATGAATAATTTCCCCTTGCAGCCATTCGCCACCACGTGGCCTGGCACTGATGCCTAATTGGGCGTTGTTTTCCAGCTGATGTAGCCAGTAAATTTTTGTATACATGGTTTTTTAATAAGATGGCCCTGAAATTGTGAATTTAATAGTCAGAACCTGTTGTAAATAAAGGGTTACGGCAGTTTTACAGCGGTTGTTACTGTATGGAATGTGTATCTCCTGACGCATTTTGTGCAGCCGGCGCAACAGTTTGAAAAACGAGGAATGACGGAGTTCGTCAGAACTGTTGTTGCAACAGGGAAACGAACAATTGCATTATACTATTCGTTCACAGTAAAAAACCTTTTTTATGAGTACACACACTGTTAAGGAAGTAAAGAAATCCACTGAGATTTCTACCGGAGAGTTTTTAGGGATTATGTTCTCATTTAACAGCAGCCTGAAGCTTTTGCACTGGGATGCGCAGGGTAAAGGTAGCTATGCGGCCCATATTGCACTGGACCAGGCAGAGCACGACCTCAGAAAGATACTGGACCGCCTGGTAGAAACAACTATGGCCACAAAAGGCGACATGGACATAACCATTCCTGAAACCAGGAAACCGAAAGATGCCATTGCCTATATCGATGGATTTTATACGGTGGTAGATGCTAAGCGTGATTTGTTCCCCGACCAGTTTACACAGTCTATTATTGACGAATACCAGGAAGGTATCAAACAGCTGTTATACCGGCTTAAACGTCTGCAATAATATGAAAATGCCGCATAAGTTTTTTGTTTAAATGCCGTTCTTCCTGTAGGGACGGCATTTTTTGTTATGCTCGATAAGTTTGCAGGTGAGGAGATTAAGTAGAAGTACTTAATTTTTTGATCCAGTTAACCGCCTTGCCGTGATTTATCTATCTTGTGCCTACTTATACCTGTATCCCTATGAGCAAAATGTTGTATCCGCCATCTCCCGTCATTGCGGATAAAAGTTTTTTATTACCCAATGCGAATTTTAAGAAACAGGCAGTTCGCGTTATCGTCTCGATATGCTGCTTCTTTTTTGTGTATCCACTGGTAGTGTTGCTGGCAGTGATATTAGGATGCCTGGGCGTTTATTTTGGTTTCTGGCTCATGTCTACCCAGATAGGATTATTGACGCTGATGTTAGGAGGAGCTATCCTGGTAACGAGCTTTGCTGCCATCTATTTTGTGCTGCAATTCCAGTTTGTCAGATTAGGAAGAGAGAAAATTAGCCATATAGAAATAACGGAAGTGGAGCACCCGGTACTATTTGATTTTATCAGGCAAATCAGCAGGGAAGCCGGGACAAGTTTTCCCAGGCGCATTTACCTGAGCCAGGAAGTTAACGCCAGCGTATTCTATATCCCCACTTTCTGGAGCATGTTTTTTCCGAAACGTCGCAATCTCGTTATTGGCGCCGGGCTGATCAATGCGCTGAATATTACAGCGTTCAAAGCTGCCATGGCGCATGAATTCGGGCATTTTAGCCAGCAAAGTTTGCAATTAGGTGGCTATATCTATCATGTAAACCGGTTGATTTATAGTATGGTCCGCGATGATGAGCGTGTCAACGGCTTTATAGAAGGGATGGAAAAAGTAAATGGTGTGCTGGCACTGGTGGCATATGCTGCAGATATACTGGTAAAGGCTGTCATGTATGTTATGAAGCGATTGTATGCTTATGTTAACAGGACCTATATGAGCCTTAGCCGTGAAATGGAATTCCATGCGGACATGGTCGGTGCTTCCCTGGCTGGAAGTAATAACGCAATTACCAGCCTTGTTAGCACTGAATATGCTAATGCAGCCATGAATGCCCTGGGCGACAAACTAAATTTATTGTTTGCAGAAGGGAAGGTCAGCAGGAATGTCTATCTCAACCACCGGTCTGTTATGTTAATTAATGCAAAATCGAGGAGCTGGGAAGTAAATAACGGCCTGCCATTGATACCGGATAATTTTTCTAAAAGCTTTGCTACATCAAGGGTGAACTATAAAGATCAATGGGCAAGCCACCCTTCCTTAGAAGACCGTTCCACATCGCTGAAAGCATTGAATATTGAAGGTATAACAGATAATCGCAGCGCCTGGGAACTGTTTGAGTCACCTGAAAAAGTGCAGGAAGAAATCAGTCAGTTATTTTACGCAGAAGTAGATATTACCCGGGCTACGGTTATTACGCCGGCAGCATTTGAACAATTCTACACCGGTGAAATAACAAGATATGCCCTGCCTGCTGTCTACCTGGGATTTTATGATGGTAGAAATATCGACCTTAAAGGTTGGGACATGGATGAAATCAGCCAGGAAACCAGGCTACGGACTTTCGATGAAATTTATAACGAATCCAATGGACAGCTGTATAATAAAATCAGGCGGAACCAGGCAGACCTTGAAATACTACATGCGATCAGAACAGGTAAGATCCAGGTAAATACCTTTGATTTTGACGGTAAAAAATTTGGTGCTGATAAAGCCGCCACATTAGCTGCCGCTTTGGAAGACGAGATTGAAGAACAGGAATTGCTGCTAAAAGAGTTGGATAAGGAAGGATTCGTACTTTTTAACAACCAGGATGCAGCTATAGGAAATCAGTATCATAGCCTGAAACTGGAGCAACAGTTTGTAGAGGATTTTCTGGCCATTGCTATTGAGATTGAACAGATAATAACGCCATTTTATAATCACGAATTGACTGTAACATATATTACTGATACCCTGGATGCCATGAAGCAGCAGCAGATTCCAAAGCTGAAGGCATTACTTACGCAGGTGCTGGATAAGCAATGGGCCGCTGAAGAAAAATGGAATAGCCGTATCAGCGCCTTTATTAAGGCTGATTATGTTTACTTCTCCCAAAATTCTATTCCTCCGGGGGAATTGAAGGAGCTGGAATCAGTGCATTCCAACGTTGGCTTTATCAATGAGGAAATGATAGCTTTAAGGTCTATCCTGAGTGAGGTTCATGGAAAAAATATAGAATGGCTGTTTATACAATTTAAAGCCTTGCTGGAAAGACAACTGGAAATCCCTGAAATCAGGGATATGGTAGCAGTATAGAACTGGTAAATTTGTAAAAACGGTTAACAGAGAAGGGCAGGAGTACGATCGTATTACTGCCTTTTTCTATCTCCGGATTCCTTACTAAAACTTGATTTATCATAATAAACATTGCATATTTGTATTTTACGAGCCATGTTTTTTAGTTTAACCACATGAAATACCTAAGATTTATCATACCATTGCTGTTGCCATTTACTGCCGGTGCACAGCAATTTACAGAAGTAGAATACCTCTCTCCGTTTCAGGACCTCCTCGCTGAAGTAAAGATCGATAACCAGGTGCAATTCCTGCACCGTGGCGGTTCCGTGCTGATAGATCAACGGGAAAACCAGGGGTATTATAAAACACTCATCGGCATAAAACATAATGCCTATGGTGCAGTAAACTACAACGGGAAAACGATCGCACCGTTTAAATTTGATGAGGTGAAGCTGGCAGATGAACAAAGCGATTATGATCATAGCAACGACTATTGTTTTGTTATCACCCGCCTGAATGGGAAATATGGCGCTATTGACACGTTCGGTAAAGTATTGGCAGAGCCTATATATGATGAGTTAGGACCACTGAATGCTGCCGTCTATAAGTTCAGAAAAGGGCCACTCTGGGGATGGGCCGACATCAAAACAGGTCAGGTCATCCAGGAAGCCGCCTTTGACGAAGTAGGAAAAAGCTATATCTCTCCCTTTCTCAAGGTAGAACGTCAGCATAAAGTCGGACTTATACGCAATGACGGCTCACCCGTAACTGATATCGGGTATGCCGACTTCAGCGGCCTTGGCTATGAAGATAACGCCTACTTCACCTACGAAGTACAAGGGAAAATTGGCGTTATGGACAGTGCCGGCAAAAAGATCACTCCTCCACTGTACGATAAAATAGAAAGAGGACCCGTCTATGGTACCTTTGCGGTATCCAAAGCAGGAAAGGTCGGCTTTGTTAACCGCGATGGAAAGGAAATCACAGATCTCATCTATACTTCATCTGCTCCTTATGGCAATTATGTAATGGTGAAGAAAATGGGTAAGCAGGGTATACTGAACGGAGAAGGAAAAGAAATTGTGCCGATTGTATTTGATGAGATTATTCCCGCTGGCATAGATGCCGAAAAGCTCACCAGTGCAACTTCCTTCAGTACACGTTTTAACTATGGTCATCCCGGATGGTTCCTCACGCGTAAAGGCAATCTATGGAATGTGTATGATACCACCGGTAAAAAACTGCTGGCAACAGATTACGCGCATGCCGATATCATCGTTTATAACGGGATGCCGCTGATCGCTATTACCACTGCACAGCACCTGATGGGGCTGGCAAAAACCGACGGTACTCCGTTGGTGCCTTGCCGTTATACCGGTATCAGCCAGGGTTATAATGATGGTTATTCCTATATGTCAAATATGGCAGGTCCGAAAGGCAATCAATTCATCGCCATGATGAAAAAAGACCGCCTCGGACTTTTTAATACCACCACTGGAAAAGAAGTGCTGCCTCCAATTTACACCAGGATAGAATGGCAAAACCCTGCCATGATAGCGCTGAACATCAACTATGATACCAGTGCCATGGCCGCACCTGACGGCACAATGATAAGAGCTGCCAGTAAATATGGCAATTTCACCGCCGTTTCAGAAAACAGGATCGTACAAACTGTTTATGGCAGTAAAAACTCTGCCGATACCTGGCTGACAGACCTGAAAGGGAATAAGCTGTATACCTATCCGTACTGGGAATTTAAACACAATGGTTTCTCGCGCCTGCTCATGCCGGATTCCGTTAAAAGAGATATAGCTTCTTTTAACAACGGCTTGTTGAAAATCTGGAACAACATCCATGAAAACCTCTTCGTAGATACCACCGGTAAGGAAGTATATTTCAATGATTACCAGTTTGTGGGAGATTTCTACAATGGTCTGGCACTGGCAGGAAAAGGAGAGGGAAGGAGTATGCATTTTGGCATTATCAGCCGTGATAATAAAGTCGTATATCCTATCACTGCGGATGATATTAACCGCTTTGAAGATGATCTCCTGCAAGTAAGACAGGATACCCTGCAAGGCTTGATCAGAAAGGATGGTAGTATATTCCTGCCGCTGAAATATGATGACATCAGTAAGTTTTACGATATCGGATATTATAAAGTAGGTAAAAGTGGAAATTTTGGTGTGGTAGATTCTACCGGTAAAGAAATTATCCCGATGAAATACCAGGATATCACCTATGATAAAAGTCAGCGGAATTTTTATGTTACGGATAATAGGAAATATGGCATTATCAGTAGCAGCGGAGTTATTATAATTCCGGCGAAATATGATGAGCTGGAACGCAACCAAAGCTACTACGATGGCGACGGTTTTCCGGTGATGGTAAAAGAAGACGGCTGGTATTTCTACATAAACGCCGATGGTTCCGTATTACCTTATCGTTCAAAGAAAAGGAAGGGATATGATGAATAGAAAGTTAGTACTATTAGCCTGCCTCGCAGGAATATTGCTGCAATTCCCTGCACAGGCACAGAAAGGTTCCATATTCGTGAAGGGACTGGCGCGCATTCAGCAGAACGGAAAATCCTGGTACATCAATACAAAGGGACAGAAAGTATTTGACAAGATAGAGCAACCCTTTAATCCTGCCGACTT